>CALMPF010000047.1 GCA_937871505.1 uncultured Planctomycetia bacterium | reverse complement strand
AGCGACCCGCCCCGCCGGCGGGGGGGGGTCCGGCCGGGGCGGGGGCCGGGGCCCGGTGCGGGCGCCCCGCCCTGGGGGGGGGGCCCCGCGGCGGTTGCTGCGACCGCCACGTCCGCCGCAGTCCCTCCAGGAGACCGCACCCGGACCGGCGCGAAGACGGGATCGCTCGCTGCGTCAGCGCCGTCGGCGACCGCAACGTCAGCGCCGTCGGAGGCCCGCGCTCGCCGCGCCGCGTCGCTGGGTGCGGCGGCGACTCCGCGCGGCGTGATCGGGCTGATCGGCGCGCACGCGGTCGACGACGCTCGCGCAGACGCCCCCCGATACGTTCTCGAGCGCTCCGGCGTCGACGAGCTCGCTCCCGATGGGGATCTCGTCGATGGTCTCGTTCGGCGCGACGGCCGCCTCGTGCTCGCGGCGATCGGAGCGGCGGGCGGCGGCATTCAGGGCTCGAGCGCGGCGCTCGCCGTCCGCGGACTCCTGCGCGGCCTGGCCTCGACCACGGACGACCCCGCGCTGATGCTCCGTGAGACTGCGCGGCTGGTGCGCGGCCTCGACGTGCCCGTCTCCGCCACGCTGGCGTTGTACGACCCGGCCTCGGGCGAGGCGGCCTTCGCGATCGCCGGCGATTCGAGCGTCAGGCTCCAGCGCGGCCCGGGCGAGAGCCTCTCGCTCGGCAGCCGCACCATCGCGCTCGGCGAACGAGGGACCGCGCCGGGCACCACCGGCAGCCGCTCGCCGGGCGCCGACTCCGAACGCGCGGGACCCGCCTCGACCTCGATGACGGTGATCCTCGCACCGGGCGATCGACTCACGATCCGCTCGCGCGCCGGACGCAGCGGCGAGTGCGCCCGCTGGACGCTGACCCGGCTGGCGTAGCGCTCCGGCGCAGGGTGCCTCGCCGATCGGCAAGGCACCCGCGGGGGAAGAGGCCCAGCGGACTGCCTCCAGTGGGCCACACCCAGTGGGCCACACCCAGCGGAGGGGGCCCAGAGGGCGAGCGTGGCGGGAGAGGTCGCGGTGGGATTCGAACCCACGAATAACGGATTTGCAATCCGTCCCCTTGGACCACTTGGGTACGCGACCGGGGAACGTGGGCCATGATGGCACGGACCCTCCCGAGAGTCAATCCGCCGCCGTGCGCGACGCCGCCGCGCCGCCTCCGGAAGCCTGCGCCGAGGGCGCTCCCCGGCGCGCAGGAGCGCACGAGGTCCGAGACGGGACCGCCTCGGACCGGCCGGACCCGACCGCATCGGACTCGCCGTGTGCCGGCGAGGCGCGTGGGCCGGCTCACGCGCCCGCGCGGGAGCGCAGGTTGTCCAGAACGTTCATGAAGTTGATGTACGCGTCGTACGGGCTGTCGTACGGCGAGAAGTACTTGTGGACGTCCCCGTCAGCCCAGTACTTCGTGCACATGTAGTAGACGTGATCGCTCGTGGTCAGCTTGCGCCAGTCCTCGAGTATCCACTCGTCGCCGCGATCGTGAGCCGCCTTGACCGGCGCCTCAAGCCGGTAAAGCTCGGCGGCCGCGCTGTCCTGCATCGAGTTCCCAAGCCACGCCGAGAGGTCGCGCTCGGAGTCCGCCCATGAGATCCAGCGCGGGACGTCGTACGTCCCCACCGGTGCGTAGGTGTCGGGAACCTGCGAGAGGCAGAGAAAGTCGTTCTGACCCGGGTTGACGTCGTAGATCTTCTCCGGCAGCGCGTCGAGGAACTCGAAGATGCCCGTCTCCGACCACTGGTGCTCGCCGAGCGTCTCGTAGTCCATGAAGAGGTTGCAGATGTAGCCGTCGCCGTTGATCTGGTTGACCCACTTCGCGAACTTCTCCGCCGTGAGCGGCCACTCCGGCCAGCCGCGGTTGGAGAACCGGAACGCGATGTCGTCGCTGAGGCGGAAGTTCTTCAGCAGAAGCTGGATCGCGGGCCGGTCGCCCCCCTCGCCGCCGGGCGGGACGTAGGTGTAGTTCGGCGACCGGTACCCCAGCAGACCGTCGACGCCTTCGCAGCAGACGGCGCGGTACCTCCCCTTTGCCGCAAGATGCGTCGCGAGCTCGTTGCCGTAGATCAGCTCGGTGTTCCGGAAGACCTGAGGCACCTGTCCGAAGAGCGCCTGGATCCGCCGCTCGTGCCGCTCCACCTGGGCGTCGAACTCCGATCGGCTGTAGAGGAAGCTGAGGGAGTGATGGCTCGTCTCGCCGAGAAACTCGCAGGCGCCGGTCGCGGCCAGCCGACGGAAGAGGTCGAGCACATCCGGCGCCCAGAGCTCCATCTGCTCCAGCGCCGTGTCGGTGATCGAGAACGAGACGCGGAACCGGCCCTCATGTCGCCGGACCAGGTCGAGGATGCGGCTCGTCGCCGGCCGGTAGCACTTCTCCGCAACCTTCCGCATGATCGCTGCGTTCGCCTCGTTGTCGAAGTAGAACGGATCGCTGTCGAAGACCGAGTATCGGCGCAGCCGGAACGGCTGGTGAACCTGGAAGTAGAAGCAGACCGAGGCCATTGCGGGCATGGTAACGCACCCGGTCAGGCACGCCCCCCCGCGCCGGGAGCGGAGAGAGGGCGACTCAGTCGACGTTTCGCCGTTGACTCCCTTGCCTTGACTGGGGGGGGGGGGGGGGACTCTCTCAACAGGCACCGCTTCCTCCCGCCCGCAGTCACGATCGCCGCCTCGATGGCCCTCGCCGTTCTCTGGCCCTCGGGTGTCGCGAGGGGACCGCAGCCGGATCCACAACCGGTCGCCGCGGCCCCGGACGATTCGGAGGTGAAGTCCTTCATCGTCTCCTGGATGGAGCTCGCGGCTCAAGGAGTCGATGATCTCGAGGCCAATCGACTCGCCCACATCGAGATCTTCGGAGAGGATCCCTATGGCGAGAGCGTCACGAGTTCCTGTGACTACTACGTGGTCACCACCCACTACTGCGATGGTCTCACGCGACGGACAGTGCGCTCGCTTGTCGGAACCGTGTGCATCGAGCAGGCGTTTCCGGGGCTGTGTTCGCTTCCGGCGTGTCCGGCGGGCCAGAAGCGGTTCTACAAGCTGAGTACGGCGTCGAGCGGATGCTCGGACGAGGTGCCTGCCGACACCTGCGTGTGGGTCACGGTGACCGGTCCCTACACCGCGACCAGCACGGTCTGCGACATGCTTGAGGGCTGCGGCCGCTGGCCCGGTCTTGGATGCAGCAGCCCCTCCGCGCTCGTCGCGGTTGCGGGAGCGCACAGCCATCCGATCGGCTGCCCGGACTGCGACTGAACGCGGCACGCGGAGCCTCTTGCCTCCGGGTGTCTTGGCTCGCGCGCCGCGCCGACGACCGTGCCATGGGCTCGTTGGCGAGCACACGGGCGTTCTGTCACCCGCGCATCCCGACGTGAGGCGAGTGCGGGACGCGCACGCGTCCATCGGCAGGGATGCCGCCGCCACCACCACACTCCGCGAGTGGCCCCGCGTCGCGGACTTCGGCTCGTCCTCCCCGCTGCGGTGCCCGGGCGCGCGGCGGGCATCCCGGGGCGGTCGAGCGGCGGCCCGATCGACCCGCCTCCGGCTGTACCATCGCCGGGATGCCCGACTCGACCACGCTGGCTCAACGGATCTCCGCGATCTCGCTGCTCCGCGGCAGCTTCACCCTCCGCAGCGGGCGCACGTCGAGCTACTACCTCGACAAGTACCTCTTCTCGACCCGGCCGGAGATCCTGCGCGAACTGGGGCCGATGTTCGCGGCGAGACTTCCGCCGGGGACGACCCTGCTCGCCGGTGCGGAGCTCGGCGGCATCCCGCTGGTGACGGCTGCAAGCCTCGCCTCGGGGATTCCCTGCGCCTTCGTGCGCAATCAGCGCAAGGAGTACGGAACGGCGAAGCTCCTCGAGGGCAAAGTCGGCCGGGAGGACCGCGTCGTTCTCGTCGAGGACGTCGCGACCACCGGAGGGCAGGCGCTCGAGGCGGTCGGCGCGCTCCGCGAGGCGGGCGCGCTGGTCCTCAAGGTGATCGCGACGATCGACAGGCTCGAGGGCGCGCGGGAGAACCTCGAGGCTGCGGGCGTCGCCTTCGAGGCGCTCTTCACGGTGCGCGATCTGGGCGTCGATCCCCCGGCGGAGTGAGCGTCTCGTGAGTCGGCGCCGCGCCCGGCCCGGCCGCCGCCGCGACGCCCATCCGTCGCCGCAGCGCCGCCAGCGCGCCGACGGCGGCGAGACCCAGCGGGAGCATGATCGTCAGCTCGGCGGCACGGTTGATCAGCTCGGCCATCAGCGCCTCGGCCTGGTCGACGCCGGCGAGCATCGGTGCCAGCAGCGCGACCACCCACTCGCGAAGCCCGAGGGCGTTCCCGAAGAGCGGCAGCAGCGTCGTCGCGTTGCTCGCCGCGGCGAGGGCCAGAGCAACGGCAGGAGGCACTTCGATGCCCAGCAGCCCGAAGGCGAGCCAGCAGCGCACTCCCCAGGTCGCGAGATCTGCGCAGCGCAGCGCCGCCGCGCCGGCCAGCGGCCGGAAGGGCGCAATCGCCGCCGCGGCGACGGGAACGCAGAGCGCCGCCCCGAGGCCCGCGGCCGCGAGCCCCGTCCCGTCGAGGCCGATGAAGTCCCCGAGGAGGAGCCCCGCGAGAAGCGCCGCGATCGCCGCGGCGCTGATCCCCGCCGCCTCGACGATCGCCCGGGCGGAGTGAAGCGGCGAGATGCCGTTGACGGCGCGGTGCCACGCGATGCGCCCGAAGAGCCCCGGCTTCACCGGGACGACGTTCAGCAGCGTCGAGGCCGCGATGAGCGCGATCATCTCGAGGCGCCCCACGTCGCCGTAGCGCCGCATCAGCGAGCGGAAGATCAGGCCGGTGAGGACGACATTGCCCAGCACCGCGGCGAGCAGGAGGGCGATCTCCCCGGGATCGGGTCGACGGAGGGCTTCCCACGCGTCGGCGAGAACCTGCCGACGCGAGATCACGATCGCGACGGCGGCTGCGAGCAGCCCGACGCCGATCAGCGCTGCGATGATCCGAATCGCGCGGTGCCGCGCCAGTGCGGCAAGCCGCCGCCACGCGCGGGCCGGCCCTTCCGCTCCAGGGCGCACGGACACTGCGCTCACCGCTCCGCCGCCGCCTCGGCGGCCTGAAGTCGCTCCGCGAGCAGTTCGGCGATCCGGCGCAGGCCGAGATCGTCGCCGCGCCGGACCTCCGCAAGCAGCGGATCGCGCGGGCTCTTCACGAGCGATGCCATCGTCGCGAGCCGGATCAGGGGATCGCGCTGATCGCGCAGCCAGCCTTCGACAGACGCCAGCAGCGGGCGGTCCGGCGCCATGTGCAGCGCGACGAATGCGACGCCCGCAGCGTCGAGCTGCTCGAGGGCCAGCGAGACAGCGGTCACCTGCTGGTTGGCCGAGTCCAGCACGATCTGGCGCTGATCGGGTCCGAGCGCCTGGAGCCGGTCGGTGGAGAGCTGCGCGATCCGCGCCGTCATCGTCGCGAGCATCTCGATCTCCTCGGGCCGATCGACCACCGCGACCGCCTCGATCGCCGCGTCGCGCCATCCGGTCTCGAACGGGATCGCGCTGACCCGGAACTCGATCGGCGGAGACTCGCTCCCGAGCAGGCCCGGAAGGAAGCGGTTCTCGCGCTCCGAGCGCTCCGCCGCAGCCGGATTCAGGATCGCCCTTCCGCGAACGACCATCGAGGTGCCCGAAAGCCCCAGATCCCGCGAGAGGGCGCCGAGCGTCCGACCTTCGGTGACGGTCCCGCGGCCGAGATCGACACGGACTTCCATGCGCTCGCGCGGGGCGAGCGCAACCTTGCGCCCGATGTCGATCAGGAGCGGCACCGGCATCGATCCCGACCCGTCCTCCGTGCCGTGGCGGGTCACTTCGAGGGGCACCGCGATCATCGGGCTCAGAGGACCCGCGATCGCCAGCGCCAGCGGAAGGGAGCTGCGATTGTTCAGCGTGACGATCGCCTCGGGTCGCTCAAAGGGCGCGAAGACCTGGGCCACCGGCCTGACGGTGAGGACGAGCTCCCGCTGCGGCTCGAGCAGCAGCCGGTCGAACCCGGCCGGAAGCGTGGCGGCCATCGCCTCGACCTCGGCCACGTCGGGCCAGAGCGGCGCCCGCGCCCCGAGGAGCTGGCTCAGGCGCTCATAGGCCCACGCCCCCTGGAGCAGGTGACCGGAGCCGCGGGCGACGGCAAGCAGGTCGCCTGCGGCGCGCAGACGATGGCCGCCCGTCGGCGACGGCGCGGCGGCGGCGTTCTGCGCATCGAGCGCAAGCAGGAGAACCGCCCGGCCGAGCCGCGCCCGCAGCTCGCTCTCCGCGATCGCGTCGAAGATCGCCTCCGCCTCCTCGAGCCGGCCTTCGCGCAGTCGGAGCCAGCCCTCGACGAGCGCCGCGTTGGGCGGGGGCGTTTCGGAGAACTGCCGGGCAACCCCGATGACGCGCCGCGCCGAGGGCATGTCGTCGCCGAGGAAGAGCAGCCAGAAGGCATCGTCGAGAATCGACTCGGCGAGGGCGACCCCATCGACGTCGCGCCCGTCCTCGCTCGCCGCCGCAGCCGCCACCGCGACGTGCGCCTCGATCGTCCGGACGAGCTCGCGCGTCGCGGCCGCCGCAGCGGGGCTCCCCGCAAGCTGCTCGATCGCCGCGCGGATTCCGGCCAGCGCCCGTTGCAGCGGCGCCGAGGCCGCGCGGACGCGCTCGAGCGAGAGTGCCTCGCCCGGCTCGCCGGCGATCAAGCCGAACTCGAGCGCCCACGTCGGAGGGAGTCCGGCGACCAGCTCTTCGATGAAGTCCCGCTCCGGGCGCTGCTGTTCGCGCACGGCGCGGAGCGCCTCCAGCCGAAGGCGGATCTGCTCGTCGCCGTCGCGCTGGCGCATCTCGATGAGCCGCAGGGCCGCATCGGGGTCGCCGGAGACCCAGCGGGCCAGCGCAAGCTGGATCACGAAGCCGACATCGGCGCTGCGGATGCCGCCGCGAAGCTGGACGAGCAGATCGAAGATGCGCGCCGCGCCGGCCGTCGCCCCGTGACCGAGGAGGAAGCGCCCGAGCCGGTCGAGCGCTTCGAGGTTGGTGGGCTGGGCGACGCAGCGCGCGACCATCAGCTCCACGAAGGCGGCCGCATCCCCCGCCGTGTGCTCGAAGAACCCGGCGAGCTCGTCGACCGCCGCGGGGTTCGAGGGATCGAGCGCCACCGCCTCGGCGAGCCAGCGGGCGTAGCCGTCGAGATCGCCGGTGCGCTGAAGGAGCAGGGCGAGATCCGTGGCGAGCCGGGAGGCGACCGGCGCTCCGAGCCGCGCACGCTGCGCCGGATCGAGCAGCGCGAGGTACACCGCGACCTGCTCCTCGGCGGTGGGCTTCCGGGCGATCGCGTCGGCGATGCGCCGCAGCCGCGCGACCTCGTCGTCCGGGTCGAGCTGGACAAGCTGGGCGAGGGCCCGCGACGCGACATCGCGCCGATCCGCGAGATCTGCAAGCTGGAGCAGCACGCGCCAGCGGTCGGCGCTCCCAGGATCGATCTCGACCGCGCGCTGGACGACCTCCAGCGCCAGCTCGACGTCCGCCGAGGTGCCGACCTGGGTGGCGATGGCGGCGATGGCAAGGTCGGTCAGCCGGTCGGCGATCCGGCTGCGGACGATCGGCGGCGCCTCGTACCGGGGCCGCACCGCCGGAGGAGGCGAGCCGAGCGCCGGGGGCGGCGCCGCCGGCAGCGCGCCGGTCGCCGCAGGAGGGGCCTCGCCATCGTCGGGGACCGTCGACGCTGCACCCGCCGGATCGTCCGCTGCGCTCGGCGCAAGGGACGAATCGGCGGCTGCGGGACCCCCACCGAGCATCGGGAGGGCCAGAGCGACGGCGCGGAACCCGCGATGGACGAGGAGGCTGGGCACGGCGAGCGAGGCACTGTACCGCCGGGATGCGGCCTGCGTTCACCCTGCCGACCATCCTTTGTATACTCCGCCCTTTCCGTCGCGAACATCCGGCGAACCGGCGGAGAAGCGTCGGTACGCCGGCCACCGACCCGCCGGCGCCGCGCAGCGGACACCTCCCATCGATTCCCCGTCGCCGCCCCGCCGATGCCGAACCGCACCCTCTTCCGAAGCGCCTTCCCGCAACCCATCGTCCGGGCGCTCGCCGCCGCCGCCGCGGCCTGGGCGCTCGGGGGCTCGGTCGCGGGGCAGGACGCCTCGTCGCTGCCGCAGTCGATGATCGAGACCGCGGCGCCGCTTGCGCCCGAGCAGAAGACGCGGCTCGGCGCCTTCGTCAGCGCGCAGGTGCGACAGCTCGCCGAAGGAGAGCCCGATCGCGTCGGCCGAGCGCGGGTGGAGCTCTCGACCCCTCCGGGGCGCCCCGGAGCGAGCGAGACCTTCCGCCGCGAGTACGCGGCGATCGTCCGGCCTGCGCTGGCGCCGATCATCGCGGGAACCGACGAGATGCGGACGATCAACGCCCTGATCGTGATCGCCTCGCTCCGCTCCCCCGAATCGGTCGACCTGCTCCTCGAGCGCTCCGATCCCTCCCGGGAGCCGCGGCTGGCGGTTCGCATCCGCGCTTCGTCATCCCTTGCGGACGCGATCGCGCAGGCGCCGCTCACGCCGGCGCAGATCGACGGCGCCACCCGCCGGCTCTCCGCCAATGCGGGACAGGAGACCGACTGGGTTCCGATCCTCCACGCCTTCCGCGCCATCGTCCGGATCGTCGCTCTTCCGGGCCTCCCCGACGCTTCGGTCGGCGTGGCGCTGCGCGCCGAGACCGAGCTGCTCGCGCAGCTCGTCGATCGCATCCGCCGCGAGTCCGCCGCGTCGCCCCTGATGAACGCGATGGCGCAGGCGCTCCTGAGCGTCCGCAACCAGCTCACGACGATGCCCGCCGACCGGGCGACGACGCTCCGCCGCGATCTCGCGCCGACGCTCGTCGGCGTCGCCCGGGCAACCGTCGCCCACTGGGACTCGGCCCGCGCCGACCAGTCCTTGGCCCGCGTCTACGGCTCGGCGCTGGGCGTGGTCGACCTGATTCTCGCCCTCGCCGCGACCGATCGCCGCACCCCGGGGACGTTCGCGTTCGTGCGCGCGTGGGAGTCCGGCAGCAAGGTCGACTTCGAGGCCGAGTTGAAGCGCGCGGAGACGATGTTCCCGCGCGGTCGCTGAGCGCTCGCTTCGATCGCTTCGATGCCCCTCGGCCGCGCCTCCGCGGGCCATTGCCGAGGCATCCCGCGGCCGTGCGCGGAGCGAGCGGTGCAGCGGCCGGGAAGGCCGAACTTCGCGCGGCCGGCAACCGCGCCGCTCCCCGCCCCGACCCGCCCCGACCCGCCCCGAATCGGCCACCCCTGCCGCGCCCTCGCGCCATCTTCCCGTCGGTCGCCCTCCCCGCGCCCGGCAACGCCCCCCCGGGGGGGGGC
>CALMPF010000046.1 GCA_937871505.1 uncultured Planctomycetia bacterium | reverse complement strand
TGGGCGCGGCGGGTTTCCGGCCGGACCTGGCGGGGACCGGGGGCCCGGCGGGGCGCGCCCTCGCGGCGCGGCGGGGCGACGGGGCGGCGGCGCGTGGGGGGGGGGCCGCCGGCCGCGCCCCCCCCCGCCGCATTCGTAGGGGGCAGCGCGTGCGGAGTCTGCGTTCCCCGAGTCCCCCGCGCCGCCGGGATTCGCCTCGGGAACCCGATGCCGGGGGCGGACCGCGGCGCCGTCGCGGTGCCGGGGTGCCGGGATGCCAACGTCCGACGGTGCCGACGTCGCCGAGCCGAGCCGGGCCCGCCTGGCGGGCGGAATGGCGGGCGCGCGGCGCGCGGCAGGGATCGCTCCGTTCGATCGGTACACTCGGCGGTTCGCGGGCCGCCGTCGCGCTCCGGCGCGGTCGGACGCGGCCTCATTGGCGACTGCGGTCGCACTCCCACCCACGATCTCACCTCGACCATGACGACCTCGCCTTCGACCGGCACCCGCGCAGCGCTCTCCCGTCGCGAGTTTCTCCAGGCCGCCGCCGCGATCGGCGCATCGGCGTTCATCGGACCCGCGCTTGCAGGCCCGGCGCGGGAGACGACGTTTCGGGTGCTCGCCATCGGCGTGATCGGCACCATCGGCGGCGAGGATCGCCGGATCATCGCCGCCCATCCGGCCGCGGAGATCGTCGGGCTCTGCGACGTCGACTCCGACGCGCTCGCACGGGCCGCCGGGGATCACCCCGATGCCTTCACCTGCGCCGACTATCGCGAGGCGTTCGATCGGCACGGCGATCGCTTCGACGGCGTGATCGTGGCGACGCCCGATCACGCTCACTGCGCGATGATGACCCTGGCCCTGGCGCGCGGCAAGCACGTCTACGGGCAGAAGCCGCTGGTCCAGCAGCTCGAGGAGCTGGAGCTGCTCCGGCGCGCGGTGGAGGCCCGGCCCGGCCTGGTCACCCAGGTCGGAGCGCAGAGGATCGAGTCCGAGGCGCGGCGCGCAGCGGTGGAGATCCTCCGCGGCGGCGCCCTCGGCAAGGTGATCGAAGTCCATGTGACCTTCGGGACCAGCTCGCGGCAGGGGGGGCACTACTTCGCCGACGGCATTCTCGGTGATCCGGTGACGCCGCCGCCGGGCTTTGACTACGACCTCTGGCTGAACGGCGCCGCCGAGGAGCCCTGCCGCCCGCAGATGGTCCAGCGGCAATGGCGGAGCTGGTGGAACTTCGGCGGCGGCCAGATCACCGACTGGGTCGTGCATCTGACCGACGTGCTCTTCTACGCCTTCCCCGAGCTCGGCTCGCCCACGTCCGTCTGCGCGCACACGCCGTCGCGCGACCTCTCGCACTTCCATGCCGATCGCGTCCGCTCGACGCTGGTCTACCCGGTCTCCGGCGATCGATTCGCGGGATCGACCTGCACCGTCCACTTCTACGACTCGGGCATGATGCCGGACCGGGCGCACCTCGGCGTGGGCGGGCCGCGCGGCGAAGGTTCATGGCCCGACGGCATCCTGACCATCGTCGTCTGCGAGGGCGGGACGCTCGTGCTGGCGCCGAGCGGCCCGATCGAGATCTGGCGCGGCGGTGAGAAGACAGACGGTCTCGCATGGCCCGGGCTTCCGCGCTTCGAGAAGTTCAACCACTGGCACGCATGGGTCGATGCGGCGCTGGGGCGCGGGACGACGCATCGCTGGATGCCCTTCGACATCGGCCTGCGCTGCACCGAGCCGGGGCTTCTCGCCGTCAAGGCCGCGCGGTACCCCGGGCAGGTGCTGGAGTGGGATCGGCCATCGCTGACCTTCACGAACCACGCCGAGGCGACGCGCACGCTCGTGCGCCGCGACTATCGACCGGAGTTCGCGCCGACGCGCCTCGGCGCTGCGCCGTCCTCTTCGAGCGACGGCCTCTTTCGCTGACCGGTTGGCGGCCCAGTCGGCGGTCCCGTTGAGGGTCCAGTCGGCGGTCGAGTTGGCGGCTCGGACGGCACCGGAATCGTCGCCGCGCCGCGCGACGAGCGCGGTGCATCCGCTCCGCCCGCGCCCGGTACGATCGCGGCGATGTCGAATCAGCCGCGTCCGTCGGGCGTCTCCATCGTGTCCGGGCGAGCCCCTCGACGCGCTGCCGTGATCGCGGGCCGTCGCACCCCCTTCGGTCGCCACGGCGGTGCGCTCGCTTCGGTCCGCCCCGACGATCTCGCGGCGCATGCGATCAGCGCCGTGCTCGCCGAGTCGGGGATCGATCCCGCGCTCGTCCAGGAGGTCGTCCTCGGCGCCGCGAATCAGTCAGGAGAGGACAACCGCAACGTCGCGCGGATGGCTGCGCTGCTGGCCGGCCTTCCCGTCTCGGTCGCCGGCGTCACCGTCAACCGTCTCTGCGCCTCGGGCCTCGAGGCCGTGGCCACCGCTGCGCGGATGATCGAGTCCGGCTGCGCGGAGATCGTCGTCGCCGGCGGCGTGGAGTCGATGAGCCGGGCGCCCTACGTCCTCTCGAAGGCCGATCAGGCCTTCGGCCGTGCGCAGGAGCTGCACGACACCACCATCGGCTGGCGCCTGATCAACCCGCGGCTGGCCGGGCTCCACCATCCCTTCTCGATGGGCGAGACCGCCGAGAACGTCGCGCGGGCGAACGCGGTCACGCGCGCCGAGCAGGATCGCTTCGCGCTGGAGAGCCAGCGCCGCTGGGCCGCCGCTCACGCAGCGGGACGGTTCGCCGCCGAGCTGGCGCCGATCGACGTGCCGCAGGGGAGGAGGCCGCCGCTGCGATTCGACACCGATGAGCATCCCCGACCCGAGACGACCCTTGAGCAGCTCTCCGCCCTCCGGCCGGTCTTTGCCGCCGATGGAACCGGCACCGTCACGGCCGGCAACTCCTCGGGGATCAACGACGGCGCCGCGGCGCTGCTCCTCGTCGAGGCGAGCCGGGCCGAGGCGCTCGGGCTGACGCCCCTGGCCTTCGTCGGTCCCGCCGCGGCCGTCGGAGTCGATCCCTCGGTGATGGGCATCGGTCCGGTGCCGGCGATCCGGACGCTGCTGCATCGCGCCGGGATCGCCCTCCCGGAGATCGACCTCTTCGAGGTCAACGAGGCCTTTGCCGCCCAGGGGGTGGCGTGCATCCGCGAACTGGGACTCGACGCGGATCGCGTCAACGTCAACGGGGGCGCCATAGCGATCGGCCACCCGCTCGGCGCGAGCGGCGCCCGGCTGGCGGCGACTCTCGTCCACGAAATGGTCCGGCGCGATGCCCGTCTCGGCGTCGCGTCGCTCTGCGTGGGCGTGGGTCAGGGGATGGCCGCGCTCTTCGAGCGCTCGTGAGCGACCGCCGGGGCGTGCGCCCGCGCTGCGACGCCGACGCGCCGAGCGGCGGGTGCGCTGCGGCCGGTCGCACTTGCCCTCGGGTGCCGCGCTACGCGGCCACGACCGCGACCAGCGCCTCTTCGACGGCACCGACGAGGGCGTCGACCTCGCGTTCGGTCATCGGCGTCGAGAGCGCCGCGGAGCAGGAGTTGATCAGGAGGAACCCGGCCTGGAAGAGGCGTTCGAGAAGCGCCTTCGTGCGCGCGCTCTCCGCGGCGGTCGGGTGCGCATCGCGGTGGCTTCGCGGCGGCGTCGCCTTCATGTGGATGCGGAAGATCGAGCCCGCCCCGGTCACGCTGGCGGGAGCGCCGCTCCGCGCGATCGCCTCGCCGATGCCGCGCATCGCGCGCTCGGCGAGCGCGTTGAGCCGCGCGACCGCCTGGGCATCGAAGTCGCGGAGCGCCGTCAGTCCGGCGATCATCGTCACCGGATTCGCGGAAAAGGTGCCGGAGAGGGGATAGAGCAGCCGTTCGGCGTGGGGGTTCATCACCTGCATCACGTCGGCGCGCCCCGCGATCGCCCCGGCGGGGAATCCGCCTCCGATGAACTTGCCCATCGCGGTGAGATCGGCCGCGATTCCGTAGCGCGTCTGCATCCCGCCGACCTCGGTGCGGAACGTGATGACCTCGTCGAGAAGCAGCAGGGCGCCGTGGCGCGACGTCCACTCGCGGATCGCCGCCGCGAACGACGGCTCGGCGGGGCAGAGGCCGGCCCTGTGGGGCATCAGGTCGAGCAGGACGCATGCGAGTTCGTTGCGGTGCTCATCGAGCAGGGCGACGGCGCGCTCCACGTCGTTGAAGGGAAGGATGATCACATCCTCGACCGCCGAGCGCGGCGCGCCGTGCACCAGCGGGACGCGGTTGGGACGATCGAGGCTGCCCCAGCTCTCGGGACGGCTCTCCTGGCTCACTTCGGCGTAGTCGTAGCCGCCGTGGTACGCCCCCTCGACCTTGGCGATCTTCGCGCGCCCGGTGAAGGCCCGGGCGGCCTTGATCCCCGCCATGATCGCCTCGGTCCCGGAGTTCACGAACCGGACGCGCTCGAACGCGGAGTTGCGACCCACGATGTGCTCGGCGAAGAGCACTTCGGCCTCCGTCGCCAGCGTGCATCCGGTGCCGCGCGCGAGCTGCTCCGCAACCGCTCCGACCACAGGCGGATAGGCATGGCCGTGGATCATCGAGGCCATGTTGTTCGCGAAGTCGAGGCGCGTCGCCCCTTCGAGGTCGACGATCCGGCACCCCTCCGCTCGGTCGAGATAGGCCGGGTGCGGCGAGCGCAGCACGGTGTTGCGGCTGACGCCGCCGGGCATCACCCGACACGCGCGCTCGTAGAGCGCGGCGCTGCGGGTGGCTGGCGCGGCGCGGTCGCCCGCGGCGCCTCCGCCGGCGATGGCGCCGGGCGTGGATCCAGACGTGGCTCCAGACGTGGTGCCTGGGAGGATGCCGGTCGAGATGCCAGTCGGGTGCATGGCGCTTGGTGTGGGAGGCGATGGTGCGGGCGGGGTCGGGCCGCTAGTCGATCGGCGGCAGGATCGCCGCGCCGGTCCGCGCCGCGACGTGGCCGAAGTCCACGCCGGGTGCGAGCTCGACGAGGCGGAATCCCTCCGGGGTCACATCGATGACGGCGAGATCGGTGTAGACGCGGTCGACCACGCCCCGCCCCGTGAGCGGATAGGTGCACGCATCGACCAGCTTCGGTTCGCCTTCCTTGGTGACGTGCTGCGTGAGGACGAAGACCCGCCGGACCCCCGCGACTAGGTCCATCGCCCCCCCGACGGCGGGGATGGCGTCGTCGGCGCCGGTGGACCAGTTGGCAAGGTCCCCGTTCCGCGCGACCTGGAGCGCCCCGAGGACGCTGAGATCGAGATGCCCGCCGCGGATCATCGCGAAGCTCGTCGCCTGATCGAAGAACGCCGCTCCGGGCATCATGGTGACCCGCCGCTTGCCCGCGTTGATCAGCTCCGGATCGCCCTCTCCGGCAGCGGGGGAGGGTCCCATGCCCAAGAGGCCGTTCTCGGTGTGGTAGACCAGCGAGCGACCCTCGGGCACGAACCGGGCGACCAGTTCAGGGAGCCCGATCCCGAGGTTGACATACGAGCCGTTGGGGATGTCCTGCGCGACCCGGCGGGCGATCTGGTCGCGGCTCCAGCCGAGCGACGCGCGCTCCTCGCGCGCTGCGGCGGTCGCTCCAGCGCCGCGGTCGCCTGGAACCGCGGCGGCCGATGCGCCGACTCCCGCGGCCCGATTCGCCGGGCTCGCAGCGGCGGGCATGCCGGCCTCGCCTCCGCCCCGTGCGTTCATGGATACCGCGCTCCCGCCGCCACCAGCTCCGACTCCTGAAGCGGCTGCGGCACGTGCACGACGCGGTCGACGAAGATCCCCGGCGTGACCACCGCTTCGGGGTCGATGGCGCCGGCGGAGACGACGGCGCCGACCTGCACGATGGTCACCTCGGCCGCAGTCGCCATCGGCGGCGCGAAGTTCCGCGCGGTGCGGTGATAGAGCACGTTGCCGTGGGTGTCCGCGATGCGTCCCTTGATCAGCGCGAAGTCGGCGCGGATTCCGCGTTCGAGCACGTGCTCGCGCCCTCCGAAGCTCCGATGCTCCTTGCCCTCGGCGAGCGGCGTGCCCACCGCGGTCGGCGTGTAGAACGCGGGAATCCCGGCGCCCCCGGCGCGGATCCGCTCCGCCAGCGTGCCCTGCGGAACCAGTTCGAGCTCGACCGCCCCCGCGCGGTAGAGCTCGGGAAAGACCGTCGAGTTCGCCGTCCTCGGAAAGGAGCAGATCACCTTGGCCACCCGCCCGGCCTTGAGCAGGGCCGCCAGGCCCACCTCGCCGCTGCCGGTGTTGTTGCTGATCACCGTCAGGCGCGAGGCTCCCTGGTCGATCAGCGCGTGAATCAGCTCGATCGGGCTTCCCGCCTCGCCGAAGCCGCCGATCATCACCGCGGCGCCGTCGGGGATGTCCGCCACCGCCGCCGCCGCCCCGTCGACGCGCTTGTCGATCATCGGCAGGCGGCGACGGGCGCGTGGGTCAGGCGCAGGCTCTTCACCCGCGCGTAGGCGTAGAGCCCGGCCTCGTCGAAGAGGACGCGGTCGTCGTACCCGTCGAACCAGAGCGCCTCGGGGTTCCGGCCCACGATGCAGACCTTGCCGCGGTCCGGGGCGGTTCCCGCGTTGCGGAGGATCTTGAAGATCACCACGCCGTTCTCGCTGCCGCGAAGGCCGGGAATCGGCTCGTTCGTGACCGCGTTCACCTCGGTCTTTCCCTTGTAGTGGGTGATCGAGAGCCGGGCGTGGTTCTCGATTCCCGAGAGCCCCTTTTGCGACTCGTTCAGGATCTGCCACGCGCGCTCGATGGGCACGTTGAAGGCGCGGTAGGCGATGATGTCGCGCCCGCAGAAGAAGTAGTGGTTCTCCCCGCCCGCCCGCTTGAACTCGCGCTGGAGGATGCGCAGGGCGTCCGGGTCGTCGTTGATCCCCTTGATGATCGGGGACTGGTTCTCGACGGTGAGCCAGCCGCGCGAGACGAGCTTCCGCATCGCCTCGCCCGTGGCAGGCACCCACTGGAGGAAGCCGGCGTCGTTGCGGCGATAGGCGCCGTCGGCGTCCCTGGCGAGGAACTCGTCGGGGTGCTCGAAGTGGACCACGACGTGCAGGCCGACCTCCGGATACGCCCGATGGAAGCGGTCGAGCATCGCGACGAAGGCGTCGTCGAAGCGCTCCGGATAGAACGCCATCTCCTTCGTGCCGATGCGGATCGACTCCACCCCAGCCTCGGCGAGCGCAGCCAGCCACGCCGCGATCTTGCCGTTGTTCAGCACCATCGGGTCGCCGCCGGAGAGGAGAATCTCCCGGAGCTTGCTCCTCCCGCAGACCGGATGGACGCCGCCGTTGGCCGCGACATCGGCGTTGAAGCGCCGGATGTAGCCGATCACCTCGGGGATCGACGCCAGGCCCTTCTTGGCCACGGTGCCATCCTGCCGGGTGATCTCCTTGCGGGCGATGAGCTCCTCGCGATAGCAGAACCGGCAGTGGGCGGAGCAGGTCGAGACGACGTAGAGCAGCCCCATCTCGTACTTATGGAGCATCCCCTCGACGGGGCTGTAGTCCATCTGGTGCCCGGGGTCCTCGGAGCCGGCGAGATCGAGCGTCTCATCCGGACTCGCCTTGACGAGCCGCTGGAGCGGCGGACTGGTGCGGGCGAGCTCGTAGTAGTGCCGCGTCACCTTGACGGGCATCCGCTTCTCGACGTCGCGCTCCGTCGTCTTGAGCGTCCGGAGCTGGACGATCTCCGACGGCGAGTAAAACTCGAGCATGTCCGCCGGCGCCCGCTCATCGAAGAACGGCGCGAGGCCGTTGATGATGTTCCGCTCGTGGCGGCTCTCCTCGACGCCGGCGAGGAACGCCTGCTCGCGTTCGGTTGGGACGTACTCGTGCGACTCGGGCATGGCGGATCCTTGTGCTTGAAGTGTCGGAGTCCGAGGCGCGACTCCGCCGGGACAGGTCGAGTGTACGTCCGAGCCGGCCTCGGCGCCGAAGGGGGGTCCGCGTTCCCGCCTCGCCGCCGCGTGCGTCCCGCGCGCTCGGGAGCATCCAGCGGCGCCCGCGCATCCCGGGCCGAAACCGGGAGTTGCGAGGGGCTTCGGGAGCTGCGCCCGACTGCCAGCGAAGACGCCGCGGCGCTCTCGCGCCACGGCGTCGTGTGGCCCGCCATCCCCTCGGGCTTCCCCCGGGGAGCGGGGTGCGTGTGCTCAGCTCAGCGCGTCACTGGCAGGTGCCCCAGTCGTTGAGCAGGATGCCGAGGTCGGCGCCGTTGACGATGCCGTCGCCGTTGAGGTCGGCGCTGCCTGAGATGCCCCACTGATTCAGCAGGATGCCGAGGTCGGCGCCGTTGACGAGACCGTCGCCGGTGAGGTCGGCAGGGCACGGTCCGCCGCACTGGAGCAGCAGCGTGCCGCTTCCCTGCTGGGCATTGAAGCCGCCGACGCGGATGCGGTAGTTGTTCCCCGCGACGACGTTCACCGTCAGGTCCGAGGTCCAGCCGGAGCACCCGGCGGCGTCATCGTTGCAGCCGAGCAGGACGCCCGAGGTGAACTGGCTCCCGCTCGGGCAGGAGAATCCGAGGAAGCCCGGGCCGTAGACGGCGATCTTGGTGTCGAAGGTGGCGCTGTTGCAGGTCGAGACCCGGAGCGGCCCCGTGCAGGTGGCCGTGTAGCTGTACCAGACGTCCGACCCGATCTGGTCGTAGCCGCCGAGGTTGCAGCCGGTGACGGTCGGCCCGGTCGTCGTCGCGCCGACGTTGGTGAACGCGGTGACGCCGTCGAAGATCGGGAGCGCGTTGGCGCAGGTGTTGTGGGGGATGTCGCCGCAGGTGACCAGGAGCGTCCCGGAGCCCTGGGCCCCGTTGGCGCCGCCGCCGAGGCGGATGCGGTAGACCGTCCCGGCCTCGACGAGCAGGCTCGCCTTCGCGGTCTGGCCGCAGCCGCTGCCGCCGGTGCTGCACGCGAGCAGCACGCCGCTGAGGAGCGGGGACGTGCTGGGGCAGGAGCCGCCGAGGAAACCCGGGCCGTACACGGCGATCTTGGTGTCGAAGCTGGCGGTGTTGCAGGTCGAGACGGTCATGTAGCCGCTGCACGTCGCCGTCCAGCGGAACCAGATGTCCTTGAAGATGGTGTTGTAGCCGTCGATGTCGCAGAGCGATCCCGGGACCGATCCGGTCGTCGCCGTGGCGGTGTTGAAGTTCTGGGCGACGCCGGTGGTCAAGGTGAGAGCGCCGCTGCACTCATCGTTCTCGACTGCGCAGGAGGTCCAGGCGGCGTTGGCGCAGATGGTGTCCCACGTCGTGTTGCAGCAGAAGGGATCGGAAGCGCAGATGCTCGAGCAGCACGCGGAGGACTGGCAGCCCGCCGAGCCGTTCGCGGTGAAGCAGCTTCCGGCGCCGCTGCTGCCGCAGCCGGCGCAGAGGCTGACGGCGAGACTGGCGCAGAGGCCGTCCCAGGTCGTGTTGCAGCAGAACGGATCGAGCGGGCAGACGCTCATGCAGCAGGAGTCGTTGCTGCACCCCGGCGAGCCGTTGCTCGCGTAGCAGTTGCCGCTGCCGGGGCAGATCGCTCCGAAGAGGGCCTCGATCACCGCCGCGTCGGCGCGCGGGATGCCGTGACCGAACTTGTTGTCCCATCCCGCGGGACCGAGATCCTTCGCGGTGCTCTGGAGGATCGAGAGCACGGCCGCCGGCGAGAGCGAGGGCTTCGCGGAGAAGACCAGTCCGGCCACGCCCGCGACCACCGGCGACGAGGCCGAGGTGCCGTCGAACCACGTGTAGCTCCCGGAGGCGTAGCCCGCGGAGCCGGTGCGGTCGGTGGTGTGAACGTCGACTCCCGGCGCCGTGAACATCACCTGCGAGCCGAAGTTGCTGAAGGAGGCGAGGTTCCCGGCGCCGT
The DNA here is from genome assembly GCA_937871505.1 of uncultured Planctomycetia bacterium. Taxonomy (GTDB): domain Bacteria; phylum Planctomycetota; class Phycisphaerae; order Phycisphaerales; family SM1A02; genus CALMPF01. The sequence goes on along the minus strand of CALMPF010000046.1, from coordinate 17,328 downwards.
TGATCGCGGTCACCGCCTGCACCGCGGCGAGGCTTGCGGGGTAGGTCACCGCGCCGCCGTTGTCGTTGCCGGCGGAGCCGATGTGAAGCACCGCACCCTGCGTGAGCTGGTACGCGTTGGTGACCGTCGACGCGCTGCCCGTGACGAAGCTCGAGTTGCTCACCCGGGCACCGTTGTTGAGCGCCGCCCAGACGCCGTCGGCGATCCAGCTCGCCTGGCTGTTCCAGCCCCACCCGGGCGTGTCGTCGTAGGCGATCTTGATGGAGATCGTCCGGCAGCCGGGGCAGACGCCCGCCACTCCGATGCCGTTGTTGGCGGTCGCCGTGGCCAGCCCCGCGACGGCGGTGCCGTGATTGTCGTAGGTGTGCGTCGGGCCGCCGGTGCCGCCGGTGCCGGTCATGTTGAGACCGGTGACCTGATTGATGTCGGGGTGATTCTGCTGGACGCCGTCGTCGAGGATGGCGATCAGGACGTTGGCGCTGCCGGTGACGAGATCCCAGGCCTCCGGGGCGTTGACATCGATGTCGGCGACGAAGCCGACGAACTGGCCGGTGTTGTTGAGCTGCCAGCAGTTGGTGAAGAGCGGATCGTTGGGGATCCAGGCCGGATAGACCTTCATCGCCATGTCGCACTCGGCGAAGTCGACCGCGGGGTGCATGGCGAGCGCGTTGGCCAATTCGACCGCCGCGAAGCCGTCGCGGGTCGAGGGGACGATCCGATGAACGCCGGGATGGCGGTCGAACTCGACGATCGTGCCGACGCCGAGGGCCGCGACGATCGCTTCCGCGACGCGGTGATCGACGCCCGCGGCGAAGCCGGCGAAGATCGACGGCAGGACGATCATCGGCCCGCCGCGGTCGTCGAGCATCACGGGGGCGACGAAGGCCCCGCCGGCGATCGGTCCGGCGGGCGCATGCGGTCGCTGCGCGGCGGCGTCGGCGGCGAGCTGGGCCGAGAGGGTCGCGATCGTCGCGCGCAACTCGTTCCCGCCGCGGTGCTGCGGAACCTCGACCATGACGATGTCGTCATGGCCGAACTCGATCAAGGCCGGCTCGATGTCGAGGGCCGCGAGCCTGGCGCGGAGCGCCTCGCGCTCGGCGGCGGGGGCGACTGCGGCCAGCCTGGAGCCGTCGAGCGGTCGCGAGACCGCATCCTTGAAATAGCGGACGACGAGGGAGTCGGCCGCCCCGTGTGCTCCGGCCTGGGCCGCCGCGGCGGGGAGTGGCGTGAGAAGTCCGGGCGCCGCAAGGACGCACACGGACGCGATGGCGATGGAGAGGTGGTGACGCATGTGAAGGTTCTTCTCACGGATGCAGGCGCCGCCGAGTCTCCGAACGGCCGGACTCGGCAGGCTGCCGGCTCTCGGGGAAGCGAGATTCGCTCGGCCTGCGCCGGAGTGCCAAGCAAATTTCGCGACGGAGCGCCGATGGACGCCCGCCAACGCCGACGGAGCCGGAGCCTGAGGGACCGGAAACCGGGGCCCTTCCCGTCATGAGGCCCGTCATGAGGCCCGTCATGAGGCCACTCACGAGGACCTCGGCGAGCACTCACCGCGGCCCTCGCTCCGGCCTCCCCTCGCGGGCGATGCGCGGGGCAGCCGGCGGATCGAACTCGCTCGATCCTCCCGCCGCGTCGCGGAGCTGCGTCGCGGTTCCGCGGGTCGCACGATTCCTCCACGCGTCAGTCGCGGCGGTACCATCGCGCCGCGCCGCACCGACGCTGCCACCGTTCACCATGACCACGACCACGGCCCCCCGGCCACCGATCGGCGCCGAGGCGCGCCCCGCGAGCGCATGGCGTCGAAGGCCGGTGGCGTGGCTGCTTCGGACGCTCATCCTCCTGCTCCTCGGCGTCGCGCTCGCGCTCGCTGCGCGGGTGGCGCTGGTCCGGTCGGGGCCGGCGCTCCAGCCCTGGCACACCTTCGTCCCGAAGGAGCTCGGCGCGACCGAACTCGACAGCAGCGACTGGGCGCGCTACGTCGCCGTCGAGGCGGAGCTCTTCGAGGCGATTCGCCGCGAGGTCTCGCTCGCCCTCGATGCCGACGGCACCGACGGGCCCAACCGCTATCACCCGGCGAGCGCCGTCTACGCCCCGGGCCTTCCCACGGACTGGAATCGCTCCTACTCGACGCCGCCCGAGGGCGACCCGGCGGGCGCCGTCGTGCTGCTTCATGGCCTGACCGATTCTCCGTACAGCCTCCGGCACATCGCAGCGCGCTATCGCGAACGGGGGTTCCACACGGTCGGCATCCGGCTGCCGCATCACGGGACGGTCCCCGGAGCCCTGACCGCTGCGGACTGGCGGGACTGGATGGCCGCGACGCGCCTGGCCGTCCGCGAGGCGACGGAGCGCTCCGGTCCGATGGGGGCGAAGGCGCCGCTGCACATCGTCGGGTTCTCGATGGGCGGCGCGCTGGCGGTGAAGTACACGATCGACGCGCTCGGCGACGCGGAGCTGCGCGTCCCTGATCGGGTGATCCTGATCTCGCCGATGGTCGGCATCACGCGCTTCGCGCAGTTCGCGGGGCTCGCCGGGCTTCCCGCGGTGCTGCCCGCCTTCTCGAAGGCGGCGTGGCTGGGCATCCTGCCGGAGTTCAATCCCTTCAAGTTCAACTCCTTCCCGGTCAACGCGGCGCGGCAGGCGCACCGGCTCTCGACGGCGCTGCGGCAGCAGGTGCTGCTCGCGTCCCGCGACGGCAGTCTGGCCGCCATGCCGCCGGTGCTCACGTTCCAGTCGGTGATGGACTTCACGGTGAGCACGCCCGCGATCATCGATGCGCTCTACGCCCACCTGCCGGTCAACGGCAGCGAGCTGGTGCTCTTCGACGTCAACCGGAACGTCAAGCTCGGCATGCTGATGCGACCGAGCGCCGAGCGGGCGGTCGAGCGCGTCGTCTCCCCGCCTCCGCGCGCCTACAGGCTCACAGTGATCGCCACCGGTCCGGATGGCAGCTCCGCGGTGGTCGAGCGGACCACTGCGGCGGGCGATCGCGACGAGGATGTGCGCGAGCTGGACGTGGAGTATCCCGACGAGATCTTCTCGCTCTCGCACGTCGCGCTGCCGTTTCCGCTCGACGATCCGCTCTACGGCCTCCGACCGAGCTCCGACGAGTACGGCGCGAACCTCGGCGCGATCATGGCCCGCGGCGAGCGCGGCACGCTCATCGTCCATCTGGACGCGATCTTCCGCATCGCGAGCAACCCGTTCTTCCCGATCGTCATCGAGCGCATCGACGCGGCGATCGACGATCCCAAGCCGCTCCGCCCGGCGCTGCCGCGCTGGATCCCGGCGTTGCCGCCGCCGACATCGCCGAAGTACCCGGAGCTTCCTTCCGAGGCATCGGCGCCGTAGGGAACCTCGGAGGCTCTGCTCCCGCGAGGTGCGCGCAGCGCGCCCGGAGACCCTCCATCGCGGGAGGACCCGCCGAAGTCGCAGGACCGCGGCTCTCCGCCGAGCGCGTCGCGCAGCCTCGGTGCCGCCGACTGCGCGGAAGGCCGTGCAGTCGGCGGCACGATCGTTCTCCCGCGGCGACGGCCGTCATCGGCGGCCTGTCGCCGGGTCGCCGACCTCAGCGCGAGCAGGGCCCCCATGCCGTGAGCAGCAGGCCGAGATCCGCCGAGTCGACGATCCCGTCGCCGTTGAGATCCGCCGACCCGGGACCGCCCCACTGGCTCAGCAGCACGCCGAGATCGACGCCGTCGGTCGTCTGATCGCCGTTCAGGTCGGCGCAGGGCGTCCGCTGCGGGATCACGCGGAACCGGCTGACGATCTGCGGCACGAGCGCGAGCACGGCCTCCGGGTCGGCTTCGGCGGCGGCGTCATCGAAGGCCTCGATTCCCCACGTGGTCACGGTGAGGACCTCGTCGGCGTCGATGTCGAACTCGGTCCACGAGAAGGTGTGCGCCGCGAAGTAGCACTACAGCGCCCCTTGTCGTCTGCTGCGGTCGCCCGAAGCGGCGTTTCACGGCGTCGAAGCTCGCAGCTCGTCTCGACATTGGGGGGCTTGAAGGCCCGCAGCGGGGCCGTCGGCGCCCCGGCCGCGTCGCTTCTCCTTGTGAAACATCCACTTCGGACGACCTCGCGACGAAGCCAAGGGGCGTTGTAGTGCTCGGAGCGTCGCGGCGACGGCTCCGGGGGGTCCTTGGAGTGGTTGCGAAGCTCGACGCAGAGGCGAGGGGAGGGGAGGGGCGCTCCCCGCCGCCGGTCAACGGGCGGGGAAGAGGACTCCGAGGTCCATCATGCGGGTCTCGCCGCTGGTGTTCCCGATGCCGCCGTTGTCCGTGATGACCAGGGCGCGGCCGCTCGGCAGCACCGCGAGGCTCTCGATCTTCTCGAGCACGACGCCCGCATCGAAGTCGCCCGCGGCGATCAGGTCCCGGCGCAGCAGCTTGCGGACGATGGGGAGGGTCGCTGCCTCGAGGGGCTCGAAGCGGATCCCTTCGATGGCATACTCCTGGACCGTCTTGACGCGAGCGTCGCTGAGGGCCTGATCGTCGCGCTCGACCGTGGCGAAGCGGCCTCCGCCGAGGGCGGTGACCTCGGAGACGCCGACCCAGCCGCCATTGGGAGAGGTGGCGGCGTCGAGCGGGTAGTACGCGAACGTCCAGTCGCCGCGCACCGTGTCGTAGCGGCCGATGCGGGCGAGGTCGGCGGGGTCTCCGGCGGCGGGCCATGCGCGCTGGAACGCGACGTAGAGGATCTCCGCGCCGTCCTCGACCACGGAGGCCACGCCCTCGAAGCCGAAGCGGAGCTGGTTCCGGGTGAGTTCGATCGGCAGGGAGACGACCTCGACGATCGTTCCGTCGGCGGTCACCTTGACCAGCAGGTTGGGGCTCAGGAAGGGGAAGCTCGCGGGGTTGCTGGCGCCGTCGATCAGGTTCCCGCCCCCCTCGTGGGCGATCCAGAAGCCGCCGTCGAGCGCCAGGGCGATGCCCTCTCCGTCGATGTTCACCGTTCCGTTGGCGTTCACCAGGGCCGCAGGTATTGAAGTTCGGAGTCTCCGGCAGCTCGGCCTTGATCTTCTTGAGGGCGGCGAGCAGGCGGCCGTCGGCGTCGAGGAGCGGCAGCTCGGCGGCGACGGTCGCGGGAGCGGTGGAGAGGTCGATCGCGAAGATCCGCGACTGGCGGTAGATGTTGTCGTGGATCGCGTAGATGCGGTCCTCGTCGCCCGGGTCGGCGATCGCCCCGGAGAGGGCGCCCCATGGAATCGGCGTGCCGTCGGCGCGATCGACGGAGGAAAAGGAGGGGTAGGTCGACGACGCGCCGAGCTCGTAGATCGTGACGGTGGAGCGGACCTTGCCGGCCCGGTTGTCCAGCTCGCTTGCGGCGACGAGAAGGCCGCGCTCGGGGATCGCCAGCAGCCCTTCCGGACGAGCGCCCGCGGGGAGGACCTGCACGAGCTCCGGGGCGCTGTCGCCGTACCCCCACGAGCCGAGGAGGACCCGAAGGTCGCCGACCCCGACGAAGCCGTCGCCGTCGAGGTCGAGCTCAGCGCTCTCGGCGCCCCACGCGGCGAGCAGCAGGCCGAGGTCTGCGCCATCGACCGCGCCGTCGCCGTCGAGGTCGGACGCGGGAAGCTCAGGAAGCCGATGGACGCCGATGAAGCTGCCGCGCTCCGAGGCGATGAAGAGGAATCGCTGCGGTCCCGCCGGCGTCTGATAGACCGCATAGGCCGCGCCCTCGGGCTCGGTCCCCTTGCTGCCCGATCGCGTCTCGGGGTAGTGACCGTTGCGCACGGCCGTCCACTCGAAGCTGTTGCCGCTGTCGAAGAGGACCGTACCGTCATCGCCGAAGATGCTGAACCCTCGGCTGCCTCCGAAGAGGTCCCCCTCGTTCGCGGTGGCGAAGGTGCGGCGCGAGAGCCAGAGGACCGCGTCCGGCTCGCGGGGGCATCCGTCCTGACGCCGGTGAGCTGGATGAGGCCGTTGTTCGTCACGTCGATCTGTTCGAGATCGACGTGGCCAGCGGAGAAGTCGCCGACGACCGCGCCGGCGGCGAGGTCGACGAGCACGACGTGGTTGTTCTCCTGGAGCGTGACGACGGCGACGTTGTCGTCGTTGATGTCCACGAACTCCGGCTCCGGATCCTCCGGAAAGAGCGTGGGGATGCCCGTGAAGTCGACGATCCGGGTCGTCCACTCCTCGACCTCGCCGACGAAGCGACGTCGCGTGAGCATCTGGATGCTGCGCAAAGCGCTCGTCAGCGCTCAGCGTGCGGCGGGCGAGATCTACGCGAGGATCCGCGCGCGCCGACGCGGGCGCGGATGCCGTCGCCTCAGATCCGCTCGAAGACGACCACAATCACGATCGCGAGCACGACCGGGACGAAGGCGGCGACCACGCCTGCCGCGAGCGCCCGAGCGGCGCTGCGGCCTGCGATGCGCCGCGAGAGGAAGACGAGGAGCGCTCCGATCACCGCCGGCGAGGCGAAGTGAAGCAGGAACCGGGGCGAAGCGAGGAAGTCGAACGACACGCCCCCTGCCGGCGCCGAAAGCGCGTCGAGAAACAGCAACGCGACTCCGGCCACCAGCATCCGGAACCCCGCCCATGCGCAGATGGCGGCACCGAGGAGTCCGAGCACGGTGCTCGCGACCCGATTCGCCGGGCGGCGGGCGGTTGCGGGGGCGCCGAGGTCATGGGGGCTCTTCGCCGCGTGAAGTTCGGTCATCGGGGTCTCCGTCTGCGCGGTGCGTGAAGCCGTCCGGAGTCGGGTACCACCAGGGAGCGGCAGAGGCGCCGCGCGGAGGTTCCTTGCTCAGAAGCGGCATCGGCGACACCTGGTCACGCGAGGCGGGGTGAACCTGCGAGGCTCGATCGTTCGCGAGCCAGACCGTGACGACACGCGACTTTCAACGTTACCATGCGGACCGGTCGGACCGTCACCGACGCCGGTTCATGTCAATCCTCGGCGCACCCTCCCGGGGGAGGGGGACGGGGTTGACGGCGTTCGCGGCTCCCGGTGCGCGGCCATGCGGGCCGTGCCGGTCGCATTCGGGACGGATCCTCTCCGGAGTTCGCACGCGCGATGGACTCGACATTCGAAGCGACCAAGACGACCACGGCCCTCCTTGAGGCCCTGATCGATCCGGCCAACGACGCGGCGTGGCGCGCGTTCGTCGCTCGCTGCACGCCGATCATGTGCGGCGTCGCGCGGAGGATGAACGTCCACGATGGCGATCTCGAGGATGTCGTCCAGTCATCGCTCTGGACCTTCCTGGCTTCTTGGAGGCAAGGCCAGTACGATCGCGCTCGCGGTCGGCTGAGCGGCTTCCTCATCACCATTCTCCGCTCGCGGATCATCGACCAGCGCCGACATCGACAGCGCCGCGTCCAGGCGTCCGAGTCGCTCGACTCCGTTTCGGAGATCGCCGACGACTCGGCGGTCGCGAAGCTCTGGATGGATGAACGGCAGCTCCAGATCGTGCTCGCCGCGCTCGAGGAACTGCGCCGATGCGGGGTCGATGATCGCACGATCAAGGCGTTCGAGCTCTACGCGCTGCGCGGCGTCCCGGTCGCCGAGGTCGCCGCGAACCTGGGCATGACCGCCGACGATGTCTACAGCGCCAAGTATCGCGTCAGCAAGCGACTGCGACCGATCGCCGCTCGGCTCGACGAGCTCTATGAGGACGTCTGACGTGACGGATCGCAACGCCCTCCGTTGCGCCCGCTGAGATCTCGCGACCCGGCCTCGGACGCCTCCGACGGGTCCGGGGCGCGTGCCGCGAGCGATGCCCACCATGGACCGCCATTCGACTGCGGGGAACCGGTGCCGGACAGGAGACCACGTGAACACGAGCTCGCATCCGATCGAGGGCGCCGCAGCGGAGCGTGCCTCGATCTGGCTGCGCTCGAAGGCCTGGTCCGCTGCGGCAGCGTCGGGGAACCCGACCTGTCCGAGGACCCCGCGACTCGCGAGGTGATCGCTGCGGCGCGTGCCCACCTGGCCGGCTGTTCGACCTGCCGCGCGCGGCTCGACGAGATGCGCGAGGCCGATGCGCTCATCGCGGGCCTTGCGGCGCGCGTTCGCGCAGATCCCGGCCTCCTCGATGGTCCGACGGCGGCGCCGGGCCGCGCGTCGGCGGTCGGATCGGGCGCGTCGACGTCCTCCGCGAGGTCGCCCCTCGGCGGCGATCCGCGCCCGGAATCGATCCGCGATGACTTTCCCGGCTACGCGATCGCGTCGATCATCAGCATCGGTGGCCAAGGCGTCGTCTACCGTGCCCGCCAGCTCTCCACCGGCCGCCCGGTCGCCATCAAGGTGCCGCTCGGAGACGCCGTCAGTCGACCGGCGCGGCGCTACCGCTTCCGGCGCGAGGTGGAGCTCACGGCGCGGCTCGACCATCCGAACATCGTGCGCGTGCTCGGCGACTGCGCCGCACCCGACGGTCGCGTCGGCTGCGTGATGGAGCTCGTCGACGGCGAGCGCTTCGACGAGTGGGCGGCGCGAGAGCGCGAGCACGGTGTGCCGGGTCGCCGTCGGATCGTCGAGGCTGTTCGTCGCATCGCCGAAGCGATCGCGTACGCGCACATCCGCGGCGTCCTTCACCGCGACCTCAAGCCCGGCAACGTGCTCGTCACGCCCGACGGCCAGCCGCGCGTGCTCGACTTCGGCCTGGCCAAGGCGCTCGGCGAGGGGTCGGGCTCATTCGCCACCGTGACGGGGGCATTCCTCGGCACCCTGGCGCACGCGGCGCCGGAGCAGGTCGACGGGCGGCGCGACGGCACCGACATCCGCACCGACGTGCATGGTCTCGGGCTGCTGCTGCACGTCGGGCTGGCGGGGCGACTGCCGTGGGACGCGCGCCTGCCGCCGCCGGAACTCATCGCCCGGATCCGAGAGGGCGCGCTCGACCGACCGACCGCCGACGCGCCGCCGTCCGACCACGCGCTGGACGCGATCATCCTCAAGGCACTGGCCAAACCGAAGGAACGCCGCTACGCGACGGCCGGCGACCTTGCCGATGACCTCGGCCACTGGCTCGAAGGCGCCCCGGTGCGTGCCCGCTTCGACAGCCGCACCTACCTCCTTCGCGCGACGGCGTGGCGCCATCGCGTGGCGCTCACGATCGCCACGCTCTTCGTGCTGATCGCCGCGGTCATCGTGACGCTCGCAATCAGCGCCCGCGCGTCGGTGCGCCGCGCCGAGATCTCGGCGCGGCTTCGCAGCGCTGGCGCGGTCGAGGCCCACTGGGCGACCGTTGCCGACCTCCGGTCCACCTCGCGCGACAACTTCCTCTTCGGCGAGCGGCAGCTCTGGGACCTGCTGATCGCGCCCGACGACGCCCTCCGCGGTGGCGGTCTCGACGGGGACGTGCGCGAAGGGGGCGGGGCGCTCGGCGCCGGACCGCCGACGGCCCGGTCGGTGCCGACCAGCCCCGTCTACTGGGCGCTCTGGGAGGCGTACATGCGCACGCCCGTCGTCGCCTCGCTGCCGATCGCCGATGCGGGCTTCATCACATTCGCCCGACACGAGCGTTCACCCACCGCCGTCATCTGCGATGGCGACGTCAGCTCGGTTCGATTCTGGGATTGGCGCCGCGGCGAGATCGTCGCCCGCGTGGCACTGCCGGAGGGAGCCTGGGGACGCGACTTCGCCACCCGGCGCGCCGGACGATGGCTGCTCGCCTACGACTCGCGCAGCACCGCAGCACTCGTCGACACCGAGCTCGCGACGCTCGCGCAGCAGTGGACCGCATCGCATGCCGACATGAACCGAACGGCGCTCGGCGCCGGCACGCTGCTCCGTCCCGATCCCACCGACCCGACCGGCTGCACGCTCGAGCTGCTCGATCTTCGGGAGGCCGGCGTGCAGCGTCGATGGTCGATCGTGCTCGACGAAGCGCCGAGCACCATCGCCTGCGACGGAAGCGAGTCGATGGCCGCACTCACGTTCACCGCCGGCGAGCTGCGCTTCCTGTCGATGCGCGATGGTCGCGAGCTGCATCGGCGGTGCCGCGACCATCGACCACACTACCGACGCGTCCAGTCGCGCGGCCGACCGAATGAGCTGCTCGCGTTCGGGACGGCAGGCCACGCGTTCCTGCGCTGCGACGATTGGGGCGTCACGTTCGGGCCACACGTCGCGGTCGGTGCCGATGGCGTCGACGGTCGCACCATCCGAGCCATCAACGCCACGCCCGACAACCTGCGCTACCCCGTCGTGACCGAGCGACTGACCATCGCCATCGGTCACGCCCACGAGGAGTCCCTCGCGCCCCGCACGATCCCGTCGCTGCGCGGTGTGCATGCGTCGATCTCCGACGATGACCGCCACCTTGCCGCCAGAGCCACCGGCGAACAGCGCTGCGTGGTCGTCGATCTCGATCCCGTCGCGATCCGGCGGCTGCGACACGCGGCCCCGCACACGGCGACCGGAGCAGGAACCGGATCGGCGACGATCTTCGCCTGTCGCTTCGCCCCGGATGGCTCGGCGCTCTTCAGCGTCGCGATGGACGGCAGCGTCCGACGGTACGACCTATCGCGCGAATCGACCGAATCGACTCGCGGATTGGACGCGCCACGAGCCGAACGGATGCGGCAGCACGAGGAGATCGAGTGGTTCGTCGGTCTCGACGGCACGGTGATCCACGCCGGCGGACCCCAGGCGGAAGGCCTGACGCGACTCGCCTTCGACGGCGCGGATCTCGTCGTCGGCACCCACGAGCTCGGCCGCAACGACGCCAGAGTCCTCAGGCTGCGCCACGCTGCCGCCGATCGGCTCGAGCCGACCGACGGGATCGGACCAGTCGAGCCCGCCGCGATCACGGTGCTGGCGGAGGGCGATCGCCGCTGGATTTGCGGACTCGTCATCGAACCCGGCGCGTCGATCTGGACGCTCGCCGGTGACGGTCGTCTGACGCGCTTCCGTGCCGACGACGACGCCGTCGTCACGGAGCGACGGCTCGCGCGGCACTCGGTCATCGCCGGTCAGCGCGCGCTTGCACGGAGTGCGCACCGGCGCCTTCTGCTCGCGGGACCGAGCGGTGCGGGCGTCCAGGTGCTCGATGAGGCATCGCTGGAGCCCATCGCACCGGCGGTGGCGATGCCGCCGATGCAGGCGATCGTGGTGAGCCCGACCGATCCGGACCTCTTCGTGACCGCGCACGACGACGGCGTGGTGCGCGTCTGGCGCCTGATCGAGGTCGGCGGGAGTGGCGGCTGCGGGAAGTTCGAAGCAGTCCACGTCCGCGACCTCGGCTCGCACGCCGGCCCCGCGATGTGCGCGGCGTTCCATCCCAGCGGCCGACTCCTCGCCACCGGCGGCGGCGCCGCCGAGTCGCGCGACATCCGGCTCTGGGACATCGAGCACGGACGCGAGCTCGCGGCGCTGTCGCTCTTCGACGACAGCGTCCTCTGCCTCGACTTCAGCCCCGACGGCCGCTGGCTCGCCGCCGGCGGCGAAGGCAGCCGCTCCGACCCGGACGCGGGCGGCCTCTTCTACCTGGTCGACCTGACCGCCGCCGAGGCGTCGATGGCGGGGAACCTCGAGTACCACATCGCCCGCTGGACGCGAAAGCACGGTGGGCCGCCTCAAGACGCGGAGCGGCTGCGGCGGCGGTTTGGGACTGGCCGGTCCGAACAAATCTCTCATTGACCCCACGAGATCTGGCGAATCCCGACGGACTTCCTTGAGGACCGTGACGCACGACGCCGACCGCGTGGAGGCGTGCGCCGGTGGACGGTCCGCGCCATGCCTCCGGCTCATGGAGGCTCTCACGAGGAGGCCTGCCATGTCGTGTCGTCATCTGCCAGCCCTCGCCGCCGCTGCTTTGGTCGCCGTCGGCACCGGCACCCTGTTCACAACGCCCGCGTATGCCGACCACGACCCGCCGCCAGCACGTGGCGGGCCCGGATTCGCGTCGATCATCGATCTCGGGCTCCGACCGGATCACGTCGTCCTCGATCGCCGCGTCCACGAGGGCGGCATCGCCAGCACATCGGCCTGCGCAGAGCCGTCTCTCACCCAGTCCAACAACACCGACCTCATCCAGGCCAGCGTGAGCATCGCGTGTCTCGGCGGTGGCGTGAGCGGAGGGACCGGCCTCGCGCGATCGTTCGTCGTCCCCCCGGACGGCTTCACCGTCGGATGCGTCCGCTTCGGTGTCGCGGTCAATCAGGGCGGCGATTGGCCCGTGTTCGTGCGGATCTTCACCGGCGGCGCCATCACCGGTCCCTACGACGCGCTCACCCTGCTCGGCGAGACGAGCCTCGTCATTCCCGACGGTGGCGGAGACGCCCTCTACACCGCGGAGTTCCCGGGCGCCGTTGCGCTCCCGGGTGGCTCGTTCATGATCATCGAGATCTGGTGTCCCTCACGCATCGTCGCCGCCGGTGGCGACGCCGGACTCATCTTCATCGCGAAGAACTCCGCCGGACAATCCGCACCAAGCTACATCCGCGCCCCCGAGTGCGGCCCAGTGAACTTCGTCTCGCTCGCCTCGGCCGGCTTTCCCAACTCGCACCTGATCATGACCGTCTTCAGCGCGGAAGAGGTCGGGGAGTGCCCCGCCGACCTCAACGGCGACGGCACGGTGGACGGCGCCGATCTCGGCCTGCTGCTCAGCTCATGGGGCGGCACCGGCAGTGCAGACCTCAACAACGACGGCGTCGTCGACGGTGCCGATCTGGGACTGCTGCTCAGCGGATGGGGCGCGTGCCCGTGAGCACACTGTCGGCTCACTGAGCCCGACATCCTGTGCAACGCCACGCCCGGAGCCCGAGCGTGCCTCGGCTCCGGGCGTGGGAGCCGGGGCATCGTTCACTGGGGTGCGCCGCTGGCGTGCACCCCTCTCGGCTTTCAGCCGATCGGGAGCGCCGGCTTACACGCCCGACCCCGGAGCCGGCCGAGGACCGTCGGCACATCCCTGCCGGCTTCGACGCGCGTGCGATTCCAACCCTGACGGGTGTGTTGGGCGCCTGCCGTGGCCACACCCTTCCCGCGCGCCGATCCTCCCCGCCGTCGCGGCGATCTTCCGCGAGGCCACCGCATCAGGTCGAGGCGCTGGCCCCGGCTCGGGGCGGTAGGGCCCCCCGGCAGGGTTTGGCCACTGCGGGCCCCATCGTTCGGCACCGCCGCCCTGTCCCGCCTCGCGCCTTCGCGGCTTCGCGTGAGCCGGTGTGGCGGTGTCCGCGGCCCGATCCGCCGAGCCGGGCGATTGTGGCCACCGCCGGGCGGGGAGATTCCCAGTGAGATTCCGGCCGGCCGGTCGTACTTGAGACGGGACGCACACTCGTTCGTCCCCGCCGTCGCCCCGTCGGAGCGGCTCGTCCGGTGGAAGCCGTTACCTCGCACATGGGCGAGCCTGATAACTCCAGGACAGAGAAGCGTCACGCCCAGACACCCCCGCCTCAGGAGATCACATGAACCGCGTCCCCCTCTTCATCGCCGCCACCGCCTCCCTGGCCTCAGCCACGGTCGTTTCGGCGCAGAGCACGTTCACCGAGTGCGTCTGCCAGTCCGACGCCTTGTGCTGGAACACCATTTGCAGCGTCGATCCATTCTGCTGCAACGTCCACTGGGACCTTCTCTGCGAGGAGGCCGCCATCAGCTTGGGCGTGCTCCCGACGCAGACGAAGGTGTATCAGATTCAAGGAACGTCGACGGGCGCCGCTTGGCAATGGCGGGTGACCGCCGATTGCGGCGCACTCACGCCCCCTGCGGCGACGTGGGGACCGGTGACTGCGAGCGGTGTCACGTCCGGCGCGACGGCCGGCCAACTCGCCGTCGCGTTCGCGAACTCGATCAACAGCGCTCCGTCCGCCGGCTTCGTGACGGCGATCGCCGATCCGATCACCGCGACATTGACGGTCACTGCCGTGAGTGTCTGGGTCTTCCAACCACTCTTCGACCTCGGAGTTTTCGACTCCACTCTGGGCACCTGGTGCACGGCCACGACGCTGACGACGAATCCGCTGGGCTGCACGTTCAATCCCATCATTTTCCGCATCGACGGCACCGTCTTGGGTGACCTCGACGGGAACGGCGTCATCGACGGGGCCGACCTGGGGATCCTGCTCACGAACTGGGGACAGTCGGGCCTCGGCGACGTCAGCGGTGACGGGATCGTCGACGGCGTCGACCTCGGGATCCTGCTCAGCAGCTGGAGCTGAGGCCGCAGACTCACGCCGCGAACAACCCGGATGCTCGCCGCCACCCGGTGTCCGGAGCATGCTCCGACACCGGGTGTCGGCGTCTCTCGGACCGCCGAAGGTCCGCTGGGGTGGGCCTGGTGTCATCTCCGACCTCAACAACCACGGCATGATCGACGGCGCCGATCTCGGACTGATGCTCAATTCATGGAGCGCGCGCCGGTGACCCTGTGACCGAGACCATCGGCCCGCAGTGATTCGCTCGCGGGTCGAGTGCGATCGAGACACGACTCCCGGAGTTCGACCCCTCTCGGCTCCGGGCGTCGTCGTGCGCCCCTCGGCTTTCAGACGATCGGGAGCGCCGGCCTCGACACTCGAGATCCCGAGCGGCCGCGTCGGCACCGGGGCCTTCAGACGATCGGGAGCGCTGGCCTCGACACTGGATCCCGGAGTCGGCCGAGGACTGCCGGTATCCCTGCCGGCCTCGACGCGCGTGCGACCCAATCCCGACGGGCGTGTCCGGGCGCTGACGCGGGGGCTGACGGGCGGTGCGCCCGAACGGGACTGTGCCGGCGGTGAAGCCAGCGGTACTCGGACGTCGCGCCAGCGAAAGTTCGCGGATTCGGCGTCAGATCCGCTCGATCCCGCCGGACTACTGGCGGAGAGCCCGCCGTCGGCGCTCTCCGCCCTTCCGGGGTCACCGGCGGGCGATCGACCTGAGCGACCTGAGGAGGTCTCCCATGCAAGTGAGTTCCACGAGGGGTGTCGTGCGGCGCGCGACGCTCATGGCCGCGATCGCCGCGATCGTCTCCGTTGGGTCGGCCGCTGGCGCGGGTTCCAGCAAGAGTGCGCTCGGAGGCGACCCAACCAACTGCCCGCCGTCTGACCACGACTGCTGCACGATCGGTGGGCCGGGCTGTACCAACGTGCGTTGCTGCGAACTCGTCTGCATGATCGATCCGTTCTGCTGTGATGTCGTCTGGGACGCGCTCTGCGTGAATGGGGCCGTCGACCTCTGCGAAGACTGTCAGCCCTCGACAGCGTGCGTCGACTCCGACCACGACTGCTGTACGGTCGGCGGGCCGGGCTGCACCGACACGGAGTGCTGTGAACTCACCTGTCAGATCGCTCCGACGTGCTGCGACACGGCTTGGGACCGCCAGTGCATCGTTCTCGCCACGAAGCTCTGCATCGATTGCAACAACTGCGGGGATGCCGACCACGACTGCGCGACGGAGGGCGGGCCGGGCTGCGACGACGGTGAGTGCTGCGAACTGGTCTGCGCCGCGTACGACCCGTGGTGCTGCACGGTCGCCTGGGATGCGCAGTGCGTCTTCTGGGCACTGAAGAGCTGCTTCGATTGGCTCAAGTGCGGTGATCCTGCCGCGGGCGATTGCGCCGTCGCCAACGGCACGCCGGGCTGCGATGACGAGGCGTGCTGCGTCGCCGTGTGCTCGCGGACGCCGTCGTGCTGCACCATCGAGTGGGACAGCGACTGCGTCGCCAGCGCATTCCCGATCTGTGGCGACACCTGTCCGCCAGCGGAGCACGACTGCCTGACCGAAGGCTCTCCCGGCTGCTCCAGCATCGACTGCTGCTCCGCAGTCTGCGGCATCGAACTCGCGTGCTGCATCGTCGCCTGGGACGCCGATTGCGTCGCTCACGCGATCGCCGTCTGTGGCGTCGAATGTCCGCCATCCGGTCACGGCTGCTACACGGTCGGAGCGCCCGGGTGCAACGCCCTCTCCTGCTGCAACGCCGTCTGCGCCGTCGACCCGGCGTGCTGCATCGTCGCGTGGGACGCCGGCTGCGTGGCCGCCGCGAACGACCAGTGTGGACCGCTCTGCCCACCGTCGGATCACGCCTGCTGCAACGTCGGCGGCCCGGGCTGTGACAATCAGGAGTGCTGCTTCGCGGTCTGCCAGAACCTCCCTCAGTGCTGCACCGTCGCGTGGGACGGCCTGTGCGTAGCCGTTGCGATTGCGTTCTACTGCACCCCTGAGCAGTGCTACCCCTGCGGAACCTCCGATCACGGCTGCTTCACGACCGGCATGGCCGGTTGCGACGACGCCGATTGCTGCTTCGCCGTCTGCAACATCTGGGGCGGCTGCTGCACGGTCGCCTGGGACGCCAACTGCGTCGCGCTCGCCGAGGCGAACTGCGATCAGCCCGAGGAAGTCCTCAGCGTCGGTGGCATGATCGGCACGCTCTTCGGCGGCGCCACCTCGCAGGGCGTTCCGCAGGGGCTGCTCATCAGCGGCGACCCGGAGGTTCCGTTCGGAATCGACATCCTCTACGGCACCGCCCCGGCGGGCGTCAGCTCCGGCGCCATCTACGGTGCGCTGGCGGGCTCGTCGGTCACCTTCACCTTCACCGGTGACGGCGGTTCGACGTCGGTTGCGCTCGTCGACGACCCGCGATTCCCCGGCGAGAAGTGCGTCGTCGCCGATCTCGGCGGCGGGTGCTCGGGGAGCTTCGACCTCTTCGTGCTCCAAAGCGTGCGAGGTCGTGCGTCGGTGCTTGTCGGATCGGTTCCGAATCAGTCCAGCGGCGGCGCGCAGATCGGCTCGCCGCCGGGCGAGCCGCGGGCATTCAAGCTCCGCGACGAGTGGATGTCGGTCGGCTGCTGGTCGCTCGAGTCGCTCGGCGGCAACGGCCAGAGCTTCTGCTACGAGGTCGTGATCGACGGCGGCTTCACGCTCTCCGCCGGTGGCGAGTCACTCGTCGGTGACACGCTGATGATCGTCGTCGGCCCCGGCGACTGCATCCTTCCGCCGCCCAAGGAAGAGCAGATCGCCGTCGTCGGCGTGAGCGAGATCATCCTCGCGACCAACGAACTCCCGCCGTCGGTGATCTTCGCGGACAGCCTGACGAACCCGCTCGATCTCGGCAGCGATCAGGTGGCGACCGTGGGTCTCGCCGTCTCCCTCCAGCCCGACTCGGACCCGGCGACGGTCGATGCCGATGGCTCGACGCTCACGGTCACCGCGATGGGGGGCACGGCCACGCTCGTCGGCACGCCGTGGACCGAGTCGATGCTCGTTGCGGTCGGCTTCGAGGAACTGCCACCTGACACCTACTCCGGTCCGCTGTTCGCGACGATCAGCACCACCCGTTCGAATTCCAAGGGCGGTCTGTCGATTGAGACGCCTTCGCGGCTGCTCACCGCCGACAAGGAAGTTTCGCTGTGTCCGTTCCGCCAACCCCCTCAGCCGGCCGTCTGCCGGCGCTTCCACTCGTC
>CALMPF010000045.1 GCA_937871505.1 uncultured Planctomycetia bacterium | reverse complement strand
CCCCTCCGGTGGCGGCCCTGCTCGGGGCCGTGCTCTTCGGCAGGGGGCGGCGCCGTGTCGCGGAGCGCAGGCGTGAGACGGGGCGGGTCTGAGATCCGCCCCTCCAGCGAGCTTCGAGTTTGGGAATCTGTCCGAGGCGCCCATGTGCCCGTCCGGAGTGTTCCCCCTTGAATAGGTCCGTGGTCTCGCGCAGGCGAGTCGGAAGACGGCGAACCGCGCCCGCCGTGACCGGCCGGGAGTTCCTCCTCGATCGATCCGGGGTTCGGCCCACCGGCGTGCGCCCCGCGCCGATGACCGTTTGACCCGGGGCTTCGCTTCGGGCTCGTCATCGATCGACATCGCGCCGTGCGACGATTCCGCAGGCGAGCAGCAGGAATGCGACGCCGAACGCGTAGGCGTGGCCGGCGATGTGAGCGATGGGTGCGAGGCGGCGAGCGTCGTTCCCGAGCCACGCCGAGACTTGGGACGGGACATCGTTGTCGAAGGAGATCGCGATGACCCAGATGAAGGCCTTGGTCCGCAGCCGTGGACATAGGCGTCCCGTCGAGGCCCGCCTCCGTCCACCGGGTGCATGACCGCGTCCGCGGCCGTCTTCCGTGCGCGGTCATTCTCGGGGCGCGGCCTTCCGGGCCGCCTCGGGTGATACGCCGCACTCTCGGCCCCCTCTGCGCCGGGCTCGGACCGCGCCGCACCCGGCCTCTCGGCGGGCCCACAGTCGTCGGAAGCGAGTCCGGTGGATCAGGAGCGGCCGGGACGGCCGCGCACCAGCGACCGCCGATTGGGTCATGGACCCTGCGGGGAGCGACGCGCGGAGTTCGTCTTGCCGCGGGTGCTTCCGACCGGCTATCCTCTCCGCTTTCCTCCGAGCCCTGCCCTTCGGCCCAAGCTTCCTCCCATGGCCACCGCGACCGTCCCCAGCGCCACGTACACCATCGCCTCGCTCCCGCGAAACGCCGCGGCGCTCAAGACGCTCCAGCGCCTGATGCGGCTCGAGCCGTCAGTGCAGCGGGGGCTGAGCCGCCTCGCGAAGCGACGCGGCCAGACCGGCAACACCGAGCACCAGCGCGGCGGACGCATGTGGACCTCCCGCATCCGGGCGACCAAGCTGGTCGCTCCGCGCGTCGGCGAGCGATTCACCGTGGAGCTTCGGCCGCAGATCCTGCCTGACCTGAGGAGCGTCGAGCGGTACCTGACGCAGGCGTGAGACCGGGTCGGACGTCGGCTCGGCACGAGCCTGGCTCGTGGAGCTGGCGTGCGGCGCCGGCTTGCAGACCTGGCTTGTCAAGCTGGTACGAGAATCTGCGTCGCGAATCTGGCCGGACGCCGGGGTCGAGCCGGCGTGTTCCGAGCGCGACCGGCCGGACGAGACGGGCCAATCGCGACGGGCCAGTCGCGACGGGCCAATCGGGGTCCGTCAGCGCCTCGCCCCGACCGTGATGGGTCACGGGGGTTGGTCCAGAAGCCAAGACGCCGGGATCCAACGGGAGGAATACTCGATGACCACCGGAACGCCGGCCTGACCGTGGCCGAGCCTCTCGGGTTGACTCCCCGGGTGGCCTCCCCGGGTGGCCCTTCGGCGTCGACCGCTCCCGCCCGCCTGCCGCGCGCACGCCGCGCCGCCGGGCTGGCAGCCTGTGGCGAAAGTCATTCGGGCTGCAAGGGCCCGCTTCGGGAGATTGCGCCCATGCCACCCTCACCAAGGTCCGTCGTCGGATACCGCGAGACGCTGCTCCGCTGCGCGATCGCGCTGCTCGTCGGCGCCGGAGCCACTGCGGCCTGCGTGCTCTGGGTCGATCGACCTGTGGCGGAGTTCGTCCACCGCCACGACATCCCCCGCTTCGTGGTCCTCAAGTGGATCACGCTCGTGCCCCCGGCCATCCAGATGTGGGCGCCGGGCCTGCTTGTTCTCCTCGCCCTCCGGAGACTGGCCGGTCCGCTGCGCCCGTGGGAGCGCACGGTTCTCGCGGCGACGGTCGCGCTCCTGATCGCGATCCAGTTCAAGAACACGCTGAAGGACTGCTTCGGCCGAACCTGGCCGATCGGGTGGGTCAGCGACGTTCCGGGGCTCATCCCCGAGGGCGCCTATGGCTTCCATCCATTCCATGGCGGAATGGGCTTCGCGAGCTTCCCCTCCGGACACACCGTGCGCGTCGTCGCCATCGTCGCGGCGCTCTGGGCGGCATGGCCGCGCTCGCGGATCCCGGGAGTCTTGGCCACGCTCGCGATCGCGGTGGCGCTGATCGGAATGGACTACCACTTCGTCGGCGATGTGGTCGCAGGCGGCGTCGTCGGCGGGGTTGTCGGGGCTGTCACGGCGCGTTGTGTCGCTCCGGGAGCGACCTCCGGGCTGAAATAGAGACCGGCGGCTCGCGTTCTTGCGGATGAACGCGGTAGACTCCGACCGTTCGCTCTCCGCGCACGACGCTCACGCGGAGCGCTCCCCGCCGCTCGAGTCGCAGCGCCACCTTCCTGCCGCCCTTCCCGGCACCCCACGCCTTCGCCATCCGGCACGAGTCCCGCTCTTCGCAGCGGCGCGGCGCTCCATCAGCATCGCCCCGCGTCGACCGCGAGTCCGCCCACCGCCGCGCCGACTCGGGGTGACGAACAGGAGGCGCCTGCGAGAGTGCTTCCGAAGCCCGAAACCCACACCCGAAACCCACACCCGAAGCCAACACCCGTGACCCAGACCTGAGAACCAGACCTGAGAACCAGACCCGAATCGCACGCCACATGACGCAGGGCTCAGGACTCAGGACCGACGAGTGAGGACTCCGGACTGAGATCCCGCGGCCCCGCCCGAGGACGCCGATGACACCCCTCCTTTCGCCGACTCCCGAGGCCCGACCGGTGCGCTCAAGGGCCTTGCGCCGATCCGCGCCCGCCCGATCGCTGGCGATCCTCGCCGCGGCGATCGTCCCGATCTCCTGGTCCTGCGCCGCAGAGCCTGCCCCCCGGCAGTCGCCGGCGGACGCGGCGATTCCCGATGACTGGTACTTCAGCGGCAGCCAGCGCCCGCGCGCGCTGCGTCAGCTCGAAGGCAACCCGGCTCCGGAGATCGCCACCCGCGAGTGGATCGGCGACGAAGTCACCATCGCGGGGTCGCGCGGCAAGGTGATCGTGCTGGACTTCTGGGCGACCTGGTGCGGTCCATGCGTGGCGTCCATCCCCAAGAACGTCGAGCTGGTCAGCAGGCGTGGCGATGAAGGGCTCGTCTTCATCGGTCTGCACGACGGCAACGCGGGGTGGGAGCGCGCCGCGGCGATGGTCCGCGACAAGGGCATCAACTATCCCGTCGCCCGCGACGCGGGCGACTCGGTGCGCCGGTACTCCCTCTCATTCTGGCCGACATACGTCGTCATCGACCGCGCCGGCGTCATCCGCGCGGCGGGACTGCTTCCGGATCGCGTCGGCGCCGTCGTCGAGATGCTGCTCGCCGAGCCGCCGCCGCCGGATCTCGCCGGCGCGGCGGCCCTGAAGCCCGACGCCGGCCCGCCTGAGTGGTACTTCGGAGGCGGCACCCGACCCGCGTGGCTGCGCGAGGCCGAAGGCCGTGCGGTTCCGGCGCTGACCGGAACCGACAGCGACGAGGTCCTCGCGCGGCGGACATTCGGCAGCGCTCCGCGCGACGACGATCGGCGCGGAAAGGTCGTCATCCTGCACTTCCTCTCGCCGCGCAACGAGATCGCGCTCGATCAGCTCGCCGCGCTCGCGGAGCTCGACGCCGAGCTCGGCCCGCAGGGAGTGGTCGTCATGGGCATCTGCGACAGCCGCGCCGACTGGAGCGCGGCGCGGCGCACGTTCAACGATCGCCGCATCGCCGTTCCGGTGCTCCGCGATCGCCCGCCGTCGGCGTCCGCGCCGGGCGCTGCGCAGCGCCCGCCCGGAATGCCCGGCATGCCGTTCGGCAGCGACGACATGGACGACTCCGACATGATGGAGATCGAGGCGATGATCGCAGCGCAGATGGCCTCGATGCAGGCGATGGCGGCGGCACAGGGCGTCGTGGTCTCGAGCGGCGGCGCCATCGCGCCGATGGGAGCCGCGCCCGGCATCCTCGGAACCCCCGGAACCCCCGGCAGCCCCGGAACCCCGGCGGCCCCCGGCGCGGGGCCGGGCCAGCCCGCGCCGCCGCGACCGATCCTCTCCGGCGCCACAGCGGCGGAACTTGGCATCCGACTCGCCCCGACGACGGTGATCGTCGATCGCGACGGCACGGTCGCCGCAGCGGGCGTGCGACCGGAACAGGCGCGCACGGTCGTGAACGCGCTGCTCGCCAAGCCCTTCGATCCCGCGACCATCAAGCCGGCGGCGAGCGGGAGATCCTCGGCGCCGCAGCCGCGACCGGCAGTGGATCCGGTGGATCCAGCGGCGCCCGAAGCCACGCCCCGACCAACGCCGCCCGCGAGCCCCAAGGAGCCGACGCCATGACCGACGCTTCCGCCCGCAACGGCACCGTCGCCTCGGCCGGGACCATGCCGCGCAGCGCATTCATCGACCCCGCGGTGCCAGCCGACGGAGCATGCCCCTTCGCCGACAGCGTGCGCTCCGAGGTCGGGCGGACCGTGGTCGGTCAGCAGGTGGTCGTGGAGCGCGTGCTCATCGCGCTGCTCACGGGCGGCCACCTGCTGCTCGAGGGCGTCCCGGGGATCGCCAAGACGCTCCTCGTCCAGGCGGTCGCCCGCGCCATCGACCTTCGCTTCGCCCGCGTGCAGTTCACGGTGGACCTGCTCCCCTCGGACATCGTCGGTTCGGAGATCCTCGATCAGAAGTCGGGGGAGTTCAGGGTGCACCGCGGTCCGATCTTCACCAACCTCCTGCTCGCCGACGAGATCAACCGCGCCTCGCCGAAGGTGCAGTCGGCGCTGCTGGAGGCGATGCAGGAGCGCCGCGTCTCCATCGGCGACTCGACGTATGACCTGCCCGCGCCATTCCTCGTGATCGCCACGCAGAACCCCGTCGAGCAGTCGGGGACCTTCGAGCTGCCCGAGGCGCAGCTCGACCGGTTCATGCTCTGCCACAGGCTCGACTATCCGTCGGCGACCGACGAGGCCGAGGTGGTCCGCCGCAGCCTCGGGCTGGGACTGAAACGACACGGGGAGGGCGCCGTGCCGATGACCGCCTTCGACGCCATCGGCGAGGTCCGCAAGCTCCATCTGCGCGATCTCACCGAGGCGATGACCGCGGTGCAGGCGGTCCATGTGAGCGATGTCTTCATGCGCGACTGCGTCGAGCTGGTGCGGCTGACTCGCACCCATGACGAGATCGAGCTGGGGTGCAGCCCCCGCGCGGCGCTCGCGCTCGTGCACTCATCGCGCGCCCGAGCGTTCATTCACGGCCGGGCCTACGTGATCCCGGAGGACTTTTTCGCCCTCGCGGAGGACGTGATCCTCCATCGCATGCGCCTCCGCTACGAAGCCCTCGCCACCGGGCGCCGACCGCGCGCGGTGCTCGACTCGATCCTGCGATCGCTCGCCTGATCGCGCCGACTCGCGCCCGAGCAGCGCTGATCACGGCCGATCTGGTCTGGTCTGGTCTGGTCTGGTCTGGTCTGGTCTGGTCTGGTCTGATCGGGTCCGGTCAAGTCTGACAGGAGACGTGGGTCGCCGCAGCCCGCGACCAACCTCGCACGGAGCCCGGCTCCGGCGTCTTCCGCTCGACGAACCGCGCAGCACCCCCTTCCCGTCCCGATGATGGCTCCCCGCCTCGCAGATCCGCCCCGGCTGCCGCCACCCGAGGAGCTCGCCTCCGGCGACTTCGAGATGGTCGTGCGGCGCCTTGCCGACGACCTCGCCTTCGGCACCGATCCGTCGCGCTTCTTCGGCAGCGGCTTCGAGTTCGCGCAGTCGCGGCCCTACGTCCCGGGCGACCCTGTCCGGTCGCTCGACTGGCGGATCACGGCGCGGCTCGGCCGGCCCTTCGTCAAGGAGTACGACACGCTAAAACGGACGGCGGCGTACCTCGTCGTCGACACGTCCGCGTCGATGGCGGTCGGCTCGACCGCGCTGAGCAAGCACGATCTCGCCCTCTGGATCGCGGCCGCTGTCGGGCTCGTCGCCCAGCGTCGCATGAGCCCGGTCGCGGTCATCGGCGCAGGCGAGCGGCAGACGCGGGTGGAGCCGAGCCTGCTTCGCAGCGATCTCTGGCGCACGCTCGAGCCGCTCCGCGCCCGGCGCCTGATCGAGGAGACCCGGCTGGCCGAGCGGATCCGCGATCTCGGCATCCATGCGAAGCGGTCGAGCATCGTCGCGGTGATCAGCGACCTGCACGACCCGGACGCGATCCCCGCGCTGCGCACCGTCGCCGAGCGCCATGACGTCGTCGCCATCCACCTGATCGACCCGGCCGAGCGCGGCGAGCTTCGCGCCGGGTTCTTTCGCGGACGGGAGGCGGAGACGGGCCGCAGCTTCCTCGCCCACGGGCGCGTCCGCTGGCCGAGCGAAGGGGCCATCGCCACGGATCTGGCGCGAAGCGGCGTGAGCTATCTCCGGCTGCAGACCGACCTGCCGATCCTGCCGCCGCTCCGACGCTTCCTCGCCTTCCGTCCGGCGATCGGAGGTGGACGGGGATGATCGCGACCGAGCGACCCAGCGAGGGGCGTTGCGAGCCGGAGCGCGCAGGAAGACTCGGCGCTCGGCCGAGCGCTGCGGGCGATTCAGAGGACCGCTCCGCCGAGCGCTCGGGGAGGCGATCCTCGCGTTCGATCACGCCGACCGAGGTCGAAGCCCGTCGGCATCGCCCGGTCGCTTCGGCGGCGCCACGAGCGCATGCATCCTGCGCCCTCGCGCTCGCAGTCATCGTCTGCGCGGCGGTCGATCGCGCTGCGGCGCGCCCGATCGCGATCGCTGCTTCCGCGGTCGCGCTTGACGGCGATCGCACCGGGGCCAACAGCGCCGCGGAGGCCGCAGGCGCCGCCGCCGAGGAAGGCGCCGCCGCGCGGACCGGGCTCGACAGCGACGGTCTCGGCGCGCTCGCGCCGGTCGCGTCCGCGTCGCGCGGCGTGGTCGGGTTCCAC
This sequence comes from uncultured Planctomycetia bacterium, assembly GCA_937871505.1. Taxonomy (GTDB): domain Bacteria; phylum Planctomycetota; class Phycisphaerae; order Phycisphaerales; family SM1A02; genus CALMPF01. Next base: position 54,743 of record CALMPF010000045.1, on the reverse strand, counting down.
GTGATCGAGCACGCGGGGGTGCCGATCCGGGCGATTCCCGACCAAGGGCTCTTCGCCCCGGTGATCGTCCGCGTGCTCGAGGTACCGACGCCGACCGGCGCCGCGCCGCGCTATCGGATCGAGTTCATCGGCTCCGTCGTCGGGAACTTCGATCTCGTCCCGCTGCTGGAGCACATCGACGGAACGCCCGCCCACGCGCTCGGCCGCCTGCCGATCCGGGTGGACTCCGAGCTTCCTGCCCTGCACGGCACCGACCTCTTCCTTCAGGACCGCTCGATCGCGCCGCTGCGCAGCGGCTACCGCGCCTGGATGATCGCCCTGGCGCTCGCGTGGCTCGCAGTGCCCGCGGTCGTCGTCGCCCGCCGCGCGCTGCGCCGACCGCAACCGACGGTGATCGAGCCGCCACCCCCGCCACCGACGGTGGCCGATCGGCTGCGACCGCTCGTCGAGGCGGCGATCGACGGGACTCTCGATCTGGCCGGACAGGCGCGGCTCGAGCTCCTGCTGGTGCGGTTCTGGAGCGACCGACTCGGGCTGGAGTCGCTCGCCCCCGCGGCCGCGATCATCCGGCTGCGCCGCGATCCAGAGGCGGGCGCACTGCTCCGCGCCGTCGAGGGATGGCTGCACGCGCCGCGCGCCGCGCGAGGCGGCCCCTCCGACCGCGACGCGATCGAGCCCGCCGCCTCGGAGCGCCGGCCCGACGCCGAGCTCGCTCGGCTGCTCCGGCCCTACACGCTGATCGCGGCGGAAACCCTCGACGGCATCGATCGGAGCGACCATCGACGCTCGTCGTCGCTCGCCGAGCCGACCGCCGCCGCCGCTGCGAGCGATCGCCGCGTCGCCGGCGAAGGAGGCGTCGCATGAGCTTCGCCCATCCCTGGGTGCTTCTCTTTCTCGCGGTGCCCGCCCTGCTGCTCTGGGCGATCCCGGCGCGGCGCGCAGCGGTCGCGATGCCCTTCGATCATCAGGCGCACGCGCGACGGCGCACCGCCGCGATCCTCCTCGGCGCCTTCGAGTGCGTCCCGCCGCTGCTGCTGGCGGGCGCGATCCTGCTGCTCGCGGGACCGCAGATGCTGCGCACCCCCCGCGACGCCCGCGAGCTGACCAACATCCAGTTCTGCCTCGACGTCTCCGGGAGCATGGCGTGGGAGAACCGGTACTCGATGGCGAAGGAGGCGATCGAGAAGTTCGTCGCGGCCCGTGAAGGCGACGCCTTCGGGATGACGCTCTTCGGCACCTACCAGATCCGCTGGACGCCGCTGACGACGGATCTCTCGGCGATCCTCGCCGCCCTGCCCTTCGCGGACCCCACCCGCCAGCCGCGACACATGGGCGGCACGCGGATCGGGGCGGCCCTGCGCTTCTGCCGCGACAACATGATCGCCGAGGCGGAGCGCGGCGATCGGATGATCATCCTCGTCTCCGACGGCGAGAGCTTCGACCTCGGCAACGGCGAGGAACAGGAGATCGGTGAAGAGCTCCGGGCCGCGGGAATCGTCGTCTACCACATTCACATCGCCGAGGAAGACATCCCGCAGGCGGTCGTCGAGATCGCGCAGATCACCGGCGGCGAGGCGTTCCAGGCCAACGACCCCCAGAGCCTCCAGGCGGTCTTCCGCCACATCGACCGGATGCGCCCGGCCCGCTTCCGGACGATGGGCACCGTGCCGATGGACCACTTCGGCCCCATCGCCCTCGGATGCCTGGCCCTGCTGGGCGTCCACCTCGTCGGCCTTGCCGGGATCCGGTACACGCCATGGTGATCTTCGCCGAGACCGACGCATGGGCCGGCTTCGGAAGCGGCGCGGCGCTTTCCCTGGGCGTCGCGGCCGTGGCGATCGTGGCAGCCGCGGAGTGGCTGCACGCGCGGCGCATCACGCGGGTCGCGCGGCTTGCGTTCGCCGGCGCCCCCGCTCCGCCGCGCTGGGCCAGGGCGATCGCGCCCCTCCGCGTCATCGCGGCGGGACTCGCCGCGTGGGGACTCGCCTACCTGAGCGGCTTCGACGCCGGGGGACCGCAGGGGCCGCCGTCGCGGGCGGCGTCGCAGCACCTGCTGGTCTGCCTCGATGTCTCGCCGAGCATGACGCTCAAGGATGCGGGCCCCGAACCGGAGAAGATGGCCCGCTCGCAGTGGGCGGGCCGCCTCATCCAGGGCGTTCTCGACCGGCTTGATGCGGCGACGACGCGTGTCACGCTGGTGGTCTTCTACACCGAGGCGCGCCCGATCGTGCAGGAGACCTTTGACAAGGAGGTGATCCGCAACGCCCTCGACGGCCTCCCGATGTTCGTCGCCTTCGAGCCGGGGCCGACCGATCTTCACGCGGGAATCGTCAAGGCCTTCGAGATCGCGAAGCCGTGGCCCGCGCGCTCGGCGACGCTCCTGGTGGTCAGCGATGGCGACGCGGCGCCGAAGCCTCCCCCGGCGATGCCTGTCTCGATCGCCGACGCGATCGTGGTCGGCGTCGGCGATCCGACGCGCCCGACGGCGATCTCGGGGCACTCCAGCCGGCAGGACTCCGGCTCGCTCAAGCTCCTTGCGACCCGCCTCGGCGGCCACTACCACGACGGCAATCGCCACCACCTGCCGAGCTCGATCCTCGCCGGGCTCTCGATGACCACGCCGCACCGCACGGCGGGGCTCTCGCTGCGCGACCTCGCGCTGGCCGCAGTCGGCGTCGGCTGCGGCATCCTTGCGTTCGCCGGACCGGCGCTCCAGCTCGGAGTCCGACCCGCCGGTCAGCCGCGCCGCGGAGGGGCCCCTTCCGGGCGCTTGGATCCCGCCCGCGCGGGACGCGGCGGGAACCGCTTCCTCGCGCGGCTTGCTGATCTCGGCGCCATCGCGCGCCAGCGCATCGGCCGGGCGTTCGGATCGCCACCTGCCTCGCGGAGTCCGGACTGACCCGCCGGGGCGCGCAGGAACCAGCCTGGGAGCGCCGCCACGCCGCCGCACGAACCCGCCCTTCCTCCGAAACACCCTTCAGAATCCTCGGCGACTGCGCGCAGCAGGCGATCGCGGCGCCCCGAGAGGCGTTAGAGTTGACCGGTGGCCCCGCCGGACCACCCCGAACTTCCGAGACGGCAACACCCCCGGCAACACCCCCGGCACCACCCCCGGCACCACCCCGGCGTCACCCAGCACCACCACCCGGGATCACCCGCTCCGGCTCGCCGCACTGCACCTTGCAGCACCGCGCCCCGGGCCTCGCAGAAGGACATCTCACCATGAACGCTTCACGCATCGGCTGGGCCCTCTGGGCACTGATCCCCGTCGCGGCGATCTCCTTTCACTACGGGCCGGGTCAAGCGAGCGTCGTCGTCGATCGGGCCGCCCGGCTCCAGGACGACGCCGTCGCAGCAGAGCGCGAGGCGATGGCGCTCCAGGAGAGCGCGTACGAGGCCCATCTCGCCGGGATCGAGGCGAGGCGGAGGGCGCTGCGCTCTTCGGACCCTGACGACGCCGAGGCGGCGACGCGCGCGACCGAGCGCGAGCTCGCCGCCTACGACCGCGCCGCGGAAGCATGGGGGCGCGCCGCCGATGCCCACGAGCGCGTGCTGACGGCGCTCGGCGACGCGGTGCCGGAGAAGGCGCGCGAGATTCAGCTCGCCCGCGCCCGGGCGATGGTGCGCTCCGGGGATGTCTGGACGGGAATCGGCGAGCTGGAGTCGTCGCTTGAAGCCCTCGAGTCGGCGGGCGAGGGCGATTCCCCGCTCGGTCGGCAGGTGCGCGAGGAGCTCGCGACCGCCTGCTACTACGGCGCCCGGCTGCTGCGGCTCTCGGGAATGCCGGCCCAGGAGTGGATGGTCGAGTCGGGGATCGCGCGGCAGCAGTTCCGATACCTCGCCGAGCGCGAGCGCGCCGAGGGCGGCGCTGCCGCGACCAACCACCAGCGCAACCTCGAGCTCGTCCTGAACCTCGAGCAGGCAGCGCTCGTCGAGCTTCAGGCGAGGCCGCTCCCGAAGGACTCGCCCTGCCAAGGCAAGATGGAGTGCCGTGACGGGACCTGCAAGAACCGCGGCAAGCGCCCCGGACCCCGCGGCAACCGCGACGCGCGCGGTGCCGGCGGCCCGGAAGAGATCCGCGGCGGCTGGTGACGATCGGCGGCGTTCGGGCGCGCGACTCGATTCATGGCGCGCTTCACCCCCCCAAATCGCTTCGCCTCCAGTTCGCTTCACGCTTCGATCGCTTCACCCTCCGGTCCAGGACTCGCTCGAACACTCACTCCACGACGGGGCGAGGGTCAGTTCCCATGTCAGAGCACACCGAACGTCAGGGCATCCGCCGCCTCTTCTCCGACGCGCCCGCGAAGCGCGGCCCGCGCCGCGACGACGGCTTCCCGCGAGCGGCGGCCGACCGCGCTCGCGGAGCGCTGCTTGCGCTGCTGCTTGCGCTCGGTCCGTGCGGCGCCGCGATGCACGCCCAGTCGACGGTCGCCGTGCCCGGCCTCGGCGCCGATGAGGTCGCCGAGATCCGCCGCGAGTACGCCGCGGCCGGCGAGGCGGAACGTGCCGCGCTGCGGGCGTGGCTCGCCGACATGGGCTTCGACGTCGCGACGCTCCTCGCCGGAGCCGAGACCGAGGGCGCGGCGCCCGCTGCGAAGGGCGACTCGCCCCTCCTCCAGATCATCCGCAACACCGAGTTCGTCCGAACGCCTGCGGCGGTCCTCGCCGCGCGCTCGCAGCTTGGCTTCGAGAGCCCCGCGGCGCCGGCACCGGAGGATCATGCGGCGGTTGCGAAGTGGCTGCACCTCCAGGTCATGGCCGGCGAATGGGCCATCTTCGCCGAGTACCTGCGCTCGCTGCCGCGCAACGACGCCGTCGGCATCTTCTCCCACGTGCTCCAGGGCCTCAACAGCCCGCCGCGCAACAACCCCGGCGCGCGGCCGGATCCGGCGCTGCTCCCCGAGGAAGTCCTCGCCATCGCCGACGCCTCCCCGATCGACCTTCCCGACTGGCAGGTCGACACCCTCGCCGGGCTCATCCGCAACGCCGCCACGCGCTACAGCACGGCGCCGATGCTCGCGAAGATCCATGAGGGAACGCGGAGCTTCGGCCGCGCCGACGCCGACCAGCGCCAGCGCACGGTCCGGCTGCTCGTCGCTGCGGGTCTCGTCCGCGACGCCTACGCCTATCTGCCCTCGCTGGACGACGTGCGCGGTGCCCGGGACGGCGCGGGGCTTCTCAACCACGCCCGCTATCACGAGGAGCTCGCCTCCCATCCGGCGACGACGACGGACCGAGACGGGCTTATCCGTACGGCGTGGGATCTCTACGCCGAGCTCACGCTCATGCCCGAAGCCGAGCCGACCGCCCGCACCGCCGCCCTGCGCAAGGCGATCGATCTGCTGCCGGGGATTCCCCCTGGTCCGGCTGGCGCGTGGCTTCGAGAGGTCTTCGCCAGCCAGTCGCTCGCTCCGGCGGCGCTCGAAGTGATCGCGCTCAAGGCCGTCGGCCTGCGCGACAGCCGGCTCGGGACCACCGAGCGCGCTCAGACCATCCTCACGATGAAGGAGTCCGTCGACACGCTGCTCGCCCGCACCGGCGTCGAGCTGCACGTGATCCGAGTCCCTCTGCGGATGCTGACCAACGCGCTCGTCGCGGAGGCGGAGACCGCCCTCGACGGGGGTCAGCAGCAGCAGCAGCAGTTCCCGCCCTACATGATGCAGGGGCGGCGCCAGTCAGGCGGAGACACCCGGCTGCTGGGCCGGGCCCTGCCCGACGAACGCTGGCTCGCGGCGCTCGATCCGAGCCTCGTCAGCCGCGTCTACAACGCCGCGATCGGGATTGCGATCGTCAACGACGAGATCGATGCCGCGCTGGAGTACCTCGCGCGGGCGTCCAGCCGCTTCCCCGACCAGGCGATCGAGTTCGCCGACCGATTCCTCCGGCGCTGGGAGACGCGCCTGGTCTCGACGCCGCAGCAGGACGAGGACTGGTTCTTCTGGGGCTGGGGGTACAACCGCATGCCCAGCGCGCCGCTCACCCGCGGCCGCCAGCGGCGGAACCTCGAAAGGCTCACCAGGCTGATGGACGTGATGGATTCCATCGGCGTCGAGTCCCGGCAGCTTCCAAGCGTCGCGGCGGCGTTCCGGCGCTGCCACGGGGCGACCGAGATCTTCACGCGCGAGGGGATCGAAGCGGTCTTCGGACCCATCGAGGAGCTCTCGCCGCGGACGGCGGCGGCCCTGGCGGAACAGATGCGCTCCGGCCTCGGCGCCGATTGGCGCGACCGCCGCGCCCAGCAGCAGGCGGGTTCGCGGCGCACGCCCGCCGAGCTCGCGGCGATGGTCGAGCAGGGCTATGCGCTCGCGCTGATCCTGATCGAGCGGGCGATCGCGGGCGAACCCGCCTCATGGCGCCACGCGGTCACCAAGGCGGGACTCGCCTTCGATCGCGTGCAGTACAAGCAGGCCCAGGAAGGGTCCGACTTCACCACCTACAACCGCTACCGCAAGGAGGCCTTCGAGGCGTTCGCCCAGACCGCCGAGCGCTACGCCGATCTGGTGCGCGCGGGCGAGCAGCGCGACGATGCGGGCGTCTACCTCGCGTGGTTCAACGCCGCCATCGGCGGCTCGGAACTGAACTACCTCACCCGCGACGACCTCCTCGTCGAAGGATCGCCGCAGGACGACCAGATCGACCTGATCCGCAAGGCGATCGAGGCGCTTCCGCCGGACGCGGCAGACCGGCACATCGCGCTCTTCGCGCAGGCCGTCGACGGCGCCCTCGGCGGCCTGCCTCCGGAGATCAAGCCGCGGATCGTCCGCCACGCGATGCGCATCGTCGGCGACCACGACGGAGGCGCCGGACTCCGCCGCCTCGCCGATCTCTACCAGGACCTCGTCAAGGACGAGATCAAGCTCCGCGTCGTCATCGACGGCGATGACCGCGTCGGCGCCAGGCAGCCCTTCGGCGCGACGATCCTGATGCGCTTCACGGCGGCCGTCGATCGCGAGACCGGCGGCTTCAGCCGCTATCTCCAGAACGACGTCTGGACGCGCGTCGGCTCGACGATGCGGTCGGTGAACTACCGCGATCAGCTCCGCAAGGACCTCGAGACGGCGCTCGCCCAGCGCTTCGATGTCGAGGGGCTGGCGTTCTTCGAGGCCCTCGCGCCGCCGCTCCCGGTCAGGGAGGCGGGGGAGGATGGCTGGCTCGAGAAGCCGGTCGCGTACGCCCTCCTCGCGGCCCGCGATCCCAGCGCCGATCGGCTCCCCTCGGTCTCGATGGACCTCACCTTCAACGACATGCTCGGGGTCGTGACGCTCCCGGTGGTCTCCAACGCCCAGCCGATCGACGCCGCCTCCGAACCGTCGCGCCGCCCGCTTCGCAACCTCGAGGTGACGCAGACGCTCGATCTCCGCCAGCTCGCCGAGGGCGAGCGGAATCCGAAGGTCACGCTCGAGATCCACGCCAAGGGCGAGGGGGTCATTCCCGAACTCGATGCGCTTCTCCCGGGCTACGCCACCGCGCTTCCCGGCTTCGCCGTCGCCGAAGGGGGCGTCGAGCGCAGACCGCTGGTGGTGATGGAGGCCGATGCGGTGGTCGCGAGCTCGCAGATGTTCGGCAGGCGCGGGCGCGAGACGGCGCAGGACTACATCAAGCCCGACGATCGCGGCGCCTATCGGCTCCCGACCGAGCGCTCGTGGCTGATCACCTACACGCCCGCAGGCGGCGCCGCGGGGAAGACGTTCACGCTCCCGAAGCTCGCCGAGGGCGTCGAAGGGAGCCTCGTCTCGCGGCAGTACGCGGACATGGACGTCGTCGAGATCGCGGGAACGAGCGTGGCGGTCGCCGCGCCGGGCGCTCGCGCCCGGACGCTTCTCTTCGCCGTCATCATCGCGGCGCTGATCGCCGTCGCCGTCTTCGTGCTGCGGCGCCAGGTGGGCCGCGCCGCTCCGATGGAGGCTGGGTTCGCCCTCCCCGAGCGCATCACTCCGCTCAGCGTCGTCACCGCCCTGCGCCGCATCGAGCGCGACGGCGCCGTCCGGCTCGGCCCCGACGATCGCCGATCCCTCGCCGAGGAGATCGACTCCCTCCAGCAGCGCTACTTCGGCCCTGCCGCCGACCGCACTGAGGGCGCCATCGACCGCGACGACCTCCGCTCCGTCCTCGAACGCTGGCTCGGCCACGCGGGTGGAGTGGGCGGCATGGGCCGCGGCATGGCCTGACGCGAGCGCCTGCGGCGCGGAGCGGCCGGCGCGAGCGGGGTGCGCGGGGAACCGCGACGCGACCGGCGCTCCAGCGTCGGCCGCGACGGTCTTCCCCGAGCGGTCCATCGGGAATCGGGCGGCCTGCGATGCGCCTGATCGACTCGGGGTGGCGGCGGCCGATCGCGGCGGGGCAGTCGGCGGTCATGTGCCCGCGCGGGCGAGCGCCGCGCGTGCCTCGTCGCGGAGGAACGTCTGCTCCCCGTCGGGGCCAAGCGTCTCGGCGACCGCCGTTGCCGCGCGAGAGGCCGCTTCGGCTGTGAGCGCAGCACCGGGGCGGCCGTGGATCATCGATCGCAGCGCGAGGTCGGCGACGCGAGCGCGCATCGCAACCGAGCGCCGGGCGAACCGGCGGCGGTGGGTCCGTCGGCGGCAAGCGGCGCCTGCGAGCCATCCGCGGGGGACCGCGCACCGCGAGCGCGGAGGGTGCCATCCCGAGATCGATGCGCCCCTCCGCCGCTCCGCGCCGCCTCGCCCCCGGCTCCGCGCGAGCACCTTCGTCAGAGTCTGCTCGGCGGCGCTGGCCCCCGGCGCTGCCTTTCACACGATCGCCGTGAGCGTCGCCGGGCGCGTCGGTCCCCAGCCGGGACTTCCGCCCGATGTGTTGACGAGCTCAGGGTCGAGCGTCCACGTCCGCGTCGTGCTCCCCGTCGGCTCGATCACATCGACGGAGAACCAGGCGACGTCGCCGCCTGCGGCCTCGGCGTCGGTGATCAGGACCGGCTGAGACCGATTGCCGCGGTTCCAGGTCATCGTGAAGAGCGTCACGGTCGAGCCGTCGGCGCGGCGGCCTGAGATCGTCACCGGCGAGTCGGTCGTGTCGAGATCGATCCGCCGGGCCCCCGTCGCTCCCGCGCTCTCGTCCGAGGTCGGGAAGAAGGAGACCCGCTTGAACTGCGTCCCCGCCGGGAACGAGGAACCGTCGATCTCGAGCGAGACCTCGTCCCCGGAGTTCTCGATCAGCGCCCTCGTCCCGCCCGCGGACGGGTCGCCCTTCATCGTGGCCCGCCCGGCTGCGGAGCTCTTCTGGATCTCGATCGTCGTCGTCGCCATTGCTTGACCTTTCTCATGGGGTGGTGAGTGATGTCGCAGCCATCCTCAGGATGGAGTGCGAGAGACCTGTGGTCTGAGCTTCCGCACGCCCGCGCGGGCCGCGGAAGCGCGGCCGCATCGCCTGGGGACCCGTCGCTCCGGCCGCGGGGAGCGCCGGCGTCGTCGCGCCGATCAGCTCAAGCAGGTTCGCCGGAAGCCGATCGCGCCCGCCGAGTCTCTCGACGGCGGCCCCCGCTTCCTCGGTGCGTCCCAACAGCACGAGCGACTCGATCCGCAGTTGCTCGGCCGCGATCGTGCTGTCGCGCGAAAGTCGTTCGGGGAGCGGCAGTCGCTCGAGCGCCAGCTCCGCGTGCCGCCGAGCCTGCTCCGAGTCGTTCCGGCGCAGCGCAATCCGACCCTCGAAGAGCGCGGCCTCCGCGGCGCCGATGGCGAGTCGATCGCGCAGCTCCCCTTCGGCGCTCGCCGCGACGATCCCGTCGAAGAGCGTGCGGGCCGATCGAGCGTGCGCAGCGGCGACCGCGTCGTTCCCCGCACGCTTCTCGAAGCGCGCGAGCTCCCACTCCATCCAGCCGAGATCGACCTGCCAGCGCACCTGCTCAGGCGCGAAGGTCACCAGCTCGTCGAGGATCCGGCGACCGACGTCCAGCGAGGCCCGCGCCTCGGCGACTCGACCGAGCCGCTCGAGCGCGTGGCCCGACCAGCGCTGGCAGATCGCCAGCTCGCGCTGCCAATCTCCGTTCGAGGGCTCGATCTCCAGCAGCGAGCGCAGCGCCTCGGAGGCGTGGCGGAAGTCCTGAAGCGCAGCCTCCGAACGACCCGCGTTCAGGAGCATCTCGCCGCGCAGGACGGCCGCGACCGCGAACCGGTAGCGCTCCTCGGCATCCGGGCCTGCGGATCCGCCGGCGCGGACCAGCTCGATCGACTCCCCCATCGCCTCGAGGGCGCCGTCGAGGTCGCCGGCGCGGAGGCGATCCTGCGCGACATAGGTCAGGCCGTTCGCCAGGCTGCGCCGCGCCGAGGCATCGTCGGGAGAGAGCTCGACGACGCGGCGCTTGGTGACGAGCGAGGCATCGAGGGCCGATCGCGACGCATCGAGATCGCCGCGGTCGCGATAGACCTGGACCAGGTTGCTCTGGGCGTACCCGAGCTCGAGCTGCCACTCGGCACTGGAGCCGTCAAGCGCGACGAGCCGCTTCGCGAGGTCGTGGTACGCCTCGAACTCGCGGGTCGCGCCCGCGAGGTCGCCGCGGCGGTAGGCGATGCTCCCGATCCAGAAGTGCGCCGCGCCGAGCGACTTGAGCACGCCGCCGTTGCGAGGGTCGGCGGCGGCGAGCGCCTCGAGCAGCCGCGCCGCATCCACGAAAGCGCGTTCGGCCGAAGCGAGGTCGGCGTCATTGCGGTAGATCTGGACTTCGCCGATGAGCTGGAGCCCCTTGGCGTACTTGTGCCGCTGGGCATCGTCGAGGGTCGCGGGATCGCGGGCTGCGTAGTAGTCGATGATCCGTTCGGCGACTGCGCCAAGAACGTCGAGCCGCCCGACCGGAGCGAGCTGCGCCCGAAGCTCCTCGGCCATGAAGCCGATCAGATCCTCGGCCTCGCGCTGCGCCGCGATGGCGACTGCGCGCTCGCTCTCGAGGTCGAAGGTGTACTTCGCCGCACCCGCGAGACCGAGCGCCAGCATCAGGGCACCGGCCGCCCATGCCGCCCGCCGGACCGGGCGGCGCCGCCGCCGCGCGAGGCGCCGGACGGCCTCGGATGCGCCGGGGCGCTCCGCAGGGACCAGCCGCGTGAGATCGCCGATCAGTCGATCGAGCTCGCGGTCGCGGAGCTTCGGGCGCAGCCACTCGCCGCGCGCCGCCTGCTCGACGAGGCTCGCGGCCCCGTCACCCTCGCGGCGGACGCGCGGGCGGGCGCCCGAGAGCAGCTCCGCGAGCACGAGGCCGAAGGCGTAGATGTCGCCGGCCGGCGTCGGCTCCGCACCGCGGGCCTGCTCCGGAGCCATGTACATCGGCGTGCCGACGAGGTCTCCGGCCGCTGTGACCTCGAGCGCCTCTGTCGACGGATGCCCATGGACGTCGTGCGGGTCGCCTCCGACCGCCTCGAGCCTTGCCTCGCCGTCGGCGACGATCCCATCCTCCGTGCGGCGCGCGATCCCGAAATCGAGCACCTTCGCGACGCCTTCGCCGGTGACGAGGATGTTGTCGGGCTTCAGGTCGCGGTGGACGATGCCGGCCGCGTGCGCCGCGACGAGGACGTTCGCCACCTGCTGGGCGATCTCGAGCCGGGCGCTGCGGGGAAGGTCGCGCGCCGCCTCTGCGAGCGGTCTCCCGTCGATGTACTCGAGGACGAGGTAATCCCCCTCCGCGGTCTCGATGTAGTCGTAGAGCCGACAGATGTTCGGATGCTCGAGCGCCGAGAGGATCCGCGCTTCGCGCAGGAAGCGCGTCTTCGCCCGGGCGTCGAGACGATGGCGCGGGTGGATCGACTTGATGGCGACGCGGCGCCCGAGCCGGTCATCCCACGCTTCAAAAACGGCGCCCATCCCCCCCGCTCCGATGACCCGGACGACCCGATACGGGCCGACGCGGAGTTCGCCTCCTCCGACCCGTCCAGCCCGTCCGGACGCTCCGCCCTCTCCGCGTTCGCGGTCCGCCGAGGAGCCTGGCGAGCGCACGCCATCATCTGCTCGATCGCCATCGACTCCGCGGAGACCCGCCGAGTCGGCGGTCGGCACCGCAGTGTCGCGGCGCTGATCGAGCGTGGGAGGCTCCGGACCGGCCGAGCGCATCGCCTCCGGCGCCGCGGCGCGCGACGGATCCCTCGACGAAGCGTCGAGCGTCGGGTCTTCACGCTGATCGCAGCGCGCAGGGCCATCCTGAGCCGGACCCGGCTCTTCCCCACCGCGATCATCGCGCGGGTTCCCCATGGGGTCAGTCTCGCCGCTGGGCGCGACGGACGCAAGCGGGGGGACGGTCCGCGGGCGGCAACGTCGCCGGCGGAGGTGTCCTGCGCAGGATGCGACTCGCGCCGCGAACGGGCAGGCGTGAGCGGTCGCCGCGCCGGGAAGTTCCGCGTCAGGTTCAGGAGCCGCCGAAGGGCGATCGCGCGGCTTCGCGGTGGATCGCGCGGCGCAGCCGACGCAGGTGCCGCCCGATCGCAAGGCGCATGAAGAAGGCGCTCCCCGAGGCGAGCAGCGATGCCGGAAACCACGCCGGGAAGGCGAGATCGGGATCGTCAAGAGCGCGAACGGGATCGGGAAACGTCGCGCGGAGCTGGAGTCGCGTCGCCCTGTGCGCTCGGGCCGGATCGGCGGTGAGGCGATACTCGACCAGCAGTTCGCTCGGCGCGAGCGGCGATCCCTCCTCCTTCGACGGACCCCGATCCGCTCCGCGACCTGTGGCATCGAGCGCGGCGCGAGCGCCATCGCCGGCGCTCTCCGCTGCGTCGACCTCATCGAGCGCCCGCTCGGCGTACTCGATGAGCCTGTCGACGCTGCCGGCGCGATCGGCCACGATCAGGCGAGCGCGGAACACCTCCGGCGCGCGGCACTCCTCGACCCGGCCGAAGTAGGTCGCGGGGAACATCCCGCCCTGCATGATCACCAGCCGCCGTCCAGCGCGCGCGGCGGAGGCTCCGGGACCCGGCGCTCGGTCGCCGCCCGCGCCGCCCGCGCCGCCGTCCCAGCGAGTCTCGAGTCGACTGCCGAAGAAGCCGAAGAGCCTGCTCCCGTCCGTCGCTCCGGAGAGGAACTCCCAGACCGCGGAGATCTCGGCGTCGATGAGGATCTCCCGGCTTGCGTCGATCGCCTCGGCGCGAGGTCCGGCGCGCGATCGCTGAACGTTGAACGCGGAGGACTCCCCGGCACCCGGGATCGACCGATCGCGGACGGCGCCGTCGCGGGCGGCTGCGGCAGAGCCGAACTGGTCCTCCGACGCGTCGCCGCCGTCGCCGTCGATCGCCGAGTCGATGCGGTGCCGGAGCTGCTCGAGACGCCGGCGCTGGGCTGGATCGAGGCTCATCCGAGTCCTCCTTCGGCGATGGTCGCGCGGCGTTCCGCAGCCCGGGGCGGCTTCCGATCCGCACCTCGGTGCTCCGACCGCCGGCGCCCGCGCGAACGGGGAGGCGCCTCGCGAGAACGCGCTCGGCCATCCGCGCGGTCACGGTCGTCCGGAGTGACGGGACTCTCCTTCGGCGCCGCGGGCGATCGCGCCGCCGACGGACCTGCGCCGCGACCGCGGCGATCGCGGCCTGGAACGCCGCGCGAGACCGATCCGGCGCCGCGGGGCGCTCAGCGATCAGCTCACGCGCCGCGGGCGTCGCGCTTCGCCTGGCGGCGCCGGTTGGCCGCGCCGATGTGAGCGCGGTGCTTCACCGCCCCCGTGCGATCGAACGGCGACGTCTTGCGCTGTTCCGCGACGAAGGAGACGTCGCGAAGCGACGTGTTCCGCGCCTCGACGGCCCCGAGCGTGACGGCGAGGTCGCCGGTCCCTCTCGGCGGCGCCAGGCTCGAAGCGGCCCGCTCGATGCTGGAAGTGCGGCCGCCCGTCTTGCGCATCGTCGCCGTGCGCTCGAGCGCGGCGCGGGCGTTCTTGCGGGTGGTCGTGCGCCCGCTCGCGGTCGCCGGGGCGCTCTTGGACGGCGGAGACTTGTCCTTTTTGCCCCCGGCGCCCCCGGTGCCCCCTGCCCGAACGGTCGACGTCTCAGCGGCTCCGTCAGCGCTCGCTGCGGCGCCTCGGCCCGCCTTCTTCGCCACCGGCCGCGCCGTGCTCTTGGTCTCGATCCGCAGGGCCTTGCGCATCCGCTGGCGATCGCTGCGGACCGAGTCGCCCCGGCCCGCAGGCTTCGAGGCCTTCGCTGACTTCGTTCCGGCTGACTTCCCAGCTCTCCCGTCAGCTTCGATCGCCGCGATCCGGCGTTCGAAGTTCTCCACCGCCTCGGCGAAGATCTGCTGCTTCAGCACCGTGCGGTCGTTGCCCTCGGCTCGCGACGCTCCGCGCGGCGCCTGCTTGCCCCGAGCCTCGCGGCGCTGCCGCTGGGCGAGGTCGCGGAACTTGTCGCGCAGCGCCCGGGCGCGCTCGAGCTTTCCTCGAAGCTGGCTGGGGGAGACCTCCTTGACGCCGCGCTCGCGGCTGAGGCGGACGAGCTCGGCTTCCGCTGCGGTGCAGAGCTGACGGACGATCTTGGACGGAACGGTCGCGGCCATCGTGGTGGTCTCCGGAGGGATTGCAGTCTGGACGAGTCGGGTTCGGGCTGGGTGGCCATCGTCCCTCGCCCGCGTGACGGGGCGACTGGACGGCGCGCTGAGGAGCCTCGCGCCGGGTCGCTGCCGGAGCGACCGCCGCGGCGCGCGGCGTTCCGGTCGTGACGACCGGCGAGACATGCTGTCAGCGCGGGGCCGTTTCGTCAACGGCCCTCAGGCGATTCGCGCTGTCGGAACCGGGTCGGGCGCTCGCACTCGGTCACCGCCGCTACCGTCGTCCGATGTCGCTCGACCTCCTCTCCGCCGCGCTCATCGTGCTGGCGGGCTCGCTCAGCTCCCTTGACGACGTTCGACCGGCACCGACGGAGCTGGTCGCGGCGAGCTTCAACATCCGCTACGGCACCGCAAGCGATGGCCCCGATCGATGGCACCTGCGGCGGCAGCGCTGCATCGAGGCGATCCGGGCCTGCGACGCGGACATCCTCGGGCTTCAGGAGGCGCTGCGCTTTCAGGTGAACGAGATCGCCGACGCCCTGCCGGAGCATGTCTGGGTCGGCGTCGGGCGCGATGACGGCGCCGACGGGGGCGAGTTCGCCCCGATCTTCGTCAGCCGCGGGAAGTTCGAGATCATCGAGCACGGCACGTTCTGGCTCTCCGACACGCCGGAACAGCCGGGCTCGCGAAGCTGGGGGAACGACCTTCCTCGAATCTGCACATGGGTGCGGCTGGCGACGACCATGCAGACCCGACCGGGCGGGCCGGACGGGCCGGCGGGAGTGGACGCACCCGACGGCCCGCCGGATGCGACGCCGACGGGAGTTCGCGATGCTCCGCGAACCCTGCTGCGCGTCTTCAACACCCACCTTGACCACCGCTCGCAGGCCTCGCGCGAGCGAAGCGCGGCGGCGATCCGCGCCGCGATCGAGGCCGTCCCGCGCGAGGAACTCGTCCTCGTGCTCGGCGATCTCAACGCCGGGCCGGAGAATCCGGCCTTCACGACGCTGCTGCACGGCGCCCGGGCGGGAGCCCTGCGGCCCGAGGATGAGGGCGACGGCGCCGCTCGCGCGGGCGCTCCAGCGGCGACCGGGGAGTCGGCACCTCCGGCGGACGCGCCGACAGCGGTGCGGAGCGACGTGCCGGCGGCGCCGGCGTCCGCAGCGGCGCCCGGCCCGCCGCGATCGTCCGATCGGCCCCTTCACGACGCATGGCGGGTCGCCAACCCCGAAGCCCCGGAGCGGGGTACCGCGCACGGGTTCAGGGGCGAGCCGACGACGGGACGGATCGACGTGATCTTCGTCGACCCGCGCCTGACCGTCCTCTCCGCGACGATCGACCAAGCGAAGCGCGATGGCCGATTTCCCTCCGATCACTTCGCGGTCATCGCGCGCCTGTCGCTGCCAGCGCGACTCTCGGCGCCGTGACCGCGGAGCCGCGGCACCGCCCGCTCCTTCGCCGACTCCGACGACCATGCTGCTCGCCGCCCGGAACATCTCCCGATCTCACGGCGCCCGCACCCTCTTCCGCGGCGTCTCGATCTCGGTCGACGAAGGCGACCGGATTGGACTGATCGGTCCCAATGGAGCCGGCAAGAGCACCCTGCTCCGCATCCTGGCGCGCGACGAAACTCAGGACGAGGGCGAACTGGTCGCCGCACGCGGGCTCCGCGCCGTCTACGTCCCGCAGCAGGACCGCTTCGATCCGTCCTCCTCGGCGCGCGACATCGTCCGCGCAGCCGCTCGCGCGGGGTGGCAGGCTGGCGGGCCGGCCCCGACTCCGCGAGCGGGCGGCCCTGGAAGCGGGTCGCCCGGGGAGCGGGGCGATGCAGCGCACGCCATCGACCCGGAGACCGAGCTCGCCGTCGAGCAGCTCGCCGACCAGGCGCTCGCCCGGCTCGGGTTCGAGGAGCCCACCGCAACGACCGCGGCCGCGGCGCTCTCGGGCGGATGGCGCAAGCGGCTCGCCCTCGCCTGCGCCGCCGCAAGCCACCGCGGCGCTGCCGACCTGCTGCTCCTCGACGAGCCGACCAACCACATCGATCTCGCAGGAATCCGCAGGCTCGAGGCGCTCCTCCTCGGACAGCGCGGCGGCGGACTCGCCGCGCCGGCGTCGATCTTCGTCACCCACGATCGCGCGTTCCTCGATGCCGTGGCGACGCGGGTCGTCGAGCTCAGCGACGCCTATCCGGACGGAACCCTCGACATTCGCGGCAACTACGCCGAGTTTCTCCGCCGACGCGAGGAGTTCCTCGATGGCCAGCGACGAAGCGAGAGAACGCTCGCCAACGAGGTCCGCCGCGATGTGGTCTGGGGGTCGCGCGGCGCGCAGGCGCGGCGGACCAAGGCGAAGGGGCGCATCGAGGAGAACGCGGGGCGAGCCGAGGAGCTGGCGGCCCTGCGGCTGCGCAATCGCGCGGCGGCAGGGTCCGGAGCGGCGCTCGACTTCGCGGCCAGCGGGCGCCGGACGCGGAGGCTCGTCTCCGCGGAGGGCGTCGCGAAGGGATTCGGCGGCCGAGCGCTCTTCTCAGGAGTCGACCTCGAGCTCGGTCCAGGCGACCGCCTCGGTCTGCTCGGATCCAACGGAAGCGGAAAGAGCACGCTGATCGGCGTGCTCGTCGGCGCCCTCGCGCCGGATGCGGGATCGGTGCGCATGAGCGATCCGCCCCCCTCCGTCGCCTTCGCGCGGCAGATGCGCGACGAGATCCCCGAGGAGATCCCCCTCCGCGACGCGCTCGCGCCCTCCGGGCTCGACACCCTCCGATTCGCCGGACGATCCATGCATGTCGCGACGTGGGCGCGGCGCTTCCTCTTTCGCGATGACCAGCTCGATCAGCGCGTCGGCCTCCTCAGCGGCGGCGAGCGCGCCCGCCTCCATCTCGCGCGGATCATGCTCGAGCCGGCGGACATCCTCGTGCTCGACGAGCCGACGAACGACCTCGACATCCCCACGCTCGAGGTGCTCGAGGAGGCGATCGACGAGTTTCCCGGCGCCGTGATCCTCGTCACCCACGATCGCGCGATGCTCGAGCGGATCGCCCATCGCATCGTCTTTCTCGACGGCGCCGGGACCGCGACGATCTTCGCGAGCCTCGATCAGGCGCTCGCCGCGGAGCTCGAATCGGAGCGCCGGGCCGCGGCGGCGTCCCGCGAGGCGCGACGCCGGAGCGAGACGCCGCAGACCTCCGTGCGTCCCGCGGCGCCGTCCCGTCGGAAGCTCAGCTTCGCCGAGGAGCGCGAGTACCAGGGAATGGAGTCGAAGATCCTCGAGGCGGAGTCGAGCCTCGCCGAGGCCGAGGCGAAGGTCGGCACGCCCGCGATCGCGTCAGACCACGCCCGCCTCGCGGAAGCCTGCCGCGCCCTCGAAGCCGCGCAGCGCGCCGTCGACGCGCTCTACGCCCGCTGGAGCGAGCTTGAGGCGATCCGGGTCGAGGCGTCGAAGCGCGGCTGACCGCCGCGGCACGGGAGTCTCAAGGCTCCGCGACCGGCCAGCCAGAAGGATCGATCGGGTGCCCGCCGGCGATGATCCGGTCGGTTCCCGCGGGACCGAGATCGCGCTCGCGCACCTGCCCGTCCGGCCCGACGGCGAAGGTCATCACGCCGGAGACGCGGTAGGCCGCGGGCACCGCGACGAAGAGGAAGGGCTCAGCGATCGCGGGCGGCACGAGCATCCGGTAGAGGTACCCGTGGTACGCGACCGCCCCCTTCCCGCGCTGATCGAGCGAAGCTGCGGCCACCAGCGGTCCGACCGGCGGGAGCTCGATGAGCTCTTCGAGATCGACCTGCCAGTCAACCTGCCAGAAGAGGCCGTCGCGGCGCCCAGGGGTGCTCTCGATGCGGACCGCGTACGCCAGCACCCCATCGCCATCGTGATCGACCAGCGCATACTCCTCCTGCGCCGCCACGAGCGCGCGCAGCGCCGCGATCGTGCGCAGCTCGTTGGCGCCGATCCGGCGGAGCTTCAGCTCCGCGACTCCGACGGGCGTGTCGAAGAACCACGCGCCGTCGAAGGAGTCAAGCGGAATCGGGAAGACCCGCGCCGCGCTCCCGTGGCGAATGGCGAGGATCGTCCGCCCCGAGACGAGTGCCGGATCGAGCGCCGCGATGTCGACCAGCTCGAAGCGCTCGCGGATCGAGGCGGCGAAGCGCGCAAGCTCCTCGTCGTCGACCTCTCCGGCCCCGGAGAGCAGCTCCGAGGCGGCGGGGCCCAGGATCCGGGCGATCGCGGGACGATCGAGCCGCGCGGCCGCCGAACCGAGCGCCTGCACGGCCTCCTCGGGCGATGCAAAGACGCTCTGATCCGCTGCTGGCCGACGCTCGGCCAAGGCCGCACGAAGTTCCGCATCGGGGGACGCCGGCGCTGTCTGGCATCCCGACAGACCCGCTCCCGCGACAAGGAGGATGGCGACGAGGACGCCGGGCCGCACGCGGCCGCCGATGCATCGGCGCCGGGTCGCTCGCTCGAGCTGGCGCTGGGTGTTGATGCTCACCATCCACCCCCCTGCATGCTTCGCGCGCCGCGGGCCGCTGCGGCCCCGCCGTCGTTGCCGGGCCAGAAGGCTCCGCCTCCCGCGAGCGTCGAGGGAATCGGCTGCACCGGAGCGAGGGGCTGCACCGGCTGCCGATAGCTGATCGGCTGGACCGGCGCTCGCGGCTGGAGCGGCCGCACCGGCGCCACCGCCGAGACCGGCTGAAGCGGCTGCGCGGGGGCGAGCGGCTGCGTCGGAAGCACCCACGGCAGCGGCTGCATCGGCTCGAGCGCGTGCCCCTGCGTCGAGATCGAACCGGGATTGACGATGGTGCCGTTGGGGCGCCAGTTCGTGCCCTCGTATCCGGGGCGGGCGCCGAGGACGGTGAACGTGCCGCTCGCGATCACGTTGCCGCGCGAGTCGCGTCCGAGCGTTCCGGTGAACCATGGACCGAAGCCGTTGGCAATCCGCCCCTGAGCCCAGTCGATCTCGATCGGCTCGACGAAGGCGTCGATGGGGATGAACGCCGTGAACCCGATCGGGCTGACCGAGCCCGGCTCGCGAGCGCGATCGAAGACGACCGCAGGGTCGTACGTCGGAACCGGAACTCCCGAGGCGTTCGCGGGCTCGATCCGGATCACGCCGTCGCGATCGACGATGGCGACCGAGCTCGAGTCGACCAGGGCGCCGTTGGTCAGCGCCACGCGCCGCAGCTCCTGGATCGCCTGGAACATCGGCCGCGGCGTCCGCCTCGAGGCCTGGTTGAGCGAAAGCGTCCACTCCTGCCGCTGGGCGATCTCGTTGAGCAGGTAGGGCACCGCCATCAGCACCTGCACGGGCGCCGGGGCGCGAAGCTGCCGAAGCTGCGCCTGGGTGGCGCCGCCGAGGATCACCTGGTTGGCGCGGACGATCTGCGGCCAGAAGTTGCTCGCCGCGATGACTTCTGCCAGGAGCGGGTCGGGCAGCAGCGCGATCGGTGCCACGATGTTCCGCAGCCGCTGCATGTCGGAATCCTGGAGCATCGGGCTCGGCACCGGCGATGCGAACGCGACGATCGCCGACAGGCTGATCGGCCCGGGCAGCTCGGGCGCTGCGACCGGCTCGGAGGGTCCGCGGAGGGCCCTGTCGGCGTCCGCGCCATGGACCGTGACGCACGCGGCTCCTGCAAGCAGCAGCGCCGCGGCTCCTGCGGAGCGCCGGCGGAAACCGACGACGAGACTCTTCAGATGGTGCGACATCGAGTGCAAGTGTGAGCGCTCGGGCGGGTCGTGTCCAGTGCGGGGTCCCCGCACGGCACGCGCCCCCGGTCAGTCGTGCCCCCGTGAGTGGAGTTCCGGGAGTGTGGATGCCCCGACTGCGGCCTCGGAGCCGACCCCCCCGGCCTTCCCTCAGCCTGGAGATTGCGCGGACCTTGGAAGGTCCGTCCGCCGCCCGTGAGCCAGCAGGCGCTCGCCAAGCGACTCGGTCCGTCCCTCGAGATCGGGCGCGGCACGCCGCGGCGAAGCTCGCTTCAACGGCGCGCCAAAGCGGCAATCGCGGTCGGACGCGGCCAAGGTCGGCCCCGCGTCCGTGGCGCGTGGTGAGCTCGAGCCGCGACCTGCCGAAGGCCACTCTCCGGAACGGGCTCGCCGCGACCCTGATCGTGCTGGTGGTCGCGTTCCAAGCATTCCAGCGCCCCTTGGCTTCGTCGCGAGGTCGTCCGAAGCGAATGTTTCACAAGGAGAAGCGACGCGGCTCGGGCGCCGACGGCCCCGCTGCGGGCCTTCAAGCCCCCCAATGTCGAGACGAGCTGCGAGCTTCGACGCCGTGAAACGCCGCTTCGGGCGACCGCAGCAGAAGACGAGGGGCGCTGTAGTGCGAGCGACGCTCTTTGGTGCGAGCGCGCTCCTTCTCGACCGGACCGTGTCCGAAGTCGCGTCATCACATCGGCAAGCGCCGGCGGTCCGCCAGATCGAAGCGCGCGAAGAACCTCGCGCTGGGCCTGATCGAGGTTGCCGAGATCGTCCTTGTCGGCATCGCCCTGCTCATCACAAGCCACGGGCTCTGCTCGCTCTTCATCGCCGATCAAACTGAAGCTCCGGAAGGCCCTCGACGTGCGGAGCTTCGATGACCTCAAGTTCCGGGTCCTGAGCATCGCGATCGCGGTCGCCTCGATCCGGCTTCGCGGCGAGATGGAGCGGCGAGACTGCGAGCGCGACCGCGGACCGAGCCCGGCGAACTCACCACGGCGGCGAGCCGCAGGACTGCCAGAGCCACCGCGCCGTGCCGGGGTCGTAGTACCGGAGGTAGAACGAGCCATTCGTTCCCTTGACGGCGATGCGGCTGGAGATCCCCGGCAGAAGCGCCGTCGATGTCGCAGCGCCCGCCAGGAGGTTCGTCCCCGAAGGTGCCCCGTGGTCGTACCAGGACCAGCCGGCGCCGTTCCAGTAGAGCTCGAAGAGACGGCGGACCCCGGTGAAGAAGTGCCTGGCCGTCACGAACAGCTTTCCATCGAAGACCGTGACCGGAGCAGAGTCGCAGAGGAACCCGGGCGCAGGTCGCTGGTGGGAGAACCACGTCCACCCGGCCCCATGCCAGTAGCGCTGCCAGAGCGTGCCGTCGCTGCACGTCGCGAAGAGCTTGTCGGTCAAGGGCATCGGAGCGCCGACGAGCTCTACGTTGAGCCACGGGAGCGGTCGTCCGTGGTTGGAGAAGTGCCACGAGTTCCCGTTGCGCCACATCTCGATCAGCTCGCCGCCGTCCGAGGCCATGAAGAGCTTGCCGTCGCGGAGGACGCACGGCGCCGCGAGACGAAGGCTCCGGCCCAGCGGGTGGCCGAAGTTGAGCCACGCCCCCGACCCGCTGCTGAAGCGCTCATAGAGACTCCCCGAGTTGAACGGCCCCTCGCCAACCACGTAGACGCGGTTCCCGTACATGACCTCGCTGGGAGGTGACATCTGCACGACGAGCGACGGCGCGCCAAGGTACGTCGTGGCGCCCGGCCACCCGGTCGCCGTCGGCGTCCAGCGGTTGAGCTGCGGCCAGTTGGCGGGGTTCCGCTGCGTGACATGGAAGGCATGCGAGGTCCCGCCCGGCATGACCGCGGCCGGCCGCTCGGGACCGGGGCTGTACAGCTTGCTGTTCCAGATGACGCCGGCGGAGATCCAAGCGGATCCGTTGTACTCCCAGACCCACGTCGCGAGGCTCGGGCCCTCGACGTACTGCGTGGTCACGAAGAAGTTCCCGTCGGGCTTCATCGCGCCGGGCATCGACGATGACTGCGCGACGCTTGGCGACGGGCAGAGGACGGCGGCGAGCGCAAGCGACGCGACTGCGGAACGGGTGGTTCGAGGCTGGAGCGACAGCATGGGACACTCCTCTGAGGCCTGGGTCGACAGGCACGTTGTGGAAGCGGATTCGATCGAAGGCTCGTGTTCAGGCGCGCGAGCTGGCGAGACATCTCGCCACGGATCTGAACGGCGAGCCGGCCTCGCCGTAACGCGCCAGCGGAGTCCCGGCGACGAGCGCAGACTCCGGCGCCGGTCCCGAACGAGAGCGCTTCCTGACCGATCAACCTCTCGGGGCTGCGAGGCCGGTCGGCTCGTCGGCCCCGCGTCCCCGGAGTGCAGACGCCGCGACCCGGCCCCAGAGTCGGACTCGACCGAAGACCGCACGACGAGAGGCGGCATCGAGCCGGAGGTGCGACCGTGAGTCGGCTGCACGGTTCCCGTTTGACCAGGTTCTGTCGTGCGGACCGGACTCGACGCGGCGACTGCGGGGTCGACCGCAAGGGCGAACCGCACTCCGCGGATCAGGTCGCGGCGATCTGAGCGGAGGAGCGCGTCGTCGTGCCGCGGCGACCGAGTTCGTCGAGGGGAGGCCCTTCGCGACATCGTCCGCGATCCGGATGAGGCGCGACGCGGTCTGCTCGCGAGCTCGACGCGACGCACACACTGTGCCGCACGTCCCATCCCACGAGAACCCCGCCACCCACCCGCCACCCAGGAGACCAACCATGTCCGCTCCGCTGCTTCTGTCGCTCTGTGCCGCATTCGCGGGAGCCGACCCGCCAGTCGTGGAACTCGCCGCGTACCAGCGGACGTGGCTCCACGTCGATGGCACGGTCGTCACGCCGTTCTCCAATCATGGGGAGCTCGGCGTGACGACCCTCCCCGACTCCATAGGCGCACCGCGCTGGTTCAACGCTCGGATCGACGGCGCGTGGCTGATCCGCAATGTCGAGCTGCCCACGTCGGCCAATCCGGACGATGACGACGCCGCCGTGACGGCGTGGCTTCGATTTCCGCTCCCGCTGCCGGATGGCATCTCCTTCGGAGTTCCGGTCGAGCTGATCGCGGTCGAGTGGGCGCTGACCGGGGAGCCGCTCGATCTCTTCGACGGCGGCACCCTCGCAGTGCTGACGGTGCAGCCTGCGACATACCTCTCGGGCCTCGACGAAGAGGCGCCGATGGACCCGCCTGCGCCGGTGCTGCCCTTCGTGCCGCAGCCGGCCGGAGAGAATGTGCGCCCGGCGACTCCGGCGACGGAGCGCGTGACGAGATCGCGCGTCCCGGGCGTCTCCGAAGGCGTCAATCGCTGCGCACCCGGAGCGCACGCGCGCTGCATCGCGTGGCTCGCCGACGCGCTCGGGATCGACCTGCCGGAGGGATGCTCGACCCCGCAGGAGATCTACGCGAAGCTCGATCAGCTCATGGGATCGACGCGCCTCGGAGGGACGGCGAACTTCGGGCTCGAGGGGCTTCACGCGTTCCTCGCGACGAAGGGACTCGACGACTGCTTCACGGTTCGCAAGCGGCGCTTTGACGACGACCCGGCGACGCCGGAGGATCTCCTGGCTGCGATGAAGCGCGGCTACGACGTGATCCTGCTCTTCGGGTGGTGGGATGCGCTTCCGGATGGAACGTCGGTCAGACGCTACGGCCACCAGGGCACGATGACGGACATCCGATCCCACAGCGACGGGATTCAGATCTGGTATCGCGACGACACCGAGCCCAACGGAGGGCAGGGCGACGGAGAGCCTGATCGCGGCCGGAGGAAGGCGACGCTCCAGAAGCAGACGGCCGAAGATGGCACCCAGACATGGTGGGTGCCTGAGGAGGGAACCGATTCCGAGTCCGGCCTCGCCCGTTCCATGCGATGGGAGGGCTATCTCCAGATCTGTCCGACCCGGCTGAAGCTCGCGGAGGCGCTTGACAGGTGGGTGAGGGCGGCGCGGCAGGCAGCCATCGCGATCGAGGACTCGGACAACCCCACCGCTGCCGAAGCGCGTGCGCTGCGCGATCGGGTCCGTCGGAGCGTCGCCGTGGCGCGCTGGCTCAAGGAGCGGTTCATGGGGGAGACGGGCTGGCCTGCGGCAAGCGGCGGGCTGATCGAGCGGATCATGATCAAGGCGCTCCTCGCGGAGCTGCTGATGAATACCTACCTCGACGATCCCGACTACGACCGGCTGCTCGAGGTGATCCAGGTCCTCGACGACATCCTGTCGCAGTGGGGCGAGCTTGACTCGCTGCTGGACTGCAACAGCAACGCCGTTTCCGATGAGCTCGAGATCGAGCGCGATCCCTCGCTCGACGCCAACGGCAACGGCGTGCTCGACGAGTGCGAGCGAAGGCCCTCGATCCCCGGCGACATCAACGGCGACGGGATCATCGACGGCGCCGACATCGGCCTGCTTCTCGCGGCGTGGCTGAGCGGCGATCCTGCGGCCGACCTGAACGGCGACGGCGTCGTCGACGGCGCCGACCTCGGACTCATCCTGAGCCTCTGGAGCCCCTGAGCAGGCGACCCGCCGAGCCGATCATCGGGGACCGACCGACCGGCGGCCCGCCGGCCCAGCCGGTGCGCAGGGCGTGGCCATGGGCGGGGGTGCGCAGGGTGTGGCCATGCGCAAGGTGCGGCCATGGGCGCCCAGGCGACAGGCGGAGCGCGAAATGTCTAGTTATGGGCGCCTTGTAGTGCGCAGGGTGTGTCCATGCGCAGGGTGTGGCCATGCGCAAGGTGTGTCCATGGGCACGGGCACGGGCGCGGGGTGTGGGCGAGGGGGTGCATCGCAGGACGCCAGTGCGGTCCCCGACCCGTCCGGACTCCGCGAACCGCCGGGAGCCGGAGTGCGCAAGGTGTGGCCATGCGCGCCCGCAGGGTGTGGTCATGCGCGCCCCGCCGATCGCCGGAGCGCGAAACGTCTGGTTATGGGCGCCTTGCAGTGCGCAGGGCGTGTCCACGCGCAACGTGCGGAGTGCGCAAGGTGTGTCCACGCGCAAGGTGTGTCCATGCGCAAGGTGTGTCCATGGACGCGACCTGTCCATGAACACAGCCGCACCCCCGGTCGCGGGGATGGGTTGTGGATGGCACCGCGCGTGCGCGGTGCGATCTCTCGGAGGATGGGGCGCGGGCGCCGTCGGAAGTGACGTCCCCAGGAGCGTCGCAAGGGCTTGGCCTTGCGACGCTCCGGGGGCGCCTTCGACATCTCGGCGTTGGCTCGGCCTTCGCCGGCAGCGGAGCCGACGGATCTCGCCAACGGTCTGTCAGCGGGGCCGGACTCGGAAGCTCGCGGCCGGACAGCCGCCAATCGGAGGTTGCCCTCACGATCGGAACCCGGCGGCCCGATGGCGAGGGTCACCCCCCGACCCGATCAGGCGCGGAGTCCGTCAGCCTCGCGACTCCGATCCGCTCACCAAGCGTCGCGACGGCCTCGATCGCCGCCGCGGCTGCCGCGGTCACCGCGATCGCCACCACGACCGCCACCGCCACCGCCGCCGCCGCCGTAGCCACCGCGGCTGCCACCGCCACCGCCGCCGCCGCCGTAGCCGCCGCGGCCGCCACCACCGCCGCCGCCGCCGAAGCCGCCGCTGCGGCGCTCAGGAGGCTGGGCCTCGTTGACGGTGAGCTCGCGCCCACCGAAGTTCTTGCCGTGCATGCCCTCGATGGCAGCCTTGGCCTGGGATTCGTCGTCCATCTCGACGAAGCCGAAGCCGCGCGAGCGGCCCGTGAAACGGTCCATCACGATGGAGGAGGAACGGACGGCTCCGAATGCCTCGAAGGCCTCGCGGAGCTCATCCTCGGACGTGTTGAACGACAGATTGCCGACGTAGAGCTTCATGACGATCGAACGTGCTGCTTCCGAACCCTGGAGATGAGGACGACGGTTCTCCCGAAACGCTCAAGTCGACAACGGGCCGGAGCGGGGCATCACCTGGTCGCGTCGTCCGCTCGGTCGGGGAGGTTCGGTTCCCGGAAACGAGCGGAGACGGAGAGAGGATACCACACTCTCCCCGGGATGCGATAGCGGCGTCTGGGGCGCGACTGCTCCACGCGAGCGACGGGACCGACTTCAGCGCCGCGACCCGCGGCGCCGGCAGGCAGGCTCGGGCGCCGCGCGGTAGGGTTCCGAACTGACCGCCATGGCCGACGCCCGACCCGACGCGCCCACGCCCGATCCGGCTCCCATGCCTCCTCGCTCCGCAGGCGGGGTTCGCCCAGTGCCGTCGCACGACAGCGGCCTGATGGGCGGCCGCTATCGCGAGGTGACCTGGAGCGCGATCATCTACGGACTGATCTTCGGGGCGATCATGAACGCCGCGATCGCCTACGCGGGGCTCAAGATCGGGATCACGATCGGCGGCAGCGCCATCGCGGCGGTCCTCGGGTTCGGCATTCTCCGGGGACTCCTCCGCCGCGGGTCGATCCTCGAGGTCAACATCGGCCAGACCATCGCATCGGCGGTGAACACGCCGAATTCTGGGGTCATCTTCACCGTTCCAGTCCTCTTCCTCCTCGGTTGGTCGCTCGGACCGGGCGATCTGGAGTTCTGGCTGATCACCGGTGCGTGCGTCGCTGGCGCGATCCTCGGCTGCGCGTTCATCATTCCGCTTCGCAAGCAGATGATCGACGTCGACAGGCTCCGGTTTCCGAGCGCAACGGGCGTCGCCGTCGTGCTGAAGTCGCCCGGCGCCGGCGCCGCGAAGTCGATCGTTCTGCTGGCCGGGATCGTCGTCGCGGCGATCATCTATGCCCCTGCGGCGCTGCCGAACCTCGGGTTCCGCGGCTATGGCGACCTCGACTGGCGCGCCACGATTCCGCAGGCCACGCTCGACGAGCTCGGAGGGGCCACGCTCATACCCCTGCGCGCGGAGGATCCCGAGTCCCCGACGATCGAGGTCTGGCACCACGCCGACGGCAGCAGCCGCCTTCCGCCCCATGTGGATCGCGATCGCGACGGGCGTCCGGACCTGATCCTGCTCAAGGACCGCATCGACGCGGGACGGCTCTTCGGACTCCCCGATGAGTTCCAGCTCGTCTTTGCGCTGGCGCCCTTCGCGATCGGCGCCGGGTTCCTCTCCGGCAAGGCGGGACTGATGGTCCTCGCGGGCGGCCTGCTGGCGTACTTCGTCATGAACCCGATCGTCCACCGCGCGGGATGGGCGCCGCCGGGGATGCACGCCCATCAGGTCCCCGGATTCGCGTTCGAGGCGTTCAACCGTCCGCTCGGCATCGGACTGCTCCTCGGCGGGGCGCTGATGGGCGTGGTCGCCTCGCTTCCCGCGATCCGCGCAGCGCTCCGCAGCATGGTCCAGGCGCGGGCGACGAAGCTCGGCGCCGACGAGCTCGGCATGAGGACGCTCGTGGCGGCCGTGCTCGCATCGCTCGCCCTTCTCTTCATCGCCGCCGACTTCCTTCAGAGCACGCCCTTCAACGCGACCTGTCCGATCACGCCTGCGACGGCTCCAGAGCCGAGCGCCGAGAGCCCCGCCGCGCCGCCTGCGACCGGCAACGCGCCGACGTCGGAGGACGTGCCGACCGCGACGCATCGCGGCTACACGATCGGGTTCGCGACCGACGAAGCGCATCGGACCTGGACGGAGCGCTGGACCGACGCGGAGCGCGACGGCGCCCTTCGGACGCTCTCGGCGCGGCCCGGGCTCCTCTCCGGACTCCCCCCGCACCTGCGCGCTCTCCTGATCGCCCTGATCGGCGCCGCGTGGATCTGGTTCGCGGGCATCATCATCGCCCAGTGCACCGGCATGACCGACTGGTCGCCGATCTCCGGCATGGCGCTGCTGACGGTCGTGCTCGTCCTCGCCCTCGCCGGGAGCGGCGCCGTGCTGGGCGCTGTGCTCATCGGCGCGGCGCTCTGCGTGGCGATCACCTGCGCCGCCGACATGATGGCCGACCTCAAGACGGGGCATCTGGTCGGATCGCAGCCGAAACGGCAGCAGATCGTCGAGCTGCTCTCCGCGGGCATCGGTCCGGTGATCACCATGCTCGTGCTGCTGGTGATCACGCAGGTCAACCTCGAGAAGACCGGCATCCCGATCGGCCCCGGCACCGAGACCACCGCGCCGCAGGCGCAGGCGCTCCGCGCGGTGATCACCGGCGTGCAGGGAGGCGAGATGCCCTATGCCCTCTACGGGCTCGGCGCACTGCTCGGCATCCTGATGGGGCTGGGGACGTTCCCGGGACTCGGCGTCCTCGTCGGGCTCTCGATGTACCTGCCCTTCTACTTCATCGCGACGTACGGCATCGGATGCCTGCTCCAGATGCTGCTCTCGAAGACGCTCGGACCGCGCTGGTGCGAGTCCTGGGGAGTGCCCTTCGCGGCCGGGCTCATCGTCGGCGAGGCCCTGCTCTCGCTGAGCGTCAACGCGCTGGTTCTCATGGGAGTCGGGGCATGAAGCTCGTCGCCACGATCGTCGTCGCCCTTTCGCTCACCCTCGGCCTGGTCGCGGCGGCGACGGCGTATCTCGTCCCGCTGGGACTGCCCGACGAGCGCCTCGTCGGGCTCACGTCGATCGAAACCGTCCCGGACCCGGGGGATCCCGGCGCCTTCCTCGTGCGCAAGGGCGACGCACTCGACGTTCCCACGCTCGCGGCGCTGCGCGCCGCGGGCGGCTCGCGGATCCGCGTCGAGGAGTTCTCCTTCGGCCGCTGGCGCGAGCGCTGGTTCTTCCTCCTCGCCGCCGCAGGCCTGCTCGCCGGGAGCTTCCTCGCCCGCGCCGCCGCGCGCTCTGCGCTCGATGACTCCGAGACGGCCGGGGCGATGCAGGCTGACGCAGCCGAAGGCGCCGCCGCGATCGACCTCGCCCCGGGAGCCGTCCCCGCACGTGGTGCGCCGGAGAGCCCCGAGCGACTGCTGATGACGATCGAAGGGACGGTCGATGACCTCCTTCAGCGCTGGCCCTCGCTCGGCAGCGCCGCGACGCGGAGCGACGCGGTTCGCAGTGCGCTGGATCCGATCGTCGACGGGGTGATCCCCGCCTTCGCGGCGGCGCGGCCGCGGCTGGTCGCGCGCGTCGGCATCGGCGGCTACGCCTCCCTGATGGACCGCTTCGCGGCGGCGGAGCGGCAGATCCACCGTGCGTGGTCCGCGGCCGCCGACGGCGTCCCCGACGAGAGCCACGACTGCCTGCTGCGCGCGGTCCACCTGCTCGAGGAGGCCCGCGCCCGGCTGACGGGATGAGGTCGGGAGCCTGCGGCGAACGCACCGACGCGGGCCTGCTCGCGGCACCGATGTCGTCGACGACGGGGTGAGGTCGGCAGCCTGCGGCGAACGCCCCTCGAAGCTGGCGCCGAACGCCGCCGGACGTCGTGCTCTTCCCGCCGACGAGCGGCCGCGGATCCTCGCAACGGGGGCAGTCGGGCGTCAGATGATCGCCACGATCAGCGGCCCCCAGAGCGTCAGCAGCACGTTGCTCAGCGCAGCGGGGACCGTGAAGCCGACGGTCGGGGCGTCGCTCTGGGCCTTGTCGACCGTCGCTCCCAGCGCCGCGGAACAGGTCTGGGCGCCGATGACCGCCCCGACCAGAAGCACCGGCTCGATTCGGAGCAGCCTCCCGACGAGGAAGCCGCTGGCAAGCGGGATCGTCGTCACCGCCACTCCCGCGAGCACGACGCCGACGCCGTGGGCCTGAAGCGATTCGATCAGGTGCGGACCCGCCTGAAGGCCCACGATGGCGATGAAGAGGTTGAGTCCGCCATCGACCGCCAGTTTCTGCGCCCAGATCGGAAACGTCCCGAGGTGCGGCTCGACGGAGCGCAGCCACCCGAGCAGCAGCCCGACGATCAGCGCTCCGCCCCCCGCGCCGAGCGAGATCGGCGTTCCCAGCAGCGTGACCGAGAGCAACCCGACGAGCGCCCCGAGCGCCAGCCCGCCGCAGACCAGCAGATAGTCGAGCTTCGGTTCCGCGGGCTCGCTGAACCCGAGGGCGGCCTCGAGGCGCGCGACGTCGGGTCTGGCGCCGACCACCGCGAGCGTGTCACCGCGATGCAGCCGCAGGCCCGCGGTCGCCGGGACCGGGATGCCCGCTCGAAGGACCCCGGTCACCGCCACGCCGCGCCCGGCGCGGGAGAGCGCCTCGCCCAGGCTCGTCCCGACGATGCTGCCGTGCGTGACGATCAGCTCGCTCCGCCGCGCGACGAAGTCGAAGCTCGCATCGTCGGTCTCCGGGCCGATGACCTCCGTTCCGGCGAGCAGCGCGCGGGGGCGGCCGATGAGCAGGACGATGTCGTCGGCCTCGACGACGACCTCGGGTCCGGGCGTCAGGAGCTGCCCGCGTCGCAGCAGGCCCTCGACGGAGGGCGGATCCGGCGCATCGCCCGCGCCGCATCCGCCCGCACCGCCCTGGGGCCCGCGAAGCTCCCGCTCGAGCTCGTCGACGCGCCTGCCGGCGCCGCGTCCCTCGCCGGCGCGGAACGCGCGGACCGTGGGCAGTTCTCCGGGGACGAACTCCTCCGGCCGAAGCACCCGCGCGGCCGCGCTCTGCCGACGGGTGAACTCGGCCGAGGCGGCCACGAGGTCTATTCGCAGGAGTCGCGGCACCAGGTCGCGGCAGATGAGGATCGAGCCGATGGTCCCGAAGAGGTAGGTCAGGGCGTACGCGACGGTGACCCGTCCGACCAGCTTCGCGCGCTCGGCCTCCGGCAGATCGAGCTGCTCGAGGGCATGGCCTGCCGAGCCGACGATCGCCGACTGCGTCAGGGCTCCTGCCGCGAGACCGGCCGCCGTCCCCGGATCGAAGCCCATCACCCGCGCGAGGGCGACCACGAGGACGAGAGCGACTCCGCAGGTCGTCAGCGAGACCGCGACCAGCCCGAGCGACCGACGCCCGAGCGCCGCGACGAACTGAGGCCCGGTGCGAAACCCGATGGCGAACATGAACGCCATGAAGGCGATCGTCGGCAGCACCGCCGAAAACTTCACCGGGAGCAGCGTGCCGACCGCAACGGCGACGAGCATCGTGCCCGGCGTGAAGCCGACCGAGAAGCCGCCGATCCGGATCCGCCCCGCGAGCGCTCCGATGGCAAGGACGAGGAGGAGCACGAGCTCCTGCTGGCTGCTGAGGGTGTCGCGAAGTTCGGCAAGCATCGTCGGCGAGGGAGAGCCGAAGCCGGGCGCTCGGGTCGCGAGTGTACCGGCGGTCCGCTACCGTGGTCGGAGCCCGCCGCACGGCGCCCGGCGCCGCGCCGGGCACCGCGATGCCGGCGCGGCCAACTCGGCCAGAGGAGCAGCGAGGGTGATGGAGCGATCGATCGAAACGGGGAGGCCCCGCCACGCGCGACCTTCGCGACGAGACGGCATCCGGCGCGGAGCAGCGCTGCGCGGGCCCCTGGTGCTCGTCGCGGCCGCGATCGCGACGGTCGCGGGGCTCCTCGCGCTGCGCTGGTACTGGCGGCAGTCCGAGCTCTTCCCGTCCACCGCCGACGCGTCGCTCTCAGCGCACCTGGTCCAGGTCCGCTCGCAGGTCCGCGGGGCGGTGATCGAGGTCGCCGTGCGCGAGAATCAGCAGGTCCGGAAGGGCGATCTGCTCTTCAGGATCGATCCGGCGCCCTTTGAGGCGCGGGTCCGCGAGGCGCAGGCCAACCTCGCGGTCGTCACCGCCGATGTCGCCGGAGACGCCGCCCAGCTCGCCTCCCTCGAAGCGGCCGCCGAAGCCGCAAAGCAGCGGCTCCTCGCCAGCGCGGCCGCGCGCGAGCTCGCCCAGACGCTCTTCGAAGAGGAGCAGCGCCTTCAGGCGGGCGGCGCCGCGTCGCCGCGCGAGAGCGCCCAGCGGCAGGCCGACCAGGCGAGCGCCGTCGCGCTCGAAGCAGCCGCGAAGTCGGCGCTCGCCGAGTCGGAGGGGACGCTCGCCGCCGCCCGCGCGCGGATCGGCGACCCGAAGGCGGAGGCGGCGCGGATCGACCGCGCCCGCGCCGCGCTGGAATCGGCGACGATCGAGCTGGGCTTCGCGACCGTGGCGGCCCCGGC
This sequence comes from uncultured Planctomycetia bacterium, assembly GCA_937871505.1. Lineage (GTDB taxonomy): Bacteria > Planctomycetota > Phycisphaerae > Phycisphaerales > SM1A02 > CALMPF01. The sequence goes on along the minus strand of CALMPF010000045.1, from coordinate 22,578 downwards.
GGACGGCTGGGTCACCGCGTTCGATCTTCGCGTCGGACAGGTGGTCGATGTCGGCGAGACGCTCTTCTACTTCGTCGAGCGCGAGCCGTGGTGGATCGAGGCGAACTTCAAGGAGTCGCAGCTCGCTCGCATCGTGGCGGGCCAGCCGGTCCGGTTCACGGTGGACATGTATCCCGGAGCCGCCTTCACCGGACGCGTCGAGAGCCTCTCCGCCGGCGCGGCGGCGGCGTTCAGCCTGCTCCCGCCGCAGAACACGACCGGCAACTGGGTGAAGGTGACGCAGCGCGTGCCTGTGCGGATCGCCGTCGATCCGCCGCCCGCGGGGATGCCCTTCCGGAAGGGGACCAGCGTCGAGGTGACGATCGACACCACCGCCGCCGCGGGCGGCGACCGGGCGCAAGCCGAGACGGCGGGCTCGCGCCGATGAGCGCCGGCGAGCGCGAAGCCGGCGCCGCGCAGACATCCGCCGGGCCGAGGGCGCCGGAGGATCCGCGGGCCGCCGGCAGCGCGCCTGAGGACGACGAGCTCGCCCCCCTTCCCCCGGGGATGCGCCGCGCGCTGGTCACCTTCACGACGCTCCTGGTCTCGGTCATGGCGACGATCGACGCGACGATCGTCGCCATCTGCATGCCGCAGATGCAGGGCAGCCTCGACGCCTCGCCCACGACGATCGTCTGGGTGATGACGATGTTCAACATCGGCCAGGCGATCGGCATCGCGCTGACCGGCAAGCTGGCGATGGGCTTCGGCCGACGGCGCGTCATGCTCATCGCCATCGCGGGGTTCGTGCTGCTCTCCTGCCTCTGCGGCATTGCCACCTCGCTCGACGAGATGGTGATCGGCCGCTTCCTTCAGGGGCTCTTCGCGGCCCCGCTCATCCCGCTCTCGCAGGCGACCATCGTCGATGCCTATCCCGCAGCCGAACGGCAGCGCGGCCTCGCGATCTGGACGATGGGCGTCGTCGTCGGTCCCGCCATCGGCCCGGCGCTCGGCGGCGTCCTTACCGAGCACCTGAGCTGGCGGATGGCGTTCTTCGTCAATGTGCCCATCGGCGCGGCGGCGCTGCTGCTGACGTGGATCTTCGTGCGCCGGACGCCGCGGGTGCCCGTGCGCCTCGACGCCATCGGCATCGCGCTGGTGGCGTTGCTGGTCATCCCGCTACAGGTCGCCCTCGACCAGGGCGACACGCTCGACTGGTTCTCATCGCGGACGGTGATCATCCTCCTCGGGGTCGCGGCGATCGCGGGGGCCGCGTTCATCGCGCGCAGCGCCGGACGCCCGGGAAGCATCCTCCGGCTCGAGCTCTTCCGCGATCGCGCCTTCGCGCTCTGCACCGCGAACATCACCCTGCTCGGCCTGGTGCTCTTCGGGCTCTACACCCTGCACCCGACGATGATGGAGACGCTCCTCGGCTGGCAGGTCGACACCGCCGGCCTCGCGATGGGCGTGATGGGATCGACGGGGTTCCTCGGCGCCCTGCTCGCTCCGCGGATCTCCGCGATCATCGGGCCGCGGTCGACGGTGGTGCTCGGCGCCGCGATCGCCGCCATCGGCCTTCAGCTCGGCACCGGCCTCAACCTCGATGTCGGCCGGTGGCAGGCGGTGATGCCCGGGACGGTCGCGATGCTGGGGATCGTGCTCGCCTACGTACCGACGACCGCCCTGGCCTTCGCCCGGGTTCCGCCAGATCAGCGCGACGACGCCGTGGCGCAGTACAACTTCGTGAAGACCATCGGCATGGCCATCGGCGTCACCCTGATCGCGACGCTGCTCTACCGGCGGCCCGAGTTCCACTGGAACGCCCTCGGCGGCGGGATCACCGCGAATGCGCCCGGGCTCGAGCCCTGGATCGATCAGCTCGGCGAGGGCCGATGGACGCCGCTGGTGGCGGAAGTCGTCGCGGCCGAGCTGCTGCGGCAGGCGACGATGCTCGCGATCGTCGAGATCTTCAGGGCGCTCTCGCTGGTCAGCCTCGCGGTGGCGGTCATCGCGCTGGCGGTCCCGCGAGCGAAGGCGTCGGCGCCGAGTGCAGCAGCCGCCGAGTAGGGACGAACGCGATCCCCGATCGCAGATCCCCGACCCCAGGTCCCAGATCCCAGAGCCCAGAGCCCAGCTCTCCGACCTCCGCACGCTCCCCGGGCGCTCGCCGCCGCCGGGACCCTCGATGAGCTCGATCTCTCGACGCTCCCCGGTGCGCATCGCGATGCCGGGACGGGCGAGCAGGCGAACATCTCGCTCCGCTGCGAGGGGCAAGCCGGCAACGGGTACGGCTCCGAAGGCGGAAGTGTCGGAGGGACCGCAGCATCGCGCGGCGCTGGACGCGCGGCGCGCGCACCCACGAGCGGAGCGGCCGCCCGCACCGGCGTGAAGCGAACCGGGGAGCGATGAGGATGCAGGTCGCGCGTCGTGGCGCGCACCTCCCGAACACCCCATCGCGCGCGCGGTGCAGGTCGAAAGCGCACCCCGCGCAGGATGCCCCAGCGCGGTCGCTCCGGACGCATCAGCGCGAGCCGTCCCGCCGGAGAGGCGCAAGCCGGACGCCCGACTTCGCGCCGAGCGGATCGGCGGCGCCGACCCCTCCACCGCGGCCCGGCCGCCCTCAGTGCTCGATCACCGCGGGAAGCGACTTTGCCTGCTCGATCCACGCGGCGAGCTGCGACTCGTTCGGGACCACCTTGGTCCGGTTCTGCTCGGCGTTGACCTCGAGCATCCTGCTCGCCAGGTTCCCGGCGTTCCGCCCCTTCAGCTCGGCGACGGTGTCGACGCCTGATGCGTGCAGGAGCTCGGCGAACTGTCGCCCGACCCCGTCGATCCGGTAGAGATCGGCCATGTTCGCCCAGGTGAGCAGGAGCGAGCCGGAGATCCCGGTGCGCTCGGCGAGCGTCGCCCTTCCCTTGCGGGTGGCGCAGGCCGCGAGCAGTCCGTCGGTGTCGGTGATCTCGGCGGCACGGAGCTTCTCGCCGTAGACGTCGCCGATGCCCTCGATGTCGGTGATTGGGTAGTTGGCCATGTCGTTCTCCTGCCGCGCACGCGCAGCGCCGCTGCGGCTCAAGAGGGAGCGTGAACGCTCCGAGCCGTCCACGCAAGCGAATTCCTCCGAAGCGGCGAAAGCTGGACGCCCGCGCGGGGCGCTCTCGCGCGCTTCCGATCGCCGTCGCCGGAGCGGGTTCGCGGCCGGGCCCCGGACGCGGCGGCCTGCATCCCTTACACTCCGACCCCTATGGCCACGAGCGATCAGGGGACCGATCACGGAACTGGCGACGGAAGCGGCGGCGGCGCGCCGACTCCGCCCGAGCGGGGCATCGATCCGTCGACCGGGATGCGCCACGATCCCGCCGAGGATCAGGCGGGGCAGGCCTCCGTCGACATCGACGTCGAAGAGTCCGCGGCCGCCGGGCCGGCGGGCCAGAAGCCGATGCCGCTCGACCTGATCTCTCCGCAGTTGACCATCCGGGCGCTGCTGACGGGGATGATCTTCGGATCGGTCCTCTCGATCTGCAACGTCTACCTCGGCCTCAAGATCGGCTGGGGCACCAACATGTCGATCACGGGCATCCTCCTCGGCTTCGCCTTCTGGAAGGCGTTGCAGGGGATCCTCGGCGCGAGGGCCGGCCGGTTCACGATGCTCGAGAACAACATCAACCAGTCGGCGTGCTCCGCCGCGGCCGCGGTCTCCTCGGCCGGGCTCGTCGCGCCGATTCCGGCGCTGACGATGCTCACGGGCGAGACGCTCGCCTATCCGCTGCTGGCGATCTGGGTCTTCGCCGTCTGCCTCGTCGGGATCACCGCGGCGACCGGCCTGCGCCGCCAGATGGTCGTCGTCGACAAGCTTCCCTTTCCAAGCGGGATCGCATGCGCCGAGACGCTCCGCGAGATCTACGGCCGCGGCAGCGAGGCGCTGCGGCGCGTGGCCCTGCTCGGCAGCGCCGCACTCGTCGCGGGCGTCGTGAAGGTCCTCGAGCTTTCCAAGGTGCTCGTCGCGGTCGGCCTTCCCTTCAAGCTCAAGGGCGTCGAGGCGGCCGCGATGGGCTTTCGGCTCGAACCGAGCCTGCTGATGGTCGGCGTCGGCGGCATCATCGGGTTCCGCGCCGCAGCGAGCCTGCTGATCGGCGCGATCATCGCGTGGGGCATCCTCGGACCGCAGGTGATCGACTCCGGAGCGGCCGAGGTCACGTCGCGGCAGTCGCTGGCACGACTTCCCGTCGGCGTCGAGCTGATGCCCGGCGGACGGCTCCAGCATCGCGGAAGTCAGGGCACCCTGACCTTCAGGGGCGTGATGACCGACTCCGATCGCGACGGCTACCTCGCCCTCAGCGACGAACCGATGTGGATCGAAGCGATCGACCGGCTCCACCTGCTCTCCAACCGGGACGGTGAGCGCCTCTCGGCGCTCGCCGCCGAGCGCGCCTTCACCACGACGGCGGAGCTTCAGCGCTCGATCGAGGTGCCGCACGCGGGCCGCGCCCCCGTGCCGCCGTCGCGCTGGATCGGCTTCCTCACCGTCGAACGTCTCGCCGCCGACGACGGCGCGCCCGAAGCGCTGCGGATCTCCGTGCTCGGCGCGCCGCCGGCGGCGCTGCTCGAAGACCTCGCCGAACGCGCTTCCGAGGCGGAGCCCTCCGAGCGCGAGCGCGCGCTCGTCCTCCGCGATGCCGTCGCAGCGATGGCGGCGCTGCCCGCCCCCGAACCCACGATCCCCGAGGCGCTCGCGGATCGCCTCCGATGGAACGCCCAGCTCCAGGCGCTGGTGGCGTCCGGACCGCTCAGCGAGGAGGATCAGAGCGCGCTGGCGGCGGCGACGGCAGCGCTGCCGCGCGCCCCCGACTTCGCCGCGACGGCCAAGCGGCTGCGGACCGCAAGCGATCCGCGGATGACGCAGCTCAACTTCGCCGACACCCGCGACTGGCTCATCTGGCCGGGCGTCACCTTGATGGTGGTCGCCTCGCTGGTCTCGTTCGCGTTCTCGTGGCGCTCGATGCTCCGCGCCTTCACCGGCTCCAAGGACCCTGCGGCCGAGCTCGACGGAGGGGCCGCCGGCGACCTCCCGCGGGCGTGGTTCCTCGGCGGGATCATCGTCGCGCTGGTGATCTCGGTCTGGCTGCAGATGTCGCTCTTCGCGATCGTCTGGTGGGCCGCGACGCTCGGCGTGCTCCTCTCCTTCGTGCTGGCGATCGTCGGCTCGCGGGTTTCTGGCGAGACCAACATCACCCCCGTCGGCGCGATGGGGAAGGTGACGCAGCTCCTCTTCGGCGTCCTGCTTCCCAAGAGCGCCGCGGCCAACCTCATGGCAGCCAACGTGACGGGAGGCGCGGCGAGCCAGTGCGCCGACCTCATGCACGACTTCAAGTGCGGCTGGCTGCTCGGCGCCTCGCCGCGCCGGCAGTTCGTCGCCCAGATCGCAGGGGCCTTCGCGGGATCGCTGGTCGGCTCGGCGTTCTATCTCATCCTGATCCCGAACCCCGCGGAGATGCTGCTGACGCCCGAGTGGCCCGCGCCCGCCGTGGCGGCGTGGAAGGCGGTCGCGGAGCTGTTCCTTCTCGGCATCGACCAGCTTCCGCAGAGCTCGCGGATGGCGATGCTCTGGGCGGCGATCTTCGGCGTCCTGCTCCCGGTCGCGGAGCGGTTCTTCTCCAAGCGGTTCCGCGTCTGGGTGCCGAGCGCCGCGAGCGTCGGGCTCGCCTTCGTCGTCGGCGCCGAGTATGCGATCTCCATGTTCATCGGCGGCACGATCGCGCTCTTCCTGAGCTGGCTCTTCCCCAAGTGGAGCGCGCGCTTCATCGTGACGATCTGCGCCGGCATCATCGTCGGCGACAGCCTCGTCGGAGCGGGCGACGCGATCAGGAAGCTCTTCGAGTCGCTCGGTTGATTCCGTGACGGCGCCGTCGTCCGTCGGCGCGCGGCGCGGCCCTGCGCAGCGCCGAAGCCCGCGCGTCCTCCGGGCGCGCAGGCGCGCGGAGCCTGCCCTGCGGCGGAGGCGTCAGGCGACGAGCGCGATCGCGGCGGCGGGCACCTTCGCCCGGACTTCACCCGTCGGCGCCGCAGCCGGTCCGGGTCACTTGGGCCACGGACACCACGGGAGGCCCCACGTGGACGACGAGAGCAGCGTGACCTCGCCCGCGCCGGTGACCGAGAAGGTGTAGTAGTAGTGGCAGTCGCAGCCGTCGATGCAGTCATGGAATCCGTCGTCGACGTTCCATGTCCACGTGCCGTCGAGACCGCCGAAGGGCGAGGGGATCCAGAAGTTCTCGCCTCCGAAGATGCCGCTCGCCGAGGCGCTGCCGACGTGTTCGATCGCCTCGTAGACCAGGGCGAGCGCGGGGGCGTTGATCGGCCCCGGAAACTGGAGGATCGTCAGCCCCAGCGCGGTGAGCTCCGCCCAGAGCGTCGCGCCGAACCATGCGTTGAGGCACTGATACTCCGAGTCGTCGACCGCCTGGTTGCGGGCGAGGATCAGGAAATCCCACTGGAACGCGGGCGTGTGGACCTGCTGGGCGAGCGAGGGTTGCGCCGCGCGGATCAGCTCCAGGTCGCGGGCGACGCGCTCGACGAGCTCCGGCGGGGGGAAGAGCGGCCCCTGCGAGCCTGTCAGCTCCATCGCGATCTGAAAGGCCTCGCCGTTCTCCGGCCACGCGGGGTACTCGAAGGCCGGACAGGCCCCCCACGAGCCGAGCAGGGCGCCGAGGTCGGCGCCGTCGACGACGCCGTTGCCGTCGAGATCCGCGGCGCAGGTCGCGCCGGGCGGGCATTCGCCCCAGGCGCCCAGCATGGCGCCCAGGTCGGCGCCGTCGACGACCCCGTTGCCGTCGAGGTCGCCGGCACAGGGTCCGCAGGGGACGGGAGCGACCGCTCCAGCCGCGGCGAGCGCGACGGTCGCGGCGACCGCAGCGGCGACGCCGGCCCGGAGGAATTTCCCGCCGGTCGGAACGGCGCGGTCAGGTCGAGGGAATCTCATCGAGTGCGTCATGGGATGTTCGCTCCGCAGGCGGGTTGACGGGTGATCGGCGCCGCGCACGTCGCGCTCGCCTTCGCAACGGTACCCCCATCGGAGCGCAGACCGACTCGGCGCGCTCCGGCGTCGCCGGGCGATGATCCGCCGGCGTGGCAGCCGCCTTCAGCCTCCGCCGCGCGCGGCGGCGGGAGCCAGCATCCGCTCGAGCATGAAGCGGTGGAACGGATTGTGGCGCAGGCGGAGCATCTCCGTCGCGGAGACCGTCAGCACCTGCCGCTCGCCTCGGAGGGCCAGGTTTCCCAGACCGAGCCGATGACGATCGTCGGCGATCGGCCGGCTTCCGTAGAGCGGATCGTCCGGGGGAAAGGGAACCGAGACGTGCGCGAGCGAGAAGACGTCGTCCGGCCAGGCGACCGCGAGCGGGACTTCGATCACGTCGCTGGATCGCGCCGGATGAATGCGCGCCGTGATCTGCATCGAGGAGGGCGCCGCGTTGCCGATGACGACCACGGTGTAGTTGAGCTCGGAGCTGGCCAGCAGGGGCTCGAGCGGGAGCTGCGGCTCCCGGTAGAAGCCGTCGAGGCGCGACGAGGAGTTCACGTCGACGAGCACCAGCTCGCTGCCGTTCATGGGAAGACGGTCGTAGAGCCGGGTCACGAGGGCGCCGACGAGCACCGTCGCGTCGACGACCGACTGGAAGGTCAGCACGGGCGGCATCCGCTCGATCGCGCCGCTGCGCACGGCCGCGTCGAGGTGACGATCGATCCGCTGCGACAGCGCCCAGCTCTGCGCGCCGGCGTTCTTGGGGAAGGAGTTGTACTTGAACGGATCGAACTCGGGCTCGACAGCGAGCCAGCGCGACTTGAAGTACAGCGGCACCCACGAGATCGCCCGATGCCAGTTCGATGCCCGCGCAAAGCCCGTGATGCCGATCGCGGGCGAGAGCAGGATCAGCCGTTCCGGCGGCGCTTCGCCCGCGGCGATCCGCTCCAGCGTGAAGAGCGTCCCGACCGCGCCGCCATTGGAATAGCCCACGAGGTCGATCGGGGCGTCGGGGCCGAGCGCGCTGCGCAGGTGCTCCCACGCGATCGCCGTCGCGGCCATCCAGTCCTCGACGGTGACGTCGAGGAGGCCTGCGGGCACCGTGCCGTGGCCCGGGAGGCGAAGGCAGACCGCCAAGGCTCCGGCCCCGCTCAACTGCTCGGCGATCGAGCGCATGCTGTACGGCGCGTCGGTCAGCCCATGCAGCAGGAGTGCGCCGCGCCGCGGCGGGACTCCATCGGCCGCCGCGGGCGGGGAGAGCGTGATCGTGCGATTCCAGTTGGGATCGAAGGTCGCCGGATCGCCGGAGCCGCCGCGGACGTAGCGGAGGTACCGCGACCGTCCGTCAAGCTCGCCCGCATCGACGAGGTACCGCTCGAGCTCGGTGAAGAGCCGGTCCTCGAGCGCGAGGTAGTCGGCGAACGTGAACGGCGCTCCGCGAGGCTTGGCCATCGCGGCGCGGAACTCGTGGGCCGGCGTGCGCAGATGCCACGCCTCCAGCGGCGCGAGCCCGCGGATGCGCAGCAGCTCGACGATCAGAAGGACGCCGACGACGACGGCGACGGCGAAGAGCGACTGGCCGACGAGACGTCGAACCCAGCGCAGGGTGCGGGATCGACGTGGTTGATCGGTTCGGCCGGACATGGTGCTCCGCGATGCGGGGTAAGACTCGGCACGGTCTCGTCGCGGGGAGCCGGCTCTGCCCCATCGGCTCACTCGACGATCGCGACGAGCCCGGCCTCGGGGCGCACGAAGGCGGTGCGAATGTACGCAAGCTCGAAGCCCAGCCGGCGCGCGTTGCGCTCGGTCGCGGCGCCCGGACGGCTCCCGATGGTCGCGTATCGGGCTCCCGCCGCCCGTGACATGCGCAGGCGCTCGCGGAGCAGGGCGCCCTGGATGCCCCGGCGGCGCGCGGCGGGGGCGACGCTGGCGCCGAAGAGGCATGCGACGGCGCCGATCACCTCGATCGCACCGGCGGCGACGATCCGTCCTTGGGGACCATCGGTCCCGTCGGTCTCCGCTTCGTGATCCGCCTCGGCCTCCGCTTTGGCGACGATCGCCGAGACGCCCGGGAGCGCGAGGGCTCGGCGCATCGACTCCAACGATGCCTCCGCAGCGGGAGAGGTCGCCGCGGGGAAGCCCGAGAGCGCGACCCGCGCACACGCGTCGACCGCCGCGGGGTCGTCCGCGTCGACCGCTTCGATCGCGATTCCCGGCGGTGCCTCGCTCGGCGACCCGGGGTCGATGTCCTCGAGGGAGCGCGCGAGGACGCTGTCGAAGCCGCGGACGACGAAGCCGAACTCGGCGAGCGCGGAGAGCGACTCGGGTTCGACGAAGGGCGCCAGCTCGATCCTCGGTTCGACGCCGGCGGCGCGATGGAAGGCGCAGAGATGCGCGATCGACTCGCGGTCGAGGCGCTGCCGGACCGGCTGCGCCGAGGTCTCTCGGCGCTCGTCGGGCGCGTGCGCGACGCCGACGGCGCGGATTCCGCCTGGGAACCCTCCGTCCGCGCCGGGCGCTTCGGGCCTCGCGTTCGCGGGCGCCGGCTCCGGCTCGAGCCCGGCCCCGTAGCAGGCGTTCACCCAGAGGCCCGGCGCTCCGCGGGCGAGCACGCCGCCCGCGAAGGGCTCGGAGAACTCCGCGAGGCGCGCGACCGCCGCGGCGAGCCGCCGTTCCTCCAGCCGGACTACTTCGCGCACTTCGTCGAAGCGCAGCGGCCGCCTCATCGCCCCGCCGCCGGCGGATGCGCTCATGCGAGCGCCTTCGCCAGCCCGTCCCGGCCGTCGACGAACTTGAAGAGCTTGTCGAGCCTCATGAGGGCCATCGCCTTGCGGAGGTCGGGCTTCACGCCGTAAAGGATGGCGCTGGAGCCGTGCTCGGTCGCACGATTCCGGATGTTGATGCAGAGCCCGAGGCCGACGCTCGACATGAAGCCGACATCGCTGAGATCGATCACCACGTGCCGGAGCCACTTGGAGCGCCCCAGCTCGTCGATGGACGCCATCACCTCTTCGCCGATGATCGGAGCCTCGCGGTTGCCCACCTGAGGTCCGGCGATCCGCACCGTCAGCGCCGAGTTCTCGAAGCGCTGGCTCGCGAAGGAGGATGTCTTCTCGCGGAAGGGAGGCTGTTCCATCGTGCTGGTTCCGGCGCTCGCGGAAGCTGCCTCGGGAAGGCAGCCGCCGCGTCCGCGATGATAGTGGATCGCCGGGGCGGGATCGGCGCGGCCGCGCAGGGGTCCGCGGCGGCCGGGCAGCGCGGGGGTCCATCGCGGGGACGCGGTGCGAGCGATCGGCGGCGACGGCGATGAGGTCCGCGGCGCAGCGGCGTGCCGCGCATCGAGCTACGACCCGAAGAGCTTGGGGTGGACCATCCACTCGATCGTGGCGCCGCCGGGCGCAATGGGCCGGTCGAGCCGCAGGGCGACGATCGCGCCCTTCCGCAGGCGCAGCCGAGGCAGCTCCCCCGCTCCCGCGAGCGACCCCACGAGCGCCGAGAGGTAGGGCTCATGTCCGACGATCGCCATGACGTCTGGCGGTGTTTCCGGGCCGTGAGCGCCGAGTTCATGTTTCATCTCGGGCGGCTCCGCGGCATCCTCGTCGCGGTCCTCGCCGGCGTGGACCCGAACCGCATCGAGCAGCGCGGCCGGGCCCTGCTCCTCCAGGGCGTCGCAGCGGACGGGCGGCGGCGCGTCGAGCAGCTCCGCCACGATCGCCGCCGTCGCCCACGCCCGCTCGTAGCTGCTCGAAAGCAGCCGATCGATCGCGGGGATGCCGGCGCGGATCGCGTCGAGCATCCGGCTGAATCGGGCGATTCCCTGCGCCGTCAGCGGCCGCGCGCTGTCATGAGGCCAGCGGCGGGCGTCGCGCTCCTCGGCGGCGGCATGGCGGATGACGAGCACTCGCATCGGTGGTTCAGAGGATGATCGTCCAGGCCCGCGCCGGCGACGCGCCCGCGGCACCGACCGCTCCGCTCACGGTAGTCGCGCGGCGCGCCGCCACTCCCTCTCGACCGGGGCCGGAGCGGGCGAACTCACGACGCGCGCCGGGAGCGCGTTCGACCGCTTCCGCGCTCGTCGCGGAGGGCGCCTGCATCTATCCTCGGCTCATGCTCATTCGAGACGCGCGCGTCCTCACGCTCGCCCTCCCGCGAGGTGGCCGTGGACCGCGGCGAGGGCATTCCCTGCGCGAGCTCAGCATCCTCCCGCGCGGATCGGTCCGCATCGACGGATCGCGGATCATCGAGGTGGCCGACGGATGGACGGAGCCGCGCGCCGACGAGGCCGTCGTCGAGGCGGAGGGTCGCGTCCTCATGCCTGCGTTTGTCGACTGCCATACCCACGCGTGCTGGGCTGGGCAGCGGCTCGACGAGTTCGAGATGCGGCTTGCCGGTGCGACGTATCTTCAGATTCTCAAGGCCGGCGGAGGCATCATGTCGACCGTCCGCGCCGTCCGCGCCGCGACGGAGGAGCAGCTCGCCGCCGGCCTCGTCGAGCGCCTGCTGCGGATGGCCCGGCTCGGCACCGGAACGGTCGAGGTCAAGAGCGGGTACGGACTGAGCCCGGAGATGGAGCTCGTGATGCTCCGGGCGATCAGATCGGCGTCGCGGGAGACCCGCCAGATCGTCGTCCCGACGTTTCTCGGCGCGCACGCAATCGACCCGGAGTGCCCGGACTTCGTCGAGCGCACGATCAACGAGACGCTCCCGGCGGCGGTCACCGAGTTTCCAGGGATCGCCTGCGACGCGTTCTGCGAGGACGGAGCGTGGTCCCTTGCGGAGACCCGGCGCCTCTTCGAGAACGCGCGGGACATGGGCTGCCGCCTCCGCGTCCACACCGACCAGTTCAACTCGCTCGGAATGACCCGGCTGGCGATCGAGATGGGGGCCGCCACGGTCGATCACCTCGAGGCGATCACGGCCTCCGACATGCAGCATCTGGCGCGGAGCGAGACGATCGCCGTGCTCCTCCCCGTCTCCGGGTTCCATCTGGACGATCGCTACGCCCCCGCCCGGGACCTTATCGACTGCGGCGCCGCGGTCGCGATCGCGACCAACTGCAATCCCGGCTCCGCCCCGTCGCCCTCGATGGCCTTCGCGATCGGGCTGGCGTCCCGCAAGCTCCGCATGACGCCTGCCGAAGCGATCGTGGCGGCGACCTACAACGCGGCGTGCGTCCTCGACCTCCAGGACGAGGTCGGATCGATCGAGACCGGAAAGCGCGCCGACCTGCAACTGCTCGACCTGCGCGACGAGCGCGAGCTCGCCTACGAGATCGGCGGCCCCCCGCCGGCGCTGGTCGTCGTCGGCGGCGAGCCCGTGAGCCCGCCAACTCCGGGCAGGCCTCCGCTATCCTGAGCGGTTCGATGCTCGACAAGGTCTACACGTCGCCCGCAGCGGCCCTCGAGGGAATCGTCCACGACGGCATGACCGTCGTCGTCGGCGGCTTCGGCCTCTGCGGAATCCCGGAACAGCTCATCATCGCGCTCCGCGACAGCGGCGTGCGCGATCTCGTCTGCGTGAGCAACAATGCCGGCGTCGACGACTGGGGCCTCGGACTCCTGCTTCGCACGCGCCAGATCCGCAAGATGGTCTCGAGCTACGTGGGCGAGAACGCGGAGTTCGAGCGGCAGTTCATGGCAGGCGAGCTCGAGGTCGAGTTCAATCCGCAGGGCACGCTCGCGGAGCGGATGCGCGCCGGCGGCGCGGGCATCGCGGGCTTCTACACCCGCACCGGCGTGGGGACCGTGATCGCCGAGGGCAAGCCGACGATGGTCTTCGAAGGCGAGACGTTCATCCTCGAGCGCGGCATCCGCGCGGACCTTTCGCTCGTCAAGGCCTGGAAGGCCGACCGCGCCGGGAACCTCATCTACCGCAAGACCGCCAGGAACTTCAACCCGATGGCGGCGACGTGCGGACGGCTCTGCGTCGCCGAGGTCGAGGAGCTGGTCGCGATCGGCGAGCTCGATCCGGACGGCATTCACACTCCAGGGATCTTCGTCGATCGGATCGTCGTCACGACGAGCGAAAAGCGCATCGAGCAGCGCACCCTCCGCTGAGCGGCGCGGAGTCCCGAGGGCTGCCCCGAAGCGGCGACCGCGGACAATGCAGGCCGGCGCTGGGAGCGCGGCGGCAGCGCCGAGAGCACGGCGGCAGCGCCGAGAGCACGGCAGCAGCGCCGAGCACGCAGCCAGCGCCGAGATCGCGCCGGCAGTGCCCAGATCGCGGCGCCAGCGCCGAGATCGCGGCGGCACCGCCGGCGTGATCGCGGGAATGCCGCGCGACTGGCCTGTGCGACCGGCACGGAAGCAGCGGTTCACGTCGAGGAGAGCGTGCGGCCGGGCTCGAAGCCGGGTGTCGCGCTGCCGATCCCGCCTCGGTGCGCCGCCGAGGCAGCGGCACGCGAGCGGAGTTCCGGTTCATCGGAGACGAGGCCGTCCATGCGTCCTTCGCGGCGAGTCGGCAGGTCGGTCGGCGTGACCAGACCGGTCTCGGCGAGACGGACATCGATCGCGATCGGGGTCGGCAACGGTCGACGGTCGGGCAGGACGAGCACGACCGCACCGTCGCAGGCCCGACCCGCCTCGCGTCGACCGCGGGTGCGGAGCATCCGGCGCGTTTCCAGCGCCGCCGGGTCGAACCTCCGGCGACTGAGCAGAAGGACCAATAACCATGATCGCCGAGGGCTCGATGCTGCGCAAGGTGTGTCCTTGCGCCCGCAAGGTGTGTCCATGCGCCCGTAAAGGTGTGTCCTTGCGCGGCGGGGTGCGCCCATGGTGAACGCCTGATAACCATGATCGACGAGGGCTTGATGCTGCGCAGGGTGTGTCCAGGCGCACGCGAGCTCGGCCCACCGGGGCGAGCCTCACTCGCCTCGTGGCGAGCGCGGCCGCAGAGGTCCGGCGCGCTTCCAGCGCCGCCGGGTCGGACCTCCGGCGACTGAGCAGAAGGACCAATAACCATGATCGCCGAGGGTTCGATACTGCGCAAGGTGTGTCCTTGCGCCCGCAGGGTGTGTCCTTGGGGACCCATGCGGACGCGCGAACGGACCGTCCCGGGGCGGGGGCCGGAGGCGAGCAGTCCGAATGCGGCGCCGAGGGAGGGCCGCTCCGGCAGGCGACTGAACACACCCCAATAACGGGGGCCCTCGCGGCGTTGAACCTGACGATCGCGCACTGACCGTGCGAGGTTGTCGCTGGCCCCCGGCCTCGACGTCGCCGATCGCTCGCGGTCGCGGGTGATCGGACGAATCGAGCTTGGATTCTCCTGCGACCCGCTCAAGCAGTGCCCACCCGAGTCCGTTTCCGCCCGTCCTTCCAGCCCGTCCCCGCCGCCCGTCGTTCCAGCCCGCCCTCGCCGCCCGAGCACCCAGCCCGTCCCCGCCGCCCGACCGCCCAGCCCGTCCGCGCCGCCCGTACTCCACGCTCGCCGTCCGCCGCTCCTCTGCGCTGGCCCCCCTCGCGGGCCTCATCAGGATTGTCCGGCCAGTCCGCCGCCCGTCCGATCGACTCCACTCTCCGTCCCACGCTCGAGCCCTCGGACGCTCCAAGTCTCAGGGCCAGTCTCAGGGCCAGTCCCCGAGCCAGTCCCCGAGCCCGTCACAGGGCCAGTCTCCGAGCCCGCCACTAGGCCAGTCACCGAGCCAGTCACAGAGCTCGTCACCCCAGAGTCACTCCTCCCTCCGACCCCTTCCCCGGTCGCCTCGCGGAGCTTCATCCATGCCACACTCGCTTCGTCCGCTCACCCGCCGCCTCGCCTCGGGTTTCGCTTCGCTCGCCCTCGCTCTCGGGGCGGGCTGCGCGGCATCGCTCCTCGACTCGCCGGCGGCCGCCCAGTTCGGCGGCTTCAGCGCGATGTCGGAGGCGTTCAGCCCGGACCTGCTCCAGCGCGACATCGTGGTCTTCCACGAGAACCTCGCGCTCGAAGAGTGGCAGCGACCGGTCATCGAGGTGCTGCTGGCGGACTATGTGGAAGCCTTCTCGATCGGCTCCGAGCTCGTCCGCGAGCAGATGTCGCAGGTTCGTGTCGACGGGGCCAGCAGCAGCGAAGTGATCCGCCGGCTCATGGCCCCCGTCAACCAGTGGATCAAGGACAAGGAGGCGCTTCGCGTGGAGCTGCTCGAGAGCATCCGGATGCAGCTTGGACAGGAGCAGCTCGAGCGCTGGCCCGCCTTCGAGCGGGCGCTGCGCCGAGAGAAATCCCTCGGCAGCGGCGTCCTCTCCGGTGAGTCGACCAACCTCTTCCTGATCGTCAAGGGGCTGCCGCTCGATCGCGACGCGGTCCGCGCCGTCCAGCCGGCGCTGGCCGAGTACGAGGTCCTCCTCGACAACGCGCTCCAGCGGCGCGAGGCGGCGATGAAGGCCCAGCAGGATGCGATCTCGCGGGCGATGATCGAGATGGATCACTCCGCC
The DNA here is from genome assembly GCA_937871505.1 of uncultured Planctomycetia bacterium. GTDB lineage: Bacteria > Planctomycetota > Phycisphaerae > Phycisphaerales > SM1A02 > CALMPF01. The sequence continues at coordinate 7,179 of CALMPF010000045.1, read as the reverse complement.
GGGCTCGCGGCGATGGAGCAGATCACGCAGGCGCGGGTCATCGTCCGGCAGGCGCAGGATCAGGGGGCGACGATCATCGCCGAGGCGCTCCCGGAGGACGTTCGCGCGGAGTTCGTCCGCCGCTGGCGCGAGAATGCGTATCCGAAGATCTTCCGGGCGCCCGCGCTTCGCCGCACCTTCGAGGTCGCGCGAAGCCTCCCCGACCTGACGTCCGAGCAGCGTGCCGGCATCGACCGAATCGAGGCCGACTACATCACGAAGCTGGACGCGCTGAACCTCCAGATGCTCGACACGCTGCGTCTCGAAGAGCCGCGCGAGTTCAAGCGCAAGGCCGAGGCGGCGCAGAACCGGCAGCCGGGCCGCCCCGTCGAGCGCATCCCCGATGCGCTCGCCCAGTTCGATCCCATCCGCGACAGCTACGAGCAGGAAGCGCGGCTCGCGCTCGAGGCGCTGCTCAACCCCGAGCAGGTCGCGATGCTGCCCAGCGCCGGGAAGGGCACCTCCGGGCGCGACCGTCAGCGCGATCTCGGAGACCGCGCGGATCCGAAGGCCGGCGACGGTCGCCGTCCCAACCTCGATCGCGGCGGCGCCGCGGGGCGCGGCGACGGCAGCGGGGATCGCCGTCCTGCGCGCAACGTCGCGGACTGATCGATCGCGCCGCCGACCCCGTTCGCACTCCATCGCCCCGGAGCATGCCGTCGTGACCAGCCTCAGCCCGATTCCTGGATCTCCCGCCGCCGCGGCGCGCGAAACGCCGGTCCTCGAGACGATCGTCTCGGCGGCGCCGGGCGGGCGCGGCGGCGATGGCGATCGCTCCGCGAGCGCGGCGCTGGGCTTCGGCGGCCAGGGCGCCGCCATCGCCGCGGAGGTCATGTCGCTCCGCGATCGCTGCGCCCTGCTCGGGATCGAGTGGCTCGAGAAGGCGCCGGCGCCGGACCCGGCGGCGGTCGCGAAGCTTGCGCCCGAGGTCGCGGTGCAGCTTCGCGTGGTTCCGATCCGGATCGAGCGCGGACGCCTCGTCGTCGCGATGTTCGATCCCAGCGACATCGCCGGGGCGGACCAGGCCGCCACGCTCGCGGCGATGGCTGTCACCCGGGTTGGAATGGAGCCCGCCCCGTTCGCCGATCTGCTCAAGCAGGCGTACGGGACCACCGCGGCGCGGATGGCCGAGAGCCTCGCCAATCTCGACGGAGTCGCCTCGGAGGTCGAGCACAACCTCGACGCCATCGAGGCGGACGACGTCCATCGGATGGCCGAGCAGCCGACGCTCATCAACCTGGTGAACCTGATCCTGCTCGAGGCGATCCAGTCGCGCACCAGCGATGTCCACATCGAGCCCTTCGAGAACGAGCTGAAGGTCAAGTACCGCGTCGACGGCGTCCTCGTCGAGCAGCCCCCGCCGCCGAAGCACCTTCAGGCGGCCCTGATCGGCCGCGTCAAGATCATGGCGGGCATGAACATCGCCGAGCGCTACGTCCCGCAGGACGGCCACATCACGCTCCGCTTCGAGGGCCGCAAGGTCGACATCCGCGTCTCGACCGTTCCGACGCTCTACGGCGAGTCGGTGGTCATGCGAATTCTCGACAAGAGCTCGCTTCCGCTCGACCTCCGCTCGCTCGGGATGCACGGCTCCCACCGCGAGGAGATGGACCGCCTGATCGCCAAGCCCCACGGCATGGTCCTGGTGACGGGGCCGACCGGAAGCGGCAAGACGACGACGCTCTACGCCGCGCTGAGCAAGCTCTACGACCCCCGGAAGAAGATCATCACCATCGAGGATCCCGTCGAGTACGAACTCTCGGGGATCAACCAGATCCCGGTCAACCCCAAGCGCGGACTGACCTTCGCGACCGGCCTCCGGTCGATCCTGCGACAGGACCCGGACGTGATCTTCGTCGGCGAGATCCGCGATGCGGAGACCGTCGACATCGCGATCCGCTCGGCGCTCACCGGCCACCTCGTCTTCTCGACGCTGCATACCAACGACGCGATCAGCTCGGTCGGTCGCATGGTGGACATGGGTGCCGAGCCCTATCTCGTCGCCTCCGTCCTCGAAGGACTGCTCGCCCAGCGGCTCGGTCGGCGCATCTGCAGCCAGTGCCGGCGCGAGGTGCCGATCACCGAGGAAACCCAGCATCGGCTCACCGACGAGGAGCGCGCGCTCTTCGGCAGCCGCGCTTTCGCCGGGTCCGGCTGCGACAACTGCGGCCGCAGCGGCTTCCGCGGCAGGCTCGGCTTCTTCGAGCTGGTGCGCATCGGCGGCGCGCTCCGCGCGGCGATCGCACGCAATGACACCGTGATGCAGCAGCGGGCGCTGCTCGGCGACGACTTCGTGACGATGCGCGTCGACGGGATGCGCAAGGCGGCCGAAGGCCTCTCGACGATCGAGGAGGTCCTCCGCGCCACGCAGGATGTCGAGCTGTAGCCGCCCGACGTCGTCGGACCAGCCGCGAACCGAGCCATCCTCTCTCAGTTCCCCCACCCCCGCTCCCCCACCCCAGCCCCCCGCCCTCGCCGCCGCTTTCCCCCGCCAGTCGCCCCTCGATCACCGCCAGATGCTCGCGGCAGCCGGGCGCATGGGCGCGGCTGTCCAGCATCCCGTCCGCCAGGAAGGCCAGTTCGTAGACCTCGTGCCGCCCTGCCGTCTCGGGCGCCGACAGGATGCGGATGCGGCAGCCGGTTCCGCGCCCCTCGATCACCGGCGCGTCCGCGGCCCGCACCACCTCGACCGCCGGCCCCGGGCGCGGCGACACGAGGCCGGCAAAATCCACCCCGAGCGCCCGGGTCAGGTTCCACAGCGTCGCGACCGTGGGCGAACTTTCCCCGCGCTCGATCTGGCTGACCATCGATCGGCTGACACCCGACAGTCGCGCCGCGGCCTCGAGGCTCAGGCCGCGCGCCTGCCGCGCCTCGCGCAGCGCGGCGGCCAGTCGGTCGTGGAAATCGCTGTCGCGGGCCATGGGCGGCAGCATCGCGCGCGCCGAATGCCTGCGCAAGCCCCGGGGCTTGACAGTCCCGCACCCCCCGGGCCATCTGGCGCGACCGGATCCGAGGCGTCTCCGGCGACCAGAACGACGCCGGGAAGTCAGAACCCAGGATCCCCGCCATGGCCCTCCAGGACGCCCGTTCCGAGATCGATTCCGCCTTCACCCGCCGCGACGCGCGCGGCCTGTCCTTCGACAATGCCTTCGCCGGCGCCACCAGCTTCCTGCGCCGGCGCTATACCAAGGACCTGTCGGGGGTGGACCTCGCCATCACCGGTGTCGCCTTCGACCAGGCGGTGTCGCACCGCAGTGGCGCCCGCTTCGGCCCCCGCGCGATCCGCGAGGCCTCGACGCTGCAGACCGCCGATCCGCCCTACGGCTGGGGCACCGACCCGCTGGAGGAGATGGCCATCGTCGATTACGGCGATCTGGCCTTCGACTACGCCGACACGCGCGCCTTCCCCGATGCGCTGACCGAGCATATCCGCACGATCCTGGCGGCCGGGGTCGGCACGGTGACGCTGGGGGGCGACCACTACATCACCTACCCGATCCTGCGCGCCTATGCCGAGGCCTTCGGGCCGCTGGCCTATATCCAGTTCGACGCCCATTCCGACCTCTGGCCCGATGACGACCTCACGCGGATCGACCACGGCACCATGGCCTACAAGGCGGTCCGCACGGGCCTGATCGAGCCCGCGGCGGCGGTGCAGGTGGGCATCCGCACGGTGACCGACGACTACCTCGGCGTCACGCCCATCGGCGCGCGCGAGGTGCACGAGGCCGGCATTGCCGCCACCGTCGCGCGCATCAAGGCCATCGTGGGCGACCGGCCCTGCTATGTCTCCTTCGACATCGACGCGCTCGATCCGGCCTTCGCGCCGGGCACCGGCACGCCGGTCTGGGGGGGGCTCGCCAGCTGGCAGGCCTCGGCCATCCTGCGCGATCTGGCGGGCATCAACATGGTCGGCGGCGTTGTGGTCGAGGTGGCGCCGGCCTACGACACGACCGGCGTTACCGCGATCGCCGGGGCGCATGTGGCGCATGACCTGATCTGCCTCTATCACTGGGCGAAGACCCGGCGGTGAGGGTGGCGCTCCTCCTCGCGCTTGCTCTCCTCCTCGCCGCCGCCGCCTGGGTGCGGCTGGCGCCGATGGACCCCGCGCGATGGCACGCGGACCCGGGGCAGGGGCAGGACGGCCCGAACAGCGCCACCCTGCGCCAGCCCCACCCGCTGCCGCCCGCGCAGGCGCTGGCGGTGCTGGCGGCAGTGGCCGAGGCCACGCCCCGCACCTCCCGCCTCGCCGGTTCGCCGCAGGACGGCCGCATCACCTGGGTCACCCGCTCGCGGATCTGGGGCTTTGCCGATTTCACGACTGCCGCGGCGGCCCCGGAAGGCGAAGGCAGCCTCCTTGTCCTGCATGCCCGCGCGCGCTTCGGGTACTCCGACCTCGGCGTGAACCGCGCCCGCCTGGCCGCCTGGGCTGCTGCCCTGCCGCAATAGCCCGGCGGCCCTCCGCAAAGCCCCTCACCCTTGCCCTTTCCTGATGGCCCAAATATCCCGGGGGTGCGGGGGCAGCGCCCCCGCCCTCTCCGCGTGAGCCTGCATGCTGCCCGACGACCGCCTGACCGACATCGCCCGGCGCTTCGAGTATCTCGAGGCGCGGCTGGCCGAGGGGCCGGAGCCTGCGGCCATCGCGGCCCTGTCGCGCGACTATGCGGCGCTGAAGCCGGTGGCCGAGCAGATTGCGCTCTACCGCGCCGCGCTGCGCGAACTGACGGAGGCCGAGGCGATGCTGGCCGACCCCGACATGCGCGCGCTGGCCGTCGAGGAGGCCGCGCGCCTGCGCGCCGACCTGCCCCAGATGGAGGAGGCCCTGCGCCTTGCGCTCCTGCCGCGCGACGTCGCCGACGACCGTCCCGCGATCCTGGAAATCCGCCCCGGCACCGGCGGCGAGGAGGCAAGCCTCTTCGCCGCCGATCTCGCCCGGATGTACCAGCGCTATGCCGAAGGGCAGGGCTGGCGCTTCGAGGTGCTGGAAGAGGCACTGTCCGACCTTGGCGGCCTGCGCGAGTTCACCGCCCTGGTCGAGGGCGAGGGCGTCTATGCCCGCCTCAAGTTCGAAAGCGGCGTGCACCGCGTCCAGCGCGTGCCGGAAACCGAAGCCGGCGGGCGCATCCACACCTCGGCCGCCACCGTCGCCGTCCTGCCCCAGGCCGAGGAGGTGGAGGTGGACATCCCCGCCGCCGATCTCCGCATCGACACGATGCGCGCCAGCGGCGCCGGCGGCCAGCACGTCAACACCACCGATTCGGCGGTGCGGATCACCCATATCCCCACCCGCCTCGTCGTGACCTCCAGCCTCAAGTCGCAGCACCAGAACCGGGCCAATGCGCTGGCCGTGCTGCGCGCCCGCCTGGCCGAGATGGAACGCAGCCGGCGCGAGGACGCGCGCGCCGCCGCACGCCGCGCGCAGGTCGGCACCGGCGACCGCAGCGAACGCATCCGCACCTACAACTTCCCGCAGGGCCGTGTGACGGACCACCGCATCAACCTGACGCTCTATGCCCTGTCGCAGGTCATGGGGGGCGATCTTGGCCCCTTCGTCCAGGCGCTGATGGCCGAGGATCAGGCCCGCCGGCTGGCGGCCGAGGGTCTGTGACGACGCTGCGGCAGGCACTGGTCGCCGCCGCCGCGCGGCTGGCCGCGGCCGGGGTGCCCGATCCGCAGCGGGATGCCCGGCTGCTGCTGGCCCATGCGCTCGGGCTGCCGCCCGACCGCATGGTCCTGTTGCCCGACCGGGGGATCGGCCCCGCCGACGACCGCCGGATCGAGGCCGCGGTCGCAGCCCGGGCGGCGCGTCAGCCGGTTGCGCAGATCCTCGGGCGACGCGCATTCTGGCGGCACGATTTCCGCGTCACGCCCGACGTGCTCGACCCGAGACCCGAAACGGAAGTCCTGGTCGCACAGGCGCTGAAGGAGCCCTTCGCCCGGGTGCTCGACCTGGGCACGGGCTCGGGCGCGATCCTGCTGTCGCTGCTGGCCGACATGCCGGGCGCGACCGGCCTTGGCACCGACACGTCGGAGGCCGCGCTGGCCGTGGCTGGCGGCAACGCCCGCGCCCTTGGCCTTGCCGACCGCGCGGCCTTCCGGCACGCCGACTGGTTCGCCGGGGTCGCGGGCCGCTTCGACCTGATCGTGTCAAATCCCCCCTACCTGGCCGAGGACGAGATCGTCGGTCTGGCCCCCGAGGTGCGCGACTGGGAACCGCGGCAGGCACTGACGCCGGGGGGCGATGGACTTGACGCCTATCGCGCCATCGCCGCCGGCAGTCCGGCACACCTTGCCCCCGGCGGGCGGCTGATGGTCGAGATCGGGCCGACGCAGGGCGCGCCCGTCGCCGCCCTCCTCGTCGCCGCTGGCCTGGCCGGCATCGCCGTGCTGCCCGACCTCGACGGCCGCGACCGTGTCGTGACGGCCCGCAGTCCCGGCTGATGCCCGCCATGCCGGCAGATTCCGCTTGCCCGTGCCGGGACGCTGTGATTAATCCGTGGTCACGGGCGGGAGCGGACCACAGTTCCCCCGACCCGGCCGCCCGTCGCCCCTCGCCCGAGCACCCCATTGCGCCCCTGGCGGCGCGTGCTTGCAGGCAAGACCAGTCCGACCTGGAAACCTAAGGACACCATGCGCTCTTCCAAGTCCCGCTCGCGCTCCAAGGCGAACCGCCCGCGCACACTCGGCAACATCGTCAACCGGGTCTTCGACAGTTCCGGCCCCGAGGGCAAGGTGCGCGGCACGCCGCAGCAGATCATCGAGAAGTACCTGCTTCTGGCGCGCGACGCGCAGTTGTCGAACGACCGCGTGGCGGCCGAGAACTTCCAGCAGCACGCCGAACACTACACGCGAATGCTGGCCGAGGCGCAGCGCGAGATGGCCGCCGAGCAGGAGGCCCGACAGCAGCAGCACCAGCAGGGCGGCGGCCGGCGCGACGAGCGCGACGGCTGGCAGCAGGGTAGCGGAAGCGGCGACCGCGGCAGCGACCGGGGTGACCGCAACCAGGACCGCGGTCGGGACTTCCGCGCCGATTTCCGGTCCGACCAGCGCGGCGAAGGGCCCCGCGGCGGCACCGACGTGATCGACCTTGGCGCCGAAGGCGATGGCCACCTGGTCGAGACGCCCGAAGCCCGCGCGCAG
>CALMPF010000044.1 GCA_937871505.1 uncultured Planctomycetia bacterium | reverse complement strand
GTTGCGGGGGGCGCGCCCCCATTTCGAAGTCGCCGCTCGCGCTTGGGGGCGGGTCTGAGCCCCGCCCCTACCCCCCCCCTACCCCCCCCCTACCCCCCCCCTACCCCACCCCTATCCCGCCCCTATCCCGCCCTTAACGGGGCTCGATGGCTGCGTCGCCGACGGATGCGGACCAGTCGCTGGATTCCGCATCGGGTCGCCGTGCGAACGGGTGCGAAGACACGCAGACGGCCCGGCGCCTCGTCGTTGCTCCGACTCCCCCGGTCGCGGGTTCCGGTCGCGCCGCGGGCTGCCGTTCAAGGCGCGTGATCAGGGGCGTGATCAGGGGCGTAATCAGGGGCGTGGCCAGATGTCGGCCTTCGGAAGATCTTCAGCACGATCACGAGCGCGACCACCAGCGGGATCATCCCTGCGACCAAGGCGAGCGCCGCCGACCGCATCGGGCCGGATTCGGACATCACGAAGGAGTCCGACTTGCCGCAGAGCGCCAGGACCAGCATGACGAGCAGCACGCCGACCACGGCGCTGATGCTCACGACGATCAGGCCGAGCGCGGTCGAGCGTGCCCGCTGGGCTTCAGAGCCGAGCTGTCTTTCTTGAGTTCCCATGCTTTCACTCGCTTTCCATCAGAGTCGTTGATCTCGGGCAGAGTCGTTGATCTCGGGCAGAGTCGGTGATCTCGGGCAGAGACGGTGATCTCGGGTAGGGATCCGGACGTTCACGCACTTTCAGAACGATCCGGCAGGCGGAATCCCCGGTCAGCATCATGGACGCATCCAGCGCCTTCTGCAAGGCGGGATCGCGCAGCCGAAGCTGCAGGGAGATGGGGTCGATTGGGGTCGTCGAGTCATGGGGCGAAGAGCGGAGGCGCCGGCCAGCACCCGTTGTTGACCAGGTCGGCTCGGTAGCTCGCCCGTGCGCCGGCGTAGCACCCCCGCAGGCTCAGGAAGTACCCGCCGACACAACCGACATAGACCACGCCCGCCCCGAGCAGGCCGCCGATCAGGCAGAGCGGCACCGCGGGAGGGAACGCCAGCCCACATCCGAACGTGAGCGCGAGCGTCGCGCCGACGCCCGGCCCGAGGCAGCGAAAGATGGCGTCGTAGACGGCATTCGTCCAGCACGCCGTTCTCGCGTCGCGATAGTTGTCCCACAGAGTGCAGCATGGAAAGCCGGTTGGACTCACCCACCCGGCGGAGTCGCACGTCGCGGGGTCGAATCCGCCGTAGTCGGGCGGATCAGCCGAATCCCCCAAGAGGGATCCGATCCGCTCGACGAACTGCGTTGCCTCACCGAGCGAAGCCCACGCCTCGAGCGGGAGGAAGTACTCCACGGATGCGGCGATCCAGCCTTCAAGCGGTAGGAACGCGTCTACGACGGTCACAGCCCGGAGGCCGACAAAGGCACGCGCCGTCTCCGAGGGAGAGGTGAACTCGATCGCGACGACATCGAATGTCGTGGAGGCCTGGCCAAAGGACGGCTTGGGAGCGTTTACGTCGTGGTCGACGAGCGCGGCGTGCGTCGACGCGGCGATGATGTAGGTCCCGCCAGCGCGGGGCGCTGGTGGCGAAGGCGCTGCGGCCGAGCCGCCGCCGGCGGAGTCGACTTCAGCGTTCGAGAAGAGCGTCACAAGCCCCAGCTCCGGCGCATCCGCGCTCCGCTCGAGCGTGACGAGGACTGAGTCCGGCGACGCGCCCCACAGGTGGCCAAAGCCGCTCCAGATCAACCTGAGGGCATCCTCGATCGAGATCTCGTCATACAGGTGATGGCGCGGCTGGTCGAGACTCGTCGTCGACAGCGATCCCGACGCGACGTTCGCGGGGATCTCAACCCTCGGGGCTCCGAGCACGCCAGCGCAGGGCGGCGCAACGAGCGGCCCGAGTGCAACGCACGACAGCCAGAATCCAGGCACAATCCGTTCATGTAACATTGTGTACTCCAGTGATTCCAAGGTCCACATTCCGAAATGTAACACGAGTGACTCGCGCACCGGCGCACCGGGCCCCTCGGCACCGCTCCAAGCAGGCCGAGCATCGTGAAGATCGACCGCGTCATGTCACGGCACACCCCCTGATGGAAGGGGAGCCCCTGGCGAGCGGCATCCGGGTCGCGGATGATCTGGCGAGACGAAGTCGGCGCTCGGCGGAGATCATTTCGCACAGCCCCGTCCTTCCCCAGAAGCTCCCCCAAAAGCTCCAAAACACCGCTGCCCAAGAAACAGACTCGTTGCTCCGAACCCGATGCGGACACACGGCTCGTCAGCTCCTGGTCCGCGACGTCTCGCCCACGCGAGGTCGCTCGGCCCGAAGAGCTGCGCGAGCATCCCGCGCCATCTGGCCCGAGCATTCGGTCGAGCCAGCTCCCTCGCCGGACGCACCGGCCTGACCCCGGGATCGGTGACGCCGACGGTGCCCGCGCCGCTCGCCCCAGACCCAATCACGACATGGCCACGACCTGACCGCGACTTGACCACGACATGATCCCAAACAGGCACTCCGTGGCACCGGCAAGGAGGGGATGGTACCGAACGCAACGGCCAAGGCGCCGCGATGCACCTTTTCTTTCAGCCCCTCCTCGGACGGCGGCCGCTGCTCGACGGCGCTGCCTTCGTGGACGGCTCGGAGATCCCGTCGTACCTGGGCAGCCGCCCGCTTTCCGCGTCGCTCTCGATGTTCGAGTGGGAGGAGTGCGCCTGCGCAGCTTCGGACGCGACGGTCGTCCTCCGGCTGGACGCGCTGGGGTCGCGATGGATGCGGGCGACGGTCGATCTCGATCGCGCGGGCGGCTCCCTGCTTCCCGAGGTCGAGGTCGTCATGAGTCGGGCTGCCGCAGGGTCGTTCGCCGAAGCGGCCGAGAGTCCCTTCGCGACCTATCGATGGAGCGCCGCCCGTTCCCCGGGCGAGAGTGCCGGCCTGGTCGTGACCCGGACCACGACGCTCGCGCCCGAGGGCCACGCCGCATCGAGCGCGACCTCGCGGTACGTGCCGATTCAGCCCGACGCTCGGTGGCGGGCGATGGAGGCGCTGCGGCAGAACCCTCTCCGCGACACGCCGATCGTTCACGCCGGACTGGGAGTCACCGGCGCGGTCGGCTCGACGACGCTCGATGTCTCCGGCGTTCCTTTCACGCTGAGCGCCCCGCTCGCCGGGCCGGGCGACGTCGAGCGGGCGCTCTGGAGTCTGGGAGCGAGCGACGAGTCGTCGGGAACCGCGACGCCCCGACCGTTGACGAACGATCCCGGACCGGAGGACGGCTCTCGCAACACCGCGCTGACGGTCTCGATGCTCGACCTTCCGCCGATCGAGGGGAGGCTGGGCGAACGGCGCGACCACGTCGCCGTTCCGCCGATCCAGTACGCTGGCGAGCCCGTCGAGCTCCGATCGGTCGTGCGTCTCTTGAACGGACCGGGCGACGCTCGACTCGTGAGCAGAGTCGCTGCCTCGTGCGGATGTCTCGAGGCGGTGCTCCGATCCGAACGAATCGAGCCGGGCGATTTCCTCGAGCTCAGCGTCACGCTCCGGCTTCGCGAGCCAGGCACGAGACGCGAGCGCGTGACGATCCTCTTTGAGGATGGAGCGGTCGAGGAGATCGTCTACGTCGTGGCCATCGAGCCCCGGGGGATGCTCCGCGGCTCCCCGCAGTGCTTCGATGCAGCGATGGAGCCACGCCTCGACGTCACGCTCCTCTTCTTCGATGACTCCGAAGCCGTTCCGCCCGCGCCGCGCTGGAGTGACGCAGGCGAAGCCGAGCCGGAGGCCGCTCAGCTCGGCCTCCGCGCGGCGCGGTGGGAGATGCTCGATGCGGACGCGCCCCACGCGGCGACGAGCGCCGTGCGGGTCTGGCGGACGCGGCTCGTCATCGACCGCGAGGCGTTCGCGAGCCGCGGGCGACGGATGCTCGCCGTCGGAGCGGCGACCATGATGATCCGAGGCGACGGGATGCCGTGGGAGTGAGCGCGACGATCCTCCCTCGACCCGCGCGCCATCGACCATGACTCTCCGCCGGTGTGCCATGAGTGACCGACGCCCGCGAATCGCCCAGAACAGCGCCCCGCGCGCGACGATGCCGGGCCGGTCCGGCACGGCGCTGTCGCGCCTGATGACGCTCTGGGCGATCGCCGCGCTCGCGCTCCCCTCACCGGGCGCGGAACCGCTCGCCGCGCACGCGACGGCGGGAGCGGCCGAGCATCCGACCGCGGCGGGCGCGTCGCCGGATCGCGCTGCCAGCGCGGAACTGCGGGAGGACGCCGCGCTGACCGAGCGGCCGTCGGCGCCGCCCGCCGAGGGCGCGCGCCGCTCTCCGCACGCCGAGAAGCCGGCCGCGGCGCTCGCCGCGGCGCTCCCGCGCCCCGTCCGCCGATCGCCTTCGCTGCGCATGTGGCATCGCCCCGTGCCACCGGAGCTTGTCACGGCGCTGGCGACGATCTGCGACGAAGAGCGGAGCGAGGAGCTCCAGGGCGACAGCCCCCGAGGCGGCCGCGACCGAGGCGATGGTGACCGAGGCAATGGGGGCCCGGGCAGCGACGCACGCGCCTTCATCGATGCCGTCTTCGGCGCCTACCGGGAGTACGCGGAGCGCCTCCGCAGCATCGACGAGACCCACGTCGCGACGATCGCCCGACTCGGTGCCGGCGAGGAGGGGCTGCGCCGGGCGAGGATGGAGGCCGGGCGGCGCGAGTCGGAGGTCTACGCGCGCATCGGATCCGTGGAGGAGGCCGCGGCGACCAAGGAGGCGATCGAAGCCGAGGTGCGCCGCATCCGCGAGGAGCACTACGCGGAGCAGAAGCGGCTCGAGGCCTCCCGTTTCGAAGCGGATGTCGAGGCCCGCGCGCAGCTCGCCGACGCGCTGCGAGAGCTCGTCGGCGCATGGCGCGGAGCAGCGGTCACGCCGTGCCAGCAGGAGATGGCCGAGCGTTTCGCCCGCCGCGCGGCGGTCGAGGCGCTCTCGGATCTCGCCTTTCTTCGCGGGACCTTCGGCGGCGAGGACATGCGACGGATGCTCGATCTGACGCATGAACTCGCCCTCCAGGCCCGCGGCGACGGGGCGCTGGCGGCAGCGCTGCGAGCGCTCGGCGTCGATCCGGAGTCCCCGGTCCTCCCGCTCGGCGCCGACGCGGCGGTCGTCAGCGCCGGCGCCCGGATCGACGCGCTGATCATCGAGCTCATGGACGCGATCCTGACGGACTCCCTCAGCCAGCTCCGCGCCCATCGTCGCGGCGAGCGGGTCCCGGAGATCTACGGCTATCCGGCGGACGACCCCGAGGTCGGCCGAATCGAGGCGGAGGCCGCGGCGACCGCGATCCGGATGCGCTCGACGCTCCTCGAGGCGAGCGCGTCGCTGCTTCCGCGGCTGGCCGAGATCGATCCGGAGGCCGAACGGGAGTTCCGCGCCGTGCTCCGTGCGTGGGTCGCCCCGCGGATGACGCTCCCCCTCTGGCTCGAGCGCGAGCCCGCGCGGTCGCTGCGCATCGCGGCGCCGCTCGGCGAGTCGGCGCTGGAGACCGCCGGTGCGTCCGCGAGCCCGCGAGCGCTCGGCGCCGCCGCGGCGCGGCCCGCTTCGCACGCGTCGATCGATGGCTGGCTCGACGCCGCGCCGGCTTCCTTTCCGGGGCTCTCGGCCGAGTCGGTCGCGGCCGCGCGCGAGGCGCTCGACGGTCACCGTGCCGAACTCGATGCCATCCGGGATCAGATCTACGCCCTCGCCGCAGCCAGAATCGCCGAGCGCGCGGCGAGCGCCGCGCCACCGAGTCCCGATCGCGGCGCGCTGGCGCGGCTCACCGCAGCGCGCGAGCGCTTCGCCCAGACCGCCGAGCGTGCGCTCGAGGCCGCTGCGATCCGCCTCGACGATGAAGCTGCCCGGGCCGTCCTCCGTTCCGAGGGCGAGGCGATCCTCGCGCGCGAGCTGGTGGTGCGCCGAATGCGGCAGCCGCCGGGCCGGTCACCTGCAACTCCTTGAACGGCCGGCGAGGCCTCCGAGCGGCGCAGCGCGAGGGGCACGAGGCGGTGGTCGCGGCCCGGCGCGGCGACGCCCTCGTCGCCCTCGCGCTCTCCCGAGCCCGCGGATCCGACGACGCGGACGGGGAGCCGAAGCTCAGGGGAACTCGCTCGTCGCGCCTCCCATCGGCGGCACCGCTCGCTCCGGCTGCGGAAATACCGAGCGCTCTCCCGCTGCATCGCTCCCCGGACCGAGGGACTCGAGGAACGCCACGAGATCGTCGATCTGCGCATCGCTCAGCCCGAGCGGCTCGAGGACGGTCTCGCGGTGATGGCCGGCAATCACCTGGCCTTCGAGCGTGGAGTAGAAGCGGACGACGTCGTGGAGCGTCGCGAACTGTCCCGCGTGCATGTACGGCGCGGTCCGGGCGACGCCGCGCAGCGAGGGCGTCCGGAACTGGCCCCAGGTTTCCGGTGAGCGGGCGAGCGTGCGCACCCGTTCGCCGCGCGGTCCGGTCGGATCGTCGCTGAAGCGCCCGATGGCGTTGAAGGGCGAGTTCACGAGGAGCTCTGCACCCGCGAACCGCCCCGGATCGCGCGGGGCCGGTCCCTCTCGCGGCGGGATGCCGACGGAGTGAAACTCGCCGTCGGAGAGCAGCGGACCGTTGTGGCAGAGCCGGCAGTTCGCGTCGCCGATGAAGAGCCGGGCCCCGCGCAGGGCCGCGGGCGAGAGCTTCGCCGCTGCATCGCCGTCGCCCCTGCGAAGCGCCGCGACGAAGCGATCGAAGGGCGATTCCGGCCAGCGCAGGGTGCGCTCGAAGGCCGCGATCGACTTGCCGACGTTGACGAAGATGGTGTCGATGATCTCGCGGAGCGGCTCCGGAATCGCCCGCCACGCCAGGTCGAGCTCGTCGGCGGCGGAGCCCGCTGCGCCGCCTCCGTCGCTTGGGGGCCGTCGGACCTGCCTCGGCCACGGCCGCGCCCGCGTCGGAAGCGCGCCCCAGTCGACGGATGGGAGCGGTCCGAAGATCGCTTCGTAGGCGTCGCGATACGCGGCGTCCCCGGCGATCAGCCGCGCCACCGAGAGGCGATCCCCCGCGAGCTCGTCGGGATGCTCTATCGGATCGAGCGCCTGGCCCCAGAGCGTGTCCGCGCTGCCGTCCCAGTTCAGCCAGCGCTGCCACGCGACGTCGAGGAGGCTCGGCGTCGATCGCTCGCGCTCGACGCGCCCCATCGCGACGGCGCGCCCGTCGGTGAAGTGGCGCGCGGGATCGTGGCAGCTCGTGCACGAGAACGACCCGTCGAAGGAGAGCCGCGGTTCCTCGAAGAGCCTCCTTCCGAGGGCGGCCGCGCGAGGATCGTCGGCGACGCGGCTGGTCTCGTCCGGCGGCGGCGCCTCCGGACGGGCGAGGCGGAGGATGCGCTGCACTTCGGCGGGCGTCAGCGCTTCCGCGCCGTGCAGCGACGATGCGAGCGGAAGCGTCGCAGAGAGCAGCGCGAGAAGCGCCGCAGGAGCGCGGCGCGGGCGCGCCGATCCCGGCAGCGCGCGGCGAGCGTCAGGCGGGCTGCGCAGCTGCGCGCAGCCGGCGCGGGAGCTCAAAGGACCTCCGGCGCTCGGCGTCTGCGTGGACATCAGTCGACGAAGACCACGTCCTGCGCCCGCTCCGTCGCGCCGCGCCGCGTGATGTCGAAGTAGAGCTCCCAGCGCCCGGGCATGTGGAAGAGCATGCCCCGGGCGACGTAACCGCCGTCATTCGTCTTGCGGACCACGGGGACGACGTTCATGCCATGCCGATGGTGCGGCATCGCCGCGTCGACGAAGAGCTCCGCGTCGGAGACCAGCGCCTGGCCCCGTCGGGCATCGAGGATCACCACGTCGACCTCGAACGTCTCGTTGGTCGGAATCGGCGCCGGGCGCGTCGTGTAGATCACGACGTACGAGCCGTCGTTGCTCTCGATCCGACGCCCTTCGAGCGCCGGACCGACCGCGCCGGACGCTGCGACCGGCGCGCCGGGAGCGGCGCCGCCCGGAGCGCTCGATGCGGCGGCCGAGGTCGCACCCTTCGACTCTGCGGACCGCGGCGCCGCTGCGGCCTGACCCTCTCCGGGCGTCGCCTCGGCGCGCCCGGCCGACTCGCAGCCTCCCATGCCGATCAGGAGTGAGACCCAAAGAGGGAGCCACAGCGCAGCCCAGATCAGGGCCCGGAACGAGCCCCGCGCTGCGATGAACACTCCAGCGTCCCTCGGGTCCGTCGCGAGGCGGTCGGAAGCGGATGCTCTGCAAGGAGGAGCGAAGCAGATGGGGCGCCGGTGGCCCCGCTGCGGGCCATCAAGCACGAGCTGCGAGCTTCGACGCAGCAGAACGCCGCTTCCGGACGCCGCAGCAGGAGACAAGG
>CALMPF010000043.1 GCA_937871505.1 uncultured Planctomycetia bacterium | reverse complement strand
CGCCGGACTGGCCATGCACGGGCGCGGGCCGCCGAACTGGCCATGCACTTGCGCGAAGCGCCGAACTGGCCATGCACTTGTGAAGCGAGGGGACCGCCGGACTGGCCATGCACGGGCGCGGGCCGCCGAACTGGCCATGCACTTGCGCGGACCGCCGAACTGGCCATGCACTTGCGAAGCGAGCCGCGCCTGGCCATCTCGGGAGCTCTGCTCGGCCACGCCGGGACTGGCCATGCACCTGCACGCCGGGACTGGCCATGCACCTGTGGAGCATGCCGGAACTACCGGACCTGCCACGCGCCGGGACCGCCGGACTGGCCATGCACCGGCGCGGACCGCCGGACTGGCCATGCACGGGCGCGGGCCGCCGAACTGGCCATGCACTTGCGCGGGCCGCCGAACTGGCCATGCACGTGCGAAGCGAGCCGCGCCTGGCCATCTCGGGAGCTGTGCTCGGCCACGCCGGGACTGGCCATGCACCTGTGGAGCATGCCGGAACTTCCGGACCTGCCACGCGCCGGGACCGCCGGACTGGCCATGCACCTGCCGGGAGGCCTGGCGCTGCCACGCACCCCGGGGAACAGTCCGCCTTGGCCATGCGCTTGAGGGCAGTCCGCGTTGGCCAAGGGCTTGAGGGCCCGTCGGGCGAGCGGATCGATCGGCCATGCACCGTCGTCGCCCGGAGGCCGTCATCGAGAGCGACCCTGCACGATCGGGATCGACCCTGCACGTCTGCGCTCTCCGCCCAGCCTCGGTCTTCGTCGGGCGCGTCGCCTGAGTCGGCATGATCTCGCAGATCCAGTTCGCTGCTTCTCCCTCCAACCAAAGGGCTCTGATGTCGTGCTCTCGCAGAGTGATGATCGTCTGGCTCGGATCGGTGGCCTGCTTCGCCAGCGGGAGCGAGGCGGGTTTCGTGGTGTACGAGGGCGATGGAGCCGAGTGGTTCCAGGCGGTGCCTGCCTACAGCACGATCACGTTTTCGGAGTTTCCGCACAACACGCTGATCGATGACGAGTATGCCGATCTCGGCGTGCTGTTCACGGACACCGATGGGAACTGGATCATCGGCACTGCGCCTGGGACGTATCCACAGGATGGCTGGGGTCTGAACGGCAACGCCATCGTGGAACTGACCTTCGACACGCCGATGTGGGCGTTCGGTTCGCATTTTCCAGGCGTTGCCTTCTTCGACTTCTTCTCCGGCGACGACTTGCTGTTCTCATCTTCTCTGATGGGCGGAAGCGGTGTGAACTTCTTTGCCGGGTTCACCTCAGCGATCCCGTTCGACCGCGTCCAGATCTACGGCATGCCCCCCGACCCCTTCGGCAATCCCGACAAGGTGTTCTTCGACAGCTTCTACTTCTCGGCGGTCCCGAGTCCGGCAGGCCTTGCGGTCTTGGCGCTCGCGGGACTTTGCGGCACGCGCCGACGTCGGCGCTGACGCATCGCTCGACGCGCCTTCGCAATCGACGCCGCGGGCTCCATGCCGGGGCCCGCGGCGAGCTTGTCACGGTTCGGTGCGCCGAGACCCAGCCTCCAGGAGCCGCGCCAGCGCGTCGGCCGCGGAGCGCCGGAGCCGGTGGGTTTCGGCGAGCGAACCCTCGACCGCGTCGATCCGGGACCGGAGGAGCTCGACCGCATCGGCGACGTCGCCGCGTTCCGCGAGGATCGCGGCGAGCGCGGTTGCGATCTCCAGTGCAATGCGGATCTGACGGTGCTCCGGATCCTCCGCGATCGCGAGGGCCCTCCGGAGCTGGCGTTCCGCCTCCGCGGCGGCGCCTGCGTCCCGATCGATCAGCGCGAGCGTCACGCTGCATTCGAGCGTCTCGGGATGTCCGGGACCGCGGAGGCTCTCGCGCGTCATCAGCGCCCGCCGACCGATCCGTGCGGCCTCATCGAGCGATCCGCGACGGTGCAGGACGCGCGCAAGCTCCGCGTCGGTCGCCGCTGCCGCAAGCAGGGCCGAAGGGGAGTCGAGCGCCGGATCGACGTCCCGGGAGATCGATCGGAGGAGCGTCTCCGCCTCGACAAGCGCGCCGTCGTCCGCGAGGGCTGAAGCGAGCCGCTGGGCGACGTCGCGCGTCGCCGGGTGGGCGTCTCCGCTCGCGCTGCGGGTCCGTTCAAGGGCGGCTCGCAGCACATTGACCGCGCCGCGCGGATCGCCGCGCTCGTGGCGCACGGAGCCGAGGATGAGCATCGACTGCAAGGCTTCGGGGTGCTCCGGCGCCAGGACCCGCTGCCGGCCGAGCGCCGCGAGCTCGAGTTCGACTTCAGCTTCGTCGAGTCTCCCCAGCACGAGCAGCGCCACGCCGACGTTGCTCCGCAGGGTCAGCGACCGAACATCGCCATCGCCCCAGCGCGCGATCCCCATTTCGAGGGCCTCCCGGTGCATTTCGAGCGCCTCCTCCACGCGGCCCCTGAGCTGGACGGTCCGTGCGAGGTTCGAGAGGCACTCGATCGCCTCGGCATGCTCGCCTCCGTACAGCGATCTGCTGCGCCGAAGCGCCTCGCGGCAGAGCTCCTCCGACTCCGCGAGGTCGATATCCATGGAGAGGACGGCGCCGAGCCGCTTCGTCGCGCGGAGCGTCTCCGGGTGATCGTCTCCGAGGCGGCGGCTGCTCGACGCCAGCGCCCGTCTGGCGTACGGCTCCGCCTCGGCGACGCGCCCTTGGCGGAGCAGGCGCGTCAGGATCGCGCCGATCATCCGCGCCGAGCGGGGGTGATCGACGCCCCAGAGCCTCTCAGCGGCGGCGGTCGCCTCGGTGTGGCGACGCTCGGCGCCCTCGATGTCGCCCTGAACGATCGCGAGCGCACCCGCGAGCTCGTTGGCCTCGATGGCGCGCGGGTCGTCGCTTCCGAGCGCGGCGATGAGGAGCGTGCGGGCAGGTCCGATCGCCGCCGCAGCAGCCTCCACCCGCCCGAGCGAAAGCAGCGCCCCTCCGAGACGGGCCTGCGCACTGAGCTGCTCAGGCGACCCGACTCCGAAGATCCGGGAGGCTCCGCGCTCGGCGATGCGAAGCTCGAGTTCCGCCTCGTCGAGTGCTCCCGACCGGAGAAGCGCCTCGCCGAGCCCGCTCCGGGCATCGAGCGTGCGGATGTCATCGTCGCCGAAGGCTCCGCTCGCCAGCGCGAGCGCGAAGCGCCGCTGCGCGACGGCGGATCCGAGCCGGCCCAGCGTCGCGTAGCCCGCCGCGATCGTCGAGCGCAGCCGCACAGCGGAGCTGGGATCGATCCCCTCGGACGTGTCAAGCGCCGCGGCCGCCGGATCGAGCAGGACGGCGGCGAGCATCGCAGAAGCGACGTCGGTGGCGTTGACGCCGGCGAGCATCCGGAGGAGCCGTTCGCGCTCGAGGGAGGCGCCATCGGCGACTCCCGCCCGGTCGTCCCGGGCGGCGGCATGGCGATCGACGATGGAGGCGAAGAGCGCGGCACCGAGCGCTTCGGGGTCGATCGCCGAGAGCATGCTCGCCTGGAACCCTGCGACGGCCTCGCTCTCCTTCATCCGGAGGCGCGACTCCTCGAGCGCCAGGGCGGCCCGGGCAAGCCCAAGCGACGTGCCTGCGAGGCCGAGGACCAGCGCAGCGACGATCGCGATGGCCGCGGCGACCGGGCCACGATGCCTCCGCACGAACTTCGAGATCCGATAGATCGTGGCCGGCGGGCCTGCGAGAACGGGCTCGCCCGACCGATGCCGTTCGAGATCCTCGGCGAGGTCGCCCACCGTCGCGTACCGCCGCTCGCGCTCTGGCTCGGTCGCCCTCGCGACGATCCACTCGAGGTCGTTGCGGAGGGCTGCGACCAGCGCTCTGGGTGTGAGCCGCCGTCGATGGGCGATTGCCTCCAGCGACGCTGATGGAAGCCGCGCCAGCGACTCGGCCACGCCGCGCACCGGTCCCTCCGCGACGAAGTGTTCGAGTTCCGACCAGCCCGCCCCGGCTCGCCCCGCGAGGGCCGCGGGCGTCGCGCCGGCGAGAAGCTCGCAGAGGAGCACCCCGATGGAGTGAACGTCCGTCCTGGCGTCGATGTCGATGTCGCCGCGGAACTGCTCGGCGCTCATGTAGGCCGGGGTTCCGAGGCGCTGTCCTGCCACCGTGGCCACCCCCGGAGCGCCGGCGGTCGCCTTGGCGATCCCGAAGTCGATGATCGTCGCGAAGGGACGCCCGTCGCGCATCGCGGCGAGGACGTTCTGCGGCTTGATGTCGCGATGAAACACGCCCTTCTGGTGCGCATGCTGGATCGCGGCGCAGACCTGTGCGGTCAGGTCGATCCGTCCCGCGAGATCGATCCGCTGGTCGTCGCAGAACCTGGTGACGGATTGTCCGTCAACCAGTTCCATCGCGAAATAGGGTCGTCCGAGGGGGGTCGCCCCGGCGTCGATGATCTTCGCGATGTGCTGCGAATCCATCGACGCCAGCGCCTGCATTTCCGCGCGGAAGCGCAGGATGATGGCCGTGGAATCCATTCCCGCCTTGAGGACCTTCACTGCGACCATCCGTCGGACCGGCTCGTGCTGCTCGGCGCGCCAGACGCTCCCGAAGCCGCCCTCACCGAGCAGGTCCGTCAGCAGATAGCGCCCGATCCGGCTTCCGGGGCGGAGAGTCCCATCGAGGTCGTCGGGTGCGCCTTCGCCACATGTCGCCGGAGCGCTCGGATGGGGTCCCGACGCGGGGATCGGGTCCTCTGCGGCGGCGATGACGCCTTCCCCGTCGCTGCGGAGCGCCTCATCGATGGCGGCATCGCGCGGAGCGCCGCAGCTGAGCAGGGCGTCGAGCTCGACCAGCCTCTCGTGGGCTGCAAGCAGCGCGTCGATGCGGCGGCGGAGCGCACTTCCCGGCGGAGCGCGCCCGTCGAGGAAGTCGCGACGGGCCTCGGGATGCAGGTCGATCGCCGCATCGAGAAGCGACGCCTCCGTCGCAAGGCCGGCGACTCCGACATCGCGCGCCGGGCGTGCCGCTCGATGCTCCGCGCTCATGGCGCCTGGGCCCTCTCGGTCCCGGCTGCTTGCTCGCGCGGCCGAACAACGAACGGCGGCGCGGGAGCGCCGTCGACTGAGCCTCTCCGCTGGGCGCGAAGCCCACGGCTGGCGCTCTCCTGCGGTCTCTCGAGCGGTGTCATGGCCGTTCGCGCTCAACCGGTCATCGGGGTCCTCCCCGATGCACAGCCGCCGCAGTGTACCGCCGGCGTTCTGGGCCTCGGCGCGGCGAGCGTCCCGAGGCGGGCCTTCGCCCTCTGGTCGACCGGGGCCGGGCGGAGCAGCGCAGAGCGTGCTTTGGGCCGAAGCGCGGGCGGGAACTGGCAGTCGCGGCGGCGTGCTTTGCGCGACCTCCCGTACCGCCCTGCCCATGTCAGAGCGGCCGGCGCGGGCACCGGCGACTCTGAGAGACGTCGAGCGTGCCCCCGGAGGTCATTCGCGCTCCGAGAGGCCGATGGCGTCCGGTGCCGCAACGCGGGCGCGCCCCGAAGCAGGAGTCGGCGCTCGCGCTGTGGCCACGGTCGGCGGAGAGCGGCTCCGGAGCGGTTCCTCATCGAACTGGCATTCGATCGAAGAGGATCATCCGCTCGATCACGTCCTGTTCGGCGGCGCGGAGAATCTCAAGATCCCAGCGCATCTCATCCCGGGCAAGCTGAAGCCGCAGTCGCGTGATCCACGGCTCGGGCGACGGATCGACCTTCGAGCCATCCGGGGGGATCGTCGCACGAGCGCCGACTCCGAGCGAAGGCGCGGCCCCCGGAAGCGCAAGTCCCGCTGATGCGAGCAGAGGCTGAAGCGACGCGGCGACACGCCAGATCTTCGAGGGAGGGGCCCCGTGCACGTTCGTCCATGCAGAGCGTCCCGAGGGTATCGAGAGCAGCACATCGGCGCCCGCGCGGTCAAGCCAGAGGACGATCGGCATCGCGAGCTCGGTGGTGACCTCGGGAGCGGAGCCGCTCAGGGTCCGTCGGTCGATGTGCGACCATTGCGAGCGCATCGGCCTGCCGTTCGGACCAGTGATGATCGTGCGGTATGGTGCGACGACGTAGAGCACGATCTCGGTGAAGTCGTCCGCCGAAAGCCGCGAGATCACCATCGGGTAGACAGGGGGCGCGTCGTATGAGAACGCGAGGGGCTTCGGCGCAGACGCATCGGACGATCCGCTGCCGATGAGCTTTGCGGCGATGAACCACCAGTTCTTCTTGGTATAGCTCTCGAAGGTCTCGCGAGATCCCGGCGGTGCGCGGAATCCCTCGTTCTCGAGCCACGCGAGAATCGCATCGGGCGATGTCCCGGAGAGCGTGGCGATGTCGAGGGTGCCGAGCACCACGCGATCGCCCACCACGACCCCATCAGCCGCAGTCATCGCCGGGACGCCATCGCGGCCGGCGCCTCTGCCTCTGAGCTCGAACTCGATGGGTGCGGTGAGCGAGTTGAGGAGCGGAAACAGATCCTCGACGAGCCTGAGGTCTGCGGGGCGTGCGGGAAGCGGCATGATCCACGCTGCGCCATCCGGAGCATCGCGCAGGCCGGTCCTGACGACCGCGGTCGTGCGGTCAGGCCCTGCGACGAGCAGGGCGGCCTGATCGACGGAGCGAACGTCGAACTGCGCGATTCGGAGGCTGAAGTGCGACCCGTCGGCCGGCGCCGAGCGAGGCGAGGCAGTCCAGGCCGTCGCGATCGCGAGCGCGGCGACGGCCGCGCGGACCGATCGGCTGCGAGAGGCGCTCCAGCGCCCCTTCGCCGCTGCCGCGGCGTCCTGAAGCGGCCATCCGAATCCGGGCAGCGACGATGTGGTCGCGACCGATCCTGGCGTCGAGCGCATGCTGACCTCCGAAAGGTGAGATGTGACCCGCGAACCGCCCGGCGTACGGTGGTCGGGATGGCCACGGACAGCGGCTTCTTCGCCGGCGCGAGCCTCCCCGTTCGCGCGAAGATCGAGGACGTTGCGCCCGCGTGACAGGACCCGACGACGGGCCCGCCGCGTCGTCTGATCCATCGTCACATTGACTTCTCGGGAGACTGCGGCGCGTCAGGGGGCGGGCGAGCCGCCTCGATCGCGCGACGGCGCGGCTCCCGCCTCGCGCTTCGCGAGCGCGGAGTACGCGGCGCCCACTCCGACCATGAGCAGGCCGAGACCGACGAGGCTGATGG
Organism: uncultured Planctomycetia bacterium; assembly: GCA_937871505.1. GTDB lineage: Bacteria > Planctomycetota > Phycisphaerae > Phycisphaerales > SM1A02 > CALMPF01. The sequence goes on along the minus strand of CALMPF010000043.1, from coordinate 73,967 downwards.
CGCGCCACCCGCTTGAGACGGTCGCGGTGTCGAGGATGAGGGCCTTCGCCGCCGCGGCGCCGAGCAGCGCCAGCCCGGCGCGGCGCACGATCGGTCTGCGGTGGCGGAACCCGATCCAGAGCAGGCCGACGGCGACGACGCCCCACCAGCCGCTGACGGCTGCGCCGCGGATCGTCTCGTCGGACGCGACCGCGCCGGCGAACCGCGCGATCTCGAGGCTGGTCGATGCGAGAAGGAGAAGGGGCGGCACGATCAGCGCCGACGCCAGCACGACCTGGTCGGCATCGAGCGGTCCGCGGAGGGTCGCGGCGCGGGCGGGATCGGGAAGAAGGCGATTCAGGATCCGCGACGGCGTCGTCAGGGCGTGCGGCGCGGAAGCGGCATCGACGCCGCCTGGTTCCGTCGCCGGTCTCCGCTCCCCGCCTTCGCTCTCCGCGTCTGACGCTCCGATGATCGCAGGCTCGACGATCGCGTCACCGCGATGCGCGAGCGGTCGGACGCGCGACGCGAGCCAGGAGAACTCGATGGCGAGTCCGATGCTGAGCAGAAGGCCGCGATGGAGGAAGAGCGGATCCTCGAACCTCCCCCAGCCCGGGATGACGAACGCGGTGAACCACGCCATGGCGGCGACGCCCGCAATGGTGAAGGCGTGGACATCGAGCCGAAGGGGCTTCAGTGCGGGGGTCAGCCCGTCGAGGAGCGCCACGGCGGATGCGAGCGCCGCAAGCAGGATGACGACGGCGGTCGACGTCGAACCCCCACCGAGGAGTCCCGCGATGAGGAGCGCCGTTCCGGCACCTGCGGCCGCGACTGCGCCGCGCCGCCAGCGGACGATGCGGCTGGCGCGGGCGACTCGGCTGCTCGTCGCCTCGGTGCCGGCACCTTGGTCCACCCTTCCGGCTTCGAGCTTCCTGACGATCTCGAGCATGGTCGTCGCGAGCACGCCGAACCCCGCCGCGCAGAGGAGGGTCCGCAGCGAGAATCCCGTCAGCGAGAGTCCCGACGCGAGGGTCGCAAGCGGGAGGGACCGCTCCCCGACGACGCGGTCGAGCAGCGTCATGGCGCTCGCGATCGAAACGACCGCGACTGCGATCAGGACGAGCGCCGGCGCGATGGGAGGCAGCGCCCGCCGGAGGATGAGCACGCCGACTGCGAGGATGATCCACGCAAGCGTGGTCGCCGCGCCGCCGCCGTCGCCCAGGGCGAGCATCGCCATCAGCGTCGCGATCGCGACCAGCGCCGTCGCGAGGACTCGTCCCGTCCGGCCCGGCGCGCTCGGCGGTGGCGCCATCGCGGCGCGGTGCTCCGCCTCGCTGCGAGGGACGACCTCGAGCGCGTCCGCGTCGTTCGCGCGCAGGGGACCGCGCAGAAGAAGCCACGCCGAGAGCGCGGTGCCGAAGGCGCCGAACGCGGCCAGCCCCGACCACTGCGACCAGAAGATCCCGGCGAACTCGAACCCGTTCGTCGGAGTCGATCCGACGAGCCGCTCGAAGACCAGGAGTCGAGCGCTTCCGATGGCCATGAGCGCGAGCCCATAGGCGACCACGGGGCGGGCGGAGAGCAACCGTCCGACCGCGACGCCTGCCGTGCCGAGCGCGAGCCATGCGATCACCTGCGTCCAGTCCGCGAGGGCGAGGGCAATCGCCACGATCGCCGCTGCGGCGCTCTGGAGCCAAAGCCCTGCGCCGAGCCTCTCGGTCGCCGAGACCGGAGGTTCGCGAAGGATGCGCAGATGCCCGATCATCGGGATCGCGGCTGCGAGCGCTGCGCAGACGGCGCCTGCCGGAGGAAGCCAATCCGGCGCAATCCCTGAGCGCCGCATCACCACGATGCCGAGGAGGACCGCCCAGGTCGTGAAGAGAAAGCTCCCGAAGAGCGGCGCCGTCGTCGCGATGGCGTCCGACAGCGGCACAGCGCGGATCGCACCGGAGCGGCTCGCGGAGGGGAGCGCGCCGGACGAACCGCCGACATCCGGAAGCGCCGGAGGCCCGGAGGGGCCGATCGATGATGCTCCGTCGATGGAGCCTGCACCGGCTGCGCCTGCATCGGTCGAGGGGCGCGGCATCGGCCCGCGTCCGAGGTGGAGGTCGGACATGAGGAGCCGCCGCAGCAGGGTTCCGAATCCTGCGGGCGCAACCGCCTGCGGATCGCGCAGCGACGACCACCAGAGTTCAACGTGGACGATGCTCCACGCGAGCGCCAGGAACGCGCAGCCGAGGCCTGGGTGTTCGTCAGCGAATGCGACGATCCAGGCGGCGCCGAGGAGGAGCGTCATCCCCCAGACGAGCCACCGGACGACGACGAACCAGCCTCCCCGCAGGGTGGAGATCCCGAGCCCCGTCACCAGCAGCATCAGCCAGTAGGGCGGCAGCACCCACGCGTTCCCTCCGCTCCGCCCCACCAGGAGCGGCGTCGCATAGGCGCCTGCGAGCGCGATGACGGTGACGGGGACCAATCTCCCATGCAGGCCGATCGCGACGCCGAGCGCAGCGCAGGCGATCAGGAGCACGCCGGCGACGCCCGGACCGAAGCTCTCGAAGACCGCATAGGCGATGTAGCTCGCCGCGTAGATCGTGCCGAGTCCTGCGCCATTGAGCCCGACCGCGGCCCACGCGTTGACCCGGCGCTGCGCGAGCTGCGCGAGCGCGAGGAGACCGATGCCGAAGGCTGCCCCGATCATGCAGCGAAGGCCGCCCGGAAGGCGGCCGAGCCAGCCTTCGTTCCACGCATACTTCAGGACGAGCGCGACTCCGACGATCAGGACCAGGGCGCCCGCGATCGCATACCAGCGGCCGCCGATCAGGGCCTCAAGGTCGACGGCGCGCCGTGTCGACACCGGCGCGGACGACGACTCGGCCGAGAGGACGGGGCGCAGCGCAGGAGGAGCGGGGGCAGTCGCGGGGTCGCTCGCGGGCGAACGTGGCCGAGCCTTCGCATCGGTCGCCGCTGCGAGGCTCGCGGCCATCTCCGAGCGCGCGTCGATGAAGGCCGCGGTGCGGGCGCCCGGCGGAGTCGTCGGCGGCACCGTCGGCGGCACCGCGGAGGGCGCGGGGAACGGAGCGGCCGCGGGTCGCGTCCCGACCGACGCACGCGGCGGCGCATCCGGCGCCTCGATCGCCAGGAGGCGACGCTCCACCGCGTCGAGACGGCTGGCAAGCTCGGCGAGCGCCGCGGTCAGGTGCTCGAACCTCGGTTCGGCCGGAGCGCCGTCGGTCGGAGGCGGGTGCTGGTTGCGCGCGCCCGGCTGCGGCTCCGCGACCGGCGACGGGACATCCGCCACCGGTTGAAGAGCGCGCTCCCGATCTGGCCGCTCACCTGCGATCGACTGAGAGTCTCCCACGGGCCTTGCCGAGTCTACCACATCGCTTCAGCCGCAAGCGCTCGATGGCTGCACGCGACGTCGGTCGGCGCGTGCTCCGCCGCGACGGCGGTCATGCGGCCCCCTCGACGCTCGCGTGCGCCAGTGCGCTTCCCTGGTCCGGTCTGGCAACGAGCGGAGTTCATGATCCCCGACTGCCTGCTCCGGACCGCCTTTGGACCTGACTGGCTGGTTCCGGATCGGCAGAGCCTGGACATGCGCGTCCAGTGCGGTACGCCGAGTGCAAGCGGACTCTGCGCGCGGACTTCGAAGTCAGGCCCAGCGCATCGGACGCGGCATCGTCGCATGGCGCGAACGCGGCCCTGCGCGCGGCGGACAGGGCCGCTCCTGCGGCGCAGGTCGGCGCGGATCGCGGAACAGAGGGTCCAGTTGCGCATCGGACGTGTCCGCGTCGTGCCACCGTTCCCTCGGCGCAGTCAAGCTCCGGCTCGTCCGCGCTTCGACTGATCGCGATCAGGCGCCGCACGGTCGCGACAGGGCCGGACCGGCGAAGCGAGCGTCGGTCGCGTCGGGGTGAGCGCGCATCCTGGCGAGCGAGGTGCGCGGCGCGGCTGCCGAGAGGTCTCGGCAGCGATCCGGCTGCTTCCTTCCGCGATCCTCTGGAGATTCCAACCATGAATCAGCTACGCACCGTCCGCGTCCGTGCGCTCCGGCGCGCCATCGTCACGCATGTCGGTCGATCGCCCTGCGCGGTCGACGTGCCTTCGACGGGGTCGCCCGGTCCATCGGGCAGCATGCCCTCCGCCATGCTCAGGCGGCTTCGGCGGGTCCGCGTCGGTCATCCCTTCGCGATGATCGTCGGAGCCTGCGCGCTCGCGGCGAGCGGCCCCGCGTCGGGTTCGACGCCCTCGCTTGGAAGCGTCGTCTCGCTTCGGACCGTCTCGGCGGCGCTCTCGCAGCCGCCTGACTGCACGTCTGCGCCGACCGTCGTGGCCAGCTCCGCGCTGGGCCCCTTCGACGCCGAGGCGGAGTCCGGTCCGGAGTGCGTCGTGGTCGATGGCATCGCGAGCGCCGGTCAAACGAGCACGGTGGACACGTCGGGAATCTCGGCGATCCTCACCGCGTCATCGGAGTGGTTCGACATCGCGGACGCCGGGATCGTGGCCAGCTCCTCGCCGATCTCCTCGATCGAGGTCATCGCAACGATCATCGAACCGACGCGGGTCTTCATCGACGCATCGGCCATGCACGCCTCGGCGGTCGGGCAGCCCGGAAGCGGGACCCTCGGCATGGAGCTCGGGAGCAGCTTCGCGGTGCGTCGACTTGTCGGGACGACGCTTCAGACGGTCCTCTCGGAGCCGATCCTCAATGGCACGCTCTCCGGATCGCTGGTCCTCGACGCGGGCGTCTACGTCATCACCGCCTCGGCAAAGGCCGGGATCTGGCATCAGGGCGCCTGGCCCTCGCTGACCAATGCGGCGAGTTTCGAGTTCGAGGTCCTCCCGTCGCATCCGGCCGATCTCGACGGGGACGGCCTGGTCGGCGGTGCCGATCTCGGGTTGCTGCTCGCGGCATGGGGAAGCTGCGCAGCGTGTCTGCCGCTCAGTTGCCCTTCAGATCTGACTGGCGACTGCGCGGTCGGCGGTGACGATCTCGGCGCGCTCCTGGCGGCTTGGACCGGCTGAGCCGAGGTCCTCGGTGGTGGGTCCGAGCTGGGTACGGAGCTGGCGCGGAGCAGGGCTCAAGCTGGGTTGGAACTGGGTCGGAGCGCTCGGAGCGATGGTTGACCGAATGAACCTGCCCGGCCGGCAGGCGGGACGTCGACCCCTCGGTGCATCCTGCGAGGCTGGTCGTGACGCCCGTCCTCTCTCGTGCCACTCATCGCGCGCCCCACCGTGGCGCGATCCGCCGCGTGCTCACGCGTGGTGCGAGGTGACGCCCACGAGAGCGTCCCCTCTCCCGTTCGCAGAGGTCCCCGACAATGCCGCGCTTCCCCTCCCTCGCCGCCGCCCTGCTGGTTCTTTGCGCCCTCGTGGCGACCGCCTGCTCGACGGACCTCGACGACGCGGCGGTGAGGCGCGGGACCCCGCTGCGCGACGGTCCGCTGCTCTCGGGCTCGGAGGCCGCGGCGCTGCTTCTCTCAGGGAAGGACGTGCTCGTCATCGATGCCGGACCGCCGAACCTCTTCGCGGAGCGCCGCGTTCGTGGCGCGACGCATGCCGACTACGGGACTTGGCTCGATCGGACGGAGCGCGATCCGATGGATCCCGACTTCGTCGATGCCTGGCGACGTGACCTCGCCTCGGACGGCGTGACCGGCGCCCCCGGCATCATCATCTACGGTCGCCCCGGAAGCTACAGCGCTCCGGCGACGACGTGGTACGGACTCCAGTCCGTTGGCGTGGAGCGAGTCTGGGTGGTCAGCGGCGGCTTCGAGGCGATTGCCGAGCACCTGCCCGAAGAGTGGATCGAGCGCGGGCCACGAGAGAGCTCATCCGTCGGGCGACCGCAGCCGGTCGACCCGGGCGACCGCCGCCGCGCGATCGATCCGGGTGATGCGAGCGACGCGGGCGACTTGAGCGTTCCGGGTGATTCCGATGGTCCGGACCGCGTGCAGGCGGCGCCTCGGGCCGACGCGTTTCGGCCCGACCACACCGCGGCCCGCTGCCCGCTCGCGATGAAGCGCGACGTCCTCGCCGCGCTGACCGACGGCCGGACCACGATCATCGACGTGCGGCGCCCCACCGAGTTCGCCGGCACCGAGACCCGCGGGAATCCACGACCAGGACGGATCCCCGGCGCGATCCACCTCGAGCACACCCAACTCGTCGCCGAGGATGGACGCTTCAAGCCCGCCGAGGAAATCCGCCGCACGCTCGCCGAGCTCGGCGTGCGCCCGCATGATCCCCTGATCCTCTACTGCCAGAGCGGCGGCCGCTCCGCCGCGCTCGCCCTCGCGCTCACCGACTCCGGGTTCACCGCCGTCCGCAACTACTTCGGGAGCTTCCGGGAGTGGTCCGCAGATGGCGCCTGTCCGGTGGAGGTCGAGTCGGTTGCGGCGGAGTCGGTCGAAGCGGCTCCGCTCGGCAACCACGACTTGCACACGGGGCCGGCCGGTCGGCAGCCCTGAGGCGTCGTCCATCGCTCCGCCGTCGCGCGTCCGATGGCGACGAACCATTGCGCGCATCGATCCGGCGGAGGGGCGGCTCGCGGAACCACCCACGCCTGTCGGTCGGCTGCGCCGCGTCGCGGCGCGCGTCCGATCGTCCGCAGCCCGAATGACTCTCGCCACAGGCTGAGAGGCCGCAGATCGGCTGGGCGGCGATCACCAACGCCTCGCTCGGCATCCCGGCCGGGGTCGTCGGCTTCCGGATGCTCGTGGAGCTTCACACTCCAGCGCCCCTTGTCTCCTGCTGCGTCGAAGCTCGCATCTCGTTCTATCGATGAGGGCTTGATGGCCCGCAGCGGGGCCACCGGCGCCCCATCTGCTTCGATTCTCCTTGCAGAACATCCGCTTCCGACCGCCTCGCGACGGACCCAAGGGGCGCTGGAGTGCCAAGAACGAGCAGATTCGGACACGCACCTCTCGGGGGGTCGGGGAGCGGACATGCACCTCTCGGGGGCGGCGCCTCTGCGTGACCAGCGCTGCTGATCGGCCAAGCGCCTCGCGCCGACCCCTCTGAGAGTGCGTGGCCAGTCCTCGCGGAATGTGCATGGCCAGTCGGCCTCTGGCCGCTCAAGGTGCATGGCCGGTCCGCCCCAGCGTCAGGCGCCGAGAAGCACCCGCGCGATCAGCATCGCCGCCCCCGGGCACGAGACCGTCGTCGGTCCCGGGACTTCCGTCGCGCCGATTGCGCTCGGCGGCATGACGCTGACACCGCGCAGCACCGCCGGTTGCGAGGTCACCCTCACCGATGGTCTCGATCGGTTCAAGTCGGTGGCGCGGGTCACGACGGGCGATGGGCCCACCACGCGGATCGAGGGATTTCGGAACTCGGACACGCTCGCCTGGCTGGTCTTTCGGCCGATTCTCGGCGATTCGGCACGATTCACCGGGCGCAGCGGGCGTCAAGCTCGCCTTTGGAGTGTGCCGGAGCTCCGCGTGCCGACAGCGAGGCTCGAGCGCCTCGAGCCGAGGCGATCCGGTGCCAGCGAGAGTCTCAGTCTCTCAGGCGCGGCGCAGAAGGCGCCCGCAACGCCTGCCTCTCGCTCCGCCGCTCCGGTCGGCCCCCCGGGGCCGACCCCGGGTCCGTTCCCGGGCCTGCCGTGGAACGAAGGGACGATCCGAGGCGGCTCACACCCCATTCCTGAACTCCAAGGAGTCCAACGATGACCATGTTCCTGAAGCCCGGCGTGTCCCCCGATCGCAGGGTTGTTCGACTCTCGTCGGCGATCCTCGTCTTCTCGACGCTCATCTCCGGCATCGCCGCGGCGCAGAGCGTCCCGGGCTTCTCGGTGACCACCTACGCGGCTGATGTCCCTGGTCCGGTGTGGCTCAGCTTCGCACCCGGCGGCACGCTCTTCTGCGGCCGCGATCTGACGGCGACGGGGACCAACGTGCCTCTTCGGATCACTCGGATCGGGCTGGGCGGAGCGCCCGTGGAGGAGTACGGCGACGTGGTGATCCCCGACCCGGACGCGGTCGTCTACGACGCGGCCGGCGTCGTGTCCGGCGTGCCGGGAAGCGTGCTCGTCGGTGGCCTCAAGCCGGGCAACACCGCCGGCGCGATCTCGGCCATCCGGCCGAACCAGACGACGGTCGAGCTGTTCTCTTCGACGGATTGGACCAACCCGACCGAAATGAAGTTCGACATGACCGGCCGGTTGGTCTTCGGCGACGCCGTCACGCGAACCTTGCGGGTCAGCGCCGCCGGAGAGCCGCCGACGCTGCTCGCGACGCTCCCGGTCGGCTCCACGCCCGGGCATCTGACCATCGCGCCGGACAACCGGATCTTCGTCTCCGACACTTCGGGGAAGGTGCTCGAGTATGCGGCCGACGGCACGCTCCTCAACGGAAGCTACGCGACCTTTCCGTCGCGCGTCGCGATCGAGTTCGGGCCGGGTGGCCCCTGGGGGACTCACCTGTATGCGCTTCGGCTCTCCACCGGGACGCTTCACACCATCGCGCCGGGCGGCGCGGTCACGCAGATCGGCAGCGGATTCGCGAGCGGGTTCAACGATCTCGCCTTCGGACCGGGTGGTCGGCTGTATGTCGCGCGGTTCAATGCCGCCCAGATCCTCGCCATCGAGCCTGAGGCGTGCTTCTGCGACCCAGACGTTCCCGCGGACATCAACTGCAACGGCGGAATTGACGGCGCCGATCTGGGGCTTCTTCTCTCGGCGTGGGGCACCGCTGACTGCGCCGCCGATCTCAATGAGGACGGCGTCGTCGACGGCGCCGATCTCGGGTTGTTGCTCGCCGGCTGGGGCGCGTGATCGGCCGGTCCTTCTCTGCGGTGGGAGCGCGAAGCCGACGCACCGGCAGGCGACGGGCGCCGATGGTCGATCGACCCGGCGCTTCGCTTCAGGCCCGTTCGGCACGACAGCGACCCGACGTGCGCGGCCTCTGCGTCAATCATCACGCGCGACTCGTTCCTGCCGACGATGGTGCCCCGCAGGGTGACCTCGCGGCCCGGTTCGAGCCGGCGCCGCCCTCGACGATCGAGCGGGAGCCGCCACCCTGACGGGCCGACCGCGCGAGTCGTCGCGGCGGGGAGGCCGCGCGCTGACGCCGTCGGCGGGCCGTTGGGCCATCGCCTCGGCGCCGGCCGAATCGTCTGCCGCGCCGCATGAAGCGCCGTGCGAGGGGTGGATCGACGCAGAGCTCCTCCCCGTTGATCACGAGCGTCGGAGAGCGGCCACCCACCTCTCGGAGCGTCGGAGTGCGGCCAACCACCTCTCGGAGCGTCGGAGCGCGGCCACCACCTCTCGGGCCGCAGCCCGGATGTCGGGGTGGGGCCTGGGTCGGGGAGCGGGCATGGAGCGCTCGGGTCGGCGAGCGGGCTTACCGCTCTTGGGCCTGGGGGCGGAGGCGCCGGCCTGAGAGCGGCCAGGGCCTGAGAGCGGCCATGCACCTCTCGGGCCTGAGAGCGGCCAGGCACTTCGCAGGTCCGGGGATTGGAGGCCGGAAAGCGGCCATGCACCCCGCAGATCCGGGGAGTCGGGAAAGCGGCCATGCACCGCTCAGGCTTGGGGTCCGAGGATCGGCCACGGGAGCCGAGGATCGGCCATGCATCAATCAGGTCCGGAGCTTCCACTCGACCAAGGCTGCTCGTCGGCCATGCGCGTTGCGCCGGCCGGTCGGAGAGTGCATGGCCAATCCGCCGGCTGCCCGCCGAAGGTGCATGGCCAGTCCAGCTCGGGTCCCCGGCCCCCGCCGAGGGTGCATGGCCAGTCCGGCCTGCTCGACCACGGCTGCGCGTTGGCCATGCGCGTTGCGCCGACCGGTCGGAGAGTGCATGGCCAATCCGCCGGCTGCCCGCCGAAGGTGCATGGCCAGTCCAGCTCGGCTCCCCGGCCCCCGCCGAAGGTGCATGGCCAGTCCGGCCCGAGCGTCGGAGAGCGGCCACCCACCTCTCGGAGCGTCGGAGCGCGGCCAACCACCTCTCGGAGCGTCGGAGCGCGGCCACCCACCTCTCGGGCCGCAGCCCGGATGTCGGGGTGGGGCCTGGGTCGGGGAGCGGGCATGGAGCGCTCGGGTCGGCGAGCGGGCTTACCGCTCTTGGGCCTGGGGGCGGAGGCGCCGGCCTGAGAGCGGCCAGGGCCTGAGAGCGGCCATGCACCTCTCGGGCCTGAGAGCGGCCAGGCACTTCGCAGGTCCGGGGATTGGAGGCCGGAAAGCGGCCATGCACCCCGCAGATCCGGGGAGTCGGGAAAGCGGCCATGCACCGCTCAGGCTTGGGGTCCGAGGATCGGCCACGGGAGCCGAGGATCGGCCATGCATCAATCAGGTCCGGAGCTTCCACTCGACCAAGGCTGCGCGTTGGCCATGCGCGTTGCGCCGACCGGTCGGAGAGTGCATGGCCAATCCGCCGGCTGCCCGCCGAAGGTGCATGGCCAGTCCAGCTCGGGTCCCCGGCCCCCGCCGAAGGTGCATGGCCAGTCCGGCCTGCTCGACCACGGCTGCTCGTCGGCCATGCGCGTTGCGCCGGCCGGTCGGAGAGTGCATGGCCAATCCGCCGGCTGCCCGCCGAAGGTGCATGGCCAGTCCAGCTCGGGTCCCCGGCCCCCGCCGAAGGTGCATGGCCAGTCCGGCCTGCTCGACCACGGCTGCTCGTCGGCCATGCGCGTTGCGCCGGCCGGTCGGAGAGTGCATGGCCAATCCGCCGGCTGCCCGCCGAAGGTGCATGGCCAGTCCAGCTCGGGTCCCCGGCCCCCGCCGAAGGTGCATGGCCAGTCCGGCCTGCTCGACCACGGCTGCGCGTTGGCCATGCGGGTTGCGCCGACCGGTCGGAGAGTGCATGGCCAATCCGCCGGCTCAGCTCGGGTCCCCGGCCCCCGCCGAAGGTGCATGGCCAGTCCGGCCTTTGCCGGCCCCCGCCGAAGGTGCATGGCCAGTCCGGCCTTGGCCAGTCCGGCCTGCGCCCGGCCAGTCTGCCCCCGGTGCGAAGCCGGAGCCGTCCGCATGGACTGCGCATGCGGAAGGGTGCGCTGGAGCGTGCGAGTCGACCAAGGAAGGCCGATGTCGAGCAGCGAGCGCTGCGCGCCCGGACGTTCGCGCGGGCGCGAGCGTTGAGCGAGAGCGCAGGCATCAGCGCCTGTGTGCATCCGCGCACATGTGCATCAGCGGATGGGGATCCTCGCATCGGCACTCGAGCGATGGCCGAGCGCCGCGCTCCGCGCCGGGGAGCGCGCGCCGGGATCCTGGCGTTTGGCGCGTTTTCGCAACCACGTGGCGGTTGTTCCAATCTCGGCGAGCTGGGTCGACCCTCCAGTAGGCTGCGCGCAACGTGCCGCAGCGTGTGGCACAGGAGCGCGCGGCCTCGGCTTCCCCGTGAGCCAACACGGTTGTCGCCAAGCTCCACGCACGCCGGAATCCGATCGCCCGCGGAGACCGGTGGCAGCGAAACGCGGGCGTACTGGAGATGACGTTTCTGAACGACTCGATCCGAGTGTTTGCAAGCGTGTCGTTGCTTGCCAACACACTTGCGCCCTCGATGGGAGCGAGTTGCGCGCATGCCGATCACGGCAGCCCGGAACTGCCGCCCGTCGGCGGCGAGCAGGACGCGGACCTCCGCGACCCGCACCAGCGGCCACGGCCGGACTTGCGCGCCGCTCGGCGATCTGACGCTCCGCTTGGAGGCCTGGGGAGATCGGGGCTCCGGCGCTTCTGGCGTCGTGCCGGATTCGTGGATCGTCCTTGACGCGCCGGATGTCGGATCGCTCTCGGGCATCAGGGAGCTTGTGACGATCGTCACGATCTCCCTGGGGTCGCCGTGGGGTGGCGACTCGGAGAGCGCGCCGAGTCCGGATGGCGCGAGCAATGAGGCGACCATCACGGTCGCGAACGACATCGTCGCGGCGGTCGCCCTCGGCACGTCAGGCGAACCGATCCACCTCTGGGGAGTGCTCTCTCGCTGCACGGTCGAGCTGGTCTCATTCGCCGACTCCGAAGAGCCACTGCTCGTGGTGCATGAACAGGTGATTCTCCAGCCCTTTGAGGTCTTGGGCACCGCGGAGGAAGCGGCGCTCGCTGCGGAGGATGCAGCTTTCCGGCTCATTCAGGCTGCGCCCAACGACGGCTGCTGGGGGAAGTGCATGTCGGCTGCGCAGGCGAGGCACATGGAGAGCCTCAAGACCTGCCTGACCGCACTCGGAATCCTCGTCGGCTCGGCCGCGATCGCCTGCATCGTGGGATGCGGCTTCACCGGCCCAGGTTATCTGACGTGCGTGCTCGCGTGCTTCGGTGGCGTCGGCGCCGGAGCGGTGGGCGGGGCGGGTGCGTGCGTTGCCGCCTAGGTCGCATCCATGGCGGCGAGTTCGATCCGCTGTGCATGGCGTTGCTGGTGAGACGTCGTTGGAAGGCGTGACGTGCGACTGATGCTGGCGGTGGGGCGGTGCGGGAGCGAGCGCTTCCCGGTCTCGTCACCACCTTGGTTCCTTGCGATTGAGAAGCCAATGAACTACACCGGACTCCTCATCCTGTTGATTCCGATCTTCGGTCTCATTCCCGCGCTCCGAGCGCGGTCGTGGCAGGTCACACCTCGCGCCGAGCTCAACGTGGCGTACTGGATCGTCTGGGTCGTCGCGCTCGGGTTCGGCATCGGCGTGCTTTTCGGTTGGATCCTGCCGTCGTCGGCGCCTTGAGCGAGCGACCGAGTCCGGCGCGCAGACTGGGAAGCCGGACTGGGAAGCCCTACTGGGAAGCTGAATCGGCCAAGCGGGTTCAGCATGGAGGCGGTCGAGCAGCGGCGTCCCGCGGGTGCCGCTGCTCGACGTCCCATGACCGAGCCGCGCGGGTCCTGCGTGATCGCGCGAGCGGACGCCGCGGCGGGGTGCCGATCGCTTCCGCCCGGGAGCCCGGCTCGACTCGGCACCTTGCGCCAACCGGCCCGAGAGTGGGCGGCCAAACTGCTTGAGCCTGCATCACCGAGCCGCCCGATGCCAGGGCGAGCGTCCGGGATGCACCTCTCCAACGGATCGGCGTTGCATGGGGCGTCCGGGCGAACGGGGGTTGGTCACTCTCTTGGCCACCCTCTTGGTCACCCCGGCAGCCTGTGGCGGGGCTTGCGCTGGATCTGAACGAACCCGATCCTGCGCAGCGCTCGGCGCTGGGCGGTAACCGGGACGAATTGACGGATCTGGACGGAGTCCTCGACGGTCGCGAAGCCCTGCGCCTCGGACACCCCCGCGCCCGCACTCCGCGGACGCCGCTCCCGTCTGGACGCTCCGGAGATCGCGGTCCCGCCGCGGCGCAGCGCGCGTCGCGCCCGCACAGGGTGCGGTTCGCCGCCCTTGCACAGCGCAGCCGTCGGGTGCTCGAGTGGTCTGTTCCGCTACGGAACGCGCCAGAGCGGCGTGTCGGCGCGCGGGGTCCAGCGGCGCATGTCCTCGGCGAGCTCCTCCACGGCGACGGTCGATGCGCTGCCGTCGGCGAAGGCGACCGGAAGGACCGACTCACCGCGCCGCGCGGCGGGGATCCCCCCCGTGGGCCCGGCGAAGCTCGAGGCCGCCACCACGCCCTCGGCGGTCACTTCCCACTGGCGCTCGGCGAGGTATGGCGCTCGAAGCTCGTACCAGCCGGAGGTCTCGGGAGCGCCCGGCCCGGTCGCGCGCCGCGTCGGCGCAAAGAGCACGAGCGTGCCCGGATTGCGGAGCTCGGTCGCGCGGACGGCGGCGATCGAAGGATCGCCGGAGGAGTTCCAGGGCGCGAGCGATCCGAGCCCCGCAGCCGCGCTGTCGCCGCCGAGGAAGATTGAGTTCAGGCCGTAGCTGGGGCGTCTCGACATCTCGACGAGGTCGCGGTCGGCATAGAGCGCCGCGAGCGCTGCCCGCTCCGCCGCATCCGCCTCGGCGAAGAACGACTGCCATGCGTGGTCGGCGTAGGGGGCGAGTCGCCAGACCCACGTCCGGGCCGCGGCGGGGGGAACCTCGGTTCCATCCTGGAGCGCGACGGCGATGCCCAGATCCGCCTGAATGTCGTCGTCGATGAAGCCTGGGAGGAGCTGCTGCCGGTGATCGAGCGAGTACGCGTTCCAGGCCGCGGTGAGCGTGCGCAGCGTCGAGACCGTCGCGCTGCGTGAAGCGCCTGCCCGTGCCGAGCGGATCGCAATCAGCGCGATCGAGACCACGATCGCGATGATGGCGATGACGACGAGGACTTCAGCGAGGGTGAAGCCGCAGCGACGGCGCTCGCCGCCGGTCACCGCCGGCACCCGAGCGATCCGTCGCCTCGAGCCGGGGGAGCGGCTCGAACTCCTCGAGTGAGGAGTCCGCGCAGCGCGGCTCGAGCACGCCGCGTCGCTGCATGTGCGCAATCTTGACAGTTCAGGAGGGCGCATCGTGAAAACTCCTGCCTCGGGGGCGACTCTTGGAGGGAATCTCTTGGCGGGGCGACTCCGACCGTCGGAGATCGTCCATGGGATCCGTGCGTCCGTCAGCGGAGAGGAAGCACGTCGCGGGCCTTCGAACTCTCTGGCCTGGCGTCACTCGACGGTGCAGCGTCGCAAGCGCTCCGCAGAGTCGCGATCAGCTTCCGCCGAAGCGGCGGATGTCGTCGTACTCCTCGACCACCTTGGGGCCGGTCGTGATGATGTTGGTCACCGGTGCCGAAGGCTTCCCGGGACCGTCGAACCGGGAGAAGAAGACGCCGTCCTTCCCGGCCGAGAGGATCACGAACCGCCCCTGCGGGGGCGCGCCGCCCTGCGGCTGGTTCGCGGCGCCGAAGCCCGGATGGCGGATGATCTGGGCGAAGTTGCCGTCGCGGTTGTCGGCGTTGCCTTGATTGAGGATGCTGTCGGACTGATTCTGGCCGAGGTCGCCCAAGGCGACCGAGGAGAGATACGGTGCCGTCGTCGCTCGGGAGAACTGGGCGACGTTCGGGGCGCCGACGAGGGGACCGCTGTCGCGGAGCGACCGGACGTAAATGATCGGCTGGCCCCAGGCATCGACCAGATCGGGGAGGCGATAGGGGTCGTCGCCGTAGGGATCGGGGTTCTCGATGTTCGAGAGCGACTGGCCGGGCAGCGCGCGGAGCTCCGAACCCTTGGGCGAGAAGAAGGGCGGGTAGGACTGTCCGCCGATCCTCGGTCCCTCCCCGATGCGGAACCGATTCACCCTGATGCTGTAGGCGTTCTGCCCGGAGCCGAAGGTGATCGTCTGCCAATCCGAGCCGCTGTACTCGGGGAGGTTCCAGATCGCTGCGTCGTCCTCCTGCCGGATGTAGCCGCCCATCAGGTGCAGGAGCGCATTCTCCGTGCCGCTGATCTTCGGGTCGGCCGCAAGAACCGCCTCCGGGACGACTCCGGGGTAGAAGCCGAACTTCTGGTGGAAGCTCTCGCAGGCGAGCCGGAACTGATCCATGGTCGCGCTGGTCGCTGTCGTTCGCGCCCGTCTCTGCGCAGCCGCGAGCGCCGGAAGCAGGAGCGCCACGAGCAGCACGATGATGCCGATGACGACCAGGAGCTCGGTGATCGAGAACGCGGTGCGGCGGTCGCCGCCCGGATGGCGTGGCGAGCGGCTCGTCACGAATGACACGGCGTGCAAGCTGGCCGGGCGGGAACTGAGTGTGGACGTCACGGTCATGAGCGTCTCCTGGGCAGGCGGGCAACTTCGATCCGCCTCCGGCGGTTGGATCTTCGACCCGCCTTCGGCGGTTTGAGCTTCGGCCCGCCTTCGGCGGGGGGGATCTGTCCGCCGCCTGCGGCGGCTGAGGGCGGAAGGGACTGCGGCCGCGCACGGCGGCGGGGGGCGGCGATCGGTCGGCACTGCTCGCGCGGGCAGCGGTGGAGAGTCCACGCCGCCCGTCGAGCCACCCTGCACGTCGAGCCGCGCGACCCGCGCATAAAAAAACGCCGGGTGACGGGCTCGATCCCGTCACGCTCATCCGCTGCCGGCGACTATATGTTGCAGGGCCCTGCCATGCAAGGGTTTAGAGCGCAAAAATCGGAGGCTCGACAAACGTCGACGGCCCCGTCACTGGGACGGGGCCGTCGGGGGATGATCGCGGCAGGCGGAAGCGACCTCGAGAACGACTTCCGAGTTGCCCGATCACGGGACGGGAGAGAGGCCGATCTCGCTGAAGCGACGCGGGGCTTCGCAGCAGGATCGCCGGGGCGATCGAGTGCGAGCACCCGCGAGCGCGGGGGCGCCCCGTCTCTCCGGATCGATCGTCAGAGCATCTCCTTGAGCGCCTTCATCGCGCGGATGCGGGCGATGCGGGAGGCGGGCTTCGCCTTCACCTGCATCATCTCGCCGGGAGCGAACGGGTTCGGCCGCATGCCGGCCTTGGTGGCGGGCTTGTTGCGGACGGTCACCTTCATGAGCCCGGGGACGACGAAGACTTCCGGTCCGCGCTTGCTCAGGTCCTTCTTCATCAGCGAGGCCATCGCCTCGAAGACCGAAGAGACCTGCTTGCGGGTGAGGTCGGTCGCCTCGGCGATGTCGGTGATGATCTGCGACTTGGTGCGCGGCTTCTTCGCGGCTGCGGCGGCCTTGGCCATGGAGCGAGTCCTTTCCTTACTGCTGAATCCAGCCGCTGTCGCTGCTGGATTCCTCGGTGACGACGCCAGAGAGCGGAGGACCGACATGGTCCCCTTCGACGCTCCCCGACGGGGTGTCCGTTCCCGATCTGGAACGGCCCCGCAGTGCGGCGGCGGGCGGTCGCCCAGCCGAAGCGCTGCGGGATGTCGGAGCTTCCCGGTCGCGTGGACCAGGAATGTGCCGAATTTACCGTCGTTTTTGCCCTTCGGCAAGCGGCGCGAGCCGCCGAGGGGGGGTTTTTCCCGGAGTTCTTCGCCCCCTCGCAGCGCAGCGGGGCGCCGTCCCGGCCTCCCGCACTCGGTCCGCGGCGGATTCAGCGGTCGACCGGGCCTCCCCGAGTGGATTGAGCGCGGCGGTCGAGGGGCCAGACTGCCGACGATCACTCGCTGACGACCTTCATCGCGATCAGGTCCTGGACATCGACGAGGCCGACGGGGCGTCCGTCGCGGTCGAGCACCGGGATCTCATCGACGCGCCGCTCGCGCACGAGCCGGACTGCGTCACGGACCAGATCATCGACCCAGAGGTGCTGCGGACGCGGCGTCATCGCCGTCGCGACCGGCTCGTGGATCCGTCCGGGATCGTCGCCGATCAGCCTCCGAAGGTCGCCATCGGTGAAGATCCCCGAGAGCCTGCCCTCGGAGTCGACGAGCATGACAGCCCCCGCCCGCCGACCGCCGCCGGCGCACCGCAGGGCGTCGAGCACCGAGATGTCGTCGCGCACGACGGGGAGGTTGGCGCCGACGCGGAAGCGAAGGACATCGACGATCGGACGCAGTTCGGCCCCGAGCAGTCCTCCGGGGTGATTCCGATGAAAGTCGTCGGCGGCGAAGTTCCGCCGACGCGCCACCGCCAGCGCCAGCGCGTCGCCGACGGCCAGCATCACGGTCGTGCTCGCCGTCGGCGCGAGATTGAGCGGACACGCCTCCTCGATCGAGCCGAGACCGACGTGGGCATCGCAGAGCCGCGCGAGCGTCGACTCGTCGCTGCGCGAGATCCCGACGCGCGGGACGCCGTCGGCCCGCAGGATCGACGCGAGCGCCACCAGCTCCTCGGTCTCGCCGCTGTAGGAGAGCAGCAGCGCCACGTCGCCGCGACGGATGCGCCCGAGATCCCCATGCATCGCCTCCGCCGGGTGGAGCGTGTGCGAAGGCTGACGCAGCGAACTGAGCGTCGCCGAGATCTTCTGGCCGATCAGCCCGGACTTGCCCATCCCCGAGACGACGACGTGACCTTCGCAGCGCGCGATCAGGTCGACGGCGCGATGCACTCCCGGAAGCTCGCTCCGTTCGATGCGGTCGGCGATCCGCAGGACTCCCTCGGCTTCGGCGCGGAGCGCCTCCGCAAGGAAGGTCGTCTCGTCGGCTGTCGATCGCGCCGCGGCGGGCGACGTCGTCATGGGGCGAGTGTAGGTTCCGCCTGCGCGCGGCTCTCGGCGCGCCGGCCCCGCGCCGCTCCGTCCCGAGGAACTCCGGGAGCGGAGGCCCTGCGCTCGAGAGCGAAGCTGCTGGTCCGCACCTGGTCCCCCTGCGCGCCGCGGGCCTCGAGGCCGCGGAGCGTCGCCTCCGGAGAGATCATCGGGAGCTGCCCGGCGGCGCAGTGTTAGACTCACGCCGATGGTCTCTTCGGGATTGCCGCACGCTCCTCAGGCCGCGCCCTCGGATCCCAGGCCGGGCGACCCGCTCGCGGGTGAACTCGCCCGCTCGGCGGAGTCGCCGAGCGAGGGCGACTACACGGTCTCGCTGGCCGCGTTCCAGGGGCCCCTCGACCTGCTGCTCTACCTCATCCGCCGGGCCGAGGTGGACATTCACGACATCCCCATCGCGACCATCACCGACCAGTTCCTCGCCTTCGTCCACCGCGCGGCGGCGCACGTCGACGTGGAGGAGGCGGGAGAGTTCCTCGTGATGGCCGCGACGCTGATCGAGATCAAGGCGCGGACGCTGGCGCCGGTCCGGCGCGAGGGATCCGACGAGGAGGGTGCGGGTCGTCCCGAGCTGATCGATCCGCGGGCCGAGCTCGTGCAGGCGCTGCTGGCGTACCAGCGATATCGCCGCGCCGCGGAGGACCTCGAGGCGCACCGCGTCGAGTTCTGGCAGCGGCACCCCGTGCGCATCCTGCCCGCGCTGCCGCCGGCGCGGGCGAACGCACCGGACGACGCCGAGCGGGGGAGAGCGGCGGAGGCCGGAAGCGCGGGGGAGGATGCGGGGGGGGATGGCGCAGCGGAATCGTTCGATGACGACGAGGCGGAGTCGGCGCTGGAGCTCGAGGATGCGCACGCGCTCGATCTGCTCGACGCGTACGAGCGGATCGCCGGCGCCATCGACTTCGCTCGCCTCGGCGACCATCGTGTCGAGTACGACGACACCCCGATCGCGCTGCATCAGGAAGACCTTCTCGACCGCCTCGGCGGCGCGCCGCTGCACCGGCTGTCGCTCCAGCGCGTCTTCGAGGGTCGGACGAGACTGGAGAAGATCGGCCTCTTCCTCGCGATGCTCGAGCTCGCGCGGCAGCGGAGGATCAGGATCGAACAGCGCGACGAGGATCCCGTCGTGCCCGGCGGGCGCCCCGCGACGGTGGCGCCGGTCGAGATCGCCCTCGAATTCGAGGCTGAGCCGGAGGTGGCCGCAGGAGTCGAGCCGGGACGGAGCGACCGCGGGGAGTAGGACGCGCTCGCGCCGCGGTCGCGCGATGAGGCGGCGGCCGGGCATCACGATCGACGAACACGACCGCCTCCGCGCGTCCAGGAGCGCGTGCTGCGGGGGGCATCCGGGCTCCGGTCGAGCCGCTCGATCAGGAGTGCGCAGCGCGGGCTTCGCGCGGGTCGCGCGCACTGGATGCCGTCCCGGTCATCCCGCGACCTCGCCCGACTCGACATCCATCGCGAGGCCCGCGGCGCGGCAGTGCTCCCGGATCGCGTCGAGGAACATCGGCCCGAGGTCCTCGAGCTTGCGCCGCCCGACCCCGCGGATGGTCGCGAGGCGATCCATGTCTGAAGGGCGGACGCGGGCGAGCTCGCGCAGGGTGCGGTCGTCGAAGATCACGTAGGGCGGCACCTGCCTCGCCGCGGCGACGGCGCGGCGCAGTTCGCGGAGGCGGTCGAAGAGATCGCGTTCGACGCCCGCCCACGACCGCGCATCGTCCTCGGTGCGCTTCACCGCCTTGGCCTTGCGGCCGGTGATGGGGCGACGAAGCGCGACTTCCACGCCGCCGCGCATCGCCTCCGCGCCGGCGGGCGTGATGAAGAGCGTCGGACGATCGCCCTCCGTGCGGGCGAGAAGGCCGTGATCGAGGAGCTGGTGGACGAGGTTCGTGGTGGCGGCCTGGGGCAGGGCGCCGAGCAGTCCGTGAACGCTCAGCCGATCGTGGCCATGTCGTCGCACCGCCTCGTCCGTGCTCCCGAGGAGCACCTTCACGACGTGTCCCACGCCGAAGGCCTGACCCGTCCGGGCGACGGCGGAGAGGATCTTCCGCGCCACCGTGGTCGCGTCCGGCATCGCGTCGATCTCGCCGAGGCAGACATCGCAGGCTGCGCAGGCGGCTCGCTCCCAGCGCTGCCCGAAGTGCTCGCAGAGGGCCCGGTGCCGGCAGCGCGAGCCGGCGCAGAGCCGCTGAATGTCCGCGAGGTGCGCACGCTGCACCCGGAGGTTCTCATCGAGCGCGGGCGCGGCCTCCGGATCGAGCGCCGCGGCCTCGTCGCGGCTGCGCTGCATCAGCGACTCCCACCGCGCGATGTCGCCGTAGCCGTAGAGCAGGACGCACTCCGCTGGCAGCCCGTCGCGGCCGGCCCGACCGGACTCCTGCTGATACGCCTCGATCGACTTCGGCACGCCCGCATGGACGACGCAGCGCACGTCGCTGCGGTCGATGCCCATCCCGAAGGCGATCGTCGCGACGATCACATCGAGCGACTCGTCCGCGAAGCGCTCCTGCGTCTCGCGCCGCGCGTCGGGCGTCATTCCGGCGTGGTAGTGCGCGGCGCGGATCCGCGACTGGCGCAGCGCGGTGGCCAGCGACTCCGTCTCCCGCCGGGAGATGCAGTAGACGATCGCCGCCTCCCCCGCGTGCCGGGCGAGGACCTGGAGCACCTGAGTCTCCGCGTTCGTCTTGGGAACGACGCGGTAGAGGAGGTTCGGCCGGTGGAAGTCGCCGACGAGCAGGGCAGGATCGCGCAGGCGGAGCTGCGCGACGATGTCGTCGCGCACCCGCGGGGTCGCGGTCGCCGTGTAGGCATGGAGGCTCGCCTCCGGCAGCCGCTCGCGGATCGAGCGGAGCTGGCGGTACTCCGGCCTGAAGTCATGGCCCCAGTGGGAGATGCAGTGGGCCTCGTCGATGGCGACCGCGCGCACGCCGGCGCGGGCGAGGAAGTCGAGAAAGCCCTGCGACAGCAGCCGCTCGGGCGAAACGAAGAGCAGCCTGCACGCTCCGCGCTCGACGAGCGATCGCGCGTCGCGCCGCTCCGCGTCGGTCATCGCGCTGTGCAGCGCCGCGGCGGGGTAGTCGTTGGCCCTGAGCCCGTCGACCTGGTCCTTCATCAGCGCGATCAGCGGCGAGACGACCACGTCCATCCGTCCCGCGACCAGCGGCGGCACCTGATAGCAGAGGCTCTTGCCGCCCCCGGTGGGCAGCACCACGAGCGAATCCCGCCGCGCCACCGCGGCGTCGATCGCCTCGCGCTGGAGCGGGCGCAGCGTGTCGAAGCCCCAGATCGTCCGGACCGCGCCGAGCACCGGATCGGTCCGCCCGGGGAGGCCGACGGTCGCGGGGGGACCAGGGTGATCCATGTGATCGGGGCGATCCGCGGGTTCGGGGTGACTCGTGGGCTCCGGGTGCTCCGGGTGCTCCGGAGGCTCCGGGGGCTCGAAGGCGTTGAAGTCTGCGAGGGGTCTCGGCATGGTCGCGGCTGCTACATCGCCTTCAGCGCCGCGTCGAGGTCGGCGATGAGATCGTCGACGTGCTCGATCCCGACGCTGAGCCGCACGAGGGAGTCGCCGATGCCGAGCTTCGCGCGCGCCTCGGGGGGCACGCTCGCGTGGGTCATGATCGCCGGATGCTCGATCAGGCTCTCGACGCCGCCGAGGCTCTCGGCCAGGGCGAAGAGATGGACGTGCTCGAGGAAGCGCCGGCTCTCGTCGAGGCCGCCGCGGAGGAAGATCGTGATCATGCCTCCGAAGGCGGGCGTGCCGTCGAGGCGCATCTGCCGGGCCGCCAGCGCGTGCTGCGGATGGCTCGGGAGCCCGGGATAGACGACTCGCTCGACCTTGGGATGCCCCTCGAGCCACTCCGCGATCCGCTGGGCGCTGGTGGAGTGCCGGGCGACGCGCAGCGCCAGCGTCTTGGCGCCGCGCAGGCAGAGGTAGGCATCGAAGGGCCCCATCACCGAGCCGATGGCGTTCTGGAGGAACCGCAGCCGCTCGGCGAGATCCGCACGGCGCGTCACGAGCACGCCGCCGACGACGTCGCTGTGTCCGCCGATGTACTTGGTCGCCGAGTGCATCACGATGTCGAATCCGCCCCCGTGCTCCGCGGCAAGGGGGCGCTGGAGCATCGGCGTGGCGAAGGTGTTGTCGCAGACGCAGATCGCCCCGCCGGAGCGCCCGATCTCGGCGATCGCGGCGAGGTCGGCGATCTTGAGCGTGGGGTTCGTGGGCGTCTCCACCCAGATCATCTTCGGCGCCTGCCGGGCGACGGCCCGCTCGAGCGCGGCGAGGTCCGCGAGATCGACGTACTCGGCGCGCAGGTTCATCGACCGCTCGCGGACCCTCGTGAAGAGCCGGAAGGTCCCGCCGTAGAGATCGTCCATCGCGATCAGGCGGTCGCCCGAATCAAGCAGCTCGAGGCAGGTCGCCGTCGCGGCGAGCCCCGATGAGAAGGCGAAGGCGCCGCAGCTCGGGTCGGTCCCCTCGTCGATCCCGCTGCCTTCGAGCGCGGCGACAAGGCGCTCGAGGGCGTAGCGCGTGGGGTTGTGGCTGCGCGAGTACTCGAAGCCCCGATGGACCCCCGGAGATTCCTGGGCATACGTCGATGAGACCGAGATCGGCGGCATGACGGCGCCGGTGACCGGGTCCGGATGCTGGTTGCCGTGGATGGCGAGGGTGTCGAGATGGGGCATGGCGGTGGTGCCGAGAGACCTCGCCGTCGCGCGGCGACGACGACCTGGGCAGGGGGGTGCGGCTCGAGTCGGCCTCGGTCGCCAGCGTAGGTTCCATGAGACGAACTCCCGTGCCTGCATGATCGGGGAGAGGCGATTCCATCAGGAACATGATTCGCGCCGTCGCGCCGGAAACCGACGAGGCGTTGGGGCACGGCGCCGGGACGCCGACGGGGATCGGCGGCGCCGTCGTCGGCATGATGGTCGGCGCCCGCCGGCGGGGGATCGACGAGCCGCTCGACGAACTGCGGCAGGTGCATGCGGACGATTTCCGGCGAGCGTGAGGGGTTGGTCGCGTGAGTCCAGCGGGCGCAGGCCGTTTGTCCCGGAGACCGCTGGCGATGCCGACGTCGCGCGGAGTGGACAGCGGCTTCGAACGGAACCGCCGAGCAGCGGAGTGCCCGGCCGAGAGCACCTGAGGAGACTCATGCCCAGTTCACAGACCATCCGACCTGACTCTCTGTCCCGCGCGTCGCGGTGCCAGGCGCGGCACCCCCGGAGCCGGCGCACGATGCTGGGTCTCCTGGCCCTCGCATCGGCGCTCACCTTCACCGGCTGCGGCGATGGTCGAGAGTCCGGACCTCTCGCAACCTCCCCCGCATCGCTGGGGCCCGCCGACACCTACGCGGATGTCGACCGCGCGCTCGGCTCCAGCGTCCATGGGGCCGTCGAAGGCGGCACGATCTCCGACGCGGCGCTCGTCGCCAACGCGGCGCTCCTCGATCGAGTGGTGGAGGCGTCCAAGGCGACCACCTGCGACTTCGGCGTGGACTACTCCGCCGGACTGACGACCGAGCTGCCGCATCTGGCGGCCCAGCGCAGGCTCGCCCGAGCGCTGCAGGCCGATGCTGCCAGACTCCTCTCCGCAGGCGACAAGGATGGCGCCGCCAAGCGGATCGCCGCCATCTACCGCATGGCCGGGCAGGTCGGCGGTTCAGGTCAGACCGCGATCGAGTTCATGGCGGCGCTCGGCATGGCCCACTTGGCCACTGAGTTCATCCAGCAGAACCGCTCCCTTGCCGATGCCGCCTGGCGAACCGACATCCTCCAGGCGATGAGCGAGTTCCGGCAGCGGTCGCTGGCCAGGGCGCCGGAGATCCTCGAGGCGGACGGCAAGCTCGTGGGGAGCTGGCTCCGGCACGCGCAGGACACGTCGTACGCGACGGTCGCGACCCAGGGCCTCAAGCGCCGGACGAGCGAGCAGCGGATCGCCGCGGCCGCGGCGATCGAGTCCATCGCCGCCGAAGCCGCGGGCGCGTGGCCCGGTGCTTCGCCGGCGCGGATGCGGCAACTGAACGAGAAGGCGAAGTCCAGAGGCGTCGAGGACCTCTCCGTCAACCACGAGGCCATGAAGCATGCCAGCGACCAGACCGAGGCCGCGCTGCGCTCGGCCCGGACGGCACTCGGCGGGTCGTGAAAACGGTGCGAGCTTGCGCCCTGCGCGAAGGGTCCGCCCGCGTCCTTCCGAACACCGCGCGCGCGAGCGACGCCGACCTGGGCGATCCGGCTGCGGAGGTCGTGAGCTCCGCACGGCATGGTCATCCGCGGCGTCAACATTCGCGAGCGCAAGCCGGCCGGGCGTTGCCGTATCTCGGAGCTCTCCGCGCTGCCAGCAGCCTGTGGCGAAAGTCACTCGGGCTGCGGACGAGCGGAGAGGCGAATCTCATCGTCGCCGCAACTCGCCTGGATCCGGAGGCAGACTCGATGGTGCTTCGGGCCTTGACGAACGCGGTGACGGACATCCCAGCGCTCGTTGCGGCGCAGGGAAGCGCGTGTGCAGGCCGGCCCCTTCCGCCCGCGCCCGAGGCGGAGTGCTGATGTGCCGGCAGTCGGCGTCGAGAGTCGTGCTGAACCGGCGCGACGCCGTCCGTGGCCCGCCTCTTCAGTCCAGCGAGGTCCGGAGGTAGTTGATCAGGTCGATCCTGGTGATGAGGCCGTAGTAGCGCTCGCTGTCGGTGACGATGGCCACCCGGTCGGCGCGGAAGATCGGAAGCAGATCCTCGACGCGCGCCGTCGGCGCGATGGTCTCGATTCGGTCGGCCATGAAGTCGCGCACCGGCCGCCGGAGTCCCTCCGGGTCGCGGGTGAGCGCCAGCAGCACGTCGGACTCGTCGAGGATGCCGACGACCCTGTCGCGCTCGTCGAGGACGGCGAGCTGGCTGACGTCGAAGAGCCGCATCCGTCGGATCGCCTGAATCAGCGGCGTCTCCGGCGAGAGCGTGAAGTCCTGCTTCTCCTCGTGGCGCCGGGCGATCAGGTCGCGCAGGTCGCCGTACGAAGTCCTCTTGATGAACCCGTGATCGATCATCCAGAAGTCGTTGAACATCTTCGAGAGGTACTTCGCCCCGCTGTCGCAGATCAGCGTGACGACGCGCTTCGGCTCGCTCTGGGCGCGGCAGTGACGGAGCGCCGCGCCGAGCAGCGTGCCGACGGAGCTTCCCGCGAGGACGCCCTCCTTCCGCAGCAGCTCGCGGACGACGTGGAACGCTTCCTCGTCGGTGATCGAGTATGCCGTGTCCACGAGACCGAGGTCGAGGATGTCCGGGACGAAGTCCTCGCCGATGCCCTCGACGAGCCACGAGCCGGGCTCGATCGTCCTGCCCTCGTTGACCAGCGGCGCGAGAATGGAGCCTTCGGGATCGGCAAGGACGATCTCGACGTCCGGATTGCGCTCGCGGAGATAGCGCCCGACGCCGGTGACGGTCCCTCCGGAGCCGACGCCGGCGACGAAGACGTCGATGCGCCCTTCCATCTGGGACCAGATCTCCGGGCCGGTCGTGAGGTAGTGCGCCTGCGGGTTGGCGGGATTGCCGAACTGATTGACGTAGAAGGACCCCGGAGTCTCGGCGGCCAGCCTCGCGGCCATGTCCTGGTAGTACTCGGGATGGCCCTTGGCGACGTCGGAGCGGGTCAGGATCACCTCGGCGCCCATCGCCCGCAGGTGCGAGATCTTTTCGTCGCTCATCTTGTCGGGCATCACCACGCGCATGCGGTATCCCTTCTGCGATGCCACCAGCGCCAGCGCGATGCCGGTGTTGCCGGCCGTCGCCTCGATGATGACGCCCCCCGGCCGCAGGCGTCCGTCGCGCTCGGCCGCCTCGACCATCGAGATCGCGATGCGGTCCTTGATGGAGTTGCCCGGATTGCTCGACTCCAGCTTGACGTAGAGCTCGCACGGTCCGGTGTCGAGGCGGGAAAGCCGCAGCATCGGCGTGTTGCCGATCATCTCGAGGATGTTGGCGAAGACCGGGGCGACGCCCGGACGCATGGAGGTCTCTGCGCGTGACATGGCGATGGGCTCCGCGCACGGCCCGTCACGAGCGGCCGCGACCCGTTCGCGGCCGTGCGGACGAACTGCGGCCAAGGCCCATCCTACACCAGGCCATTCTCGCGCACGGCGCGCTGGAGCGCCGGAGTGCCGGCGGCGCGCGAAGGCGCGATACGCTCGCTCTCGATGCCCGACGACACGCAGGGTGCCGAGAGGGGGAAGGCGCGGCCGGCTGCGCCAGGGACCGCGGAGGAGCGGGCGATCGCCGGCGACGGCGCGTCCGCCCGGCCGAAGGATGCCCTCGGCGCTCAGCCTTCCGTGAGCGCGACCGATCGCGGAGCGGCGCCGCCCGGACCGGCGATCGTGGTCCTGAGCCCGGCGCCGGAGGACGCGACGGCCGTCGAGCGCGCCGCGGCGCTCGCGGCGCGGCTGGGGGTTCCGCTGGCGAGTTCGATTCCCGACGGCGGCGTCGCGCTCTGCATCGACTCCCGGCGGCTGGAGCTGCGCACCCAGGAGGACCGGCCCGGGCGCGGCGTGCGCTCCGATCCGGGGTGGGTGATCGAGTCGCTGCGGCGCGGGGGCAACGCGCTCCGCGGCGACCCGCTCGCGCGGGCTCTCGGCCGCGGACCGAAGCGGATCGTCGACGCGACTGCCGGCCTCGGCGGCGATGCGTTCCACCTCGCAGCCCTGGGGCACACGGTCATCGCGATCGAGAGGAACCCGATCGTCCACGCCCTTCTCGAGGATGGGCTCGCGGCGGTCGGGCGCGAGGCGCACGGCGCTGCGCTGGGAGAGCGCATCGAGCTGCGGTGCGGGGATGCCTCCGCGCTGCTCGGTGAACTTCGCGAGCCGCCGCAGGTGGTCTTGATCGATCCGATGTTCCCCTCCGGCCGGGCGGCGCGGCGGGGGAGCGCCCTGCCGCCCAAGTCGATGCAGCGGCTTCGGCTCGTCGTCGGTGACGATGACGATGCGCCGGCGCTGCTCCTCGCCGCTCGGCGTGCCGCGACGGAGCGCGTCGTCGCCAAGCGCGGGGACGCCCTGCCGCCGATTCGCAGTGCCGCGGGGAGCGGGAACAGCGAGGGGGCTGGACGAACCGGCGACACGGGCCCCGCGTGGTCGATCGCGGGCACGACGGTGCGGTATGACGTCTACCGGCCGGAGGCATGACTGCGGCGGCGGCCCCGCGGATTCGGTGCGGGCTGAGAGGCCGGAGCGGAGCGAGGAGTCGGTGGCGCGGCCGCAGAGAGCAGCGGCGTGGCGCGGCAGCGCTGCGCCGTTACCCTTGCGCGATGAGCGCACCGTGGATCCACGTCGCCGCGCTGGGCGAGCCGGGAGCTGCGGTGGCGCTCCCGACCGCGGCGACGCGCCACGCCACCGCGTCGCGGAGACTGCGTGACGGAGACGAGGTGGTGCTCTTCGACGGCAGCGGCAGGACCGCCCGGGCGTTCCTGATCGACGCAGGCCGCGCCGCCCGCATCGAGTCGATGGTGTCGGTCGACGCCGGCGCGCCGCTTGGCCGGGAACGGAGCATCACGATCGCCGCGGCGATTCCGAAGGGCGACCGGGCCGCGACGATGATCGACATGCTGGTGCAGGTCGGCATCGGCGCGTTTCTTCCGCTGCGCTGCCGCCGCAGCGTGGTGACGCTCTCCGAGGCCGCGCGGGAGCGCCTCGGCCGGGTGGCGATCGAAGCGGCCAAGCAGAGCCGCCGCGCGTGGCTGCCGCCGATCCTCGAGGCGCGGACACCGCTCGAGGCGGCGCGGTCGGCAGCCGCCCGCGGCGCCGTGGCGCTCCTGGCGGATCCGGATGGCGTCGAGCTGCGATCGCTCGTCGCGCCGAGCGTTGGCGAGCGCCGCAGCCTTCGCGGCGACGCCGCGGAGGGCTCCGGCGCCGAGGCCGATGCGGCGATCAGCCTCGAGACCCCCGAGATCCTGGCGCTCATCGGACCGGAGGGGGGCTTCGACGACGAGGAGCGACGCGAGATGGCTTCGGCGGGCGCCCGCGCGGTCAGGCTTGCCGATGGGGTTCTCCGCGTCGAGACCGCGGCGGTCGCGATGGCGTGCGCTCTGCGGGCGCTGCGGTGACCCGCGCGGCGTTCCGCTGGGCATTCACGCGCGGGCAGGACGTCGGATCTGGCCCCCGGGTGGCTTTCAGAGCTGACTTTCAGAGCTGGCCTTCAGAGCCGGCTTTCGGGGTGGCTTTCGGGCTGGCTTTCGGAGCTGGCCTTGTGCACCGGCGATCCGGTCTGGCTCGATGGCTCGGCGATCGCTTGCAACCCACGGCTGCCGCCTGCGAGTCCTCCCGCGCCGGCTCAGCCGCGGCGCACCGCCCGTTCGATCGCGGCGCAGGCGCGGTCGATCTCGTCGACGGTGTTGTAGTGGACGGCGCTGATGCGGCAGACCGCGTCGGTGGCCGGGATGCCGAGCGCCTCGCAGAGCCGCAGCGAGTACATGTGTCCGTGCCGGATGCCGATCCCCTCGGCGTGGGCCGCGGCCGCAAGGCGCGCCGAGGGGACGCTGTCGTGGACGACGCTCACCGTCGGCACCCGCTCCGGCCCGGCCGTCATCGGGCCGAGGATGCGGAGTCCGGGGACGCTCCCGAGGCGCTCGATCAGCCGCTCCTGAAGCGGGCGTTCGAGCGCCTCGACGCGGTCCATCGCGGCGCGGACGGTGGCGCGCAACGCGGGCTCGAAGCAGCCGCGCGGCGCTTCGCCGGCGAGGAAGCGAAGGTGCTCTGCGAGCCCGAGCAGCCCCGCGCAGCCCTCGTGGCAGGCGCCGCCGAGCTCGAAGACGTACGGAACGCGGTCGCGCGGAATGAAGAAGTGGTTGGGCCCTTCGAGCTCGGCGATCGCCTCGCCGGTCCCGAAGAGCAGCGCCATGTGCGGCCCGAAGACCTTGTAGGTCGAGAGGACGTACCAGTCGCATCCCAGCGCCGCGACGTCGATGAGCCGGTGCGGCGCGAACGCGACTCCGTCGACGACCGTTCTCGCGCCGAAGGCGCGGGCTCGCCGCGCAACCTCGGGGACGTCGATCACGCCGCCGAGGAGGTTCGAGACGTGCGGGAAGCAGACCAGGCGCGTCCGCTCGCCGAGCACCGCATCGAGCCCTTCGAGCGCAGCCCCCGCGGGGTCGCCGCCGACGCGCCACCAGCGCACGCGCACGCCGCGCTCGATCAGCCGAAGCCAGCAGCCGACGTTGGCCTCGTGGTTGCTCTCGGCGACGACGATCTCATCGCCCTCTCCGAGCCGCCGCCCCCAGCACCCTGCGAGCATGTGCAGCAACTGCGTCGACGAGGGACCGAGGATCGCGCTGCCGTGGCCGCTCCCGCCGACGAAGGTCTCCATCCAGCGATGCGCGGCCTCGACCAGCGCCGCTGCCTGCTCCGAACGGGGATAGCCCGCCCCGAGCTGGACATAGCGGCTGCGCAGATACAGCGCCATCGCCTCGATGACCGAGTCCGGAACCTGGGCTCCGCCTGCGTTCTCGAGGAAGATCGGCGCGTCCGGCTCCCCGAGCGCGGGAAACCGGCCGCGGATCGCGTCGATGTCGACGGCCGCCGCCACGCGCTCAGCGCAGACGGGGAACGCTCTTGAGCGCCGAGGCCAGCGTCGAGCCGTACGAGCTCTGCGAAAGCCGCGCGACCTGCGAATCCAGCGCTCCGGTCAGCGAGTCGAGCTGCGGCCCGAACTGCTGGAGGACGCCGTCGAGCTGCGCCGTCGGCAGGCCCGTGAGGCGCTCGGCATACGCCCCCATGCCGCTGACGAGGTCCTTGGCCTTCGGCAGCGCCGCTGCGGCGTCGCCGGTGCTCCCCACGCCGGAGAGCAGCCCGTTGAGATCGCCGAGCTTGCCGAGATAGCCGCTCATCAGGTCGTTCGGCGATGCGCTGGCGGGAATGTCGATCTTCGACGCGCTGTCGCAGCCGACCAAGGCCGCGGGCATGGTGAGAAGCGCGGCGCCGAGGAGCAGCGAGGCAAGCGGTCGAAAGGTGGAAGGAGAGGGCGTCATGGTCGGGTGGTTCCAGAGTGCCGGTCGGTGACCGGTGAAGTGAGAGGGCGGTGCTGGCCGCGGTTGCGGAGGGCGAAGCGCCGGGCAGGCCCGAATGACCTTCGTCGCGGGCTGCCGGCCCTGATTGTCGCGGTCCTGGCCCCGAGTGCAACCGCGGAACGAGCGTGAAACACATCGCCCCCGCAGCGCGGGGGCGAGTGGCACAGTGGAGCGCACGAGGCTCGAACTCGTAACCTATGCCTTGCAAAGGCATCGCTCTCCCAATTGAGCTAGCGCCCCCGAGGTGTGCAGCGTCGCGGATGGAGTGCCAGCGCGGGCTGACCGACTGCGGCCATCGTAGCCCTCGCGGCATCGTCCGCGGCCGGGCAGTCGTTGAGGAGGGCTCCAGGATGCTGGCTCGGCGATTCGGGCCGCCGGCTTCGGGCGGCTGGCTTCAGGCTTCAAGTCTCAGGCTTCAGGTCTCAGGCTTCAGGATTCAGGATTCAGGCTTCAGGGTCTGATCGTGATCGAACCTGGAGCCGTCGTCAGCACGTCGATTCGCGTCGGCGAGATGATGTTCAGGCGCAGGCTCTCGTCGTAGCTGCGCGTACCGACGATGCCGACGAGCTGTCCCAGCAGCGATGTCAGCTCGAAACCGCCGCCTGGTTCGAGGTACCCGATGGTCTGGCCGCCTGAGGGATCCTGGACGCGAAAGAGCAGCGGAAGCCTGCGGCCGTCGTAGACCGTCGAGGCATTGAGACGCCCGACCGCCACGTACGGCTGCCTCGCTTCGACCGCGACCCTCCGCCCCCGGATGACCTCGAGATCCGCGCCCTGTCGCGCCTGGAGTCGGCGAACCTCGGCGAGGCGCTCCTGGATCTCCTCCTTGATCTCAAGCTGGTCCGCCCTGGTCCGCGCGAAAGCGCGCTCGGAGTCGAGCGCAGCGATTCGCTCGGCGAACTCGAGGTACCGCTGCCGCAGCGGGCCGACCTCCGCGGACTCCGGGTCCTCCTTCGCGAGCTGGCTGAAGGCGAACTCGAGATCGGCCAGGGTCACCCTCGCGATCTGATCGGCCGCCCGCGGCGCCGGACGGGCGGGCGGCTCCGGCACAAGCACGGGGCGCTGCTCCGTGCGAGTCGGCTCGGTGACGACCTCGACGGTCTCCTCGAGGGCGTCGATCTCCAGATCGCCATCGGCGTC
The DNA here is from genome assembly GCA_937871505.1 of uncultured Planctomycetia bacterium. Lineage (GTDB taxonomy): Bacteria > Planctomycetota > Phycisphaerae > Phycisphaerales > SM1A02 > CALMPF01. Next base: position 42,846 of record CALMPF010000043.1, on the reverse strand, counting down.
ATCGACGATCACCATCGTGGTCGCCTCGGCGGATCGGACCACGTCGCTTCCGCCGCGCGGGGGCGCGGCGTCGCCGGTCGGTCTGACCGCGGCACCGGGCTCCGGATCGCGCAGCCCCGGGTCGAGCCGCGCCAGCTCCTCGGCGTTGGCCCGACGAAGGAACGTCAGGTTGACCCACCCCTCGGCGGAGGCGGGCAGTCCGATCTTGTGCATCGTCTCGCGCTGGCCCCGAACGGTCTCGGAAATCGCCACGGTCGTCCCGGGTTCGAGGCGCCCGATGGTGGCCCAGCTCGAGTCGGGGCTGAAGCGCGCCGAGAGGTTCGGCGCGAGGATGTCGGCGCGGCTGACGACCTGCGCGGTGCGCCCGTCCGCAGCGACGCGCAACCGTCGATCGTCGCGGACGAAGCCGAACGCGTCGGTGAAGGTGGGACCGACGACGGCGACCCGCGCCCAGCCGGCGGTCTCCTCCGCCACCCGGACGAGGTTTCCTCGATCAAGCCGGAAGAAGGGATACGCGCTGTCGACGCTCGGCGCGCTTCGCACGTACACGTCGTTCTCGGTGACGACCCACCAGCTCCCGGAGCTGCGCTGGGCAGGAGTCTGCTGCGCGGACGCGCTCTGAGCGAAGATCCCGCCGAGCGTCAGCAGTGCCGCGAGCGCGCCGAGGACGCGACGGATGACGCATCGGCCGGATCGGTCGATGCGCCGGTCGGTCGTGCGCGGTTCGAGGCCCCCGGACCGCGCTCGTCGCGACGTGGTCGGATCGACGGAGGGTCGGCTCGAGCGGCATGCGTGCGGGAGCGCGCGGCTCCGAGGCGGCAAGCGGGCCGCCAAGGCGCGGGCGGGCGGGGAACTCCGGGGAATCATGCAGAACTGGAAGACGGAGCGGGTGGCCATATCGAGTCCTTTCGCGGGCGGGTCGCAGTTCGATGCGCCGGTGCGCCGATCGCAAGGCGATCGTACGTTCGCCGCTTCTTCGCCGCTCAGCAGGGCTGAGAGAACCTCGTATGCTACCGGCCGATGCGTGGTGCCCTTGGTAAACCGTCATTGACTCCGGGAACGCCTGCGCGGGACTCCGAGGGCGCCGAGCCGCGTGCGGCTCGGCTGCGCCGCTTCGCAGCCGGACGCGTCCTCCGGGCAGCGCTCACACTCTCGGCAGCCGCGCTCGTGCCTGCGATCGGCTGCCAATCGCCGATCCAGAAGGACTCGACCGCCGAGCTTCGCCGCTCCGTCGAGGCGGCCATCCGTCAGCAGTGGGATGAGGCCCCGGGCGGCGACGGCCTCGTCCCGGTTCGCCGCGACCCGGTCTCGCTCGAAGAGGAGCTGCGCCCGCGCCTTGCGGAGATCGCCGCGCTCGGTCCGCCCGCTGCGAGCGGGGCAGGGACGCTCGATCTGGGTCCCGATCTGCTCGGCAAGGCGCAGAGCGAGGTCGGCGTGAGCCTCCAGGCCGCGATCGCCAGCGCGGTGCGAAACAACCTCCTCGCGCAGCAGGCGCGGCTCGGTCCGGCGATCTCCGAGGCGGAAGTCGAGGCGGCGGCGGCGGTCTTCGATGCGGTCCTCTTCGCCAACGTCGCCCTTGCGGTGCAGGACCAGCCGACCCCCGTTCCGGTGATCAACGGCATCCCGCTGGGGACCGGCGTGAGCGCCAACCGAAGCTGGGTCTTCGAGACCGGCATCACCAAGCCGCTCGAGTCCGGCGGCGCCCTCACGGTCTCGACGGACGCGACGCGCAGCCGCAACCGGACGCCGGGCCTCGAGCTGCTCCCCGACCCCGCGTGGACCAACGCGGTCCGGCTCGGGTTCTCGCAGCCGCTGCTGCGGGGCTTCGGCTCGGACGTGAACACCGCCTCGATCCGCCTGGCGCGCAACGCGGAGCGGGCCACGGTGCAGGACCTCCGCGCGACGATGCTCGCGCTGGTCTTCGAGGTCGAGCGCGCGTACTGGAACCTCGTCGTCGCGCGCGAGGAGCTGCGCATCAGGATGTGGCTGCTCCAGGTCGGCGAGCAGGTGCGCGACGTCCTCGAGCGCCGCCGCGACTTCGACACGCGGCAGTCGCAGTACTCCGACGCCGTGGCGACCGTCGAGCAGCGCAAGGCCGGGATCGTGCGGGCGCGCCGTCTCGTTCGGCAGGCCTCCGATCGGCTCAAGACCCTGATCAACGATCCGGCGATCCTGCTCGAGAGCGAGGTGCTGGTGGCCCCGCTCGACTTCATGGTCGACTCTCCGGTCAACCTCGGCCTTCGCGAAGGGATCCTCACGGCGGTCCAGAGCCGCCCCGAGATCGTCAAGAGCCTGCTCCGCGTCGACGACGCCTCGATCGTGCAGCTCGTGGCGGACAACAGCCGGCTGCCGACGCTCGACCTGACCGCGCGGGCCGCCTGGTTCGGGCTCTCCGACACCGGTGGCGACGCGTACAGCGAGCTTGGAGAGGGGAACTCCATCGACTACTTCCTCGGCGCGAACTTCACGCAGCCGATCGGGAACCGGCAGGCCGAAGCGACCTACCGCGCGGCGCGGCTGGCGCGCTCCTCGGCGATCATCGGATTCCGCAGGGCCGTGCAGGACGTCACCTTCGAGGTCAAGGAGGCGCTCCGCGACTGCCAGACGAACTTCGAGCTGATCTCGGCGACGCGCTCGACGCGGCTCGCCGCGGGAGAGAACCTCCGCGCCCTGCTCGTCGAGGAGGAGACGCTCGCCAGCCTGACGCCGGAGTTCCTCAACCTGAAGTTTCAGCGGCAGGACCGTCTCGCGATCGCCCAGCTCGACGAGTATCAGGCGATGGCGGCGTACAACTCCTCCGTCGCCGGCCTCTACGCGGCGCTGGGCACGGGGCTGGAGATGAACCGCATCGAGCTCGACGTCGAGCGGTACACGCCGGAACGGCCGTAGCGGCGCGCATCCGGTTCGCGCCGGGTTCGCGGAGGGGGTTCGCCGCGGAGAGCCGATTTTCGCTACCGTGCGCACATGCCGAGGATCGCTCCCGCCGCCGACGCCGCGATCATGGAGGCTGCGGCGCGCCTCCGCCGCGGCGAGCTCGTGGCGTTTCCCACCGAGACGGTGTACGGCCTCGGCGGGTCGACGCTCGACGCCGCGGCGGTCGATCGCCTGTACGCGATGAAGGGCCGCCCTGCGGACAACCCCATCATCGCCCATGTCCACGACGTCGAGGCGGCGCGGCGGATCGTCGCGTTCTGGGATCCGCGCGCCGACTGTCTCGTCGACCGCTTCTGGCCGGGACCGCTGACGCTGGTCCTCCCGAAGGCCGCGGCGGTTCCGGATCAGGCCACGGGCGGGCGGACGACGGTCGCCGTCCGCTGTCCGTCGCATCCGGTGGCGCGCGTGCTCCTGCGGATCTTCGGCGGGCCGATCTCGGCCCCCTCGGCCAATCGCTCGGGACGCGTCTCGCCGACGTCGGCCGAGCACGTCGCTGCGGAGTTCGCGGAGAGCGAGTCGCTGCTCATCCTCGATGGCGGCACCTGTTCGGTCGGCATCGAGTCGACCGTGCTCGAGCTCTCGGGCGGCGCGCGGCCGCGTCTGCTCCGGCCCGGGGCGGTCACGGCGGAGATGATCGAGCAGCTCATCGGCCCGATCGATCGCGCGGTGCCCGAAGGGCAGGACGCATCGCCGGGGACGAGGTCGAGCCACTACGCGCCGCGGACGCCGACCTTGCTCGTCGCGCGGCGCGAGATGGCCGAGATGCTGCGGGTGGCGGTCCCGAGGAGCGCGGCGATCGCCTTCGAGGAGCTCGAGGTCCCCGTACCGCACATCGCGATCCGGATGCCCGCCGACGCCGAGCAGTATGCGGCGCGGCTCTATGCCGCGCTGCGCGACGCGGACAGCGCCAACGCCGAGCGGATCCTCGTCGAGCGTCCCGAGTCGCGCGATGCGCTCTGGGAGGCCGTCCTCGACCGCCTGCGGCGGGCGTGCGCGGCGCGGCGGTAGCGCTCCGGCGCCGTGAGGGTCCTGCTGCGGTCGCCCGAGGCGGCGGCTTCCGGCGGCTCGCGGATTCGAAGCTCGCGTCCCTCACCTCCCTCGCGGTTGGGGCTGGATGGCCCGCAGCGGGGCGTCGCTGCGCCGCCGCGGCGTCTCGGCGCGGGGGCTCCGCTTCGACCGTCGGTCGATCTCACGGCGGAGCCACGCGGCGCCGGAGTGGTAGGATCGCCGTCCCTTCGCGTTGAGCAGCCTGTGGCGAAGCGGCACGGCCGAAGTGGCGGAATCGGCAGACGCAGCGGATTCAAAATCCGCCGTCCCGGAAGGGACGTGGGGGTTCGACTCCCCCCTTCGGCATTCGCCCGCGGGAGCGCGGGACGGAGCTTCTTGTCGGGTGCTATCGCCCTTCGCCCTGACGCGCCGGCGGGGTGCGGCCGACGATCACGGAGACATCGAGGTTCCGAAGCACGCGCTCGGCGTTGCTGCCGATGAAGAACTTGCGGATCCGGCCGTCACGGCGGGTTCCCAGCGCGATCAGGTCCGCGGCGCCGCCCTCGGCGGCGTCGAGGATCGCTCGGCCGGGACTGGGATCGTCGACGAGATCGATCTCGACGCGCAGCCCCGGATGAAGGGCGCGCTCGCGCTCGGCGAGGTCGTCGACCAGACCGCGCAGGCGATCGAGGTACTGACGCTGGAACTCCGGTGAAGACTCCTCCGTCGGCGCCCGGTAGTGCAGCCGGTGCCACGGCGCGTAGTGGACGTGGAGGAGCCGAAGGAGCGCGCCATCGACTTCCGCGACGCGCGAGGCGAAGTCGAGCGCGATCAGGCTCTCCGGGGCGAAGTCCACCGCGGCGAGCACGGCCCGCAGCGGGCGGCGCGTCCGTTCGTGGACGAGGAGCGTCGAGCAGGGCGCGTGCCGCACTCCGGCGAGCGAGACATGACCGCTGCCCATGCCGCTGCCGCCCTCGCCGTAGACGCCGAGCACAAGCAGCGAGGCGTCGATCTCCGCGCAGCGGGCGACGATGGCGTCGACCGGATCGCCGACCTCGACGTGCAGGCGCACCTCGGCGGGGGGCGAGTCGCCCGATGCCGAGACTCCCGCACGCGCGCCCGGACCGCCCGCGCGCCGGGCCGCTTGATCCGGCGCGCTCGGGATCGGGGGCTCGGATGGGCGATCGGGACCGCTGCTGCGGGAGGCCTGCGAGGCATCGCTCCCTTCGCGCGCTCCCGCGCTCCCGACCTGTCCGGCGACGAAGCTCTCGAGCTGGCGGCGGGCCCCGTCGATGAGATCGGCCGAGACCTGCTCGACGGTGCGTCCCAGCGACAAGGCGAGCTCGCGAACGACCTCGCGGCGGACGACGTGGAGCACGTGGATGGCCGCTCGGGATCGCTTCGCGAGGAGCCACGCCTGCGCGAGCGCAGCGGCGGAGCAGGGCGAGAAGTCGACTCCGACGACGATCGAAGCGAGTTGCGGCATGACGGCGGGGCCTCGGCGATCCCAGCGCGGTGCGAGGTGCCGCGAGTCTAACACTCCAGCGCCCCTTGCCTCATGCTGTGGCGTCCGGAGGCGGCGCTCTGCCGCGTCGAAGCTCGCCGCTCGCTTCATCGATGGGGGCTTGATGGCCGCAGAGGGGCCACCGGTGCCCCATCTGCGTCCCCTTTCGTTGCAGAACATCCGCTTCCGGCCGCCTCGCGCCGGAGCGCGAGGCCGCTCGAGCGCCGGCCGCGCTGTAGACTCCACGACGATGCCCGCGCATCAGCCGATCGAAGCCCCCGAGTTCGTCGATCTCGGACAGATGAGCTACGACGCCGCCCTCGCGGTCCAGAGAGCGGCGCTCGAAGAGGCGATCGGGGTTCGTGAGCGGGGATCTGCTCGAGAGGGGAGGAGCCTGCGGGCCGGACGCCCGTCGGAGCCGGGAGAGGGCGCGATGGCCGAGGAGGCAACCGGCGGGGAGGTGGACCGAAGTGCCTCGGGCTGGCCGGGACGCATTCTTCTCGTGGAGCACGTTCCTGCGGTGATCACCGTCACGCGGCGTCCGGAGGCGGCGGGTCACGTCCTCGCGACCGCCGCGTCGCTCGCCGCGCGCGGCATCGAACTGCGCGAGACCGATCGCGGGGGCGACGTGACCTACCACGGTCCGGGCCAGCTCGTCGTCTATCCGCTGCTCGACCTCAACCGGCTCGGCCTGCGGATCCACGGCTACATGCGCCTGCTCGAAGAGATCGTGATCCGCGTGCTCGCGCGGTTCGACCTCCAAGGGGTGCGCGACCCGGCGGCGACCGGCGTCTGGGTCGAGTCGCAGCGGGCTGAGTCGCACGGGGCCGACCGCGGGTGGCCGGGGGCCGAGGACGCGACGGCCGGCCGGGTCACCGGCCCACCGCAGGGACTTGCGAAGATCTGCGCGATGGGCGTCCGCGTCTCGCGCTGGGTCTCGATGCACGGGCTCGCGCTCAACGTCGCGTGCGACCTCGATCGCTACCGCCTGATCGTGCCCTGCGGGCTCGCGGGTCGAGCCGTCACGTCGATGGAGGCCGAGCTCGGCGCTGCGGCGCCCGCGATCGCGGCGGTGAAGGCGGTGATGATCGAGGAGTTCCGCGCGGCGCTTGCCACGCTTCCGAAGCGCGCCGCGGACTCCCTCCCGGACCGCGACGCGGCGAAGCTCAGTCTCCGAATCCCAGCTCCTTGAGGACGTCCGGCGTGATGTCCAGCGCGTCGGGATAGCGGAGCACGCTGCGGAACCGGATCTCGTTCAGGGCGCCGGGCAGGTCCGGCGCCTCGAAAGGATCGCTGGTGGGAATGAAGCGCCACACGATGTCGATGTCGAGGCGCTCCGCGACGACCTCGACGGCGTCGACGAGACGCCTGTAGGCGCGCTCGAGGTGTCCGGCCTCGAGACGGCCCCGACGCTCCATCGCCGAGCGCTGCCAGGCGAGATACTCCTGATATCGGCGCTCTCCCTGCTCGACGATGTCGCCGTACTCGGGCGCGGCTTGATCGACGCCGCGGAGCCTCTCCGAGAGCGCCTCGAGCGATCGTCGGAACTCTGCATCCTGGGCCGCAGCCTCGCTGGCGAAGGCCTCGGCCTCCTCGGTGAACTCCCGCGACTCGCGCAGCCTCCGCAGCGGGGTGGTGATGTGGACGAGGGCGACGCTGTGCGCTCGCGCGAAGGAGCGCGTCCCCCACGCCGGGCGCCCCGCGCCGTTGCGCAGCGTGAGCTCGCCGCGGTCGCCCCGCAGGACCAGCCCCGATGCGGGCCCGAGGACCGGATCATCCGCGGGGGCCGACGCGATCGCCGGGCGGGCCGCGAAGGGTGAACCGACGAAGGCGGCCACCAGTGCCGACACGAGCAGGGCATAGACGACGACACGTTCGCGCGTGGACATGGGACTTGAGCGTAGCTGGGCGTCGAGGAGAGGATGTCGCGCGCACCGGCCGCCGAGAGCGGACCGCCGAGCGGGTCCCGGAGTCCGGCGGATCGCCGGGCTCGCAGCCTGAGCGGAGCGTGCCGCCCGGCGGCCGCGTCAGGTCAGGATGGATGCGTTCGGTCACGAGCCTCCGGAGCGGGCGGATCGCGGCGCGGCTCATGCAGGGAGGGCGCCGGCCGGTCGGCGCTGCCCGCGTCCCCCGACGACGGTGCGAGCGGGGCCGATCGACCGTCACAGGCGGATCGACGATGCGCGAGCCGCGGAGCGCTCGCGCGGCTGCGATCATCCGCGCCCTTCACCGCGGTCGCGGCGTGCCGAGACGGGCCCGGCGCCGCGCCGCGGGGCGCTTCCGCCGCGGTTGCGAGGCTCTCGAGACCATTCCCTACGATCCGCCGTGCCCGATCCCGGCGACGGCGAGCCGCTGCGCGAGCGACGCGATCCCGACGTCGGAGATGATGCACTCGCCGGTGCGCCTTCAGGTCCGGGGGAAGAAGCTGCTCAAACACCGACTCCGGAGTCAGCTCCAGAGCTCGCCGCCGATCGGGCTCGGAGCGCAGCCGGCGGGAGCATGGCGGCGATGCTCGGCCCGGAGGGCCCGGTCGCGCGGCGGCTCCCGGCGTTCGAGCTTCGCCCGCAGCAGACGCGGATGGCCGAGGCGGTCGCGTCCGCGATGGCCGGACGGCGGACGCTCCTCGTCGAGGCGGGCACGGGGGTCGGCAAGAGCTTCGCGTACCTGCTGCCGGCGATCAGGCGGATCGTCGAGGAGCGCGAGCGGGTGATCGTCTGCACCCACACGATCGCGCTCCAGGAGCAGCTCGTCGAGAAGGACATCCCGCTGCTCCAGGCCCTCTTCGGCGACTTCACGGCGGTGCTGGTCAAGGGGCGGAACAACTACGTCTCGATCCGGCGGCTCGCGCTGGCGCGCGAGCGGGCGGCGATTCTCTTCGGCGGCGACGAGGCGTCGCGGGCGCTCGATGAGCTCGACCGCTGGGCGGGGCGCAGCGAAGACGGGACCCGGGCGACGCTTCCGGTGATGCCTCCGCCGGAGGTCTGGGACGCCGTCCGCAGCGACAGCGACAACTGCATGGGGCGGAACTGTCCGACCTACGACCGCTGCTTCTATCAGCGGGCGCGGCGCCGGATGGCCCATGCGGATCTGCTGGTCTGCAACCACGCGATCTACTTCTCCGATCTCTGGCTCGCGACCGAGGATCGCGGCTTCCTGCCGCCGCACGACCACGTCGTCCTCGACGAGGCGCACACCGTCGAGGACGTCGCCGCGGAGCAGTTCGGCCTTCGCGCCACGGAAGGCGGCGTCGAGCATCTCTTCCGCATGCTCCTGAGCGAGCGCACGGCGCGCGGGTTCCTCGCCGCCGTGCAGCTCGTCGCCGGCGCCGAGTCGGCGCTCCTCGCGGCGCGGGAGGCGGTCTCCCGCGGACGAGCCGCGGCGGCGCACTTCTTCGACGGGCTCTGGAGGCTCGAGCAGGCGCGCCCGGGTCGACACGGACGGCTGCATCGCGGCGAGGCGATCGATGATCCGCTCTCGGCGCTCCTCGCGCGGCTCGCCGGCCTGCTGGACATGATCGGCGAGAGCGCGCTGCGCGAGGCCGACCGCTTCGAGGCCTCGGGATACGCAGCCCGGGCGCGGAACCTCGCCCGAGCCGTCGAGGCGATCGCGGCGGGTTCGCTCGAAGGCGCCGTCGCGTGGATCGAGGTCGGTCGGCCGCGCCCCCTCCGGGGCGGAGGCTTCGAGCCCCGTGGACGGGTTTCCCTCAATGCGGCGCCGGTCGACGTCGCGCCGATCCTCGGCGCCACGCTCTTCGCGGGAGGACGGTCCGTCATCCTCACCTCGGCGACGCTCGCGACGGCCCCGGGAGACTTCAGCCATGCCGTCGAGCGCCTCGGCTGCGAGGAGGCGGAGACGCTCCAGCTCGGGAGCCCGTTCGACTACGCGCGGCAGATGACCGTGTACGTCGAGGCCGACCTGCCCGATCCCGGCGACGGCCGCTTCGTCATGGCGGCGATCCCGCGGCTGCTCGATCACCTCGAGGAGACCGATGGCGGCGCCTTCATCCTCTTCACCAGCTTCCGGATGCTCGAGGAAGTCGTCTCCAAGGTCCGGCCGCTGCTGGTGGCCGATGGCTATCCGGTGCTCGTCCACGGCGAGGCGGAGGAGCGATCGACGCTGGTCGAGCGCTTCCGCGGCGACGAGCGGTCGATCCTCTTCGGAACATCGAGCTTCTGGCAGGGCGTGGATGTCCGCGGCCGCGCCCTGCGGAACGTCGTCATCATGCGCCTTCCGTTCGAAGTGCCCGACCGCCCGCTGGTGCAGGCCCGGCACGAGCTCGTCGAGTCGCGCGGAGGGAACGCCTTCCGCGACGAGTCGCTCCCGCGCGCGATCGTCCGCTTCAAGCAGGGGATCGGACGGCTGATCCGCTCGGCGGAGGACGTCGGCCGGATCGTGGTGCTCGATCCGCGCGTGGCGACGAAGCGGTACGGAAGGCTCTTCATCGACGCGATCCCGGCGGGCGCCAGGGTCGTGATCCGCCGGGCGGCCGATCTGCGCGCAGGGGGCGGCGCTGCGGGCGAGGGAGCGGGGGGAGAGGGAACGGGCGGCGAGGAGCGCGGGGGCGCGGGCTGAGATCCGGATCGAGGGACCCTCGGCGATCGGCGAGCCTGCGCTGCGCGCTCCGGGCCGAGCGTCGATACCATCCGCCCTCCATGCTCGGCAAAGTCTTCAAGGCCTACGACATCCGCGCCACCTATCCGAAGCCGCTCAACGAGAAGCTCTCGTGGCAGATCGGCTATGCGATCGCCCAGTACCTCGTGGAACAGGCGACCAACGCCGGCCATGACGATCCGATGATGCGGAACATCGCGGTCGGGCATGACATGCGGAAGAGCTCCCCCTCGCTCTCGAAGGCCCTTCGCCAGGGAATGCGCGACTTCGGCGCTCACGTGATCGACCTCGGCCTCGTCGACACGCCCTTCGTGAGCTTCGCGATCAACCACCTGGGCTGCTGCGGCGGCGTTCAGGTCACGGCCTCGCACAATCCGGCCAACTACAACGGCTTCAAGATCGGCAAGATCGACGCCAAGCCGGTCGGGATGACCACCGGGCTCGACGACGTGCGCCGCTATGCGGCGATGGTCGACCGCGACAAGCTCCAGCCGCGGCATGGACGGGAGGAGGAGCGCGATCTCTGGGCCGAGTACCGCGAGCACGTCCTCCGGTTCCTGGATCCGATGCTCGTCGACGGCAGGAAGTCGCTCCATGTCGTCGTCGACGCAAGCAACGGCATGGCGGGGACGATGCTCCCCAAGGTCTTCGGCGAGGCGAAGGGCCTCAAGATCACCAGGCTGAACTTCGACAACTCCACCGGGGAGTTCGAGCACGAGCCCAACCCGCTGGTGGAGTCGAACCTGAAGCAGCTTCAGGAGAAGGTCCGCGCGGTCAAGGCCGACGTCGGCATCTGCTTCGACGGCGACGCCGATCGCTGCGTCGCCGTCGACGAAGCCGGCCACACCATCGGATGCGACATCCTGACGGCGTGGCTCGCCCAGGCGATGCTGCGCTCGCACCCCGGTTCGGCGGTCGCCTACGACCTCCGCTCGAGCAAGGCGGTTCCCGAGGCGATCGTCGCGGCGGGCGGACGGCCCGTCCGCGGGCGCGTCGGCCACGTCTTCATGAAGCAGCTCCTCGCCGAGACCGGCGCCTGCTTCGGCGGCGAGCTCTCCGGGCACTTCTACTTCCGCGACAACTTCAATGCCGACAGCGGAGCCATCGCCTTCGCGCTCCTCGCGGGCGAGCTCGCCCGCTCGAAGCAGCCGCTGAGCAGGCTGGTGGCGCCCTTCCGCACCTATGCCCAGTCCGGCGAGATCAACTTCGAGAACGAGGAGCCCGCGGGCGCGATCGAGGCGCTGAAGGCGGCCTGGCCGGACGCGAAGATCGACATGCTCGACGGCATCACGATCGACAACGGGAGCTGGTGGATGAACGTCCGCATGAGCAACACCGAGCCGCTGCTGCGGCTGAACCTCGAAGCCCGCGACGCGGCCGCCGTCAAGGCCCGCGTCGCGGAGGTGGCACCGCATCTCGGGAAGCGCGTCGCGCACTGAGACGAGCTCCCCGCCGCGGCGGCGGGAGGCGCCCGCCGCACCGACCGCCGGAATCGACGTCCATGAACCTTTCAACCTTCCTGGCGCATCACGGGCTCGTCGCGAACCCCTTCCGGGCGGAGGAGGCGCGGCAGGACGACGTCTTCGCGCGGATCGAGCGCGACTTCCGCCATCCCGACTTCGAGAAGATCTGCGGCGACCTCTCCCGGCCCGCGAGCGCCGTGGTCTTCGGCGAGCGCGGCAGCGGAAAGACGGCGATGCGGATGCAGATGCTGCGGCGCATCCGCGAGCACAACGATCGGGAGCGCGGCGAGCGCTGCCTCGGCGTGGCGTACGACGACTTCGACGGCATGCTCCGCGCGTTCGAGCGTTCGACGGGGATCTCCGATCCCGTCCGGCTTCTCGACCGCCTGACGCTGGCGGATCACATGGACGGGATCCTCCATCGCGTCGTTCCGGCGCTGGTCGATCGCGTGCTCGACGACCCGGCGCGCGACGGCGGAGTCGCCCTCGATCTCGAGGAGGATGCGGCGCGGCAGATGCGCCAGCTCGACCGCCGGGCTCGCCACGACCTGCTGCTCCTCCAGGCGCTCTACGACCGGCCGGAGGATGCGGCGATGCGGACGGGCCGGCTGCGCAAGGCGCTCCGCCTGCCCGCGAGCGACGCGCTGCCGCTGATCCTCTTCGGAACGGCCGCCTTCGGGCTGGTCTTCTTCGTCATCCTGATCTGGTCATTGGTCTCGCCGCCGGAGAGCCGGATCTGGGCGTGGAACACCGCGATCGTCGTGCTCGGCATCGTCGCCGCGGCGCTCGGCGGCATCGGCGGGTGGATCACGCTCCGGCGCGTCGCGGCGGCGCGGAGACTGCACGCAGCCCTTCGCGTCGTCGGGAGGCCATCGAGCTCCTTCCGCGCCTCGCTCGCGGAGCTGGGTTCGGAGGACGCGCTCGAGGAACGCCTGCCGACCGGCAGCGATGACGAGCCGCGCTTCGCGATGTTCCGGAGGCTGATGGGGGTCCTTCATGGCCTCGATCACGCCGGGCTGCTCGTGATCGTCGACCGGGTCGACGAGCCGACGCTGGTCAGCGGAGATCCGGGACGGATGCGGGCGCTGATCTGGCCGGTCTTCTCGGCCAAGTTCCTGGCGCAGGAGGGCTTCGGGGTCAAGCTCCTGCTGCCGCTCGAGCTGCGGTCGATGCTGGCGCGGGAGAGCAACGAGTTCTTCCGCGCCGCCAGGCTGGACAAGCAGAACCTCGTCGAACGGCTGACGTGGCCCGGGGCGGTCCTCTACGACCTCTGCACCGCGCGGCTCGCGGCCTGCCGCGCCGACGGGGCGGCGCCGATCTCGCCGAGCGCGCTCTTCGAGGAGTCGATGCGGCCGCAGGACATCGTCGACGCGCTCGACCAGCTCCAGCAGCCGCGCGACGCCTTCAAGTTCCTCTACGCCTGCATCCAGGAGCACTGCGGCGCGACCCCCGAGGAGTCCCCGAGCTTCCGCATTCCGCGCGCGCTCTTCGACGCGGTCCGGCGCCGCCAGGTCGAGCGCAGCCAGGGCATCCTGCGCGGCGAGCGCGCGGGATAGCGCCCCGGCGACTTCGCCCCGGGCCGGCGGGGGAGCCACCCCGCCTCGATCGCGGGCCGCGCTGCGCGCGCTCGGCGACCGCGAGGCTGGCGAGCCGCGAGCGCAGGGACCGGCCGGCCGTCCATCGGCACTCGAGTGCGCCGCCGCGTCCGACCTCCGACGAGCGCGCCGGGCCGCGCACCGATCGTGTCGGCGGAGCGATCGGCGGGCCCGGCGCATTGCGCGGTGCGCGTCAAGCGGCGCCGCTCGTTCGCAGCCGTCGCTCGTCAGCCGCCGACGCTCGTCCGGCCTCCCCGCTCGCCCTCGCCACCGAAGCACTCCCGCCGCAGGCTGCTACGCTTCGCCCGCCAGAGCCGCGCGCAAGCCTGCACGGAGCCGATCGGCGGTCGATCGTGAACGGGGAGGCTCGAGCCGGAGCGTCAGGAGGGCCTGGGGTCCGACCGCAGCGGGCGACGGCGCGCGGAGGGAGGTCATCTCGTGGGACAGGTGCAACAGGTGCATGTGCGGGGCGTGAGCACGGTCAGGAATCTCGTCGCGGTCGCGATGCTTGCCATCGGGGCCTCCGCGGCGGGATGGGTCTGGTGGAACCGGATCGATTCCCGCAGCGACGCAGTCGTCGCGTACGTCGAGTCGCTCGTCGAAGGGGCCTCGAGGACGACCGGCGACGCCTTGGAGAGCGCCGCGCGGGCGAAGCTCGGCGCGGTGGCGCGCAATGCGGGCGCCCGGCTGGACATCCGCGTGAATCAGGGCGACCTCAAGGGCAGCGACGGCCGCGCGTCGCACTGGGCGCGCGTCGCCAACGACGTCGGCGACGAGATCATCCTTCGTCTCGTCGTCGACGGGGAGGGACGATGCAAGGTCATCGGCGTCCAGGGCGATGTGCAGGGGAATCCCAACGACGAGCTGGGCCGACCGCGCGATGGGGAGCGCGCCGCTCCGCCGCGGTTCCTCTGAGCGGCGCCGCCGCCGCGCCGACGCGCGCCCGGGTGCGGCGCGCGTCGGCGCAGCGGTCTCCGCATCGCGCTTCGATTCAGCAGCCTCCCCAGGCGCCGAGCAGGAGTCCGAGGTCGGCGCCGTCGACGACGCCGTCGCCGTCGAGGTCCGCCGCGGCCGTTCCCCAGGCGCCGAGCAGAAGTCCGAGGTCCGCGCCGTCCACGGCGCCGTCGCCGTCGAGATCTCCGATGCAGATCGGCGGGACGGGCTGGAACTCCCAGGCGCCGCGATCGACGATCGGCGCGGTTCCGAGGCCGCTGTCGACGGTGGCCGGATCGTCGACGAAGCGCGGGGCTCCGTCGAGATCGACCAGCACGCCCGCGGGGACGAGGGCGTTGCTGGCGCTGTCGATCGCCGGGGAGGTCGGCGAGAGCCGGAAGTCGCCGGAGGCTGGGGCGGAGAAGAGCGGATCGACTCCGCTGTTGCCGGTTCCCGCGAAGCCGAACTGGACGGTGCTCCAGCTCGTCGGCGTGGTTCCTCCGCTCTGATTGGCGATCTGGTTCGCCGCGGTCACGGCGCCGCCCGGGCCGCTGTTGCCCCAGATGATCGAGTTGGCGACGCTGGTGGTGCTGCCGTTGGTGAGCAGGCCGCCGGCGAGCACCGTCGCCTTGTTCTGGACGATCGTGCAGTTGCGGATCGTCGCAGTCGAGCTGCTGGCGACGAAGAACGCCCCGCCGCCTCCGGACCCGGTGGCGGTGTTGTCGTAGACGAGGCAGTTGACGAAGCTCGGCTGGCAGCCGCCGAAGACCTCGATGGCGCCGGCTCGGAGCGCGGAGTTGCCGACGAAGAGGCACTGCCTGAAGACCGGATTGGAGTTCTGGAAGATGTCGAACGCGCCTCCGAAGCTGCCGCCGAGGTTCCCCTCGAAGCTGCACCCGACGAAGGTCGGGCTGGACGTGCGCACGTACACGGCGCCGCCGCCGAAGGTGCAGCGGTTGGCGACGAAGCGGCAGTTGCGGAACGTCCCGCTGCTGGTTCCCACCATCAGCGCGCCGCCGCCGCGGTCGTTGTCGCCCGTCGAGGTTCCGTTGGCGTTGCCGCCCGTGATCGTGAAGCCGTCGAGGATCGCGCTGGCCCCTGCGGAGTTGCCGCGGACGACGTGATGGCTGTTGTCGGAGACGACCGGGTCGTTGCTCGCGAGGTCTCCGGAGAGGATCGTCGGGTTGGCGGCGATGTCGCGCTGATCGAGCATCGTCTCGCCCCCTGCGAAGCCTCCGTAGATCGCCACGCCGGTCTTGAGGTTGAAGGAGAGCGTGCGCGTGAGCGTCGCCGTCGGCTTGTAGGTCCCGGCGGCGACCCAGAGCTCGTCGCCCGCGGTTGCGGCGGCGATGGCCGTGACGAGCGCGGTCGTCCCGCGATACGCGTTCTCCCACGACGTGCCGTCGTTGGCGCCGCTGGCGAGCGATGCGTCGACGTGGATCACCGCCGCGCCCGCGAGCGAAGCGGCGGCGGCGGCCAGCGCCGGAGCGGCGAGCCGGAAGACGAGCGAGCGGAGTGCGAAGAGCGAGGTACGTGGCTGGGAGGTCATGGCGGTGATGGGCATCGGGTTCGGGGGAGGGGTCTGGAACGACTTTCAGGACGTCCGCGGCCGGCCGCGGCTTCCCTCGACCTCGGCGCCGGGCGCGTTCCGCAAGGCCACGCGGTCTCCGAGGGGGAGTGCGGCGCAGCGTCTCCGTCGCGCTGCGCCGCCCTGCGCCGGGGCGCAGCGAGCGCGGGTCGGACCGGGGAGTCCGGCACGCCTCGGCGCGGTTCGGCGCACCTCGGGCGAGGTCGTTGCGGGCTCACGGCCCGCGGCGAGCCGCGAGTCTACGGTGGAAGCTCCACCTGCCCTCCGCCCATCCTGCCCGATCCAGCGTGATCCGCGCCGCGCGACGCGCCCCCTTCGGGGTTGCCGCTTTCCGGGCATCCACTGCATCCGACAGCCCCCGTGCGCTCTCGTTCCTTCGACCTCCTTGCCCAGCTCTCGACGCGGCAACCGTGGCTGGTGCTCGCCTGCTCGGTGGCGGTCGCGATCGCCGGCCTCCTCCTCGCCTCGACGCGCCTGCGACTCGATGCGAACACCGACAACCTGATCGCGCCCGGTCGTCCCTTCATGCAGGACTACCGGGCGTTCCTCGATGAGTTCGGCGATCTCGAGTTCATCTGGATCGTCGTGGACGCCGAGCCGGACCGTCTGAGCGCCGAGGCGGCAGTCGAGGACCTGATCGCGCGGCTTCAGGGGGTGCCCGGGCTTCGCGCAGTGCATGGGTTCGTCGGGGTCGACGAGCAGCTCCGGATCGCCACGCGGGCGATGGAGGAGGATCAACTCGCGGAGACCGCCTCGGTGGCGGAGGCGCTCGGCCTGCTCGCCGGGATCGCGGAGGCGACGGCGATCGAACCTCGTGCAGAGCCCGCTGCGCTTCGGGCGACCCGCGGGGCGGAGCGGCTTCTCGAACGCGCGATGAGAGGCGGAAGCGCCGTCGTCGCCGGGAGCGCCTCCCTCGGCGATGCGCGACTCGACGATCCCCGCGCCCGGGCCGCAGGGAGCGCGGTGCTGATGCTCAGCGCGGTGCTGGCCGGGGCCGACGAAGGGCGTCGCGCAGCGCTCGGAGCGCTGGGCGGATCCGGGGCGCTCGCCCCGGTCAACCTCCGTTCGGAGACCGGCCGCTATCTCCTGATCCAGATCCTTCCCGAGAAGGACTTCACGTCGCTGACGGTGATCGAGGGGCCGCTTCGCGCCGTCCGCCGCGCCATCGACGCGACGCGGGCGGCCTACCCCGAGGTCGCCATGGGCCTGACGGGCAAGCCGGTCCTTCAGGCCGACGAGCTGATCACGTCGACGCGCGACATGGTCCGCGGGGCCGCGATCGGGATCGTGCTCTGCACCCTCCTGCTCGTGGTCACCATGCGGAGCGTCCTCCGTCCGCTCCTGGCGGTCGCCGCCTTCCTCGTCGCATTCTGCTGGACGTATGGCTTCGCGACGCTGGCGGTGGGCCGGCTCAACCTGCTCTCGAACGTCTTCATGATCGTGCTCGTCGCCGCGGGCGTCGACTACGGCGTGCACATGCTCGCCCGCTACTTCGAGCGCCGCCGGACGCCGGGGATCACCACGATCGAGAGCGTCGTGCGGGACTCGACCGTCGACGCGCTGCGCGGCAACGCGACCGGCGCGGCGACGAGCTGCGCCGTCTTCCTCGCGGCGCTGGCGACGAACTTCCAGGGGCTTCGGGAGCTGGGGGCGATCGCCGCGGCGGGGCTCCTGCTCTGCGTCCTCGCGATGGGCCTGGTGCTTCCGGCGCTCCTGACGATCACCGACCGGCGACTGAAGCTCCGTGTGCCGCCGCTGGGACGGGCTGCGAGCTTCGGCCTCCCGGCGCGGCGTCCCTGGGTCGCGCTGGCGGGGCTGGCGGCGATCTCGCTCGCGCTCGTCTGGGGGGTTCCCCGCGTCCGCTTCGAGGACAATCTCCTCGCGCTCCAGAACCCCGTCCTCGACTCGGTGCGCTGGGAACGGCGCCTGGCCGAAGAGAGCTCGGGCAACTCCTGGTTCGGCGCGGTCGTGGTCGACTCGCTCGAGGAGATCGCGCCGGTGCTCGCCCGAGCGGAAGCGCAGCCGGCCATAGGCACGGCGCGGAGCGCGCTCGATGCGGTCCGGCCGGAGAGTCCGCGGCGCCGCGCGCTGCGGGATCTCCTGCGCAGCGGCGCCGCCGCGGGCGGCCGCGCTCCGCCTTCGGCGGCTGGCGACGACCGGACCGACGGGACCGCGCACGCACCTTCCGCGGCGCTCGCGGACGCCCTCGAGCGGACGCTCGGTGGGCTGAGCGCGCTCGCGCTCGGAGCGGCTGCGCGCGAATCCGCGGGCGACGCCGCCGCCGACGGGGCGGCGGCGGAGCTTCGACGCGTGATCGAGTCGGCACGTCGAGGGGCGCTCCTGCTCCGCGGTCCGGAGGGGTCGGAGGCGCTGCGGTCGATGAACGCGTCGACGCTGCGCGCGGGCGAGGCAGCGGAGGCCCTGCTCGCGGGCGACGCGCTGCCGCTCCGGGAGGCGCTTCCCGCGGCGCTGCGCGATCGCTCGGTCTCGGCGTCGGGGCGCTTCCTCGTGATGCTGCACCCGCGCGAGAACGTCTGGGACGTGGAGCACATGCGGCCCTTCATCGAGGCGCTGCGCGCGGTCGATCCCGGCGCCACCGGAGTGCCCTTCACGCACTATCTCTCGCTGCTCGACATGCGCCGGGCCTTCGGGACGATGGCGCTGATCTCGATCGCTCTGGTCGCGGCGCTCGTCTGGCTGGACTTCCGGCGGCCGGCGGACGTTCTCCTGGCGCTCTCGCCGGTCGCGATGGCGCTCCTGTGGCTCTTCGGGATCATGGGGGCTTCCGGCATCCCGCTCAACCTCGCCAACTTCTTCGCGGTGCCGATCCTGATCGGTCTGGGCGTCGACAGCGCCGTGCATCTGCTCCATCGCTATCGCGCCGTCGGCGTCGACAGGCTGAATCCCGGGAGCACGCTCCGCGCCGTCGTGGTGACGAACGTGACGACTTCCATCGGGTTCGCCCCGTTGATCCTCGCAGACCATCTCGGGATGCGGAGCCTCGGACTGGTGATGGTCATCGGCAACAGCGCCTGCCTCGCCTCTTCGCTGGTGCTCCTCCCGGCGCTGCTCGCCCTGCGCGAACGGCGCCGGACGCGGCGCTCGGACCTGCCGAGCCTCGCGGCGGAAGCATGATCGGCCGCCACCGGGAGACCGTTCCGGGCGCGGCGCTGGGACGACGGCGTCGATGCCCGTCGCTACGATCGGCCCGCATGCCCGCGGCCCCCGCGAAAGGCCGGACGCCGGCCCGACTCTCCACTGGCTTCTCCGCCGCGGCGATCGCGTTCATCGTGCTCCTCTCCGTCGGCCTCCCGCCGCACTCCAGCGGCGCCGGCGGGATGACGGAGGTCGCCCCGGCAAGTCCGGAGAGCTCCCGTCAGGTCGACGACCCTGCCGATCGCGGGGATCGAGCGTCGCAGCCGACGGCGACCGCGGCCGAGGACGCGGGCATCGCGGTCTATGTCGGAACGGAGATGATCCGACCCTATGACCCGGTGCCGATGCTGGCGGTCCCCGAGAGCGCGATCGAGCGCGCGCGGCATCCGGCGATCGACATTCACTGCCACTGGTGGCTTTCGCGCCGCTTTCCCGCCCCCGAAGCGATGCTTGCGGCGATGGACCGCTTCAACGTCGCCATCGCCGTGAACCTCTCGGGCGGATGGGGCGAGTCGCTCGATGCGATGCTCGCGTGGTGCTCCGCAGCGCCGGATCGTCTGCTGGTCTTCGCCAACCTCGATCTCGCGCGGATCGATGAGCCGGAGTTCGCGGTCGACTCGGTCGCGGCGCTGCGGCATGCGAAGCGCCGCGGCGCCCGCGGGCTGAAGGTGTTCAAGGACCTCGGACTCACCCTTCGCGACCGCTCCGGCGCGCTCGTCGCCGTGGACGACCCGCGGCTCGATCCGATCTGGGCGGCCTGCGGCGAGCTGGGGCTTCCGGTTCTCATTCACGCCGGGGATCCGGCGGCGTTCTTCGAGCCGGTGGATGCGCGGAACGAGCGCTGGATGCAGCTTCGGCGCCACCCGGACTGGTCGTTTCACGGTCCCGGATTCCCCGATCGCGCGACGCTCTTCGCCCAGCGGTCGCGGCTCTTCGAACGCCACCGCGGAACGACGTTCATCGCCGCCCATCTGGCCGACCACGCGGAGGATCTCGCCGCTGCATCCCGCCTGCTCGAAGCGCATCCGAACGTCGTGATGGACATCGCCGGGCGCGTCGCGGAGCTCGGGCGGCAGCCCTACTCGGCACGGAGCTTCCTGATCCGCTGGCAGGACCGCGTGCTGTATGGCACGGATCGGTACCCGGGCAGGCCGGATCAGCCGCGCGAGCGGATCTACTACCGGTTTCTCGAGACATCGGACGAGTACTTCCGGTACCACGACCACCCCTTCCCGCCGGAGGGCGAGTGGAGGATCTACGGCGTCGAGCTCCCGGATGACGTGCTCCGGAAGATCTACCTGGAGAACGCGGCGCGCGTGCTCGGTCTCGACCCGCACGCGGTCGCCGGACTGGTGACGCGGAGCGCGAGCGGAGCGCCGCCGCCGTCTGCCGCGCCGGATTCCGCCGAGGAAGCAGCGAGCGCCGGGTCCGAGGAATCGAAGGGACCCGCCCGGTGACAGCCCGGGCCCGGAGCGGCGGCGGGACGGAGCGGGTCGTTCGACGATCGGGCGGCGCATGCTGACGGCGATCCTCGTGGCCTGCGCGCTTCTGGTCGTCGGCGCCGCGCTGCGCGCCTGGCTTCCGGGGATGTCGCGGATCGCGATGCCGGCCTCGGTGCTCGGCGGAGTCGCGGGGCTTGCCGCGGCAGAGCTTCTCGTTGCGGTCGCGCCCCCGGCCGCGGCCGAGGGGGCGCAGCCGGGCGCGCTGATGGAGAGCGTGCGCGGCATTCAGGGCGTCCTGCGCGAGTGGCCCGGTCCGCTGGTGGCGCTGATTTTCGCCGGGCTGCTCCTGGAACGGCGCGAGCGGAGCGGACGGGCGCTGGCCAGAGGCGTCATGCAGGCCGGAACGATGGTCTGGATCATCGTGCTCGGCCAGGTGTTTCTCGGGCTGGTCGCCACGTCGCTCGTCATCGGCCCGGCGACGGGGGCGCCGATCTACTTCGGACAGCTCATGGAGATCGGCTTCGCGGGAGGCCACGGCACGGCGGCGGCCCTGGGTGCCGTCTTCGATGACGCGGGGAGATTCGCCGCCGGGCGCGACCTGGCGATGTTCATGGCCACCGCCGGGCTGGTCTACGGAATCGCCAGCGGGGTGCTCTTCGTGAACATCGGTCGCCGCCGCGGCTGGGCGCGACGGGCGGTGGATGGAACCCGGCCCGACGCGTCGTCGCGACCTTCGCGCGATGGACGCGCCGCCGCAGCGCCTGAGGAGGGAACCCGGGCCGTCCGCACAGAGCGGGCCAGCCTCGCTCCGCGCACGCCGCGCCTCCCGGCGGAGTCGATCGATCCGCTGGCGTTCCAATGCGCTCTTCTGGGCATCGCCTTCGGGATCGGCTGGCTGCTGCGCGAGGGCACGATCGCGCTGGGCGCGGCGCTCTTCGACGCAGCTCCCGCCGCGGCGATCGGGAAGATCCCGCTCTT
Organism: uncultured Planctomycetia bacterium; assembly: GCA_937871505.1. Taxonomy (GTDB): domain Bacteria; phylum Planctomycetota; class Phycisphaerae; order Phycisphaerales; family SM1A02; genus CALMPF01. The sequence goes on along the minus strand of CALMPF010000043.1, from coordinate 21,655 downwards.
CCTCTTCGCTCTCCTGGGCGGGCTTGTCCTGCGCGCCGCGCTGCGGAGCCTCGGCGCCTCGCACCTGGTCGACGGCATCGCGATCCGCCGCCTGATGGGCGTGGCGATGGAGTTCCTCATCGTCGCCGCCCTTGCTTCGCTGCGGCTGGAGGTGGTGGTCGAGCATGCATGGGGGCTTCTGCTCCTCGTCGGGCTCGCCGCGGCGTGGACGGCGTGCTGCCTCTTCCTCCTCTCGCCGAGGCTTCTGCCGCGCGGCTGCTGGTTCGAGCTGGGCGTGCTCAACTACGGGATGTCCACCGGCACCACGGCGCAGGGGATGATGCTCCTGCGGATGGTCGATCCCGAGCTGGAGAGCGACGCCGCGGAGGACTACGCCCTTGCGGCGCCGCTCTCGGCGCCGTTCATAGGCGGCGGGGCGCTGACGGTCGCGCTTCCGTTCATCCTCGAACGGGTGGGCGCCGGCGCGGTGATCGTCGCCGTCGGAGGACTTCTCGGCGCGGCGCTTCTGGGCGCGTCTCTGCTTGCTCGCGGGGCGGCGGGGTCCCGCCGCTGAGCCCTGGATCGGCTCGCCCGGTCGCATCGGAGCCGGGCGGGTGCGCGTCATCCCTCGAGCGGCAGCGGGGTCACGTCTGCGAGGCGGGCGGCGCGGACGTCGACGAAGTACTCGAACGCGTCGCGGACCGCGACGCGCTGCGCCCCTTCGCGCACGGCCGCGGCGAATGAGGATCGCCGCGTGAGGGCCTCCGCTTCGAGGGCGACGAGGTCGCCCGCGGCGATCGCCCCGAGCAGCTCCGCGTGGGCGTCGCGATCGAGCATCCAGGAGAAGCCCTCCTCGTCCTCGCCGCCGGCGATCTGCGTCGAGGGAGTGCCCGCGAGCACCGCCGGCGGCGGCACGACGCGCGCGAATCGGCGCCGCGCCGCCTCGCTGCGCCAGTAGCCGGTCAGCGCGTGGCCGTGCAGCAGCCAGAGCACCGGGTGGATGTCGACGCTCTCCAGGCAGGCCGCGAGCAGCAAGGCGAGATCGATGCAGGTGCCGCGCCCGCCGCCGAGGATCTCGCTCGGTCGCCGCAGCCGCTGCGAGCGTTCGGAGAAGGTCGGCGGGGGGGTGACATAGGCGAGCCCGTGGGCTCCGATCAGGGCGTGCCAGATCGCCCTGACCTGGCGATCGACCGGCGACTCGACGGGACAGTCGGTCGGAGCGGCGCCGCTCGGCGCGTCCCGCTCCGATTCCCGCGCGGTCGCGAGCGTCGACTGCCCTCCGTCAAAGCCCGCCGACGGGTCGTCGGCGAGCGCGACGAGAATCTGCTGGGCCGAGCGCAGGATCGCCGCCACCGCCGGATCGCGCGACAGAACGAACGAAGGCAGCCACGCGCGGTTCTCGTCGTCATCGCGCCACTCGTCCGGCGGCAGCAGCGTGAGCTGGCGGGTGTCGAGGAACGCCTCGCACTGCTCGCCGTCGCGCCCGGCGCAGGAGACCCGGATCACCAGCGTCGTGCGGATCGCCTCGCGCGCCTGCCGCCAGAGCGGCGAGAGCAGCGGCAGCCGCACGTCGCGCTCCAGCTCCAGGGGCGCGCCTTCGAGACGCCAGAGCATCCGACGGAAGGGGAACGAGTCGCCCCCGACGTGAAGCGACACATCGACGACGAGCCGGTCGACCGGTGCCCCGCTGGTGTTGACCACGATGAACCGGCGCAGGATCGGCCGGTTGTTGTGCAGCATCGCGTAGTTGAGCCGCTCGGGCACGTCGATGTGGACCAGGACGGGCGGCTCCGAGGCGGCCGAGAGGGAAGCCGGATGGCGCCCGGCCGTCCTCGCCGTCGCGTCGCCATCGCCGCGCGACATCGTCGCCGCGTCGGTCGGGAGCTCCCCGTTCGCGCCGCGAAGGGCCATCGCCTCCGAGGCTGCCGGCGTTTCGCGGCTTGCCCGCGTCGCCCTCGCGCCGTCGCGGACTCCGGAGGCCGCGGTGCGCTCCTCCGGTCGCTCCGACTCGTCGGCCTTCAGCCAGCTCTCGCGGCCCCAGAGCACGACGCCGGTGCCGCGGTGCTCCCTCGGCTGCCGGCCGAGGCCCGTCCGGGCCTCGATGAAGGCGCGGAGGATGTCCGGCGGCCGGTGATGCCCGGCGCCGTAGAGCGTCGAGAAGAAGAGGTCGGCGAGCCGATCGTCGATGTGGCCGTGGAAGCCGACCGCGGCACCGCACCCGGCGGCGACGCTCATCGGCGCAATCCTCGATGCCGATCGCTGGAAGCCGAATCCGATCAGTCTCGGGGGGCGCGGCGCTGCGCAGAGCGTCGAGGCGAGGTTGACGTGGTCGAGCGTCGCCGGGCGATGGTCGGCGCCGGCGACGAAGATTCCGTCCCGGCTCGACGGCGCCGCTCGCTCGCCGAGAATCGCCGCGCCCTGGTGCAGATCGAACCCCGCGACGTGGATGAGCTGAGGGGACAGGTCGCGGATCGCGCGGCGGAGCTGGTCGGTCGTCGGATTGGAGAGCGGGCGGAAGCGATCCGGTTCGGGGCAGCCGAGGCTTGCCCAGACCAGGTCGCGCTTGACGTCGAGGGCGATGTGACGATCGAGGCGCCCAGGTGCCTCGGCGACGAAGAGCGCCGGAAAGAGCGATGGCTCGGCGCGAGCGGAGGTCCTTCCGGCGGCGGCCCCGCTCGGAACGCAGAGGTGGCGGACGACGGTCAGCGGCTCCTCCGGCCCGCGGCGGTCGGCGGCGGCGTCGACGGCGCTGAGGGCGTACTCCCAGGGGAAGATCCGCGCTGCCCAGCCGACCTCCTCGCCGGCGAAGGGAATCGAGACCTCGATCAGCGCGGTCGATCCGATCGCCTCCGAGAGCGCGGCGATGCCGCGCCGGGCGGCGCCGCTCTCGCCATCCTCGGGAGCGCCGTCGAGCAGCGTCGAGAGCTCGCGGCGCATCCGCTCCGCCTGCGCCCTGCGGGCCTCTTCGTCGCCGACCCAGCGCGCCCGGTTGGCAAGGATGTAGGACCACCCCATCGCGGCGCGCTCGAACCGCGCGCCGTCAGGGAGCCGGGCGACGACGCGCGGCTGGCGACCGTCGCCATCGAGAATCCGCACGGTCGCATCGCGCGGACCCTCCGAGACGGCCGCGCGCCGACGCGAGGGGCGCGGAGCGCTCGCGGAGGAGCCGGTGCGGCGCGACGGGGCGGATCGGCGACGGTTTCCCTCCTCCGCGGGCATGCGGAGCCAGTGTAGTGCTACGCGAGAGCATCCTCGACCGAGGGCCGCTCACCCGATCGCTCGCGGATCGGAACGCGCGCGAGCAGGAGCAGCCCGGGCACGCCTGCGGCGATCGTGAGCAGCACGAAGCCGGTCCAGCCCAGCCGCGCCGCGAGGACTCCCGCGACCGGACCTGCCAGACGGCTGCCGACGAGCATCACCGTGGTGAGCAGCGCGTACTGCGTCGCCGCGTGCCTGCGGTCGCAGGAGGCCATGAAGAACGCCACGAAGGCCGCGGCGACCAATCCGGTGCAGACGCTCTCCACCGCGATGACGGCGAGGAGCGTTCCGGTGCCCGTGAAACCTGCGGCGGGGAGCAGGAACCCGGCGTTGCTGGCGAGCTGGAGCACCCCGAAGGCGATCAGCGCCCTGCGGAGGGAGATCCGCACCAGGATCGCTCCGCCCAGAAGCGCCCCTGCGATGGTCATCGCGATCCCGAAGCCCGACCGGAGGACGCCGATCCGCTCGAGGCTCATGCCCGCCGAGTGCAGCAGCGGGATCGTCATGTTCCCCAGGAGATAGTCGGGGAGCTTGTAGAGGAGCACGAAGACGAGGATCGCCATCCCGCCGCCGGATCCGAGGAACGCCCGGAGCGGCGTCAGGACTGCGTCCGCGACGCTCGGCGGCCGTGCGTGCGCCTCGGGCGGCTCGGGAGCCAGCAGCGTCCCGAGGATGCCGATGGCGACCGCCGCCGCGGCTGCGCAGAGCGCTCCCTGCCATGACCAGCGAGCGGCGAGCACGAGCACCCCGGCGCTCGATGCGATCATCGCCACCCGATATCCCGCGACGTAGATCGAGGCCCCGAGGGCCCGCGAACGATCCGGGAAGACCTCGCTCCGCCAGGCGTTGAAGGCGATCTCCTGGAACGCCGCGGCGAACGCGACCGCGGTGGCGATCGCGAGCAGCGGCGCGATCGAGGCCGTCGCGTCGTCGGGGCCGCAGAGCGCCATCGCGGCGACGCCGAGCGCGAGCCCGGACTGGGAGGCGAGCATCCACGATCGCCGCCTTCCCAGAGCGGCGATCGGCGGGGCGAAGCGGTCGACGAAGGGGGCCCAGAGGGCCTGAAGCGCCATCGGGAGGCCGACGAGGATGACCGCGCCGGTCGTCTTGACGTCGCGTCCGAGCGAGACCATCCACGCCTGGAGCACGTCTCCCGTCAGCGCGAGCGGGAGTCCCGCCGAGAAGCTCAGGAGCGCGGTGGCCTGAAGGCGGCGAAGGGCGTGTGCATCCTGCACGGACGTCGCGATCCTCCCTCAGCGCCGACCGAGCGGCGCGAGCGCTGTGCGCAGGCGGCGCGGGGGCGCCGGAGAGCGCCCTCCAACGCGCCTCCTGCGCTCTCTCGGCTCGCGCCGATCGGCCCTCAGCAGGGCCCCCATGCGCCGAGCAGCACACCGAGGTCGGCGCCGTCGACGATCCCGTCGCCGGTGAGGTCGGCCGGTCCGCCGAGCTCGCCGAAGGCGCCCAGCAGCACGCCGAGGTCGGCGCCGTCGACCACGCCGTCGCCCTCGGCGGGCGAGAGGTCGGCCGGACAGGCCGGTTCGTTCTGCTCTCCGACCACGTACGTCAGCGTGATCGTGGTCGTCGGCGACGCGGAGAAGTTGCAGAACATCGCCCCGTCCGGGATCGACGCCTCATGGGTGAAGGTGATGACGATGTAGACATCGACCTGACCGACGCCTTCGTAGAAGACGTGGGCCGACTGCGGCAGCGTCACCGTCGGGACGCCGCACGCCTGCGACGGGAAGCTCAGGTCGAGCAGCGGCCACTCGGGAGTCAGCTCGGCGCTGCCTGCGAAGACCAGCTCGCAGCAGTAGGTCGTGAGCGCTCCGATGGCCGCGAAGCAGATGTCCTGCCGCGTCGTGGCGATGACCTCTCCGCCCTCTCCGCTGAGGAGGACCGCGCTGTAGCCGGCCTCGGAGTCGCTCGCGAGCCCGACCCGGACCTGCTGGAGCGGACCGAGGGAGCCGTCATACTTCTGGAAGCCGAGGAAGGAGACGTTGGCGTTGAGCCAGGTCTGCGAGTCCTCGACGAACTGCCCTCCGAAGATGAAGTTCTGCGGACCGAGCGTGTTCGTCTGGACGACGTGCGTCGCTTGCGCGGCGCCTGCTGCGACGGACATCGCCGCCGCCAGCGTCACGAGTGCCGGGATGGATCTGCGAACGGTGCTCTGCGCGTTCATGGGCGAACCCAGTGTCCTTTCCGCGAGGCCCCCGTCCGCCATCGCATTGTCCGGAAGTCCGATGCAGGCCGAGTCACGCCTCGACCCCTTCGGGTGAACTGAAACTACACGTTGAAGAGGAAGTGCACGACGTCGCCGTCGCGCATCACATACTGCTTGCCCTCGCTGCGAAGCCGCCCCGCCTCCTTCACCGCCTTCTCGCTGCGGTAGCGGACGAGGTCTTTGACGCTGAAGGTCTCTGCGCGGATGAAGCCGCGCTGGATGTCGGAGTGGATCGCGCCCGCCGCCTCCGGCGCGGTGGCCCCCTGCGGGATCACCCACGCGCGCACCTCCTTCTCGCCCGCCGTGTAGAAGACGCTCAGGCCGAGGAGGTCGTTGAGCCCCCGGGCGAGGGGCCCGATGGCGGGCTCGGCGAGGCCGAGGGAGTTCAGCATCTCGGTCCGCCCTGCGTCGTCGAACTCCGCCAGCTCCGCTTCGAGCTTGGCGCAGAGGCAGACCGCCCGGCCGCCGCGCTCGGCGGCGAGCTCGACCACCGCGCGGGCATGGGCGGAGCTTCCCGCGAGATCCTCCTCGCCGACGTTGGCGACGTAGAGGACCGGCTTGACCGTGATCATCCCGTAGCCGTCGAGAATCCGCCGCTCCTCCTCGCTCCACGGTCCGCCCGTGCGGAGCGGCCTGAACTCGGAGAGGACGGGCATCGCCCGTTCGAGCACCGCGAGGCGCGCCTTGGCGTCGCGATCGCCGCCGCGGGCGGCGCGGCCCGCCTTGTCGATGGCGTTCTCGACCACGGCGAGGTCGGCGAACGAGAGCTCGAGATCGATCAGGTCGATGTCGCGGCGCGGGTCGAGCGAGCCCTTGACGTGCGCCACCGAGGCATCTTCGAAGCAGCGCACGACGTGGGCGAGCGCATGGACCTGACGGACATGGGAGAGGAACTGGTTCGCGGTGCTCTTGGCCTCGCCCGCGCCAGGCTGGAGGCCCGGGATGTCCACGAGCTGGATCGTCGCGGGGACGACCTTCCGCGTCGGGATGAACTGCGTGATCGTCCCGAGGCGCGGATCGGGAATCGGCGCGATCGCGACGTTGGGCTTCATCGACCCGCCGCCCGCGGCCGCCGCGGCCTGTCCGGCGAGGGCCGCGAGCAGCGCGGTCTTTCCGACCTGGGGGAGACCGACGAGTCCGACTTCCATGCGTTTGCGGGAGAAGAACTTGCGAGCGACGGCGCCGGACGCGGGGCGTTCCCGCGCGGTCCCGGACGCGGGACCGCCGAAGTCCCGCCCTCCGACGGGGCCGATGGTAGGGCATCGCCGATGCCGATTCGAAGATTGGTCCCGAAAGGGGTTGCAGGGAGTCTCGCGGTTCCCGGTGGCGGGCGGTCCCGCCGCAGGCTGCTCGGCGCGCCCGGACTCGGCCGCTCCTGAAGCCGCGTCACTGCGCGGGGGCCGCGAAGCGACGCCGCAGCCTGAGGAGAAAGCGCGCTCCCGACTACGCTCGCTCACCCCCGAACGACGTTCGTGCCGATCTGAAGTCCGCTCGGCGCGCGTCCGAACCCCCATCGATGCAGTCGCGATCGTTCCTCGAGACCCGGTTCGCACGGCGCCTCCTCGTCCTGGGGGTGGCCGCGATGGTCGTCTTCGCCGCGCTGGGGGCGCAGCTCGTCAGGCTGGCGGTGGTGGAGCACGCCGACCATCGCTCGGTCGCCGAGCGAAGGCTCGACCGCGTGAGCTTCCTCCCGACGCATCGGGGGCGGATCGTCGATCGGCACGGGCGCGTGCTCGCTGAGGATCGCCCGGCGTGGGACGTCGCGCTGGAGTACGACTTCATCGGCGGCGCGTGGGCCGTGCGCCAGGCCCGGCGCGCCGCCCGCGAGGAGCTCGGCGCCTCGCGCTGGAGCGAGCTCTCGGCTGCCGCCCGCGGCGAGGCGATCGAGCGGCACCTTCCGATCGCCGAGGCCCGCGGCGAGTGGGTCGTGAGGAACGTCTGCGCCCTCTGCGACATCGACCGCAGCGAGTTCGAGGCGCGGCTCGACGGGATCCGTCGCCGCGTGGCGCTGCGGGCGGCGACGGTCTGGGACCGCCAGCGCGAGCTGGAGAGGAGCAGGCACGTCGACGGCGACGAGCGCTTCGTTCCGAGGCCGATCCGCGAGCAGATGCTCTCCCACGTCGTCGCCGCCGCGGTGCCGGACGTCGTCGCCTTCGAGCTGAGCAGGCTCGCGGATCTCGAGCCGGGGATCCTCGACGTCCGCGACTCGACGCGCCGGGTGACGCCCCTGATGACGCTCGATGTCGATCTCGATCGCTCGACGCTTCCGCGGGCGCTGCGGACGACGCGGCCGATCCGTCTCAGGCTCGACGGCGTCGCCGATCACATCGTCGGCGACCTGCGCGACTCGGTCTGGCCCTCGGACCTCCGTCGCCGACCCTTCGTCGACGAGGCGTCTGGCGAGCTGCTCGACCTCGGCGGCTACCGCCCGGGACTCGACCACGTCGGCGCCCGCGGCGTCGAGGCGGCGCAGGAAGGGCTCCTGCGCGGGTCGCGGGGGATGGTGCGCACGCGCCTGGACAGCGGCGAGACGGTGCGCGTCGAGCCGGAGCCGGGACGCGACGTTCAGCTCACCATCGACATCGAGCTCCAGGCGATGGTGCAGGGCATCCTCGATCCGCGCTTCGGACTGATGCGCACCCACGCGTGGCAGTCGCCGACGGATGGCGAGGAGTCGGCGGCTCCGCCGCGGGCGCGCGACCTGCTCGGGGCCGCCGTCGTGATCGAGGTCGCCACCGGGGAGATCCTCGCCGCCGTCTCGCGCCCGACGATCGCGGAGGGCCTGCGCCTCGACGAGCGCTCGCGCATCGAGCAGCTCCCATTCGTCAACCGGCCCTTCGAAGCTCCCTACCCGCCGGGATCGATCTTCAAGCCGCTGATCTTTCTCGGCGCCGTCGAGGCGAAGGCGCTCGCCGCCGACGCGCGGATCGCCTGTCGCGGGCATTATCTCCCGGAGAACCCGCAGATGCTCCGCTGCTGGATCTACCGCGAGCGCACCGGGTTCGCGACCCACGAGTCCCGGGTCGGCGGCCCGCTCGACATCACGGAGGCGATCGCCCGCTCCTGCAACATCTACTTCTACACCGCCGCGGCGCGGCTCGGACCGGCGCGGCTCGTTCCTTGGCTGCGGAAGCTCGGAATCGGCGCTCCGCTCGACACCGGGCTCCTCGTCCCGAGCAGCGACGACGGGCGGGCGCCGACGGGCGAGCACGGCGGGTTCCTTCCCGATCCGGCGAAGCTCGGCTCGACCGAAGCGGCGCTGATCGGCATCGGACAGGGACCGGTCGCATGGACACCGGTGATGGCGGCGAACGCCTTTGCCACCATCGCCCGCGGGGGGCTTCGCCGCGACGCGACGATCGTGCGCGGCCACGGGGAGCGCCGCGCTGCCCGGGAAGCGAAGGCGGATCTCGCCATCGCGCCCGCGGCGCTGCGCCCCGCGCTCCGCGGGCTGCGCGACGTCGTCTCCGCCGAGCATGGCACCGCCACCTCGATCCGCTACGAGGACGGATCGCGCGAGCCGATCATCGATCAGCCCGGGCTCGTCGTATGGGGCAAGACGGGCACGGTGCAGACGGGATCCGACCCCGATCACGCGTGGTTCGTCGGACTGGTCGGAACGCGGGAGGGTGCGGGGGCCTCCGGCGGCGGTCATGACGGCGCGCCGCTCTATGCCATCGCCGTGATCGTCGAGCATGGGCGCTCCGGCGGCAGGACCGCCGGTCCGATCTTCAATCAGATCGTCCATGCGCTGCGTCGCCTCGGCTACCTCCCGGCGGCGGAAGCGGCGGGCCCGCCCGCGCGGGGGCCGGCGTGATCGCCGGCGAGGGCCTTCGTCCAGACGCTCCGCGACAGACCGCCCGCTTGAAGCGCGTCGAGGGACCCGTGCGGGCTCCGACCGGATCGGCGCGGTTCCCCGGTGGCGCCTCGGACGCGGACGGAGGGCCCCCGCACGACCGGTGGACGCCGGGGACGGTCCATCGGATCGCCTCGACGCCGCAGCGGCTCGACGCCCCGAGCTGGATCAACCCCGGGCTGCTCATCGCGGCCGCTGCGCTGGCGCTGACGGCCCTCGGAGTCGCCGCGATCGGCACGACCGAACCCGACCTCGCCCGGCGGCAGGCGCTCTATGCGGCGGTGGCCTTCGTCGGCGCCCTGCTCTGCGCGACGCCTTCGCCGGGAGCGGTGCGCCGCGCCGCATGGCCGCTCTATCTCGCTGCGGGCGGGCTGCTCGTCCTGGTGCTCGTTCCCTTCCTTCCGGAGGCGATCGTCCGCCCGCGGAACGGCGCCCGCCGCTGGATCAGTCTCGGGATCACCGACTTCCAGCCCTCGGAGATCGCCAAGATCGCGGTCGTGCTCGTGCTCGCGACGTGGCTGCGCCTCCGTTCGCACCACCGCAGGCTGACGGGGCTGCTCCCGCCTTTCCTGCTGACGCTCGCGCCGATGGGGCTCATCCTGGTGGAGCCCGATCTCGGCACCGCGATCCTGTTCATTCCGGTGCTTCTGGCCATGCTCCTCGCCGCCGGGGCGCGCAAGCGGCACATCGCGGCGATCGTGGCGATGGGACTGGTGGCGGCGCCGGCGAGCTACCCGGTGCTCGAGCCGCACCAGCGCGCCCGCGTCGATGCGCTCATCGCGCAGATCCGGGGCGACACCCGCTACGAGCAGGACATCGGCTTCCAGGGGGCTCGGGCGATGACGCTGATCGGCGCCGGGGGCCTCGCGGGCGTCGGCAAGGAGCACGCCGCGGCGCTGGTCCGCTTCAACGCGCTTCCCGAGGAGCACAACGACATGATCTTCGCGGTCGTCTGCACCCGCTGGGGCGCGTACGGAGGGGCCGCGGTCTGGGGGCTCTTCCTGCTCGTGGCGATCGGCGGAGGATGGATCGCAGTCCTCGCGAAGGAGCCCTTCATCAGGCTCGTCGCCGTCGGGTTCACCACCATGCTCCTGGCGCAGGCGTTCATCAACACGGGGATGACCGTCGGGCTCCTCCCGATCACGGGAATGACGCTGCCCTTCGTGAGCTACGGAGGCTCGAGCCTCGTCGCGGCATGGGCGATGATCGGACTGCTCTACGGCCTCGCCCTGCGGCGCGGCCCCTTCGTGCTGCGGCGCGGTCACGTGATGGACGGGGCGGAGGAGCAGCGATGACGGCGCCGCCATCGTTCCTCGCCGCCGCGGAGGCGCAGGGGCTCGCCTTCGACGCGGGCGACATCGAACGCCTCGGCCGCTATCTCGACCTGCTCTACGAGGCGAACGCGAGGTTCAACCTCACGGCGATCCTCGATCGCGAGCAGGCGTGGACGCGGCACATCCTCGACAGCCTGACGCTGATGGCGCCCCTCGCGACGCTGGAGGCGGCCACGGTGGCCGACGTCGGCAGCGGGGGCGGGACTCCGGGCATCCCGCTCGCGATCTCGCTCCCCCAGACCCGCTTCACCCTCATCGAGGCGACCGGCAAGCGGGCCCGGTTTCTCGAGTCGACCGCGGCGGCGCTTGGACTGACAAACGTGCGCGTGCTCGCCGAGCGCTCCGAGAAAGTCGGGCGTGATCCAGCCCATCGCGAGTCCTTCGACGTCGCAGTGGCCCGGGCCGTCGGCCCGCTGACGGTCCTGCTCGAGCTGACGGTCCCACTCGTCCGGACAGGCGGGCATGTGCTTGCGATCAAGGGCGAGCGTGCGGCGACGGAGATCGTCGAGGCCAAGCCCGCGCTGCATCGGCTCCATTCGGCGGCGCTCGAGCCGATCCGGACGCCGACGGGCACGATCGTCGTGATCGAGAAGCGGCGCCCGACGCCGCGTGCGTACCCGCGCTCGGCAGGCGAGCCGAAGCGTCGTCCGCTGACGTGAACGCGTGGGGAGGGCGGTTGCGGCGGCGCGTCCGCTGCGGGGTGCGCGCTCGGGAGTCGGAGCGGGCTCGGAGCGGGGGACTCCGCGTCGGTCGGGGGCCGCTGGACGACGGCCCAGCGCTGCGCTCGGGGCTCCCCGGGAGGGAGGCTCTCGCGTTCCGCGCTGGAACGTCGCGAGCGCGTCGGCATGCCGACGGTTCCTGTATGCTCCACCCGAATGACCGGGCCTACGACAGGCGCAGATCGACGGGCGCTCGAGCGGCTGCTGGCCGCGGGGACGCCCTGCGTCGCCATCGCCACCGTCGAGGAGGCGTACGCGATGACCGCCGTCTCCGAGGCGACGCTGGGCGGCGCCGGGTCGGCGAGTGGACCGCTCATCCGCTGGTCGGTCACGCGGGGTCTCGTCGAAGCGCGCTTCGCCGACGGAGCTTCCGCGGTCGCCGAGAGCGAACATCCCGCCGCGGCGCTCCATCACCTCGTCCACGGGCGCCGCGCGGCGATCGGAACTTCAGCCGGGGAGCAGCCGGTCGTCGTCTTCGCCGATCTGGGGCAGCATCTCGACGACGCCCGCACGGTGCGCCTGCTGCGCGAGCTCATCGCGCGGAACCGGCGGGAGGGCGGCAGCGCGATCCTCATCGACCACCTGCCCCGGCTGCCCGACGTGATCGAGGCCGAGGCCGTCCGGCTCGAGATCGTCCTGCCCGACGAGGAGGAACTCGAGGCGATCGTGCGGCGGACGGTGCGCGAGATCCACGCCGAGCGCCCGGTGACGGTCGAGCTCGCCCGATCGCAGCTTCGCACCATCGTGCGCAATCTTCGCGGCCTCAGCCGCGGGCAGGCGGAGCGCGTCGTGCGCGACTGCGTCGCCGACGACCGCCGGCTCGACGCCGCGGACATCGAACGCCTGATGACGCTGAAGCAGCATGCGGTCGCGGCGAGCTTCGGCGGCAGCGTGCTGGAGTTCGTCCGGGCGCCCGCGGACCTGGACGAGATCGGCGGGCTCGCGCGGCTCAAGCGCTGGCTCCGGCGCCGCCGCGAGGGGTTCACCGAGCAGGGGAGCGCGTTCGGGCTCCGGCCTCCGCGCGGCGTCCTTCTCCTCGGCGTTCAGGGAGCCGGCAAGAGCCTCTGCGCCAAGGCGATCGCGACGGCGTGGCAGCTTCCGCTGCTGCGGCTCGATCCGGGAGCGCTCTACGACCGCTACGTCGGCGAGTCGGAGCGGCGCCTCCGCGAGGCGCTCGTCGCAGCGGAGCGCATGGCGCCGATCGTCCTCTGGATCGACGAGATCGAGAAGGGCTTCGCCTCCGCCGCCAGCCGCAGCGCCGACGGGGGGCTGTCGCAGCGGATGTTCGGAACCCTCCTCACGTGGATGCAGGAGCGGGCCGAGGCGGTGTTCCTCGCGGCGACCGCCAACGACATCGAGGCGCTGCCGCCCGAGCTCCTGCGCAAGGGCCGCTTCGACGAGATCTTCTTCGTCGATCTTCCGGCCCGCGGCGTCCGCCGCCAGATCGCTTCGATCCACCTCGCGCGGCGGCGGCGCGATCCGGCGGGCTTCGACCTCGAGGCGATCGCGGAGGCGACCGAGGGCTTCAGCGGCGCCGAGATCGAAGAGGCGATCGTCGCCTCGCTGCACGGCGCCTGGGAGCGCCGCGGAGCGATGGCGACCGAGGATGTCCTCCGCGCCGTCGCGGAGACGACGCCGATCTCGGTGACGCTCGCGGAGCGGATCGACGAGCTGCGCGCCTGGGCGCGGGGTCGGTGTGTCCCGGCCGATGATCCCGCTGAGGAGCAACCGCCGAACCGCTCCGGGAAGCATCCGTCCGACGATCGGGGCCCGGCACGCACTTCGCCCGAAACCCGGGGTCCACGCCGCCCAACAGGATGATCCGTGGACGCCGACCCCTTCGATCATGATCCTCTCCGCGCTGCGGAGACGGGGGACTGGGAGGCCTCTCGAGACCTGCCGACGTCCTTCTGGGTCGGACCGGCGCCGTGTGCGCTGCCCTTCGCCGCCGGAGGGAATCGGAAGGAGGGACGATGATCGGACGAATTGACCGGGAGCGGAACGGCCACGCTGGGCGCGACCTCGGCGCCCGGGCCGACTGCTCACGCTGTCCAGCTTGCATCCGGGCGCGACCGCTGGAGTGTGAATTGACCGCTTTCCTGCTGCTCCACTGATCATGATGCGGATCCAGCCGACGCTCGATGTGCACTGGCTCGGAACCTCGGCCCCGCCGCTTCTGGTGTTGGCCTGCATCGCCTGCTTTCTGCTCACGCTCGTCGCGGTGATCAACCGTCTCCTCAAGGACGAGGCCCTGCGAGATCGACCCGAGGTTCACCAGCGATCGGCGACGATCGAGCCCGGCGATTCGTCGCACGCCTGGTCGGTCGGGTCTCCGGGTTCATCGGGCGCTCAGGTCCGTCGAGCCGAGGGCGAGGCCAACTCGCGGAAGCCCGCCGTCCTCCGCTGCCCCCACTGCGGCACCGTCAGCGAGGCGCGCGGCCCGACGTGCGTCAACTGCGCCGCGCCGTGGGACGATGCCTTCAATGGGACGTGACGCGCGGTGCCGGCGGACGTCGGCCGCCGGTCCTCCGGATCTGCGGCGATCGCGCGGCTGCTCGGCGTGGCGACAGCTTCATCGCGTGGCGATCCTGGCGCCGCGGTGCTCCCGAACCCCCCCCTCCGCGGCCCCCGCTCCCGGCGTGCGGACTTCACTCCTCCGACTGATCGAGCACCGCCATGAAGGCCTCCTGCGGGATGGAGACCGAGCCGACCTGCTTCATCCGCTTCTTGCCTTCCTTCTGCTTTTCCAGCAGCTTGCGCTTCCGTGAGACGTCGCCGCCGTAGCACTTGGCGAGCACGTTCTTGCGCATCGACTTGATGGTCTCGCGGGCGATGATCTTCCCGCCGATGGCCGCCTGGAGCGGGATCTCGAACTGGTGCCGGTCGATCTGCTTCTTGAGCTTGGAGAGGATGATGCGGCTGCGGTACTCCGCATTGCTCCGGTGGCAGATCAGCGAGAGCGCCTCGACCGGCGTCCCGTTCACCAGGATCGAGACCTTCGCGAGGCTGTCCTCGCGGAACTCGATCACCTCGTAGTCCATCGTGCCGTAGCCGCGGGTGATCGACTTGAGCTTGTCGTAGAAGTCGTAGATGATCTCGGCGAGGGGGATCTCGTACTCGAGCATCTGCCGGCCTTCCGAGATGAAGCGCTGCGTCTTGAAGATGCCGCGGCGCTGGTCGGCGAGCTTCATGATGTCGCCGATGTTCTCGGTGGGACAGATGATCTCGATCTTGACGATCGGTTCGCGGATGCGGAGCACGCGCGACATGTCGGGCAGGTCCGCGGGGTTGTGGATCTCGAGGGTGCTGCCGTCGTTGAGGTCGACCATGTAGGAGACCGTCGGCGCGGTCTGCACGACCTCGACGTCGCCTTCGCGCTCCAGCCGCTCCTGCACGATGTCCATGTGCAGGAGCCCGAGGAACCCGCACCGGAAGCCGAAGCCCAGCGCCTCGGAGTGCTGCACGTCGTAGGTGAAGCTGGCGTCGTTGAGGTGGAGCTTCTCGATCGCTTCCCGGAGCGTCTCGAAGTCGCTGCCTTCGGTGCCGCTCGCCGGGTAGAAGTCGCAGAAGACCATCTGCTTGGGCTCCTGGTAGCCGGGCAGCGCCTCCTCCGCGGGGTTCACCTCCAGCGTGATCGTGTCGCCGACGCGCACGTCGCCGAGCTCGCGGATCGCCGCGACGAGCCAGCCCACCTCGGCATGGCCGATCTGCTTCATCCGCTGCGGAAACGGGGTGTTCCGGCCGAGATCGCTGATCGAGTAGGTCCGGCCCGTGCCCATCATCCGGATCTTGTCGCCGACCCTGAGGCCCGGTCCGTCGAAGACGCGGAAGTAGACGATCACGCCGCGATAGTCGTCGTACTGGCTGTCGAAGATCAGCGCCCGGAGCCGATCCATCTGCGACGGGCGCGGCGGCGGGAGCTTCTCGCAGATGCGGTCGAGCAGCTCCGCGATCCCCTGACCGGTCTTGGCCGAGACGAAGATGCACTCCTCCGCGGGAATGCCGAGGACCGACTCGATCTCCATCGCGACCTTCTCAGGGTCCGCAGCCGGGAGGTCGATCTTGTTGACCACCGGGATCAGCTCGAGGTTGTTGGCCACCGCGAGGTACGCGTTGGCGACCGTCTGCGCCTCGACGCCCTGGGTCGAATCGACGACGAGCACGGCCCCTTCGCAGGCGGTCAGGGCCCGCGAGACCTCGTAGGCGAAGTCCACGTGGCCCGGCGTGTCGATGAAGTTGAGCTCGAATTCCTCGCCGTTGTACGCGTGGTGGACGGTCACCGCCGAAGCCTTGATCGTGATGCCGCGCTCGCGCTCGAGGTCCATCGAGTCAAGGAGCTGCTGCCGCGCCTCGCGCGCGCTGACGGCCTTGGTCGCCTGGAGGAGGCGGTCCGCCAAGGTGCTCTTGCCGTGGTCGATGTGGGCGATGATGGAGAAGTTTCGGATCTGCACGGGAGAAGCGGCGATCGTACGCCGACCGCGTTGGGCCGCCCCGGCGTCCTGCGCCGCCCGCCGCCGCGGAAGCCGGCCCCGCGGCAACTGGCTCCGCGGCAACTGGCTCCGCCGCATGGGGCACGGCGGCAGCGGCGCCCCGGTCGGTGCGCCGGTTCGCCGGCGCGGACCGGGCCGCACGCGCGATCCGAGCTGCGGAGAGCGATCGAAGAGGGCCTGCGAGCCTGCGAGTAGGATTGCCGGACGCGCGGGGCGCGATGCCCGGGCAGCGCGTTGCGGGTTCACCTCACACGGGAGCACCGATCGATGAATGTCTCCGAGATCACCCTCACGCCGCGCAGTTCGCGCGCGGATGCCTCCGCGTTCGCTCCTCGCCGGGCGCCTCGGCGCCTCTCGAGAGCGCCGGGAGGACGCTGCGGGTCGGCGCTGCTCGCCGCCGGAGATCGGCGGGTGTGGATCGCCGCCGCGGCGCTGGGCATCGCCGGCTCCGTCGCCCTCCGGTCGCACGCCGCCCCCGGTCCGGACTGGGACGAGATCGGCGATGCGGGGTCGCTCCCCTCCAACGCCCAGCTTCTGATCGGCATGGGACCGGTGGCGACGATCCGAGGGTGGCTCTCGCTGACCGATCAGCAGGACATGTACGGGCTCGCGATCACCGAGGCGCTCCTGGCCAACGGTCCGCTGAGCTTCTCCGCGACCACGCTGGACGCCTTCGGCGGCTCCACCCAGTTCGCCTCGGCGCTCTGGCTCTTCGACGGCAGCGGCATGGGCCTGCTCGGCACCACGGCGCTGCTTGCGGCCGGACCCGGGAGCGGAGACGGCGTCTTCCTCGGCAACGCCTCGACGGACGGCACCGGCATCGTGATCACCCAGCCGGGGTTCTACTACCTTGCCATCAGCGGCGCCGACTCCGTGCCTCTGGGCGCCTTCGGACTGCCGATCTTCACGTCCGCCGGATCGTCAGGCGGGGGAATCGCCGGTCCGGGCGGACCCGGCGGCCTGGGACCCATCAGCGGCTGGTTCTCGGGATCCGCCGGAAATGGCGAGTACCTGATCGCCCTGACCTCGACGGCCTTCGTGATCCCGGCGCCCTCAGCGCTGGCCGCGCTCATCGTGCCCGCGTGGCTCGGGCATCGGCGCCGACGTCGCGAGCGCCCGCAGGCGGTCCAGCGCCTCGATCACCTCGGCGTGACGAGGCAGTGATCCGCCGCACGTCTCCGCCAGCTTCGCCACGGCGTTCTCGCGCTCGAGGCGGGCGAGCGAAGCCGGATCGTCTCCCGCAGTCGGATGCCTGAGGCGGATCGACTCAAGGGCGATGGCCAGACGCTTGGGATGGCAGCGGGGGAGGCGCTCGCCGAGAAGCGCGTCGGCCTCGTCCAGCGCGGTGGCGGCCTCGTCGAGGCGCGCGAGATCGATCAGGAGCGATCCGATGTTGGCCAGCACGTGCGCGACGCGCCAGTCGTGATCGACGGGCTCGGCGCGGAGCAGCGCGAGCGACTCGCGGTAGCGCTCGAGGGCGCCGCCAGGATCTCCGATCTCCCGCCTGAGCGAGCCGATGTTGTTGATCGTGGCCGCGATCGAAGCCGGCTCACCGAGCGCTCGGCGCACGTCGAGGGCCTCGATCAGGAGCGACTCGGCCTCGGCGAAGTCCCCGAGCCGCCGCCGGCAGGAGGCGAGATGGACGAGGCTGGTGGCGACCTCCGGATGATCGGCGCCAAGCGCTCGGCGCCGTCGCTCGAGCGAGGCGCGGTAGAGCGTCTCGGCCTCCGCGAAGCGTCCCCGGAAGAAGGCCGTCCGGGCGAGGTCATGCTCGGCGTCGGCCAGAGCGACCGCGACGACCGGGCGCTCCGTCCGGCGGCGCTCGAGCGCGCGGCTGAAATCGCGCTCCGCGCGGTCGAGGTCGCCGAGGTTGAGCGCCACGCCGCCGAGCACGCTGCGCACCGTCGCTTCGGCGGCGGGATCGTCGGCAAAGTCGCGATCGAGCTTGCTCCCCACCGCATCGACGAGCTGGAGGACCGTCATCTCGCGGCCCTCGCCCTCGAGCGGATCGACGGCGCGGAGCGTGGCGGCGAGCGCCGCGAGGTTGCGCTCCGCCCGCGACCGCTGCCGCTCGCGCTGGACGAGGAGCGCCGCGGTGACGATCGTCGCGGCGACGAGCAGGAGCGCGAGCGACGCGATGAACCCCACGGTCGCTCGATGCCGCCGGGCGAGAGTCGCCAGGATGTACCGAGGCGACTCCCCCCGGGCCGCAACCGGCAGTCCCTCGGCACGGCGACGAAGGTCCTCGGCGAGGGCCTCGGCCGAGCCGTAGCGCCCGCTGCGGTCGACGGCCGCGGCGCGGGCGATGATCGCCGCGAGATCGCCGTCGGCGCCGAGTCGGCGCAGCTCGCGCTCGTCGACGGCGCCGACCCCCGCAGCCGGAGGCGCGCCGGTCGGGACTCCCGCTGCGCTCCTCGACCCCGCGCGGACGAGATCGGCGAGCAGCAGGCCCAGCGCGTAGACGTCGCTCTGGGCGTCTACGGGACCGAGGGCCGGATCGAGCTGCTCCGGAGCGGCGAATGCCGGCGTCCCCGCGAAGAGGCCCTCCGCCTCGCACTCCTTCGGCCCGGCGAGGCCGAAGTCGAGGATCCTCGGACGCCCCTCCGCGTCGACGAGGACGTTGCCGGGCTTGAGGTCGCGATGGATGACGCCGTGACGGTGGGCCGCGGCCACGGCCGCCACGACCGCGCGTCCGACCTCGACGAGCGCGGGCAGCGTGCGCGGCTCGCTCCGCGCCCAGCGATCGAGGCGCTCTCCCTCGACGAGCTCCATCGCGAACCACGGGACCGCTCCGGCGCCGTCCTGAGCGACGCCGCCGTCGTGGAGGGTGACGATCCCGGGGTGGCGAAGGCCCGCGACGACCTCGATCTCGCGCTCGAAGCGCCTCCGCTGGCGCGTCGTCGAGAACCGCCCTCCGAGAAGCACCTTGACCGCGACGGGGCGGCGCGTCCCGCGCTGGACGGCGCGGTAGACGATCCCCTGTCCGCCGCGCCCGAGCTCCTCTGCGATCTCGTATCCGGGAACCGCCGGCGGGCCGCCGCGGCCGCCGCCCTCGTGGGTCCCGGCGGCATGGGCCACCTCGCGAAGCAGGGCATGGTCATCGGCGACGCTCGCCGCGATCCCGGCGCAGGCCGGGCAGCGCCGCAGGTGCTCCTCGATGGCGCCGACGGACTCCTCGGACTCGGGCGCCCCGGGACCGTCGCAATCAGCCGGAAGGCGATCCGCCGATCCCGACCGATCGGCGCCGCCGAGGGCGTGGCGCTCCAGCGCCGCTCGCGATGGACAGCGATCAGTCATCCCAGCACTCGTCGAGCCTGCGGATCTCCTGACGAACGCGCGCCGCCACGCGGCTCCGGGCGACGTAGACCTCCTCGACGCTCATGGAGCACTCCGTCGCCACCGCCTGCGGCGCGAGGCCATGCATGTAGAGCAGCTCGAAGACGCGGATCGTCCGCGGATCGGTGCGGCTGCGGGCGCGCAGCGCCTCGAGCGCGGCGCGGAGCAGCGTCAGCCGGCGCTCCTCCTCCCACGCATCGGCGACGGTCCGCTCGTCGAGGATCTCCTCCGGCATCGGCGCGGACGGGCCCGCCCGGCCGCGGCGTCGATGCGCGTCCGCGACGCGGGCGCGGAGAAAGGCCAGCAGCCAGTGGCGCAGGCGGCCGCGCTCGCGGTCGTACCGGCCGGCGCGGAAATCGCGCACGAACGAGGCGAGAACCTCCTGCGCCGCATCGGCGGCGTCGGCATCGCCGAGCCCGAGCCGCCGCGCGACGCCGATGAGCAGCGGGCGATAGCGCCGATCAAGGCGGACCCACTCCTCGGCGTGCGCCGGGTCCTTCAGGCCCTCGCGAAGGCCGTCGAGGATCGCTGTCGTGGTGCGGGTGATCTCGTCCATCGGCGCCACGACGGTATCTCCCGGGAGGGAGCTCGTGCCCGGTGCCGCGCGTCACCGGCGCAGCAGCGGGAGCTCGACGCGGCGTTCGAGCTCCGACGTCGGGCGCGCGATCAGGTCGTAGCCGTCGCTCTCGATCACCGTGCAGCGCACGAGCTCGCCCGGCGCAAGATCGCCCTCGGCGTGCACGTACGTCACCGAATCGATCGACGGCGCCTGGAAGTAGGCGCGGCCGAGATGAAGCCGGCCCGCTCCGCCGACGCCCGGGGTGGCCCGACCGCTGGTTCCGCCGGGCGCCGGTCCCTCGATCAGGACGTCGAAGAGGCAGCGCTGCTCGGCGACGTAGCGGGCGTTCTCGAAGGCGATCGACTGCTGGAGGAGCATGAGCTCCCGTTCGCGGCGGAGCTTCACGTCCTCGGGGACGTGAAGGCCGGGATCGAGGTCCATCGTGCCCGCAGGCGTGCCCTCCTCGCGCGAGTAGCGGAAGACGCCCATCATGTCGAAGCCGACGGCCTCCACGAACTCCATGAGCTCCTGGTGATCCGCCTCGGTCTCGCCGGGGAAGCCGGTGATGAACGTCGTGCGGATCGCCATGCCCGGAACCCGCGTGCGCAGCTTCTCGACGAGGTCGGACTGCTGCCGGGCGGTCACGTTGCGGCGCATCGCCCGGAGCATCCGGTCGCTGGCGTGCTGGAGCGGCATGTCGATGTACTTGACGACGTGCTCGAGCGTCGCGATCGCGTCGATCATCTCGTCGGTGAAGGTGCTGGGATAGGCGTACATGAGCCGCACCCAGCCGCCGCCGTGGTCGCGGGCCACGCCGTCTAGAAGCCTCAGAAGGCCGACCAGTCCCTCGCTGCGCGAGTCCCAGCCGATGTCGGCGCCGAAGCTGGTCGTGTCCTGGCCGATCACGTTGAGCTCGAAGACGCCATCCGCCATGAGGCGTCGCGCCTCCTCGGCGATCGTCGCGGGAGGCTTGCTGCGCATCTTGCCGCGAATCGAGGGAATCGTGCAGAACGTGCAGCGCTGGTTGCACCCTTCGCTGGCGCGGAGGTACGCCCAGTGCCGCGGCGTCAGCCGGAAGCGGTCGGCGTCGTCCTCGAAGTAGCCGATGCCGCGCCCGTCGGCCCCGTTGACGGTCAGCCCGACGGTGGGAAGGCCGCGCTCCTTCGCCGCCTGGAGCGCGTTGCCGGAGATCCAGTAGGGGGCGATGGTCGCGGCGGCGGCGGGAGCGCCGTCGTCGACGTCGATCGAATGCAGCGCCTCCCGCCGTGGCGGAGTCCCCGTCACCGCGTCGATGATGTGATCCCGGTCGAAGACGCCGATCATCGCGTCGATGCCCGGCGCCCACTCCAGCATCTTCGCGCGGTGGCGCTGCACGAGGCACCCTGCGACGACGACGCGCTTCAACGTGCCCGCGGCCTTGCGCTCGATCGCCTCCTTGATCACCCCCAGCGACTCGTCCTTGCTCGCCTCCAGAAAGCCGCAGGTGTTGACCACGATCGCGTCGGCGCGCTCGTGCTCCGAGACGAGTTCCAGCCCGGCGTTGCGCAGAAGTCCCAGCATCTTCTCGCTGTCGACCAGGTTCTTGGGACAGCCCAGTGACACGAACGCGATCCGCCGGACGTCCGACGGACTCGGCGCCAACAGGGGCGAGCTGGTCGCCTCGGTCGCGTCGGATGCCGAGAAAGCCTGGGCGGTGGGGGCCATGGGAAGGGAGACGGTAGGGGCGGGGTTCACGCCTGCGTTCAATCCGAACCGTCGGTCCCTGCCGTGCGGTCGCCGATGGCCCCTACGCGGGGTTCACGTCTGCGTTCAGTACGAACCGTCGGTTCCCGCCGTGCGGTCGCCGATGGCACCGGTAGGGGCGGGTCTCTGACCCGCCCTCTTCGATCTTCACGCCAAGCGC
>CALMPF010000042.1 GCA_937871505.1 uncultured Planctomycetia bacterium | reverse complement strand
TCTGGCGGCGCTTGACCGACGTGTTGAAGGTCCAGTCGAAGTCCGCCAGCGAGCGGGGGTAGCGCCGCGCAGACCGCGCTGCGCTTGGCGCTGCGCGCTTCGCGGAGATCGCGTGATCTCCGCGAGATTCGCGACTTGCCCGGGGGTTCGAATCCCCCCGGCTCCATTCGACTCGGGCCGCTGACACTGGCGTGTCAGCGGCCGTCGCTCATGGCAGGCCAGCAAGCTCCGGTCGGCACACTTGCAGCGGCCTGGGTCGAATCTCCTGAGTGAACGAATGACCGAGCGAGTCCCGAGCGAGCGAAGCGAGTCCAGGGGCGAAGCGAGTCGACGGCCGAAGCGAGTCGATGGCCGAAGCGTCCCGAGCGGCGAAGCGAGTCGACGGCCGAAGCGTGCCGAGGGGCGAAGCGAGTCGAGGGGTACTCCTCGAGGCGTCTGCGCCACCGAGCGGCTCCACGCCGGGTCGGGCGTCTGGCATGCGCCGCTCCAGCGGGAGGGGCCTCGATGAGGCGTCCGGGCCGACCGTGCTCGGCCATCCTCGATGGGGCGTGCGCGTGGCCCGGACGGCCTGCGTCCCGCCGGACGGGCGCACGCGTCGGTGTGAGACCTGCATCCTCATCGCACCGCAGTCCGCTTCGCTCAGCCATCCCGACGCAGTCCACTCAGATCAGCGCGATCTGCTCAGCCCGGCGCGGCGCGGTCAGATCCGGGCGGCACAGACTGACTCAGCCCAGCCGAACCCAACCCAGCCCGAGCCAGCCATGCCGAACCCAACCAAACCCAGCTCAACGCAGCCCAACCCAACGCAGCCCAACGCAGCCCAACGCACCCCAACCCAACTCAGTCCAGTTCAGCCCATCTCAGTGCCGGGGAGTGGCGTCCTCCGGGAGCGCGTAGAAGCCCTGTCCGGCGCGCGTGAGCGTGCCGGCGTCGGCGAGGGCCTCCCAGACGGCGTGGGGGAACTCGTTGGGCGGGATGATCGCATCGACGTCGTGGGAGCGGCCTCCGGTGAGAGGACCGACACCGAGGCGCGACTGGTGATCGAGCCGGATGAGCTTGAGCCGCTTCCGGAAGGCGCGCATCGCCGAGCGCAGCGTCGCCGCGTCCGGCGACGGCGTCGCCGCGGGAGTTCCGGCGGCGACGCTCCCGGCGTGAGCATCGACGGCGCCTGCCGATCCGCGCTGCGGCGGCGCCGGAGCGGACCCCGCGAACGCTTCGCCGCGCAGCATGCGCAGGAGCGCGTCGAGCGCCGAGAGGTCGCGCCCGCCGACGATGCGCATGAGCGTGATCGGATCGGACTTGGCTCGCAGCAGCAGCTTGTGCAGAGCGCCCCAGTGCGGTCCGGCAGCGCGCTCCTCGGCGGCGCCGAGCGCCTTCCGTGCCGCATCGATCTCGGCGAGGAGCGCCGGCGGGACGAGCGAGATCGTGGTCGGGGTGTCGTCGCCCCGGGGATTCGAGTGGCCTCCGCGAGGGGGAACCGGCACGCTCATGCCGCGATGATAACGAAGCCGCCGAAACTCGATGTGACGGCGCGCGACATGCCGCGCACGGGACCGCTTCCCGAAGGCAGCGTGTCAGCATCGCGGCCGTGAGACGGCAGCGTTGGGATCGCAGGCGGGGTCCGAAGCACTGGGCCCAAGCGCTGGAACCGAGGCACTGGAACCGAGGCACTGGAACCGAGGCACTGGGACCGAGGTACTGGGACCGAGGTACGGGGCCCGAAGCACTGGGACCGAGCCCTTGGGACCGAAGCACTGGGACCGCGGCACTGAAACCGAAGCACTGGAACCGAGGCGCGCGCCGCGCACCGCCGGGGATCGCCGCCTGCGATCTTGCGGCCAAGGATCTCGGCGTGACCATGCACACCCGAGCGCACAGGCCGATCGATCATCTGTTTCTTCGCAGGCTGCGCATCGCCTCGATCATCGAGGGGATCTCCACGCTCGTGCTCTTCTTCATCGCGATGCCGCTGAAGTACCTTGCGGGCATGCCGATGGCGGTGACGATCGTGGGATCGCTCCATGGCATCCTCTTCATGGGCGTCGTGGCGCTCTTCATCCTCGCGATCGGCCGGGTTCCGATCTCCGTCCGGCTGGCCGCTGCCGGGATCATCGGAGCGATCTTCCCCTTCGGTCCCTTCATCGTGGACCGTTGGCTGCACCGGGTGCAGGTCGGTTCTCCGGATCCGAGCATGGGGCCGGGCTGATCGGGAGGCCGTCTCGATGGGAGGCGGTCGCCGTCGACGCTCACCTGGAACGCCACCGCGCGGCGACTCCGCCCGCTCCGCGCGCGCCGCCTTCACCGCGCATCCCAGCGTCGCGCGAGCAGGCGCGCCAGCGCGAGGAAGACGATCGTGAGTCCGACGAGCACGCAGAGCTGCGGCCAGATGGACCATGTGGGCTGGTCGTACCAGAAGATCCTCTCGTAGCCGTCGACGGCCCACGCGTTGAAGGTCGCGTTGCCCGCCGCCTGCGCCCACTCGGGAAGGAAGCGGCGCGGGAACATGCTCCCTCCGATCGCCGACATGATCAGGATGACGACGGTGGCGAGGCCGGAGAGCTGCGCTCGCGTCCGGCAGAGCCCGGCGAGGAGCAGGCCGAAGGCCGACGCGGCACCGGCGGTTGCGAGCGTCATCAGGATGAACCCGGGCAGCCGCGAGAGGAGCTCGAGCCTGAAGAGCAGGGCGGCCCAGAGGAACATCGCGCAGATCTGAACCACGCCGACGAGGGCATGGAAGACCCACTTCGCGCCCAGCAGCCGCGCGAGCCCGACGCCGGTGGCGAGCGTGCGCTCCAGCGTGCCGTCGGCCTCGTCGTCGAGCAGCGTCCCCGCCGCTCCGGACATCGAGAAGAGCAGGAACATCACCGCCGTCCCCGCCGCGAAGTAGCCGACCATGCCCGAGGTCTTGCGGTCCCCGAGCACGTCGACGGTGCGCACCGGCACCGGGCCGGCAAAGGGGCCCGCTGCGGTCGCGCCCGGCGCGGCCCGCCCTCCGGCGCTCTCGGGGCGCAGCGCCGCCCGCATCGTCGCGATGGCCGCGCGCTGCTGCATCGTCAGCTCGCCGCCGAAGCGGCTGAAGAGCTCGATGCCGCGCTCGGCGACGAGGTCCGGCGCGGCGGTCATCGCGACCTTCTGGAGGAGGCCCGACACGATCGGCGTCGCCATGGGATCGGCGGAGTCGACAAGAAGCTCGGCGATCGCGACCGGCGCCCCGCGCTCCTCTGCATCGTCCGAAGGCGGAGGGACGGCGAAGGCGCCGAAGCTGCCTCCGAAGCCGGCGCCGAAGCCGCTGCGGAGGATGATCGCGACCGGAACCGCGCCGCGGCGGACGAGCCCCTCGGCCGCGGCGCGGTCGAGCGGCGCCGCGCCGTCCTCGGCCGCGCGGGCGCGGAGGCCCGGCTCGCGGAGGAGCCCTTCGACGAATCGGCTGCTGGCGTCGCTTCCGTCCTCATCGACGATGACGACGGGAATCGGCGCGATCTCGCTCCGGCCCTGGCGGCCGAAGACGAGCGCGAAGACGGAGAAGAAGACGATCGGCAGGACGAACGTGAGGATCAGCGCGAAGCGATCCCGCTTCAGCGTCAGCCAGCCGACGCGCAGCAGGGCGGCGATCACTCGCGCAGCTCCCTTCCGGTCAGGGCGATGAAGGCTGCGTGAAGCGTCGGCGCGGAGAGATGCACGTCGACGATCGTGCATCCGGCGCGGACGAGGGAGTCCAGCAGCGGAGGCAGCTCTTCGGCGACGTCGGCGATCCGGGCGCCGACGGCGGTGGCGTCGAGACGGATCAGGGCCGGAGCGATCCCGCGCGGAAGCGGCTGCTCGAGGCGGATGACCACCTCGTGGTGTCGTCCGACCGTCCGGGCGACCAGTTCGGCGACCGTGCCCTCCGCGACCGCGCGGCCGTGGTCGATGACCACGATGCGCTCGCAGAGCTTCTGCGCCTCGTCGAGGTGGTGGGTGGTCAGCAGCAGCGACGCCCCGCCGGCGCGGAGGTCGCCGAGCATCTCCCAGATCCGCTGACGGCTCTGCGGATCGACGCCGACGGTCGGCTCGTCGAGGAGGATGATCTCAGGCCGATGGAGCACGCCGCAGGCCAGGTTGAGTCGGCGCTTCATTCCGCCTGAGAATGTGCGGACGAGATCGCGCTGGCGGTCGCCAAGCTCGGTGAACTCGAGGGCCCAGTCGATCCGTGCCGGGATGTCGCCGCGACCGACGCCGTGCAGCCGCCCGAAGACCTCGAGGTTCTCCCGCGCGGTCAGCGTCGGGTGCAGGGCAAGTTCCTGCGGGACGATGCCGAGGCGCCTTCGGAGCGCGGCGTCGCCGCGGCGATCGCCAGCAAGCTGGGAGCCGAAGAGCTCGATGCGCCCCGAGTCGAGCGCGACGCGCCCGGCGATGGCGCGGACGAGGGTGGTCTTCCCGGCCCCGTTGGGCCCCAGCAGGCCGAGCCACTCGCCGGTCTCCAGCCGAAGCGAGCAACCGTCGAGCGCCGCGACGGAGCCATAGCGCTTGCGGGCATCGGACACGGCAAGCATGGGGGCGAGAGTGTACTTCCTGGCGTTCGCCGCGGCGGTGATCAACGTGGGTCTCGGAGACTCGGAGTTCGACGTCCGGAGTTCGAAGCCCGGAGCTCGACGTCCGGGGTTCGAGGTCCGGAGTTCGAGGTCCGGGGTCCGGGGTTCGAGGCTGGGGAGTTCGGGGGTCGGGTTGATTCAGAGTCGAGTCTTCCGCGCCGGACCGGGTTTGCAGCGCCGGAGCCGGTCGCACGGGTGAGGCGAGAGGGGGCGCCGCACTGAGAACTCCCTACGCTCGCAGCCGATGCCGACGCGAACCGCGATCCTCTTCATCTGCATGGGGAACATCTGCCGCAGCCCGCTGGCGGAGGGGATCTTCCTTCACAAGGCGAATCTCCGGCGCATCGCCGATCGCTTCACCGTCGACTCGGCGGGGACCGGAGGATGGCATGCAGGGTCGCGCCCGGACAGGCGTGCCATCGAGATCGCCGCGCAGCGCGGAGTGCATCTTCCGTCGGTGGCGCGGCAGGTCGAGCCGCGCGACTTCGAGCGGTTCGATCACCTGCTCTGCATGGACGAGGAGAACCGCCGGGAACTGCTCGCGATGGGCGCGCCGGCGCAGAAGGTCGAGCTCGTCCTCCGCTGGGATCCCAACGCCCGCCGCACCGACGTTCCCGATCCCTACTACGGCGGCATGAACGAGTTCGCCGAGTGCTGGTCGCTGCTCGACTCGGCCTGCGACGCGCTTCTCGATCGGCTCATCCCAGCCGCGCCGCGAAGTCGCGCATGAACTCGGCGAGGCGGCGGCATCCCTCGACCGGCATCGCGTTGTAGATGGACGCGCGCAGTCCGCCGCTCTCGCGATGGCCGCGGAGGCCGTCGAGCCCCGCCTGCGCGGCTTCGGTCGCGAATCGCTCCTCGAGCGCTTCGGAGGGAAGCCGGAATCCGACGTTCATCAGCGACCGGCTCTCGCGCCGGGCCATGCCGACGTAGAAGCCTGCGTCGATCACGTCGTAGAGCAGGGCGGCCTTCGCCTCGTTCCGCGCGGCGAGGGCGTCGAGTCCTCCCTCCGCGAGCATCCAGCGGAACATGCGACCCATGAGATAGATGCCCCACGTGTTCGGCGTGCTCGGCCGCGACTCTCCGGCGACGTAGGCGCGATAGTCCAGCAGGCTGGGAAGCCCGCGGCGCGCCGAACCCAGGAACGCGCGGTCGGCGATCACGAGGACCATCCCGGAGGGGCCGAGGTTCTTCTGGCCGCTGGCGTAGACGAGCGCGTGGGAGCCGAATCGCCAGGGGTCGTCGTGGCGGCGCGAGAAGATGTCGCTGCTCGCGTCGCAGATCAGCGGCACCCTCGCCGGGGGCGGAGCTGCGAAGCGCGTCGCGTAGACGGTGTTGTTCGAGCAGTAGTGCGCGTACGCAGCGTGCGGATCGAGGTCGAGCTCCGCCGGCTCGGGCACATGGTCGTATCGATGCCGGCGTCCGTCGAAGGCGATGCGGACCGAGCCGCCGGTCAGCGCCGCCACGTGCCGCGCCTCGACGGCCGCCTTCTGCGCCCAGACGCCGGTGGCGAGGTAGTCGGCGCTTCGCCCCGGCTCGAGGAAGTTCAGCGGCACCATCGCGAACTGAAGGGTGGCGCCCCCGGAGATGAAGAGGATCTCGTGCGAGGGGGGGATCTTCCCGAGCTCGCGGCAGTCGGCGAGCGCCTCGTGGAGCACGCGGTCGAAGAGAGCGCCGCGGTGGCTGTGCTCGAGGATTCCGATCCCCGTGCCTGCGATGTCGATGAGGTCGCGCCGCGCTTCTTCGAGCACCGACTCGGGGATCGCCGCGGGGCCCGCCGAGAAGTTGAAGACGCGATGTCCGGCGGTCGTGGTCGAGGCGGTGGCCGGAGGCAGGGCGACGGAGGTCATGGGTGGACGAAGCGTAGAGGGCGCCGCCGCGAAGGGCCGACGGCGCGACCGGCGAGCGTGCGACTGGAGCGGGGGGACCGGGGAGAGTGCGGTGGGGGAGTGCGACTGGGGAGAGTGCGACTGGGGAGAGCGTGGCTGGGGAGAGTGCGACCGGAACAGGAGGGACCGGAGTGGTCCGGCGGCAGCGGCAGCGGCGCGCTCGAGCGCAGGGCGGAGCTTCGGCCGCGGCGGGCTATCCTCGCGGCAGCTTCGTCCATGCTTCGCGTCCGCCCCTTCAACGCGCTGCTTCCGCCGCCCAACCGTGCTGCACAGGTCGCTGCGCCGCCGTACGACACGCTCTCGACGGACGAGGCGAGGGCGCAGGTCGAAGGGCGGCCGCTGAGCTTCCTTCGCATCACCCGCGCCGAGGTCGAGCTCCCGGAGGCGACGGCGTCGGACGATCCGGCGACGCACCGGCGCGCCCGCGCGAACCTCGACCGCATGGTGGCGGAGGGCGCGCTGCGTCCGGAGCCAGAGCCGCAGATCGTGCTCTATCGCCAGGTGATGCACGGTCATCGTCAGGTCGGCGTGGTCGCCTGCTGCGATGTCGACGACTACGAGCGCGGGACGATCATCCGCCACGAGCGCACGCGGCCGGACAAGGAGCGCGAGCGGACCGATCACCTGCTCGCGTGCGAGGCCCACACCGAGCCGGTCTTCCTCGGACACCGCGACGACTTCGAGCTGGAGGATCTTGTCCGCCGCGACATGAACGACCGGCCGAGGTTCCACTTCGTCGCCGTCGACGGCACCACGCACACGATCTGGAGCGTCTCGGAGCCGGAGCGCTACGCGGCGCTGCTGAGCGCGCTCCCCGCCGCGTACATCTGCGACGGGCACCACCGCGTCGCGGCCGCCGCCCTCGCGGCGCGGGAACGCCGCGCGCGGGGGATCGACGACGGGACCGGACACGATCGCTTCCTCGCGGTCTTCTTCCCGCTCAGCCATCTGAAGATCATGGCCTACCACCGGCTGGTGCGCACCCTCGGCGGGATGACGCCTGACCAGTTCCGCCGGCGCCTCGAGTGCGCCGGGCATGTCCAGCCGGCTCCGTCGCCCGAACCGGGTCGCCAGGGAGAGGTGGGCGTCTTCCTCGGCGATCGCTGGTGGCTGCTCTCGCTCGACCCCGCCGCGAGCTTCACCTCCGACGTCGCGGAGTCGCTCGACGTGAGCGCGCTCCAGCGCCTCGTGCTGGCGCCGCTGCTCGGGATCGAGGATCCCCGCCGCGACGCCCGCCTCGACTTCGTCGGCGGCATCCGCGGGGCGCCCTATCTCGAGGAGTGCGTTCGCAGCGGCCGGGCGGCGGCGGCGTTCGCGATGTACCCCACGAGCATCCGCGAACTCCTCGCCGTCGCCGATTCGGGCGGCGTGATGCCGCCGAAGAGCACCTGGTTCGAGCCCAAGCTCCGCAGCGGGCTCTTCGTGCATCCGTGGCGGCGGTGAGGGACCTCGCGACGCGAGTCCCGTTGCCTCCGCGCCGCAACGGCTTTGCTGCCTCGGGACCGGAAGGCGGCGGCACGGCACCGCCGTCTCCCGCGCGACCCGCGGCGGGGTGGCTCACTCCTCGTCGTCGCGGAGCTTCGCGAGGATGCCGAGATCGTCGAGCGTCGTGGTATCGCCGGTCGTCTCGCGCCCTGCGGCGATGTCGCGCAGGAGGCGCCGCATGATCTTGCCCGAGCGGGTCTTGGGCAACGAAGCCGTGAAGCGGATGAGGTCCGGCTTCGCGATCGCCCCGATCTCCTTGGCGACGTGCTCGCGGAGCGAGGCCCGCAGCGCCTCGTCGCCGTGCACGCCGCCGCGGAGGATGCAGAACGCGGCGACCCCGGTTCCCTTGATCTCGTGCGGCATGCCGACGACGGCCGCCTCGACGACGGCGTCGTGGCTGACCAGGGCCGACTCGACCTCCATCGTTCCAAGGCGATGGCCGGAGACGTTGATGACGTCGTCGATGCGGCCCATGATCCAGAAGTAGCCGCGCTCGTCGCGACGGGCGCCGTCGCCGGCGAGGTACATGCCGGGCACGCGCGACCAGTAGGTCTTCACGAAGCGGTCGCGGTCGCCGTGGATGCCGCGGAGCATCGCCGGCCATGGCTTGCGGATCACCAGCAGTCCGCCGACGTTCGGAGGCTGCTCGATGCCCTGCGCGTCGACGATCGCGGCGTCGACTCCCAGAGCCGGAAGCGTGCAGGAGCCGGGGACCGTCGGCGTGGCGCCGGGCAGCGGCGTGATCATGTGTCCGCCGGTCTCGGTCTGCCACCAGGTATCGACGATCGGGCAGCGCTCTCCGCCGATGACGCGGTGGTACCACATCCACGCTTCGGGATTGATCGGCTCGCCGACGGTGCCGAGGACGCGGAGCGACGAGAGGTCGTGCTTCCGAGGATGTTCGTCGCCCCACTTCATGAAGGCGCGGATCGCCGTCGGCGCGGTGTAGAAGTGGGTGACCCGATGCCGCGCGACGATGTCCCAGAAGCGATCCTCGGCGGGCGCGTTGGGGGCCCCTTCGTACATGAGCGTGGGCACGCGATTGGGGAGGATCCCGTAGGCCACGTAGCTGTGGCCGGTGATCCAGCCGATGTCCGCAGTGCACCAGAAGACCTGCCCGCGGCCCGGAGCGAGGTTGAAGGTGAGCTTGGCGGTGGTCGCGGTGTAGACCATGTAGCCCCCGGTGGTGTGCCGGATTCCCTTGGGCTTTCCGGTCGATCCCGAGGTGTAGAGAAGGAAGAGCAGGTCTTCGCTCTCCATCCACTCGCAGGGGCAGTGCTCGGAGGCGGCGAGCGTCAGGTCGCGCCACCAGTGGTCGCGGGCGGGATTCCACGCGACGGGATTCCCGCAGCGAGCGAGCACGACCACGTGCTCCACGCCCGGCAGCGCTGCGCACGCCGCATCGACGTTCTCCTTCAGGGGCACGATCTGCCCGCGCCGCCACGCTCCGTCGCAGGTCACGAGCACCCGGCTCGCGGCGTCGTGGACGCGATCGACGATCGCCTGGCTGGAGAATCCGCCGAAGATCACCGAGTGCGCCGCGCCGATGCGGGCGCAGGCGAGCATCGCCACCATGAGCTCCGGGACCATGCCCATGTAGATCGTGACCACCTCGCCCTTGCGGACCCCGAGGGCCCTGAGCACGTTCGCGAAGCGGGAGACCTCGCGCAGCAGCTCCGCATACGACAGGTGGCGGACCTCGTGGACGCCCGGCGCCCCGGGCCCGCTCGATTCGGAGTCGCGGAGCGGTTCGCCCTCCCAGATCAGCGCGACTTCGTCGCCATGGCCGCGGAGTACCTGTCGATCGAGGCAGTTGTGGCAGATGTTCGTGCGCCCGCCGACGAACCAGCGGGCATCAGGGCACTCCCACGCGAGCACGCTCGTCCAGGGCCGGAACCAGTCGAACTCGGACGCGATTCCGCCCCAGAAGCCCTCAGGGTCTTCGATCGAGCGCCTCCACAGCGACTGATACCGCTCCATCGAAGCGACGTGGAGCGGTCCGAGTCTCTCGGCAAGGTCCGCCGGCGGCGGGAAGATGCGATCCTCGTGCAGCGTCGACTCGATCGCGAGGGGATCGCCGGCGCGGATGGCGGAGACCGATGGGGCGGGGGCGCTCATGGGGGCATTGGATGCCGCAGAGCGCTCCGGGGGCAAGTCGCCCGCGGGAGGTCACTCGCGGGCCTGCATCGGGGTCGACGGCCGTGCGGCGGGGGCGCCGGCACGCCACGCCGCGTGGAGGATCGCCGCGAAGGGAACCCACCAGAGGAGGTCGTTGAAGATGATCGTCACCCCCATCGCCCAGGGCAGGTCGCCGCGGAGGGCGGCATCGACGAAGCCGATGGGACCGAGGACCTTGCCGATGAGGCCGACAAGGACGATCGGCCAGTGCCGCAGCGGGTTCATCGCGGCGATGGCGTACCCGACGCCGTAGACGCCGACGATCATCCCGATGCACGCCCAGAGCCGGGCGATGACGGGAAGCGTCGCCGAGTCGCCGTCCGAGGAGGCGAGCGTCGCGGAAACGACGCCGAGCGCCGCGAGCATCGGAAGCGGGAAGGCGATCGCAGCCGCGCCCCAGAGCAGGTTGTACGCCGCCGCGGCGAGCAGCCAGCGGCGCATCCAAGGCGCTGCCTCGGGTCGTCGGGGCGACGGCGTCGGGATCGGAGTCTGAATCGGAGTCGGGGAGGGAGTCTGAGTGGGCATCGGGCCGTGGGCCTTGTCTCGTTTGGTCGGGTCGCGTGCGGTGGGGTCTCGTGCGCTCTGGAGCGTGCGCTCTGGAGCGTGTGCTCTGGGAGCATGCGGTCTCGGCTCGAGCGGCTTCGGGTGGGATTCGGTGCGGGTCGGACGAGACGCAGGGCGCCCCGCTGCTTCGTCAGGTTCACGTGCGCCCACGCCCGCTTCGACGCTCGGTCGCCGGGGATTCGGTCCGGCGCCGGCCTCCTCCGCCCCGAGCGCGCCGGCCCCGGCATTCGCGTCGCGTCGCCGGCGCTCCGCGGTCGCCTGCGAGCGCGCTTCGTCCGCGCTCGCCTTCTCGCTCCGCACCGGCGATCATCCGCCCATGAACAGCGAGCGCCGCGACGCCGGAGCGGAGTCCATCACGCCCGACAGAGCCGCAGATCGCGCGGCTGCGCGCGGAGGCGAAGCGCCCGCGCCGCGCCGGGCGATCATCGAGGGCGGCGTCCTGAAGGCGAGCGCCGCTCACTTCCTCGCGGCGATGGTGCTGCTGCTCGTGGTCTCGCCCTTCATGGAGCGGCTCCCGCGCAGCGACCTGATCGAGGCGATCCTGCTCTCTGCGGTGCTGGCCTCTGCGGTCCTTGCGGTGGGGGCGCGGCGCCGGACGCTCGCCTTTGCGGCCCTGCTCGCCCTCCCCGCCCTCGCCTCGACGTGGAGCACTCGACTCAGCGGCGAGGCCTTCCCGCCCGAGGCGGCGCTGGTGTCCCTGACGCTCTTCTCGATCTTCGTCACGTATCACATGCTGCGCTTCATCCTCCTTGCGCCGAGCGTCGGCGCCGACGTGATCTGCGCCGGCATCGCGACGTTCCTGACCATCGGGCTGACCTGGGCGCTGGTCTATGAGCTGCTCGATCGCGCGGCGCCGGGCTCCTTCACCTTCGCCGATCCGGCGGAGGCGAAGACGCCGATGCGCGGCTTCACGGCGATGTACTTCAGCCTCGGCACGATGACCACCGGGGGATTCGGAGACATCATGCCGAGGAGCGGCACGGCGCGGATGCTCGCGATCGTGGAGCAGCTCATCGGCGTCTTCTACATGGCGCTGCTCATCGCGCGGCTGGTCACGCTCTACGCCCCGCGGGGACGCGCCCGATCGTGAAGCCGCGCGCGAGGTTCGCCGTCAGGCGCCCCAGCCGGCGAGCAGGAGGCCGAGGTCGGCTCCGTCGACGCTGCCGTTGCCATCGAGATCGCCGGGGCAGCCGGAAGGCCGGCTCGGGGGGCACGCTCCCCATGACCCCAGCAGGACCCCGAGATCGGCACCGTCGACGTCGCCATCGCCGTCGAGATCGCCCGGGAGCGAAGGCGCATCGGGCGGACAGCCGTGCAGCGTCGTGAACCACGCGTCATGGCTCGGCGACTCGATGAACATGCCACCGATCGCGAGGCTCTGACCGCCGTCCGGTCGGGTCCAGGTGGCGAGCGCGTTGACCTGGTGCACGATCCACCACCACTCGGCCCACTCCGGAAGGGCGCTCCATGAAGTGCCGTTCCATCGGGCGAGACGACGGATCGACTGCCCGCCTGCCACGGTGAAGGCACCGCCGCAGATCAGCTTCGCATCGCCGCCCTGGCCGTCGTCCCAGGTCGCCATCGCGGCCACGACTCCGCCGGCCACTCCGCTGCCCAGGGCGCTCCAGGCGCCGTTCTTCCAGCGCGCGATGCTGGCGGCGGGAACCCCTCCTGCGGCGGAGAACAGCCCGCCGACGTAGAGCGCCGGACCGCCTCCATCGTCGTGGACGTGCAGCGCCGTGACGCTCCCGCCGGTGATTCCGGCGCCGAGGGCATGCCATTGCGCTCCGTCCCAGCGCGCGATGTTGTTCGCCGGCACCCCGCCGGCCTTCGTGAAGGTGCCGCCTGCGTACAGCGCCGGGCCGCTGCCATCGTCGAAGACCGCGAGGGCCTTGACGACGGAGAGCGCGGTGGGCGTGCTGCCTTCGACGCCGCCGCCGACGGCGCTCCATTCGACACCGTCCCAGCGGGCGATCGAGCGGATCGGCACGGGTTGACCGGGAACCGGAGTCGTGCCGAACCCGGCGAAGGTCATCGGGCCGGATCCTTCGTCGAAGACGCAGACCGACTCGATGTCGCCGACGCCGGTGCCGGAGATGCCGGGGCCCAGGGGACTCCACCCCGATCCGCTCCACTTGGCGATGTTCGCGGCAGCGAGGCCCCCCGCGGACTGGAATCTGCCTGCGGCATAGAGCGCCGGGCCGCCGGGCTCGTCGTGATCGACGCCGTGGAGCGCGTTGACGCGAACGCCCACCGGCGAAGCGCTGGTGAGGCCCGGGCCGAGGGCGTTCCACCCGAGACCAAGACCTTCGCCGCTCGGGTTGAATCGCCCGATGCGATTGAGGCCCGCGGGCGAGAATGCGAAGGTCCCTCCGGCGTAGATCGCCGGCCCTCCTGGGCCGCCGTCGTTCCAGAGCGTGAGTGCGCGCACATGGCCGTCGAGCCCGGCAGTCACTGGTCTCCAGGACGCGCCGTTCCACACCGCGATCGAGCGTCCCATCGACTCCCAGGAGGCGATCTGATCCGAAGAGCCCAGGGCGGTGAAGTCCCCGCCCACGAAGAGCGCGTTCCAGGGAGGTACCTGGCCGAGGCCCGCGGCCGTCATCGTGCGGATCTGCGGCATCGGACTCGGATCGACCGTGATCGTCTGCCAGGACGTGTCGCCGAGCCGCCACACGCCGCCGTCGCCTCCTGCGAAGAGGCGCGGGACGCCGCTGGTCAGGTCGTCGTACCGCGCAAGGGCCCTGATCGTCGCGCCGAGACCGCCGGCGACGGGCGACCAGGTGGAACCATCCCAGCGGGCGACGTTCGAGAGCGGAACGCCGCCCGCGCTCGAGAAGCTCCCCGCTGCGAAGAGACGGAACCCGGCAGAGTAGATCTCCTCGTGCGAGACGAGGGCGAAGATCCCCTGGTCGATCGATGGCATCGCGACGCCGCCGCCGACCGCATTCCATGCCGCGCCGTCCCAGCGGGCGAGGTTCTGCGTCGGTCCGGAGGTCGTGTCGACGACGAAGGAGCCGCCCGCGTACAGCGCCGGGCCGCTCCCGTCGTCGTGGACGCAGAGCGAGCGGATGGTGGAGAAGCCGCCGATCCCCCCGATCGGCGTCCAGGCGCTGCCGTCCCATGCGGCCATCGCTGCGCTCTCGAACCACTGCGAGTTGAAGAGGAAGCTCCCGGCGACGAAGAGCCGGGGTCCGATGCCGTCGTCATGGACGGCCATCGCGAGCACCTCTCCGTGGAGGTCGTTGCCTGGGCCGAGATCGGACCATGCGTTGCTGAGGCCGTTCCATCGGGCCACGTTGGTCAGCGGGATGTCGCCTGAGGCGGTGAAGGACCCCCCCGCGTAGAGCCCCTCGGCGCCGGGTGCCGCGAAGCCCGCGAGCGCGCGAACCGTTCCGTTGAGTCCGGCGCCGAGCGGGAGGGCGACCGAGCCGTTCCACGCGGCGATGTTGCTCGCGGGCGTGCCGGCCATGTGCGTGAAGCGTCCGCCGACATAGAGCATCGGCCAGACGCCTGGCACCGCGTCCGACCCGGAGAGCGAAGTCTCCACGATCGGCGCGAAGAAGGACGACGAGTTCGACGCACCCGCTCCGCCCGACGCGGGGCCGCCATCGAGGGCTCCCCAGAGGAGGGATCCCGGAGGACAGACTCCGCCATGGGCGGTTCCGCGAGCGCTCCGCTGCGATGGCGCGAGAGTCTCTGGGAGCGCGCCTGACGTGACCAGCACGAACAGGGCTGCGGCAGCTTCCGCTGACCGACTTCGAGCGTGGAGTGACATGCCTGATCTCCTTGTTGAGCGAGCATGAGCAGGCTGCGCCGAAATCCCGTCGGAACGCAGGAGGCAGGGGTCGAGCCCGAGCTCGGCACCGCCGTACTGCGCGCGTTCCGCCCCGGGTCGCGCGTCGTGACAGCGATGACTCCGAACGGGAGTCTCTCCCCGCGTGCGCTGTCGTCCCTCTCCAGGCACGATGGCAGCATGCCGCCCGGGCCGCGACGACGCACACGCGACCGGCGCGCGTCCGGGCTCGCAAAGGCGCCAACGGCGGCGGAGCGCGTCGCTCACGAGGTTGTCCCCGAATTCACCGTGTCAGTGATCGAGGCCCGGCGCCGTGCGGCGTCAGGTGCCTTGCGATCGAGAGCGCCCGACGGACGGCGCCGGCCATGGTGGACTGCCGCGGCGGAGTCGAGGCCGTCGGGAGGACGAGCGGCGGAGCCGAGACGGCGTGCGAAATGGCGGGGCGCGGGCGATGGAGCGTGAGGCGTTCACCCGATGGCACCGTCGAGGGGACGCTGCTACAACGCATCGATGGAGCTTCCACGAACATCCTTCGATCGGAGCGCAGTCACCGACCTCGGCCTGCCCGCTCGACTCCGGTGGCGCTGGCGCCGGGCCGGTGGCGCCGGAGCCTCTTGGCGGAAGGGCGCGCTCGCTGCGATCGCGCTCGCTGCGATCTCTGCGATGCCGGGGTGCGCCCCCTCCCCGATGCAGCTCGAAACCGACATGCGCATGCAGATGGATGGCAAGGTCGAGATGCACATGCACATGCAGGGCCCGTCGGTCGCGTACTCGGGGACCTTCATCTCCGAGGCGCTCCTCGGTCGACTCGAGGTGGGGAAGACGCGTTCCGACTGGGTGCTCGCGGTCTTCGGCGAGCCGACGGATCGAGCGGCGCTCGACGACGGATCGGAGATCTGGAAGTGGGCCTACCTGCCGGTCCGCCAGCAGGGCGCCGTGATCACGGTGCTCTCGACGGGCGGCGGCAAGGAGGAGCCGCGAATTCAGTCATCGACGACCTTCGTCCACATCCGGGAAGGCGTCGTGGCTGAGGCGTGGCGCGACTGAGACGGCGGCGCTCGGTCTGCACTCGGCGCGGCGCCGCGCGGTCGGCCCAGCGCGATGACGCCTCGATGATCACCCGGGGTTGGCGGTGCGCTGAACCGGCGCTCAACCGGCGCTGGCCCGGCGCCGTCTTGGCGATCGCACATCGCAGCGGCCAAGCCGCACAGCTTCGTCGGCGGTTCCGCGCGAGCGTCTGGAATCGCCGCACACGCAAGTGGACGCGAGTGCCGTGCACGGTGCCGCGTGACTGCGCTCGCACCGCGGTCAACGTGCTCGGAGGCGCTGTGCGCGCGTCTTCCGAGCAGGCCCCTCGGCAACTGCTCGGGGCAGGCCCCTCGGCTACGGCTCGGGGCAGGCGCCTCGGCGCATCGGGTGCGCAGCGTCCGCCCGCCCTCCTGCGCGCCCGCTGAAGGCGGGGGGTCGCCGAGCGGCTCCAGTCGCGCCGAGCACTCCTGCGCTGGAACGCGTCGTCGCGAGGCAGCTCGGGGCGGCTTCTGGCAAGGAGCAGCGAAGGCTTCGGGCCGACGGCGTAGCCGCAGTGCTACGTCGAGGCCCGAAGCCGAGCTGCGACGCCGCCAGAATGCCGCATCCGGGCGGCCGCAGCAGACGAGTCCCAGCGCTGTAGTGCTCGATCGGGGTCGTCGTCGGTGCTACGCGGTGGCGCCCGCGGGCTTGCGGGTGCGCTCCTTTGCACCTGCGGCCTCGGGCTGGCCGGCTTCGCCGCCGCTCTCCTTGGCCTCGGGTTCCGCGGCGGCTTCGCGCATCTCCTGCTCGAGCTGGCGGTCGGGCTTCACCTCGATGGTGATCTCGGTGCGGAGGTCCTTGTCGAGCTGGACCGGGACGTGATAGGACCCGATGCGCCGGATCGACTGGCTCAGGCGCACGGCGCGAACGTCGACGCCGTAGCCGGCCGCCTGAAGCGCGTCTGCGATGTCGCGCTGGCTGATCGAGCCGTACAGGATTCCCTGGTCGTTGCAGCTTCGCACGACCGAGACCGAGACCTCGGTCATGCGGGCGAGAAGCTCCTCGCGATCCGATCGTGCCTTCGCCACCTCGGCGAGCGCCTTGGCGCGCGCGTCCTTCAGGGACTCGATCTTCTCCGGGGTGGGGAACTCGGCGAGCGCGTGCGGCAGCAGGAAGTTCCGCGCGTGGCCGGGGCGGACCTTGACGAGATCCCCGACGATGCCGAGGTTCTCAATGTTCCGGAGCAGGAGGAGTTCGATGGAGCGGGCCATGGTCTGTCGCTGTCCTTTCGCAAGTTAGGAGCGGGATTGCCGCCCCAGCGGGGTAAAGGGGATTCGAAGTCGCGGAACTCCCGATGACGGGGTTCTTGACGGGGTGTCGCCGCGCGGCGCGCGCTCGCCTTGGGCGCGCTGCGAAGGGGGCAAGAGTAGGCGCCGAGCGGCCTGGGGATCGAAGGGTGGAGCACTCCAACGTCCGCTGGCTTCTGCTGCGGTCGCCCGAACCGGCGTTTCACGGCGTCGAAGCTCGCGTGCGGGGCTTCAAGTCCCGCAGGGGGGCCGTCGGCGCCGCGGCCGCGTCTCTGCTCCCGGCGCGACGCGCCCCTCGGTCAACTCGTGCGGACGCCAACTGGCGGCGGAGTGCCGAGACGCGCTCACGACCAGCGTCGGGCGGGAGCCGAACCCGGGCGAGAGCGGCGCCGAACTCTGGCTGCGGGCGGCGACGGCGCGGTGGAGCATCCCGTCCGCGACGTGCCGCGGTCGTTCAGTCGCCACGGGCGATGATCAGAACGGGATGTCGTCCTCGGGAACCGGCTCGTGGTGGACCGGGGCTGGCGTGCGAGCGGGGCGGGATGGCGCGTCGTCGCCCGAGTAGCGACCTTGGGTCGCGTCACCCGCCGGGGCGCCGCCACCTCCGCCTCCGCGCGAGTCGATGAACTGGAAGTTGTCGACCACGACGCGGAGCTTGGACTGCTTGTTCCCCTCCTTGTCCTGCCACTGGTCGAGCTTGAGGCGCCCCTCGACAAAGACGGGCCGCCCCTTGGCGAGGTACTTCGCCATGATCTCCGC
The DNA here is from genome assembly GCA_937871505.1 of uncultured Planctomycetia bacterium. Taxonomy (GTDB): domain Bacteria; phylum Planctomycetota; class Phycisphaerae; order Phycisphaerales; family SM1A02; genus CALMPF01. The sequence goes on along the minus strand of CALMPF010000042.1, from coordinate 167,826 downwards.
GGTGTTCCCCCATGCCTCGCAGTCGACGAAGGTCACCTCCTCTCGATCTTCGCCGCCCGCCGTGCGGTAGCGGCGGTTGACCGCGAGGCCGAAGTTCGCGACGGCCTGATTGGAGCTGGTGTGCCGCAGCTCGATGTCGCGCGTGAGGTTGCCCATCAGGAGAACTTTGTTGTAGCTGGCCATGAGCGTGATCCGGAGTGCGAGCGGGCCGGGGTGATTCCTCGGCTCGGAGTCGGGTGAAGGCGGAGGGTCCAAAGACGCGCTCGGGTGCGCGTCGGATCCCTGTTCTCGTTGTCGATGCGTTCTTCTCGTTGATGCGGGAGGTCGGCGGCCGCCGCTCTCGTGAGCGATCTCTCCCGGCGCGCTCCGTGCGACCCGTGCGCGATCGGAGGCAGCCGCTCGAGTTGTCCGCTGCGGGTTGGAGCGGCCGCGGCTGCGAACCCGGAGCCTGATGTTGGAAGCCGATCGTCGGCGGGATCGTGGTGACGCGTTCTCTCACGTCGATTCATGGTCGGTCGAGGCGTCGCGGAGTGGTCGCTCGGCGGATGCGCCGTCCTTCGCTCGCGAAGGTCGGATGATACCGGGAAACGGCCCGCATCGCCGCACGAAGTAAGGATTCTGTATGGGATTCTCCGGCGCGGCGTGCGGGCGGGCGGACCGGCATCGTGGGCCTGCGACCGAGCGGGCGCCGCAGGTCAGGGGCGACGCGCCGGGGCAGCCGCCCTTCGGAGAGAGCCCTCCGGCGCCGCGTCCGACCGACGAGAGGGTCGCAAGCCCCGATCGCCAGCGCCTCCAGAGCGACTCGCGTCGGCTTGGGATCTGCTGCAAGGTCGGCCGCCCGCCAGCGGAGGGTGCATGTCGGGTCAGTCGATCCGATTCCGCGCGTCCGAACCGAGCGCTCCAGCGCTTCTCGGCTCCTGCGGCGGTCGCCCGCGGCGGCACTCCACGGCGTCGAAGCTCGCGGTCCTCAGATCCCTCGCAGGCGCGTCCTGAGAGGCGCGCAGCGAACCTATGCCGGCACCCCGCCGGCGTCACTTCTTCGTCTCTGGCAGCCACTTCGGGCATCCTCGCGACGACGCGTTCCAACGCTGGAACGTGGAGCGCCCGGCCTCAGGTCCCACCTCTCGACATCGCCTCCATGCAGATCACGACTCATCACCACTCGCGCAGCGGCGCGCACACCTTTCGCCTCCTTCTCGCCGGCGCAGCGGCTGCGCTCGGATCCGCGGCCGCACCCGGCCAGCTCAAGAGCTGGACAGCGGGGCACGGCTCGTGGAGCAGCGCGGGACACTGGTCCCCGATCGGGCTGCCCGGCCCAGGGAATCAGGTCTTCATCGGGAATCTCCCGGCTGCCGAGAACACGTCGGTGACTCTGGACATCAACACGGTGATCGGCACGCTGGCGGTCACCGACGGCATGCGGATCATCACGAGCGGCGGTCAGCTCGCCGTCCTCGGAACCACGACGCTCTCGGGCTACAACGTCGTCGGTCAGTTCGGCCATCCGTCGCGACTCACGATCGCGGACGGACCTGCGGAGATCGATGCGGTGCTGAGCTCGGTCGCCCTCAGCGATGGAGCGTGGCTCCAGCTCCAGGGCGGCGCCCTCCTCGCCGGCGGAGCGATGACCGTCGGGCCGGAGTGCGCGATCAACGGCGCGGGCACGCTCTCGCTCACCGCCAATGCGCCGGTCGCGCTTCTTCTCGACGGCTTCCTCTCTCCGGGCGCCGCGGGCATCGTCATCAACCAGATCGGGACCGGCCGGGTCGACCTCGACGGCGCAGTCGCCGGCGAGAGCTCGATCAACGTCACGGCGAGCTCGTACGAAGGTCCCCAGTACGCCCACCTGACCATCAACGGGACGGGCCTCGCCGACCCGATGGACGACATGATCCTGCTCGGGCGCGGCAACGCCCTGCGGATGAACCTCTCCGAGGGATGGACGCTCGGGCCGGGCGCGGCGATCAAGGTCTTCGGAGGCTCGGGCAATCCAGCGCCGCCGGCGTCGGAGCTGACCGGCGGGGAGTTCAGGCTCAAGGGAACGCTCGATCTGCTCTCGTCAAGCTCGCTGCTGCACGTGCATGCGCCGATCATCTGCTCGCCGAGCGCCGACGTGCTGCTGGCGCCGGGCGCTCTCTGCCTGCTGATGGACGCCGCGACCATCGATGGCGCCTCCTGTTCGCTCGGCGCCGGCTCGTCGCTGCGCTTCAACGGCCCGACGGTCATCGGCGACGGCACGTTCGCCGTCGACGCCGGACCGAGCGCCGCGGTGCAGTTCAACGGCGCCAGCGTCTGGAACGGAACCGTCGGACTCGCCGGCCGAGCGGTCGTCAACGGTCCGGCGTCGGTCGTCGGCCCCACGGTGATCGACGGCGGGCGCTTCGATCTCGACGGATTCTGGGGCGAGACCGAGTGGTCCGTCGTCAACTCTCTGGTCCTGAATGTCGAGAGCATCAATTCGTTCAACAACACCTTCGCGGGGGCGATGAGCGTCGGCGGCAACGGGTTCGCCCGGCTGAGCGTCAACCTCGACGATCCTGCCGCGTCGTGGATGGTCGCGCCGATCACGGCCAAGCTCAGCCTCGGCGGGATCGGCGCGATCATGGTCACGCGCGTCGACGGCTCGCCCCTGCGGATGTTCGGCCAGCTCGAGATCTCCGGCGCGATCCGCATCGCGAGCGACACCGCGCTCGAGCCCGGAAGCCTCGTCGTCTTCGCGACGCCGACCTCGCGCGTCCGCTTCGCCGGAAGCACCCACGTCGCGGCAAGCACCGGCTTTTTCGGCGAGGGGCGGCTCGAGAACCAGAGCACGGGCACGCTGACGCTCGCCCCCGGCACCAACCTCGCCCTGACCGATCTGCTCAACTCCGGCACGCTGCGGATCGGCCCGGCGAACGGGGCCGGCCCCGGGATCGCTTCCGCTGACCGCGCCATCTTTGAGTCGAGCGCCACGTGGCGGATCGCAATCGGCGGCCACGCGCCGGGAAGCGAGCACGACCGGCTCGTGCTCGGCGGCGCTCAGCACAGCCTCGCCGGCGCTCTCGAGGTCGACCTGCTGGATCTGGGCGGCGGTCTCTTCGCACCGGAGGTGGGCGACACCTTCACCGTTCTCGTGGCGCCGCCGACCACGCTCTCTGGGAGCTTCGTCGAAGGACCGATCACGACCGTCCCCGGCGGAAGCTACCTCTGGCAGATCGGCTCCCACACGGGCGAGGTCGCCGACGTCGTCACGCTCACCGTCGCCGAGTTCCACCCCTGCCCCGCCGACCTGAACGGCGACGGCGCGGTCGATGGTGCCGATCTTGGCCTGCTCCTCAGCGCGTGGGGCGGGTGCGCTTCGTGCCCCGGAGATCTGAGCGGAGACGGCATCCTCGACGGTGCCGATCTGGGCATCCTGCTGAGTTCCTGGGGCGCGTGCCCGATGAGCTGAGCGGGGAGCGGAGCGAGCGCCCGGCCGCCTGACGCCGACGCTCCGGCCCACGCGGCCGGGCCTGCACGCTCGGCTCTTCGCGACCGGCGGGCCGGTCCGCCCGCCGGTCGATTGTCGCCGGCCGGACGGGCGGCGCTTCTTCCGGCTACGCCGCCGGCCGCGACGCGAAGAGGTTCAGTCCCAGGCGCTCCGAGAGGTCCTTCGCGACGCGCTGCCCCTTGACGCTGTTGCCCGCCTCGTCGAGCGGCGGGGCGAAGGTGCCGAGGCCCCCCTTGCCGGGGGCGATCGTCACGATCCCGCCGCCGACGCCGCTCTTGCCCGGCAGGCCGATCTCATAGAGCCAGTCGCCGGAGAGCTCGTAGAGGCCCGCGGTCGCCATCGCCGCGAGCACCTTCTTGCAGACCTCGGCGTCGACGACGCGCTCCTTGGTCAGCGGGTTCACGCCACCGTCGGCGAGCGTCGCTCCCATGACGGCGAGGTCGCGCGCGCTCACTCGGAGCGAGCACTGCCGGGTGTAGATGTCCGTGGCTTCGAGGGCGTCGAAGTACATGCGTTCGTACCCCTCGAGGAGCTTCGCAATGCCGCGGTTGCGGAGGTTGGTCGCGGCCTCGGACTCGTAGATCTCCTCGTCGAGCGCCAGCGACCGCCCGGCGAAGCGCGAGAGCCCGTCGCGGATCCACAGCCACTTCTCCTGAGCGCTCGATCCCGGCGCGAGGCTGGTCGTCGCGATCGCCCCTGCGTTGACCATCGGGTTCATCGTCCGGCTCCGGTTCAGCTCCACGGCCATCACCGAGTTGAAGGGAAGCCCGGTTGCGTTGACGCCGACGCGCTCGCGCGCTGGCTCGCTGCCGATCGCCTGGCAGACGAGGGCGAAGACGAAAGGCTTCGAGATCGACTGGATCGAGAACTCCGCCTCGGCATCGCCTGCGGCGTGAACCGTCCCGTCGACCCCGACGACAGCGAGCCCGAAGAGCGTCCGCGAGACCTTTGCCAGCGCCGGGATGTAGTCGGCGACGGTTCCGTCGTCGACGTGGCGGTAACGTTCCCATGCTTCGCGGACGAGCCTCCCGACGAGACCGGGCTCCGGAAGCCGTCCGGTTGAGACTGCTGCGGCTGCGCTGGCCGGATCGATGGGGACGGGGGCGTAGAGCGTGCTGTTGGTCATGGCTGAGTTGGTCGGCAAGTGCGATGCGCCTCCCACCGAGCGGACTTCCGCGACTGGACGCCCGCGACTCGGCTTCGGCGAGCGGGCTTCGACGCAGCAGAACGCCGCTTCCGGACGCCGCAGCAGGAGACAAGGGGCGCCGGAGTGTTGGGAATCCTGACAGGATGAGGGAGCTCGCAGCTCCTGCGCGCGGCCTCCGCGATCAGTCGCCGCGGGTCGGTCCTCCACTTGCCCAAGGATCGCTCTCGGCGCCGAGATCACGATGCCGGCGGATGCGAGCCGCGCAGACGTGTTATATCAGGCGCTCGGCCGCAGGCCTCGCGCGTGTCGAAGTCGCGGAAGCGACCGCAGACGCCGCCGGTCATCCGGCCCCGGTCCCGTCGCGGCGGCGCGTTTCCCGGCATCGCGAGCCGAGCGCCGCGCCGACGTCCGCGCGTCAGCACGTCCGACTTTCCGCGAGGATCCCCCGTGCGCTTGCTCTCCCGTCTCGATCACGAGCCGATCCCGCCCAGATCCGCAGCCGCGCCTCCAGAGCGCTCGGCGCGCCGTGGCCGAGGTCGATGCGCCGGTCTGCTCGCCGTGGGAGTCGCGGTCGCCGCGGCCGGTTGCCGCACTCCGATTGCGCTGGAACCCGCTCCGATCGGCGAGCAGATCGCCGACGCGCACCGCAGCGCCCTGGTCTCGGAGCGTCTCAGCCCGTGGACGGAGCGCTACCTGGTCGCCGAGAGCATCCCCGTGAGCTTCGAGAGGGAGACGGTCGATCGACTGGTCGCGCTGGTCGAAGAGCGCCCCGATGCCGAGCGGCTGATCGCGCTGGCGGAGGTCGCCTTCGCGTTCGGCGAGTCGCGCGGTGGAGGCGCCGGCGAGGGTTGGGAGGCCATGGCCATTTCGGCGCTGGCGAGCTGGACGGCGATCTTCTCGGGCGACCTCTCGCTCTCGCCCTATGACGCCGCCTGGGGACTGGCACGGCAGCTCCACAACGCGAGCCTTGGCCAGGTCGTCGTCGGACTCTCGGCGCTGCCGGGGCTCGAGAGCGGGACGTTCGAACGGCCCTTCCTCGGACGCACGATCGCCATCGACTACGCGTGGGCCGCGCAGCACTGGAGTCCGGCGCCCTTCCGGCGCTTCTACGCGTCGGACGCCTTTCGCGTCCGCGGAATGCGCCATCGCCATCGGCGCTTCGGCATCGGAGCGACGTTGATCGCCGACCGCAGCGCGGAGCCGGAGATGGTCGTGATGCCCTCGGAGCGGAACCTGCCGATCGGCTATCACTCCGTGAGCCTCTCGGCCGTGATCCCGGATGTCGAGTTCGACGGCTCCGCCCCCTGGCGGCCGGTGCGCTTCGGACTCGAGATCCTCGATCCGATGCGCGCTGCCGCCTCAACGATCGGCGGGCGGAGCGTTCCGCTCGAGTCGGATTTCACCGCCGCACTCGTCGGCACGCTCGCCCACGACCGTCCTTCCGCCTCCGCCGGGTTCGGTGGCCTCTGGAGCGTCGATCGCTGGCAGGAGCTCACGGGGTTCTACATGATCGAGCCGTGGGATCCGAATCGGATCCCGGTGATCTTCGTTCATGGACTGGTCTCGTCGCCGCTGACCTGGCGGGAGATGTTCAACGATCTCCTGAGCATTCCCGAGATCCGCGAGCGGTACCAGTTCTGGTTCTTCATGTATCCCACGGGGAACCCCTTCCCATACTCGGCGATGCGGCTGCGACAGGCGCTGCGGGCGATTCGCGAGCTGCACGACCCCGATGGCACCAACGCACGCTTCGACGAGATGGTCGTCGTCGGCCACAGCATGGGCGGGCTGCTCGCCCGCTCGCTCGTGACCGATCTGCGCAACGGTCTCTGGGAGAGCGTCAGCGATGCGCCTCTGGAGGAAGCCGAACTGGACCCCGAGGACCGCGCTCTGGTCGAGGCGATCTTCTTCGAACCGCCGCTGCCGTGGATCCGTCGCGTGGTCTTCATCGCGGTTCCGCACCGGGGCAGCGGTCTCGCCGACCTCTCGATCTCCCGGTTCGTCTCCCGTCTCGTCCGCCTGCCGCCCGATCTGGTCGCGGCGACGAGCCGGGTCTTCGGCGCCGAGACTCCCCAGAGAGGAGAGGAAGTGCGCACCACGCGGCGGGTGACCACGGGCATCGACTCACTCTCGCCTCGTTCGCGGCTGGTTCGAGGCTTCGCCGCGATGCCCATCGACTCCGCCGTCGCGGTCCATTCGATCATCGGCCGACGCGATGGCAGCGCGGAGCCCGGGGGCTCCGACGGCGTCGTCGCATTCGAGAGCGCCCACTGGCCCTCTGCGGAGTCGGAGCTGATCATCGCCGGAGCCGATCACGGCGTTCCGATGCACTTCGACGCGGTCGTCGAAGTGCTGCGCATCCTTCGTCTGCATCTGGCGTCGCTTGAGGCGCCGCCGGACAGGTCGCCCGAGGAGACGCCGACCGGAGACTGACCGACCCCGCTGCGGCACGATCGCGATGTTCAGGTCTCCTCCGGGGGACCGGTTTCCTCCCCGGCTTCCTCCCTGGCTGCCATCCCGGCTCCTGCCCGGCTCCTGCCCGGCTCCTGTCCCGCCGACGGGCCTGCCTCGGACTTCGTCTGCGCCTGCAAGCGCCCGGCGATCGCCCGCGCAGCGATCCCGGCGCGCAGGGACCCCCGGCCGGATCGCGCGGATCCGACCGGGGGAGAGGCGACCTGACGACGTGTCGGTCGCACCGCGCAGGGAGTTCGAGCGACTGATCGAGCGCTTACGGCGCGAACTGCGCCCCGCACTGGCGCCAGCAGAGCAGGAAGATCCCGAAGTCGGCTCCGTCGACGAGGCCGTCGCCGTTGGTGTCGTAGGGGCTGTCGACCGCCGGCCCCCACGCCGCGAGGATCATCCCCATGTCGCCGGCGTCGACCACGCCGTCGAAGTTGTAGTCGCAGGGGCAGAACTCGACGGGGGGAAGCGGGAGAGCCGCCGGGACCTTGTCCGAACCGCCATCCTCGAAGCCGCGGAAACGGACGACGAAGTTGTGCTCGTAGGGACCGGCGACGAAGTCCGCGGCGCCGAGGTCGTCCGCCTGCTCGGTGACCACCTTGAAGGTGAAGGTCCCGGTGGCGCCGACGGCGATGCCGGCATTGGGGTTTCCGCCGCCGAGGAAGGAGCCGCCCAGGGCCGCGCCGGCCATGAACGCGGAGCCGAAGGGCTCTCCGCTTCCGCTGGCGAAGGTGAACGGGTGGCTCGAGCCGGGCTCGAGGGTGATGGCGATGTGCGGATCGTCGCAGTCGACGTTGAAGAGGAATCCGGTGATGAAGCCGCCGTTGCCGGCGGGGCTGGTGTTGGTCAGGGAGACGACGAGGGTTCCGGTTCCGTCGCCGTTGGGCGAGTAGTCGAGGGAGCCCGCGAAGGAGCCGAGCTGCTCGGTGCTGGCCTCGCCGAGGCTCTCGATGTCGACCGAGTCGGCGAGGACCGAGCCGGCGGTACCGAGCGAGGCGACGAGGGCGAGGGACAGCGACGCGCCCCTGGGCGCGCTGAGAAGATGCATGGGATCAGAAGCCTTTCTTTCGATGAGTGGGCGGCAGAGGTCGAAGACCCGCGCGACGTCGGGACGAACGGTCGATCTGGTCTTCATCGAGCCCGCCTTGCTCGACGAGAGATCGGCCTCGAAGCCGCGCGGGTGAACGCGCACCGCCGCGACGCGCTGTCGGACGGTGTTGCGATCCGTCGTGAGGATCGCGACCGAGCTGGGCGCCGGACCAGGAGAGCAAGCGCATCGCAGCGCACGCGCGAGGCTCCCTCGCGCGTCATGACCGCGATGCCGCGCTCCTCGGCGCACGGAACCTCGATCCCGCGCGCGGTGCGTCCGGCCGCCTGTACCGCACGCGATGCGATGCTGGACTCACGCGCCCCTCAGGGATCGCGTCGTTCATGCAAGTTTCTTGCCGGTAACCGCTTGCGGAGAGTGGTTCCCGGGCCGATCGGGCGGAATCGAGCGCCCCCCGGCCGTGCCGCGAGGGGCGAGGGAACCCGTCGATCGGTCGACCGAATGGCGGCTGCGCCCAGCGCGCGCAACCGGCGTGCCCCCCGCCCCGCGGTTGGCCCGCGGCGGGGAGCACGCCGGTCGCTGTCGTCGGCGGTGCGGCTCGCGCGGCCCGCACCCCACGGCCCGCTCCGCGATCACGTTCCGCAAGGCATGCAGGACTGGCCGGGAATGTTGCCCAGCGGCGGGTCGAGCAGGCAGGAGGGGAGCGTCGGCAGCCGGTCCGAACAGTCGGGAGTCCACGCGTTCAGCACGATCGCGAGGTCCTTTTCATCGGTCTGGCCGTCGTAGTTGAAGTCGTAGAAGCTCGGGCCCGCATTCCAGTACGCGAGGACGCCGGCGAGGTCCGCGCCGTCGATCTTGAGGTCCTTGTTCCCGTCGCCGAGGCAGGTCGGCTGCGACTGGATCACGTCGATCATCCGCTGTCGCATCCGCTCGAAGATGCGCTGCTGCTGGGGATCGAGCGTTCCGATGCAGAGGCGGGTGGAGCACTCCTCGACGCCTGAGATCAGCGGCGGCTGGGGCTCTGGCAGGAGATGGAACTGCATCTCGCACGACGTCGGAGCGCAGGACTCGTAGGTCAGGACGAGGAGCTTGTAGCGCCCCTCGCGGACCGCGTACTGAAGTTCGGGCGGCAGGCTGCTCGACGCGGGGATCAGCCCCGCCTCGATGAGATCGCAGCAGGAGCTTCCCTGGCCTCCGTACCAGATGCCATCGTTCGCCTCGCAGAAGGACTGATCCGGGAAGGTCTGGTCGTCGCAGACGTTCCCCGGAAGCAGGCAGGGCAGGAACGACCCGGGCACCGCGATGCCGGGGCCGTAGATCGCGAAGTCCCATTCGCGGACCTCCGGGGCCGAAGCGCTGGTGATGTACGGGAGCATCGGCTGCGAATCGATCGGCCGAGCGGGCGGAACGACGGCGTCGAGGTCGACTCCGGCGACGTCGGCGAAGAGACCGAAGAGGTCGACGATGTTGACCATCGCGTCCACCGTCCGTCCCGGGTCCACCTGCATCGGTCCGGCCACGACGAGCGGCACGAGGACGCCGGTCTGGAAGACCGTTCCCTTCGCCTGGGCGGGGTTGAACGGCGGCCGCACCGTCGGTCCATACGAACCGTTGTCGCCGATGACCACGATCAGCGTGTTCGTGAGGGCGGGGTCTGTGAGCACGAAGTCGCCTTCGGGCGTCCAGGACCCCAGTCCGAGCTCGACCAGCAGGCGGCCCTGCTCACGGTCCATCGCCTCGGTCATCAGCTTGAACGTCTGGCGCAGGCCCTCTCCCTCGGAGCAGTCCCAGTCGATGTCGCTGCCGTTCGGCAGCAGCGCCGGCGGCGGCGTCTGGATGGGCGTATGGCTCGCGGTGTACGTCACGATGCAGGCCCACGGGCCCTTCTGCTCCGCCACCCACTCGACGGTGCGGTCGGTGATGTCGATGGTCATGTACTGCCGGTAGGGCTCGATCTGCACCGCGTTGCCGGCTCCGTCGACGATCGTGCGCTGCCATGCGTAGTAGGCGTTGTCGTTGGCAAAGCTCACCGCGGCGCACGAAGCGTCGGCGCAGGTCGCCGCGAGCGTGTAGCTGCCATCGGGGGCGACGACCAGCAGCGGAATGCCTCCTGCTGCGAGGCCCTCGAACGGGGAGAGCCCTTCGAGACAGGTGCCGTCGGGGAAGCAGACGGCGCCGCGCATCTCCGTGGTCGGCGCGCCGCACGGCGCTCCCATCGTCGATGGGAGCTGCGCGCCGACGGTCGCGTCGATCGAGGGTGGCAGCTCGAGGTTGCCGTCGTACCAGTCGAGCTTGCCGAAGGTGACCGGGGCGGCGGCTCCGCCCGGGCTGGTGCCGCCGGCCATGTGGTACTTGCCGATCATCGCCGTCGTGTAGTCCGCGCCGGCGAGCATCTGCGGGATCGTGAACTCCACCGGGTTGAGCTGGCACGCCGGGAGCATCGGATCGATGATCGCGGTGACCACGCCCGTCCGATGCGGCCATCGGCCGGTGAAGAACGCTGCACGGCTTGGCGAGCACTCCGGCATCGACCAGAAGTTGGTGAACGAGATCCCCTTCGCGGCGATCTCCTGGAGCACCGGCATCTGCGCCGCCGCAGGCCCGTTCGGCGCCCATCCGAAGGGGGGAATCGCCATCTGGTCGAGGCCGACGTCGTCATAGACGATGAAGAGGATGTTGGGAGGCGATCCCGCTCCCGCACTCGCCGTGGAAGCGAGGACGAGTGCGGCGCAGAGGCCGGTGGCGGCGCTGATCATGGGGGTCATCGAGTGCTCCTTCTCAGTGGTCGCGTGGTTGGCGCCGCCTTGCTGCCGCAGAACTCACCGGCCGACCCTCGCAAGGTCGTCCGGGCCGGACGCGCGGTCCGGCGAGAGAGGCAGACCGGGAGATCGGTGGCCTGATCCCGCGCCGGGCAGCGCGGCGTCACGAGCGGGGTGCGGCGGGGAGGGCGCGAGGCGCTCCGCACGATAACGCAGCGGGTGCCGCGCGGGAAGCCGAAGTCGGATGGGCGAGGGCGGCTTCCCAAGGAACCGAGCCTGGCTAGACCGACCGGTCCGGGAGTCGCGCGCGAAAGCCCCGTCCGGATCGCGGAGATCCGAACGGGGCGTGAAGACGAGCGAGCGCTTCCCGCACGCCGGCGATTTGACCGGCCTGCGGAGCGGACCGAGGTGCGGGCGGAAGCGCCCGGCGCGAGGCCACTTCGCGCTTACGGCGCGAACTGCGCCCCGCACTGGCGCCAGCAGAGCAGGAAGATCCCGAAGTCGGCTCCGTCGACGAGGCCGTCGCCGTTGGTGTCGTAGGGGCTGTCGACCGCCGGCCCCCACGCCGCGAGGATCATCCCCATGTCGCCGGCGTCGACCACGCCGTCGAAGTTGTAGTCGCAGGGGCAGAACTCGACGGGGGGAAGCGGGAGAGCCGCCGGGACCTTGTCCGAACCGCCATCCTCGAAGCCGCGGAAACGGACGACGAAGTTGTGCTCGTAGGGACCGGCGACGAAGTCCGCGGCGCCGAGGTCGTCCGCCTGCTCGGTGACCACCTTGAAGGTGAAGGTCCCGGTGGCGCCGACGGCGATGCCGGCATTGGGGTTTCCGCCGCCGAGGAAGGAGCCGCCCAGGGCCGCGCCGGCCATGAACGCGGAGCCGAAGGGCTCTCCGCTTCCGCTGGCGAAGGTGAACGGGTGGCTCGAGCCGGGCTCGAGGGTGATGGCGATGTGCGGATCGTCGCAGTCGACGTTGAAGAGGAATCCGGTGATGAAGCCGCCGTTGCCGGCGGGGCTGGTGTTGGTCAGGGAGACGACGAGGGTTCCGGTTCCGTCGCCGTTGGGCGAGTAGTCGAGGGAGCCCGCGAAGGAGCCGAGCTGCTCGGTGCTGGCCTCGCCGAGGCTCTCGATGTCGACGGAGTCGGCGAGGACCGAGCCGGCGATTCCGAGCGAGGCGACGAGGGCGAGGGACAGCATGGCGCACCGGGGCGCGAGGAATGCGTGCATTCGAACGTTGTCTCCAGAAGTTGGGGTGTGAGGAAGCAGACGCGACGAACCGAAGCGCCGGAGTCGCGGGCGGATGACCCAATCAGATTGCCTATAAAAGCGCTTCAGATCGCTGCGGACCGGCGCATACATGCGCCGCACGGGAGCGGACCGGAAGCGGCCCTGATCGCCCGAACCGAGGAGTACGCACGCAAGTCGAGATCAGATCCTGAATTCAGCGCAATTTCCGGAGAATTTCAGGAATGCACATTGCGTTCGAATCCCCGCGTGGCCGATCGGACTTTGAACCGGGGCCATCCTCGCGGCTTTCGGGCGCGGCTTTCGGGCGCGCTCCCGACGAAGTGCGGTCGCGATCAGTTCTCGCGAAGCGGCCAGGAACCTGGAGCACGAGGCCATGAAGGAACTGTGAAGTGCGCGCAAAGAAACCATCGGTGCACTTCAAACGGCGGATTTGAAGGCTCCCGCCCGCAGGACTTCGAAGCCAGTTGTTACAGGCGGCATGGTAGTGGCTTGCGCGCCATTGTCAAGAGGCTCCGCCGGCCCTCGGGCGCTGGACGGTCGGAGGACCGGCGCCCCGCCTCGGGAGGCGCGCCGCGCCTCCGGCGATGCCCTCGATCGTCTGCCACGCAGCGTGCCGCAACGGCGCATCGTCGCTGCGTCGCTCGCTCCCCGCACACCGGGTGTCGACGGCGTGACCGCGGCGACTGGGTGACCTCGGCGATCGGGTGACCTCGTCGTTTGCGCGACCTTGTCGATCGGGTGACGGGACCTGTGGAGGACGGCTCGGTACCATCGTCGCTCCCGTTCTCCGCTCCCGTTTCGCCGACCTCGGGATCGTCACAAGTGCGCCGCGGAGGTCGGCCTCAGGACACGCCGCGCCAGGGGAGAGTGCAACGAGATGAGCCCCTTCGAATTCAAGTCAGGTCTCGGTCTCGGACTCGGCTTTGATCGCGCGTGCGGGCGCAAGGGTCTCCTCGGACGCTCCGCTGCGGGCAGTGCGACGGTCTGGGAACGAGCCGCGGTCGGCGGCGATCGGCACGCAGAGTCGACGAGCGAGGCCGCGCGGAGCTGGCGGCGTTGCGCCGCGGCGATGGCGGGGATCGCAAGCCTGGCGCTGCTCTTCGGGTGTGGTTCGACCGATGCGGGACGAACCGGCGGGCGCTCCGGCGACCAGCCCCCTGCGCAGCGCACGCCGGGGTCCTCCGAGGAGATCCCGGCGCGTGGATCGGGCGGTGCGTCGCGTGCTCGCTACGCGCCCGCCGGTGAGCAAGGGGTCGCCCGCGGCGTCTTCTGGTTTCCGGCCCGCGCGGGCTCCGGCGCCGTGTCGCCGGACGTCAGGCTCGACGGCTCCTCTGGTCCGGCGGCCGCAGCGCCGCAGCGCGCGCGATTCGATCGCTGGATCCTGCTCCTGCCCGACGGCTCGGGAAGCGAAGTGCTCGGGGATGCTGGACGCGCTGCCGATGTCGCGGAGTCGTTCGCGAGCGCAGGATGGCAGGCGATGATCGTCGACGCACGCGCGGCCTACCGCTCCGTGCGGGGTCGGCCGCAGGCGCCCCCGGGCGGCAGGACCGCATGGGCCATCGAGCAGGTGATCGACTGGACGCGACGTTCGAGCCGTCTGAGCTACGGCGATCCGGGCGCCATCATGACGTGGTCCTTCGGCGCCGCCGAGGTCCTCCCGCTGCTCGCGGATCGCCGCCGCTGCGACGAGCTCGGGCTGCGCGCGGCGGTGCTCTGGTATCCGGCTGTCGACCCCTCATTGCTGGCGAATCTCGCCATCCCCACGCTCATCGTCCTCGGCGACCGCGATGATTTCGTCTCGGCCGCAGCGCTCACCGCCGCGATCCGCTCTCCGCCGTCGGCTGCGCGGCGCTCGGCGAGCGGGAGCGCGCCGCACCCGCAGGCGACCTTGCTCGTGCTGCCGGGAGCGCGTCACGGCTTCGACGTCTCGGCGCACGCCCAGCCTTCCACCATCACGCTCGGGTCTTTCCCCGGGCGCTCGGGGCTGGTCGCGTTCGACGAAGGCGCCTCGGCGCAGGCGACGGCGGCGATCGAGGCGTTTCTCGCCGAGCGCGTTCGCGAGCCCGCCCCGACGAAGTGACGCGGCGAGCCACCTGCCACGGTCGCGAGCGTGGACAGAAGAGCCCGACCTCTTCGACGTCAATGAATCCCAACCTCGTCGAGGGTGCGCGGGCGATCGCGGCGGCACGTTCACGGGCGCTCTCCCCAAGCAGCCGGTGGCGAAGTCGACGCCGGCCGGACGCTCCCCGAGGGCGGAACTCGCCACCTTCTGGCTGGCGCGTGAGAGGAGTGGTGGTGGTTGTACCGAATGCTCCCGACGCGGATCGACTTGAAGTACGTCTGGTGGTCGAGGCGACCCGAGGCGTAGTTGTAACCCGACGAATTGCCCGCCGCGACGTTGAACGGCATGTTCAGGCAGCGGGCGATCTCGTTGAGCAGTTCGCGCTTGAACTCGGCGTAGGTCGTCGACGGCTGCTCCGCCTGGACCTGCGCCATCTTCCAGCCGCCGGGCATCGTGAGCAGCGAGCGCGCCTCGAGCTCGATCGAGTCCATCGGCTCGACGCTCTCGGCCTCGCCATTGGCAGGCGCATCGGTGTAGAGGATGCCCGCGAAGTCGGCCGCGGCTTCCGCAGCGCCGAGCACCGCGAGCGTGTAGCCGCGGAGCTGCGCGAAGAGCGGCAGCGCAGGCGTGATGTCGGGGATGCCCCGCGACTGGCCCGCCCGGTCGACACGGAAGAAGTGGATCACCGCCTCGGCGGGAACGCGGTCGTATTCGAAGCCGAGCGTTGCGCTCCCAGTGCCGCCGGGGTGCTCCTTGAGGACGTGGTACTCGACGGGATTGCCGAGGTCGTCGAAGACGATCCCGTCGACGCTGCCGTCGAGGAGCGTTAGCAGATCGGGCGTCGTGACCCGATCGGCCTCGACGAGCCGGACGTCGAGCTTGATCGGCGTCGGCAGCCGGGGGTTGTCGGTCAGGACGAGGAAGGCCTCGCCGTCCTGCGCCCGAGCCATCCGCATGGTGCGAAGCTTCTCGGGCAGGCGGATCGCCTTGGCCCAGCGCGTGAACTCGCGCTCGATGCGCTGGTTGGCGTCGGCGCTGTCGGTCAGCAACTTGAGCCTTGGACCGATGCCGATGACGTCGTTGGCGAGCGTCAGGACGATGCCACGCGCGTAGGAGTTGTTGGCGACCTCGTAGCGAGCGCGGTTGCGCACCGTGCGACGGATCTCCGGCGACGCGGCTGCGTCGGCGCTCAAGCCGTCGGCGTTCGACCAGTGGCGTCGGTTGTGCTCGTTGGTAACCGCCGAGTCGAAGCCTGCACGGACCACGCGAACCACGCGGCCGCCCTTGGTCGGCGCGACCTGCCGCGGCGCGGCGTCGGTCCCTGGCTTGCGCGTGAAGAGCCCGAGCACCTCAGCCGCCCTCCGCGCCGGGAGGAATCAGCCGGGTGATTCGGAGCGCCTTGGCGGGCTCCTTCGCCGCGTCCTTGCTCGCGAGGTGCGCGGTCCGGCCGCGAACGGAGAGATCGTTCCACCGGTAAACATCAGAACGGACTCGATCCGTCGCCAAGGCCCATGAAGCGCTCGACGCTGCCCGCCTTACACCATTTCTCCCGGAAGGCCTTGGAGAACCGCTCGGGCAGCGCCTTGGTCAGCCCGATCTGCTTCAGGATCTCCTCGAGCGAAACGCCGCGATCCGCCTGATTCGTGTTGCCGAGCACGCGCCACACGATCTTGTCCGCCGAGCAGATGCGAGCTTCGGTCTCTCGTTCCAGAAGCGCGAGCGACTCCGCCTCTCCCGGATCGAGTTTCTCGTAGTACGTCGGATCGAACCTGTTGCAGTAGATCTGGACCTCGGTCGCGGTCATGGCGCGGATCTCGACCGAGCCTGCGCGGACAATCTCTTCCCAGTCAATGGGAGAGCGATCGCCACCCCGCTCGAAGAAGTGCGCTTCGTCGACGACCGTCTGGGCGATGACAATCTGGCAGCGCGCGACGACCTGCTTCCAGAGGTCGAGCTCGAAGAGGCGGATGACGACATTCGCGTCAAGCAGGATGAAGCGAGATCGAGTCATCCGTGACATCCTCGAGGTCGTCCAGAGCCATCGCTTCCCTGCGGCTCAGGCCAAGATACTCCGCAGCGCGGCCGATCGACAGTTCTCCCTCTCGGATCGCACGAAGCGCCAGCGCGCGGTAGCGCTCCGGCAATGAGGGCGGCTTCGTGTCCTCGCGGACGTCAACGGTCTCCCGGAACGCCCGGCAGATCTCCAGATCCCGCTGCGTCTCCTTGACGTCGCGGCTGAAGATCCAGTGCATCCGCCAGAGCAGCGCGTCGATCGACACGTCGAACTGCCGTGCGATGTCGAAGAGCTCGATGTGCTTCAGCGTACCGCGTGACTTCAGCGCTGCACCGATCGCGTCGCGCAGCGCGTCTTCCGGGATCAAGAGGCACGAGGCGAACTTGTCGGCGAACTTCTCCTCTTGTTCGGTGGCCTCATGAGCGTTCGGTCCCGTCCGGAAGACCCGCCAGGTCAGCAGGTGGAACAACTCGTGGGCGAGGTCGAAGTTCCTCCGCCACCGCTTGTTGTTGGCGTTCAGAAGGATCGCCATGCCAAGCGTCTCGTCGCGTGTGCACGCGGCGGACCCAGTGGGACTGAACTCGAGGTGGAACACGCGAACCCCGCAGCCGTTCTCCAGGACGTTCAACAGCGAAGACGCTGGCCGCTGGCCGAGATTGAGGTGGTTCCGCACCGCGTTGGCCAGATGCTGAACGTCCGACCAATCGAACCGGTCGCCGTTGGGGCGAGCGTCTGGCAGCAGGCAGGGGCGGTGTTCATCGCACCAGTCCTCGAGATTGCGGTACCACCGACACAGCTTCAGGAACTGCCCTTCGATCGCTGCGGCCTCGTCGGCTTGAGGTCGCTCGCGCCAGAGCACGACTTCGGCGAGCGCGTCGACGGGCTCGAAGAACCAGCTGACAGACTTGCCGTGGGCGCGAGCGAGTGCTTCCAGATGGGTCAGTCGCGGCTCGCGCCTACCCGTTTCGAACTCGCTGAGCGAGGAAACGGGGATCTGGGTCTGGCCAGATAGAGCCTCAAGCGTCCAGCCGCGCTGGGTTCGTGCGGTCTTGAGTCGCTCTCCAATCAAGATGTGGTCTCCTTCGTGAATCTCGAAACTGTACCACAAGGATCGGCCAGTGTCCACCGTGGACTTTCGCGGATGCCGAAAACACGGCCGATTCAGGGGCTTATCGGCTCTCCGCCACCCGGTTGCTCGGTGCTTGTCAGCCGCCGCCCGCAGTGGCGGAACTCCCGCCGCCGAACGAGCCTGCCTCCCCATGCCCGACGGGTGTACACCACCCGGAGGCGGGCGCAGCCACAGGCGGGAGATCGCAGGCCGCGCTGATCCTCTCGGTTCGGGTTCGGGGCCGCCTTCTCGCTCGCGCCTTGGCCCTCCGGATCTCCGACAGCCGGTCCCGGGGCCGGGCCTCGGGCTTGGTGTCCGTCCCGAAGAGCACCGTGCCCTGCATCGAGGCCCGAAGCCGAGCTGCGACGCCGCCAGAACGCCGCATCCGGGCGGCCGCAGCAGACGAGTTCCAGCGCTGTAGTGTTAAGCCCGACCCGCTCGCCGCGCTTGCGCTTGTGCTCGGCGAAGGGGACACTCGCCGCGCCGACGCAGCGGCCGTGCCCGGGCATCACGATCCCGCCGACGATCTCCAGCGAGCGCCGCGCCGAACTCCTCGTCCGACGCGGCCGTGGCCGGGCATCAAGATCCCGCTGGCGCTGGTCTGGCGGCAGAACTGGGAGACGACGTCCGACGCCTGGTCCCGGTTCGCGTCGATCAGGCAGCGCTCGCTCCGCACCTCTGAGCCGTCGTCGCGTCGCCACGCCCGGCCGATGCGTTCCGCGGCCAGTGCATCGAGCCCGGCGTCGATCGCGCCCTCCTGACCCGCTCGCGGCAGCGCCGTCTGAAGCGTGACTCGGGCTTCGCGCACGGCGAAGCTCGCCGACTTCCGATCCGGCCCTGCGCCGCACTCCGCGACGCAGCGGGTGAAGTCGTCACCCCGCGCCGCGACGAGCGAGTCGAGGAGCTTCCCGTGCACGCCGATGAACTGGAGAGGGGCGCGACCTCCGCGAACTTTCCCGTCAGTTGACGGGTGTTTCGCACGGAAAGGCCGCACCCTCGCCCGCCGGATGCGGACGGGTAACGCGCAAGCTGCGCGTTCGGCAGGGTTTCAGACAAAGCGGGCGACCGGGATCGAACCGGCGACATTCAGCTTGGGAAGCTGACGTTCTACCGCTGAACTACGCCCGCTTCGGGGGAAGCATCGGGCTTCGTGCCCCGCCCGGTCCCGCGCTCTGCGCGGTCGCGAGGAGGTTGGGGTCCGAAGACCGGGGCGAGTATACACGGCCGGCCGCGTGGGGCGGTTCGATGGGTCCGCGTGGTCCGCGTGTCGCCAGTGCGCCGTCGCGGGATCGCCCCGCCGTCACGCGTCGATCGCGCGGCCGCGGGCTTCCATCAACACCTGCGTCGCTGGCGCGTTAGACGCTCCCGCGCGGTGTCGGAGCGGGGTCGGCCGCGACCTCTGCGCCCGGCACCCGCGTCGCTGCCGCGCCCGACGCGCCCGACGCGCCCGACGCTCCCGACGCGCCCGACGCTCCTGCTGCACCGGCCCGCGCGATCGGACTTCTCGTGTGCCGCCTTCGACTCCGAGCGTGCGCAGTGCCCACGTTTCGAGCCTCGTCTCGGATCGATCGCCTGCGGCGCGAAGGACCTTCGCCGAACGCTGCGACGCTCCGCGGGGCGCTGGAGCCGGAACACTACAGATCGGCGCGGATGGCCCAGAGGTCGGGGAAGAGGGGGGCGAAGAGCGTCTTCACGAGATACTCCACGCCGGGCGAACCGCCGGTGCCGGGCTTGCGGCCGATCGTGCGCTCGACCATCTTCACGTGGCGGTAGCGCCACTCCTGGATGCCCTCGTCGAGATCGACGAGGAGCTCGCAGAGCGAGCGCTCCTCGGGGCGGGTTCGATAGATCCCGATCAGGATCGGATGCAGCGCGGCTGCGGACGGCGTCGGGTCCGACGGCGCGGCGGGGAAGGCCTCCGGCGGGATCTCGAAGCCGCGGCACCGCAGGTAGGCGAGAAACGCCTCCCAGATCGTCGGTTCCTCGAGACGGCGCTCCAGCGCGGCCCGCTCGGCGGTGCCGGCCGGGTAGTTCCCCAAGGGACCGCGCCGCTTGTGGCCGAGGAGAAATTCGAACTCGCGGAACTGCGCCGACTGAAAGCCGCTGGAGTTCTCCAGCCGGGCGCGGAACGAGAGGAAGTCGATCGGCGTCATCGTTTCGAGGACGTCGATCTGCTTCACCATGGTCTTGAGAATGACGAGCATCCGCTTGAGCGTCCCGGTCGCCGCGACCCCGTCGCCGGCGCGAAGCCGGTCCCGAAGCCGCTCGGCCTCGTGGATCTGCTGCCGGAACCAGAGCTCGTAGACCTGGTGGATCACGATGAAGAGCATCTCATCGTGCTCGGGTCCCTCCGAGAGGGGCTGCTGGAGCCGGAGCAGCTCGGGAATCTTCAGATAGCTTGCGTACGTGAGGGCCACGGGCTCAGGGTACCTCGACCCGCTCCGGCGCGGCACCAAGCGCCGTGATCCGGGCGGCTGCGCAGCGCAGCACTCCGCTCGTCGCGCCGCGGGTCGCGGCCGTCGCGGCGCGGGCGGCTCCGCGTGCGCGCGAATCCGACTCGGCGTGTGCGCGAGCCCGGCTCCGCGTGCGCGCCAAGGCGGCTCGCTTGGCCGGCGAGAGCGGCCGCGAGCGAGTTCATCGCCGCCTGCCGCCGCGTACACTCGCGCATGGCTGGGCATTCAGCGTGGAAGAACATCAAGCACCGCAAGGCGCGGCAGGATGCGCTGCGGGGGCGGGCGTGGACGCGGTGCGCGCGGGCGATCATCGTCGCCGCGCGGAACGGGGGCGGGGACCCGACGTTCAACCCTTCGCTGCGGCTGGCGATCGACGACGCCAAGGCGGAGAACATGCCCAAGGACACCATCGAGAAGGCGATCCGCAAGGGGACCGGCGATCTCGACGGGGTGAGCTATGAGCAGGTGCGCTACGAGGGGTACGGCCCCGGCGGGGTCGCGATCATCGTCGACTGCCTGACCGACAAGAGCTCACGGACGGCGCCCGAGCTTCGGACGATCTTCGAGAAGAACGGCGGCAACCTCGCCAAGCCCGGCGCGGTCGCGTTCTCCTTCGAGGCGACCGGGGTCCTCCTCGTCGAGGCCGCAGCCGGGCTCGACGAGGAGCGGATCATCGAGGTGGCGCTCGAGGCGGGGGCCGACGATGTCGAGGGGTCCGAAGGAGGGTGGGAGATCCGCTGCGCCCCGCCGGCGCTCGTTCAGGTGAAGGACGGCCTCGCGCGGGCGGGAGTCGAGGCGCTCTCGGCAGAGGTCGCGATGGTGCCGATGAACACCGTCGCCATCGATGAGGGGGCCGCGGCGACGGTGCAGCGGCTCCTCGATGCGCTCGAGGAGCACGACGACGTGCAGAAGATCTGGAACAACGCCGAGCTCCCCGCCGAGGTTGCCTGATGATCCGGCGCGAGCTTCGCTTCGTCGGGCGCGTCCAGGGAGTCGGCTTTCGGGCGACCGCCCGGAAGATCGCGGAAGCGCACGAGCTCGGCGGCTGGGTCCGCAACGAGCCGGACGGGGCGGTCCGGCTGGTCGTCGAGGGACCCGGCGGCGCGGTGGATGCGCTGCTCGCCGAGCTGCGCGCGGAAATGGACGGTCTGATCGCCTCCATCGAGGTCGAGGAGCGCCAGCCGACGGGGGAGTTCGCGCGCTTCGAGATTCGGCGATAGCGCAGGCGCCGGCCCGGTCAATCCGGCTTGGGACGCGAGCCGATAAGAGTCGAGGCCGGGCGACGCTCGCGCCCGGCGCCCAGGGCGGCCATCGCCGCACGCCGCCGCTCCCGCTCGATCGCACGGGCCCCCGCATTCCCTCGCTGAACGACCGATGCGTCTCGACCAGCTCCTCGCCGTCGTTCCTGAAGTCCGCCGCGCGGATGCCGGTCGCGCCGCCGCCGATGCGCCGATCCTCCGGAGCGCCGCCGAGGCTGCCTCCTCGGGCTCCGAGATCCGCCCGGACCCCCGCGAACTCCCGACGGAGGTCAGCTCCGTCCATGAAGACTCCCGTCTGGTCGGGCCGGGATCGCTCTTCGTCGCTCGGCGCGGGACGAGCGCGGACGGAGCGAGCTTCCTCGAGGATGCGCTCAGGCGGGGTGCCGCGGCGATCCTCGTCGAGGTCCGCCTCGCCCTCGAGGCGCGATCGCAGATCGGTGGCCGAGCGGCGCTTCTCGTCGCCGAGGATGCGGCCCGCGCCGGCGCCCGGCTCGCGGAGGCGGTGGCGGGGTTCCCCAGCCGGGCGCTCGATCTCGTCGGCGTCACCGGGACCAACGGCAAGACGACGATCGCCTTTCTCGTCCAGCAGCTCCTCTCGTTCGCAGGTCGGCGCTGCGGCGTGATCGGCACGGTCCTGGTCGACGATGGCGCCTCGACGCGGAGCGCATCGCTGACGACGCCTGCGGCGCCGGAGCTCTCGGCGATCCTCGCCCGGATGGTCGGCAACGGATGCTCGGCGGCGGCGCTGGAGTGCTCCAGCCACGCCCTCGCGCAGCGCCGCACCGCCGGGCTGCGATTCGCGGCGGCGATCTTCACCAACCTGACCGGCGATCACCTGGACTACCACGGATCGATGGAGGAGTACGGCGCCGCCAAGGCCGGGCTCTTCGCCGGTCTCGACTCGGACGCCGTCGCCGTGGTCAACGCCGACGCATCGGCCGCGGAGCGCATGCTCCGCGACTGCCGCGCGCGGCGGATCCGATGCAGCCTGCGCACGCCGGAGGCGGAGTGGTTTGCGCACCTCGACGCGATCGACCCCTCGGGGATCTCCGCGCGGCTGCACGCCCCGTGGGGGAGCTCGCAGATCAAGGTGCCGCTCGCCGGCACGCACAACCTGATGAACGCGCTGGAGGCCGCCGCCGCCGTCCACGCGCTCGGCGTTCCCGGCGAGGCGATCGTCGAGGGGCTGGCGCGCGTGACGGCGCCGCCCGGGCGGCTCGAACGCGTCGAGGTGCCGGGGGGCCACTTCACGGTCCTGGTCGACTACGCGCACACCGACGACGCCCTCGACAACGTGCTTCGAGCGCTCTGCGCGGTGCGCCCGGCGGGGGCGCGGGTGATCGCCCTCTTCGGGTGCGGCGGCGACCGCGACCGGACCAAGCGCCCGCGGATGGCGGCCGTGGCCGCCCGCCTGGCGGACCAGGTCGTCATCACGAGCGACAACCCGCGGACCGAGCGTCCCGAGGCGATCATTGACGAGATCCTCACCGGGGTTCCCGCGGAGAAGCGGGCGATCGTCCGCTGCGAGGTCGATCGCGCTCGGGCGATCGAGGAGGCGATCGAGAGCGCCGCTGAGGGCGACATCGTCCTCATCGCGGGCAAGGGTCACGAGGACTATCAGATCATCGGGAGCGCCCGGCGCCCCTTCGACGATCGCGCCGCCGCCAGGGCGGCGATCGCGCGCCGCTTCGAGAGATGCGGGGCGGCCCGGTGAGCGCGGCGGCCGGAGCGCGATTCGATCCGGAGTTCCTCGCGGAGGCCTCTGGGGGGGAGTTTGTCGGTCCACGCCGCGGGGTCGACCGCGTCGTCGTCGACAGCCGCGAGGCGGGACCGGGGTGCCTCTTCGTCGCGCTGCGCGGTGCGACGCAGGACGGGCACGACTTCGTCCGCCACGCCTCCGAACGCGGATGTGCGCTGGCCCTCGTCGAGCGAGCCCGCGTCGCCGCGGTGGAGTCGGCGCTCGCGCGCCGTGTCCCGGGTCAGCCGGGTGGGCCGGGCCGACCGCGCGAGGCGGGGGCGCCGGAAGCGACCACGCTTCTCGTCGTGGACGATTCGCTCGGCGCGCTTCAGCGGATCGCTGCGGCGCATCGGCGAAGGCTTCGCGGAACCGTCATCGGGATCACCGGATCGGCGGGCAAGACGACGACCCGGCGGATGCTCGCGGCGATCCTCGCCCGCTGTGGTCGCGGCACGCAGTCGCCGAAGTCCTTCAACAACCATGTCGGCGTGCCGCTCACGCTTCTGGGCGCCGACGTCGGCGATGCATGGTGCATCGCCGAGATCGGGATGAACGCCCCCGGCGAGATCGCCGCGCTGACGGCGCTGGCGGACCCGGACGGCGGCGTCGTCGTCTCCGTGGGATCGGCGCATCTCGGCGGCGTCGGGTCGCTCGACGCGATCGCGCTCGAGAAGGCCGCCCTGCCGCTCGGCGTCCGCCCCGGCGGTTGGATCGTCGCGCCCGCTCCCGGGACCGCGGGCGGCGAGCGCCTCGCCTCCGCGCTCGCCCGGGCTGCCGGGGCGGAGGGCGACGATCGCTCTGCGGCCGGGGCAGCTTCGCCGCAGGTCGGGGGCGGGCGTCGGATGGTGTTCTTCGACCGGGGCGCGGTCGATGGCCCGGGCGTTTGCGCGGGTGGCTGCGGCTCCGAAGAGGCCGGGCGAGACGCCCCGGATCTCGCGGCGCGGTCCAGCGGCGGGCGCGGCGCGGATGCAAGGCTTCTCGCGCGGAGGGTCGAGGTCGGCGGACAGCGCATCCTCGTCGAGTTCGCCTCCGGATCACGCCTGGAGATCAGGCTTGCGCTGCCGGGGCTGCACATGGCGCTCAACGCGCTCGCTGCGATCGCGGCCGCGCGCTGCTGCGCGGCCGGAGACGATGCGATCGTCGCGGGGCTCGAGAGCGTGCGGCCCGAGGCGATGCGGCTCGAATCGACACGCCTCCGGCTCGGGCGCCACGGCGCGGTCGATCTGCTCAACGATGCGTACAACGCCAACCCCGAGAGCCTCCTCGCAGGCGTGCGGGCCTTCTTGGAGGTCGCCCGGGAAGCGCCGCGCCGCGTGGCGATCCTCGGAGACATGCTCGAACTCGGGGCAGCCGCGCCGGAGCTCCATCGCGACACGCTTCGGCGCGTGCTCGCGGCCGGAGACCCGGAAGCGCCGCGCGCCGAGTCCGGACGGCTCGACCTGCTCGTGCTCGTGGGGCCGCTCTTCTCCGCAGCGGCGACCGAACTCGCTTCGGGCGTGCCGATGCTGCGGTTCCCGGAGTGGAGGGAGAGCTCACGCGGTTCGGAGCCCTCGCTGGGGACTGCGCAGGTTGCGGGCGCCGACGGCCCGCGCAGCGGCGACGGTGCCGACCTCGCGACGATCATCGCGGCGATCGCCCCCGGCGACGCCCTCTATCTCAAGGCCAGCCGCGGCATGGCGCTCGAGCGGATCGAGAACGCCCTCAGGATGCGCTCTGCGACGAGCCGCCCGGAGCAGCCTGAAGGGCGGCACGCCGACGCGACGCGCTGAGGCCGCCCTCGGCACTTCACCCCCTTCGCCTCTGCCGAGCGGCCCCAGCCGGTCCCGGCCACCGAATCATGCTCTACGCCCTCGTCCAGTCGAAGCTGATCGCCAACTGGCTTGACGCCAACGGAATGCTCTGGCTGGTCAGGCTGATGTACGAGCTCGAGTTTCGCGCCTTCGCCGCGGTGGTGGTCGCCTTTGCGCTGGTCTGCATCGCGGCGCCGCCGACGATCCGCTGGCTTCGGCGGCAGAAGATCGGCGACATCGCGCGGTTCGATCAGGCGGAGCTGGATCGGATCAACAGCGGCAAGGCGAACACGCCGACGATGGGGGGGCTCTTCCTCTGCGGCTCGGTGCTGGTGACGACGCTGCTGCTCGCCGATGTCGGAGGCAATCGCTACGTCCATCTCGGGATCGTCGTGCTCATCTGGCTGGCGATCGTCGGCGGAACCGACGACTGGCTGAAGCTCACCGCCAACCGGCGCAAGCCTGGATCGCGCACCGGCCTCTTCGCATGGGAGAAGCTGCTCTTCCAGGCCGGGATCGGGCTCATCGCAGGCCTGTTCCTCTATCAGCACCAGCTCGGCAGGACGCCCGATGCGCTGGTCCTCAACCTCCCGTTCCAGCGCACCTACGAGAACATCAGGATCTCCGAGGCGATCATCCAGCCGCCGCCGCTGAACCCCTCGGTGCTGGTCGTCGGCGGTCTCCTTTACGTGCTCGTCGCGGCGTTTCTCATCACGCTGACCTCGAACGCCGTCAACCTCACCGACGGCATGGACGGCCTCGCGGGCGGGACGGTCCTCATGGCGGCGCTGAGCATGATGGTGCTCTGCGCCATCGCCGCCAGCCCCGAGCACGCGTATCGACTGCTGGTGCCGCACGTCCCGGATGCGAGAGAGCTGATGGTCCTCTCGGGCGCGATGGCGGGCGCGTGCCTGGCGTTCCTCTGGTTCAACTGCAATCCGGCGCGGGTCTTCATGGGCGATACGGGTTCGCTCCCCCTCGGGGGACTCCTGGCGTTCATCGCCATCGCTGTCCGGCAGGAGTTCCTGCTTCTCGTGATCGGCGGGGTCTTCTTCGCCGAGGCCGCCAGCGTCATCCTCCAGGTCGGCTGGTTCAAGTGGACGCGCGGAGGGCGCCTCTTCCGCTGCGCTCCGATCCACCATCACTTCCACCTGCTCGGCTGGACCGAGCAGCAGGTGGTCACCCGCTTCTGGATCGTCGGCGTCCTGCTCTCGTTCATCGCGATCGTCAGCCTCAAGCTGCGATAGACCGCTGCGCCTGCCGGAGGTCCCGGGGCGATTCGACGAGCCGGAGCCGGAGGCGGAACCTGAGCTGAACGCCGGGTCGGAGCTCGGGGGCGCGTGCGTGCGCTGATCGCCCTCGACCGCGGGGCCGGTGGCCTCGCTCGCGCTCCGTCCGCTCAGCGCGCTGCCGCGGAACGCTCCGCGCCCTCGACCACGGCGTCGACCCAATCGGCGACGCGATCGGCCTCGCGCGGCAGCCAGAAGAGGAAGAGCCCCAGGTGTCCGGCCTGGTACGTCCAGCGCTCGGGGCGGCCGAGGGCCTCCCAGAGCGCGTCCCCGCAGCGGGCGTCGACGATCCGGTCCCAGGCGGCATGGAGAAGCAGCGCCGGCCGTCCTCGCAGCGACTCGACGGTGTAGACGCCATCGAGGCGAACCGAGTCGAGGTACGCCGCGTGGATCGCGCGCCACTGCGCCGCGGAGGGCGCGCGCCCGCCGACGTACTCGATGCGCAGCGGCGTGTTGCCGAGGGAGGTGCGCCGAAGGACGTCCAGCGCGTCGACGCCGCCTCCGATGAGGACGGTCGCATCGAAGGGTCGATCGATTCGGGCCGCGACCGCGGGCAGGGAGATCGCACCCGCGCTGCTGCCGACGCCGACGATCGGCGCCGGGGGGATCTGGGGGTAGTGGGTCCGGAGATAGGCGAGCACGGCCTCGACGCCGTAGGCCCACTCGGCCAGCCGGTCGTCGATGGCGCGGGCGAGCGCCCGTCCCGTCGACGCCGGATCGTCGGACGCGTCCACGCGGAGGACGGTGCCGAGCGCCCAGCCGTCGGGAACGAAGGTCGAGAGCACCGCCCAGCCGCGATTGCGAAAGGTGTCGGTGAGCTGGCGCTCCCACTCGGTGTTGCCGGCGAGGTTGGTCAGTTGCACGACCAGTCCGCGCGGCGTCCCTTCGGGCATGTGGATGGCGAAGCTCGTCTCGGAGATCTCGACCAGCCGATGTCGCCGGTCGCGCAGCTCCTCCGGGATCATCACTTCCGCGGCGAGGCTCAGGTCGATGTCGAAGGAGCGCAGGTAGGTCTGAAAAACCAGCCACTCGCGGAAGCCGCGCTTCTCGCGCAGCGAGCGCAGGATCTCCGGATCGGCGAGCTGGTCGACGTCGACGCGGTCGAGGCGGCCCATCCCGACATGGCCGATGGCCTGCCGTTCTTCGGGCGTACCGCTTCCCGGGGCGGCGATCAGCGCGACCTCGATCGTCGGGTCGAAGAGATCGCTCAGCGCGAGCCGGCGGGGCCACGCATCGTGGTCGATCAGGGCGCGGCGAGCCTCCGCAGGCTGCCCCGCCTCTCCGGCAGCGGGAATTCGCGCCCCGAGCATCGCGGAGAGCTCGGCTGGCTGCCTCGAGACGCAGCCGCCAAGCGCAGCGACGAACCCAGCGACGAACCCAGCGAGGGCGAGCATCCCGCCGAGACCGGCGCGGAGCGGAGGTACTCTCGTGTGGCTTGCGTCGGTGGCGGCGCGCATCGTCGGTCGGAATCAGGAAGCGAGCGGTCTGAACGGCCGGTGGCGCCGGGCCCTCGCGGGCGAGGCGGGGCCGATGGTATCCGGAGGATGCGTTGCGTTCGTCGGCCGCCGCCTTGTCGCGCCTCCGCTCTGCGAAGCGCTCGCGGCGCAGGCGGCGCCGGTCGCCTCAGCGCGGAGCCAGCGTCGCCGAAGCGCCCGCCGCCAAGTCGGGCGTCCGGCATGCACGCCTCGGTGCGAGACCTGCATCCTCATCGCTCCCCGGCTCGCTGCACCCCGTTGCGGGGACCCGTTCCATCCTCGGGTGCACTCTCCTGAGGTTCAGCACCGTGCACGCCCGCTTCAACTCCCCGGCTCCCGGCCCGAGCGGGTCGCCGGGCGACGCGGCGTCGGACTCGGTGTTCCGCCGCAGCGGACGACGGCGCCTCCTGACGTTCCGGCGCCGTGCCGCGTCACGCTGACCGAGGACGGCGAACCTCCGGCATCGCGATCCGCCGGAGGCGGAGGGCGCCGTGACTCAGGCTCCTATCCGCCTCCTATCCGCCTCCTATTGGCGCGCGAAGGCCGTGCGCTGCATCATCACGTCGAGCGTCTGGCAGACGAGGTCCTGCTCGCGCTCGGTGAGCCGATTGTGGAAGGGCAGGGCGATCGTCCGCTGGCTCGCGCTCTCGGCCATCGGGAAGGAGCCCGGCTCGTGGCCCGCGAGCTTGCGGAATGCGGGAAGCATCGGAACCGGCGGGTAGTAGTTGCAGGCGCCGATGTCGTGGCGCCGCAGTCCGGCGATGATCTCGTCACGATCGAGCGAGGTGAACCGATCGCTCAGGCGCACGACCCAGACCGACCAGCTCATCCGCGTCTCCGGAGGGATCGTCGGGAGGATGATGTCCGGCTTGTCCATCAGGCGTCGGAGATAGCCGTCGGCCACGCACTGGCGAAGGTGCATGATCTCATCAAGCCGTCGAAGCTGGGAGAGCCCCAGCGCGGCGTTGAGGTCGCTCATCCGGCAGGACCAGCCAAGCCGCTCATGCAGGAGTGCCGATCCGAGCCCGGGCGAGTGCATCGAACGCGGCGCCTCGCGGCTCGGACGGCCGTGGTTCCGCAGCGAGCGGCAGAGATCGGCGAGTCGGTCGTCATGGGTGACGATCACGGCGCCCTCGCCCGTCGTCACCGGCTTGTTCGGATAGAAGCTGAAGATCGCGAGGCGCCCGAAGCGGCCGAGGGCCTCGCCGCCGACCACGGTGCCGAGCCCGCCTCCGGCATCCTCGATCAGCGGCACCTCATGACGGGCGCAGAGCAACGCCAGCTCGCGCAGCCCTGCCGGATTCCCGAAGACCACCTCGGCAAGGACGCAGCGCGTCCGCGGCGTGATCGCCCGCTCGACGGCGCCGAGATCGAGGCTGAGGGTGCCCGGATCGCAATCGACGAACCGCGGCGTCGCTCCGACCTGGAGGATCGCCTCGGCCGTGCCCGCGAAGGCGAACGCCGGGGTGACCACCTCGTCCCCGGGGCCGATGCCGAGCGCGCGGAGGGAGACCGCCATCGCCGCGGCCGCGGAGCCGACGGCAACGCCGAACGGGCGGCCGGCGCGGTGCGCGACCATGCGCTCGAACTGCTCCACCCACGGCCCGAGCGTCAGTCTTCCCGACCGCAGCGCCTCCGCGACCTCGAGGAGGTCCTCGTCACGGATGTCGGGCGAACTGAGGGGGATGAGCTGCGTCACGGCGGATCGTCGCCTCGCGGAGTCTGTGGGAGGGCCGCCCGGCGAAACCTCCGGTTCACGGCGCCGCCGAGAGCTTCGGGAGCGCCCGATCGAGCCGGCCGGAGAGGCGGAGATAGAGCCATGCGGCCTGGGCCCGCAGCGTCTCGTCGACGCCCCCGCCTCCGCCGGCGATGATCCCAAGCTGCCGGAGCTCGGCATCGGTGAGCGTGCGCGTCGATCCGGGTCGCGCCGCGTCGCGGGCGATCACCAGAAGCGCGATCGAATCCGCTCGGCCCATTCCGATGCGGCGCACCGAGGCGGCGAGGTCCCCGGTCGCGTCGCCCTGGGCGTTGGCGAGACCGAGCAGGATCACTTCCTGGAGCGGGCCGTCGTCCTCGGCCGCGGCGAGGATCTCGCGGAGCGTCTGGGGATCGAGCACCGCCAGCCGCGCTGCCGCGTCGATGGCGTCGTTGCGCCGCTCGGGCGTCGGCGGAGTCCGACCGCCGATCGGTTCGAGAATGTGCCGGTAGACCCGCCGCGAGTCCTTCAGATCGAGCGCCGCCGCCGCTTCGACGACCCAGCGCGCCGACCTTCGGTGACCGCTGTCATAGAGCGCGATCATCGCGGGCGCGGGATCGGTGCCTGAAGCCACCGCCTTTCCCGCAGCGGCCATCGCCAGGAGCAGCGATTCGGCCTGGGCCGCATCGGTCGTGCCCGGAAGCAGGTCGAACGTCTCCGGCGGCGTGCCCGCGGCGTTCAAGAGGAGGATCAGGCCGAAGCGAACCCGCCGCGCCTGATCGGCACGGCGCGCGTCCTCGTCGGTCGGTCGCGCATGACCGACGACCTTCTTCCAGAGCTCGACGCCGCGCGGTCGGTCGAGCACCAGCGCCATGCCCACGACCGACTCCTGCGGTCCCGGCGCTTCCGGCTCCCCGGTGACGCGGAAGGAGAAGAGGTCGATCGCCGCAGAGAGCCCGTAGCGGCGCGCCGCCGTCGAGAGTTCCTCGATCACCGAATCCCGCTCAGCCGGCGGGAGCGCCTCGAGCACGCGGGCGAACCGCGCGATGGCGCCCGCGGCGGAGGGCGGCGTTCCGCGAGCGGCCTCGATCTGGCCGAGCACGAGCGACGCGAGCCCGGCGATCACGGGATCCGGGTTCGCTGCGAGCCGATCGAGGCCCGCCTCGTCGGGAGCGCCGCCGAGGCGGAAGAGCTCCGCCATCAGCAGGACGCGTCCGACCGCCGGAGTGTCCTGGTTGGCGAGCAGCCACTCGATGCGCTCGCGATCGAGCATTCCGAGCTGGAGGACGACCTTCAGCGCATCGACGCGATCGCGCTCGTCGCGGAGCCGGCCGAGGAGCCACGGGTCGATCAAGGGCTTGTCGGAGAGCTCGGCGAGCCCCAGGATCGCGTCGAGCTGGATGCTCCAGTGCTCCGCCTGCACCAGCGACTCGAAGAACGGGCGCATCGCCGGGTCGCGCAGGTCGCGCAGCGCCAGCAGGAGCGCGTGGTGCAGACCGTTGGGTCTGAAGACGGTCGCCTTCCGGAGCTGGGCGATCGCGGACTCCTCGGGGTCCGGCGCCTGCCCTGCGGCCGATGCGCCGATGGACCCAGCGAGAGCCAGCACAGCCAGAGGAACCCGGAGGAAGCGCGCCGCGAGACGACTGCCAAGCATCGGGCCGAGTCTAGCAGCCTGTGGCGAAAGTCATTCGGGCTGCGGACGAGCGGAGAGGCGAATCTCATCGTCGCCGCAACTCGCCTGTATCACTGCCGATGCTGCTTCGGCGCGGCTCCTCGATCTTCGCCTCCCCGCTCGCCTTCGCCTCCGAAGCACTTTCGCCACAGGCTGCTGGCACTCTGGCGGCGCGCTGCCGCACCGCGGTCGCTGGCCGCTCGACGGGTGCATGACCGATTCCGCGGCCATCTTCGGCGCGCGGCCACTCTCGGTGCGCGGCCTTCCAGGCCGCCTCTGATGGTCCGTGGCGCTCTCGTCCGCGTCGGCGCCGGACTCGGGCTGCGCCGCATCCGAGCTGCGGCGGTGCCGACGCTCGTCCGAAGCGAGTCTGGTGGAGCAGGAGCGGCCCGGAGGGCCGCGCACCAGCGACCGCGGAATCGGTCAGGCTCCCCTGATCGACCGCGACAAGCGCCGAGGCAGCCTCGGCGCCCGTGGCCCCTCGGCGTGCGGGTCCAGCGACTGAGCCGCGCGCCCAGCCAGACGCCCAGCCACCCGCGGAGCCAGCCGCAGAGTCAGCCGCGGAGGCCGATCGCGTCGAGCATGATGCCGTGGAACTCGGTGTTGTCGAGCATCGGCGCCAGCCGCTCAGCGCCGGGACCGATCGCGACGGCGTCGACGAGGTCGGCGGTGTGATTCGTCGAGACGAACGCGATCCCGAAGTGATTGGCGAGGACGGCGCCGAGCGCCGCCTCCGGGGAGTCGGCGGGCGCGAAGCCGTTGACCGGCTCGGTGCCGATCAGACGCCGCTCGACCCAGGCGATCTCCTCTGGCGTCAGCTCGACCCCGAGGGCTTCGCGGACGACTCCTCCCAGCCGGGTTCGAGCGGCGCTTTCGTCCGACGGCGCGAGCGGCTCGAAGACTCCCTCTGCGGCCGCGTCGGCCGCGAGCGTCTCGGATTGGGATGCCGGAAGCCCGGGGCGCGACTCCGCGCGGCGCTCGCCACCGAGCGCCTCGGCGACGAGCAGCGCTTCCCTGTCGCGGCCGCTCCGGCGCAGCTCGGCCTTGATCCAGTCGAAGGAGCGCCGGGCATCGAGGGCCTTGCGGAGTCCCTCCTCGCCGCGGGGGCCGTACAGGGTCAGGCCGGGGTTGGCGTTGCCGTGATCGGTGGTCACGATCACGAGCGAGTCGTCGCGCTCGGCGGCAAAGGCGAGGGCGACCCCGACGGCATCGTCGAAGGCGATCTGGTCGCCGAGGAGGGCCGCCGCATCGTTGTCGTGCGCCGCATGATCCACGCGGGCGCCCTCGACCTGGATCACGAATCCACGGGGATGATCGGAGAGCCGTGCCAGGGCCGCCGCAGTCATCTCCGCGAGCGTCGGCAGGCTTGCGGGCCTGTCGATCTCGTAGGGCATCGACCCCGACGCGAAGAGCCCGAGCAGCGGCTTCGGCGCCGCGTTCTTCCTCCGGGAGGCTGCGATGAGGCCGTCGCGGTCGGCGATGTGTTCGAAGCGGTCGCCTTCGAGCAGCTCTGCGGGGAAGTTCCGCCGGCCGCCGCCGAGGACCACGTCGGCGCCGCGGTCGATGATCTGCGTCGCGATCGCCTGCTCCATCGTGCGCTTCGGGGCGTTCCCGATGAACGCGGCGGGGGTCGCGTCGGTCACGCGGGTGGTGGTCACGAGCCCCGTCGCAAACCCGGCGTCGCGTGCGGTGACGAGGATCGGCGTCGGCGTCGAACCGTCGGGGAGCACGTTGACGGCGCCGTTGGCGACCTTCGTTCCGACGCCCCAGGCGCTCGCTCCCGCAGCGGAGTCGGTCACCAGCGAGTTCGCGGAAGACGTGCCGACCCAGGCGCGTCGTCCGTTCTGCATCATCCAGAGCCTCGACCACCATGAAGGCACGCCGCGCCGGCGCCGGATCGCCTCGTCGGCGAGGGTCAGGGTGCCGGTGCTCGCGCCGTCGGAGACGAGGAAGATGATGTTCCGCGCCTGCCGACGTCCGGGCAGCGCCGCAGGTGCCGCCGCCGCGGCAGGAGCGTTCGGCGCGGCCGCGAGGAGCGCCGAGAGCGCGCCGGCGTGAAGCCCGGTCTGAAGGAAGGACCTGCGCGGGAGCATCGGGTTGGTCATCGCATGGCTCGGTCGGGGCATCATCTGCGAGACGCCCCGGTCATCCCGCGATCGGCAGGATCGGGCGTCGGTTCTCCGCCCGACGCCGCGGCGCTCGTCGCGGAGGCCGGCGGCCGCCGCGTCGGCGCCGCCGGTGAGACTCCGTCGAGGCATCCGCGCGCCGGCGGGCGGAGGGCGCCGGCGATGAATCCAAAGCCTACCGACGCAACGTCAACGGGACGTTCAGGAGATCGATCGCCGATCGATCGACACCGCCCCTCCGGCCGTTACGCTCGACCGCGCGGCTCCGCTCGCGGCGGCGTGCGCCGGCCGAGGGCGCCGTGCGGGCGTTCCGCTGCGTCGGCTGCGGGCTCCTGGGAACGGGCACGGCCGTGCGGCCCATCCAGCTCGACGGCGGTGCCGCTGCGGAGGGAGGCCCGTTCGGCCTCGAGAATCTCCGTCACCGCGAGGGCATCCTCCATCGTGGGCAGCGCGGCGCGTTCCTCGACGACGCCCGATCGGATCGCGGCGATCGCCGCCATCACCTCGCCCTCGTAGCCGCTCCGGCCCTCGAGGGCGATCGACTCGGTGCGCTCGCCGCAATGGACGAGGAGCGCACCCGGACGGGCGAGATCGAACTCCACGGTCGCTTCCTCGAAGCAGGCGAGGTAGCGCATCCTGAACCCGGCGGCGGGCTGGAGGCTCCATCCGCCCTCCGCGACGACCAGCAGCGGCCCGCCGGCGAATCGGAAGCTCGCCGAGAGATGCCGGGCATCCCCGCCTGCGCAGAGGGAGCTCGGAGCGCCGAAGCACCAGCGGATGAAGTCGACGTCGTGGACGTGCAGGTCGAAGAGGGCGCCGCCGCTGCGAGACTCATCGGCGTAGAAGTCGTTCCAGCCGGGCGCGGGCCCGATGCGGGTGAAGCTCGCGCTGCGCAGAGGGCCGTAGCGACCGGCGCGGATCGCGTCGCGCAGCCATGGCCAGCCGGGCCACCAGCGCATGCACATCGCTGGCATGCAGAGACGGTCGCTCTTCGCCGCGGCCTCGGCGACGCGCCGCACCTGCGCGCTCTGCAACGCGACCGGCTTCTCGACGATCACATGCTTGCCCGCGGCGAGCGCGGCGAGCGCGAGGGGGACGTGGGAATCGGTCCAGGTGCAGATGTTGACCAGATCGACGCCGTCGTCTTCGAGGAGCGCTTCGGGCTCGGCGAAGCCGCGCACGGCCGCGGGGTCGAAGAGGCGCTCGGCGGCGCCCCCGCCGAGATTGCCCGCGGCGACAGACTCTCCGCGCCGCCTCCGCTCGTCGCCGTCGCAGACGGCCACGAGACGGCAGGGGAGACCCGCCCTCCGCGCGGAGTCGATCGCCGCCACGTGCGTGCGGCCCATGAAGCCCAGCCCGATCACGCCGATGCGGATCTCGTCGCTCGCGTGCGGTCGCTGCATCGGAGGCGACGATACCCCGCCGCCCCATCCGCTGCGCGGCTGAGACGCGCCGAGCAGAGCGGCCTGCGCCCTCCGTGGAGCCGCGCCGGCCGCCGGAGCGACTTCCTTCAAAGGCTGCCGGTCTCGAGCGCGTCTTCCACGCTGCGCGCGGGCGGAGCCGGGAGGGCGGGGATGGGAGCCCGGCGGGTGAGGACGGCCGGCGGGAGCGCCGCCTCCGGGGCCCACTGAAAGTGCGACGAAGCGAGCGAATCTCGGGCGCAGGCCGGACCGCGGCGCCCTCTTGGACTCGAGCGGGATCCCTGCGGCCGGATGGGGCGTCGGAGGACGCCCCGCGCGGCTCGCGTGGTCTCCCGCACTCGAGGCGGCCCCATTCGGGAGCCTCTCCCTCTCGCTGATCTCGCGCGTCGCGCTGCGACCCCGCCGGGGCGCTCGCTGCGGTCGCGCCGCGGTCGGCGGCGGGAGGCGCCTCGAGCGCCGCGCCGGCATCCGCCGCCGCTGCAACGCCTCAACGACCCTTCAGGAGACACCGATGCACACCAAGCACACTCACCGTCATGCCGCTCGATCGACGCCGTCCACCGTGCGGTCGCGGTCGTCGTTCTCGCCCCCGATCACCCTCCTTGCCGCGATCGTCGGACTGGGCGCCGGCGCGGGCGCGCTCCATGCGCGGACGCCGCAGGTCGCGGCGGCCAACGAGCCGACCCTCGCCGGTCGCCACCTCAAGGAGGAGATCCTCCGTCCGCTCGACGTCACGCGGTTCGCCGCGCTCGTCGACGACGCCGCGCGTCCGCTCTTCTTCGCGAAGCTCGCGGACCGCGGGATCGATCCGGCGGCGGCGGTCGACTTCACCCACGGCGGCATCGTGATGATCGAGCTTCCGGTCGGCCGGCAGCGCGCCGACGCGCTCCGCGCCGAAGTCGCGGCGCTCGCGGCTGACCCGGACCTGGCGCAGGCCGGAGCGAACCGCGGAGCCGGCGCTGGCGCCGCACCCGCGCCCGGCCTCTGGATCGGCCCCGTCATGCTCGACGAGCACGGCGGACCGATCATCCCGCTGCCGGAGATCCTCGTCGGTTTCGCCGAGGGCGTGGGACCGGTGCAGGCCGCCGCGATCGTCGCGGGCCTCGGCGTCGGCGAGATCGTCGAGTTCGACTATCAGCCGGGGAACATCCACCTGGTCCGCTCGGCGCACAGCGACGGCTTCGCGGCGATCGAGTCAGTCAACGTCCTCGCCGACCATCCGCTGGTCGCCTGGGCGGAGTGCGACATGGTGCTGCGCGGCTATCCGAGCGCGGTTCCCAACGATCCTCTCTACAGCAACCAGTGGTTCCACCACAACACCGGCGGCGGCGGCGCCGTCGCGGACATCGACGTGAACACGCAGCCTGCGTGGGATCTCGGCTACGGCTCCCCCTCGGTCATCATCGCGATCCTCGACGATGGCATCCAGCAGAACCATCCCGACATCAATCAGATCACGCCCGGCTTCGACGCCACCGGCCAGGGCACGACCGGCGGTCCGACGCACACCTACGACAACCACGGCACCGCGGTGGCCGGGCTCGTCTCCGCGATCGCCAACAACGGCGTCGGCGTGGCCGGCACCTGTCCCTCCTGCCGCTCGATCTCGATGAAGATCGCCTACGACCCGGATGCGGCGTGGGGCTGGGTCAGCCAGTCGAGCTGGGTGAGCAACGGCATCTACGAGGCGCAGAACCGCGGCGCCCGGATCACCAACTCGAGCTTCAAGATGGGGAGCTCCTCGGCGGTCACGTCGGCGTACACCGCGACCTCGGCGACCATGCTCCACATCGGAGCGGCGGGCAACGACTCCACGGGGAGCCTCAGCTATCCGGCCAGCATCACGGCCGTGCGG
This sequence comes from uncultured Planctomycetia bacterium, assembly GCA_937871505.1. Classification (GTDB taxonomy): domain Bacteria; phylum Planctomycetota; class Phycisphaerae; order Phycisphaerales; family SM1A02; genus CALMPF01. The sequence continues at coordinate 131,738 of CALMPF010000042.1, read as the reverse complement.
GCGGTGGCGGCGATCACCTCCGCCGGCGCGCTGGCCTCCTTCAGCAACTGGGGCAGCGGCCTTCAGTTCGCGGCGCCGGGCGTGAATCTGTACACGACCGACCGCACCGGAAGCGCGGGCTATTCCAGCGGCAATTACACCTGGTTCGACGGCACCAGCGGCGCCTCTCCCATCACCGCGGGCGTGGCGGGGCTGATCTGGTCCAAGAAGCTCTCGCACACCCCCGGCCAGATCCTCTCCGTCCTCCAGTCGACGGCGAAGAACCTCGGCCCCGCGGGGTATGACACCACCTTCGGGCACGGCATCCCGCGGGCCTATGAGGGCGTCGTCGAGGTGAGCTTCGGCGACATCTGCCCGGGCAGCGGCAACTGCTATGTGAGCAACGGCACCCCCGGATGCAGCAACGACGCCTGCTGCATGACCGTCTGTCCGACCGATCCGTACTGCTGCAACGTCTCGTGGGACTCGATCTGCGCAAGCGGAGCCACGACGCTCTGCGCCGGGTGCGGCTCGGCCGCCGCCGGAAGCTGCTTCTCCGTCAACGGCTCCGCCGGTTGCCAGACCAGCGCGTGCTGCCTGGCGGTCTGCGGTCCCGATCCCTACTGCTGCAACACCACGTGGGACAGCCTCTGCGTGAGCGGGGCATGGACGTACTGCACGCCGGAGAGCGACACCTGCGGCGGCGCCATCCAGCTCACGACAGGCGTTCCCTACTCCTTCAATACGGCCAACGCGACCACCGACGGCATGGCCCATGCGGCCTGCCTCGCCTTCGGCGACGATCAGATCCACAAGGACATCTGGTTCCGCTGGACGGCCACCTGCAATGCATACATGACGGCGAGCACCTGCGGCACCGCGAGCTTCGACACCAAGCTCGCCGTCTACGGGCCGGGCCTCCTCGGCGCTTCCTGCCCTTCGACCGGCTTCCTTGGCGGGGTGCTGCTGGCATGCAATGACGATGCGCCCGGATGCTCCGGATTCACGTCGAAGATCGTGATCCCCGTCACCCAGGGGACGACCTACCGAATCCGCGTCGGCGGCTTCTCGGGCGCCAGCGGCACCGGTTCGATCGTGGTCACCTGCGGCATCCCGCACGACACCTGCGCCAACGCCCTTCCGATCGCCGACGGCACGACGAACTTCTCCACGATCGGGGCGATCACCGACGGTCCGAGCATCTCGTGCGGAAGCCTCTCCGGCGCGATGCCGGCGGACACCTGGTTCAGCTATACGGCGACCTGCACCGGGCCGCTCACCGTGAGCACGTGCAACAGCGCGACGTTCGACACGATGATCGGCGTCTGGGGACAGAACTCGCTGACCGGCTTCGTCTGCCCGGGCACGCTCTTCGGCGGCATCCTCCTCGGATGCAACGACGACGTCGCAGGCTGCGGAGGCTTGACCTCGTCGGTGACCGTGAACGTGGTCCAGGGACAGACCTATCGCATCCAGCTCGGCGGCTGGGGCGGTGCCACCGGGACCGGCGCGCTCTCGATCACCTGCGGCGCCCCCTGCCTGACCGATCTCAACGGCGACGGCACGACCAACGGGGCCGACCTCGGCATCCTGCTGAGCCAGTGGGGGACGGCCGGCTCCGCCGATCTCGACGGCAACGGGATCGTCAACGGTGCCGATCTGGGCCTGATGCTGGCAGCCTGGGGCGGCTGCTGAGCGCGGCTCGCGCCGTGCCCTCGCCGAGCGCAGGGCAGTCGGCGTGACTGATGCGGACGCGGCGACTCCGGAGGGGGTCGCCGCGTCCGCGCGCCGACCGCGCACCGGGCGCGCGGGCGCGGCGCCGCGCGCTGCACCGGCGGGCGGTGATTCCAGACCGCGCGGACGCCCCCTCGATCCCGCCCCGCGGCGCTCTGCGGCGCTCCGCCCGCCGGAGGCAGCGCTGCGCTCGACGAGGAGACGGGACTCACCTGCGTTCCGGTACCCTTCGCGACGATGAACCGCACCGCAGCGACGGACCCCCTCGGCTCGGCGACCCCGGTCCGACGCATCGAGCCTGCCCCGGGGATGCCCGAGCGCGTCCCGGTGCAGATCCACCCGGACAGCGAAGCCGCCAGCCGGGCCGTTGCCGAAGAGATCGCCGGTCTCATCCGTGCCCGCGCCGCGGAGGGGCGCCGCGCGATCCTCGGTCTCGCCACCGGCTCGACGCCGCAGGGGGTCTACGCCGAACTCGTCAGGCTCCATCGCGACGAGGGCCTCTCATTCCGCAACGTCACGAGCTTCAACCTCGATGAGTACTGGCCGATGGAGCCCGAGGCGCTTCAGAGCTACCGGCGCTTCATGCGCGAGCATCTCTTCGAGCTCGTCGACATCGCTCCGGGCGAGGCGCGCCTGCCCGACGGCGCCGTCGCCCGCGCCGACGTCGCGGCGCACTGCGCCGCGTACGAGCGGGCGATCGCGGCGGCCGGAGGCATCGACCTTCAGCTCCTCGGCATCGGGCGCACCGGACACATCGGCTTCAACGAGCCGGGCTCGCCGCTGGAGAGCCGGACGCGCCTGATCGCCCTCGACCGAGTGACGCGCATGGACGCCGCGAGCGACTTCTTCGGCGAGCGGAACGTGCCGCGGCATGCGCTCACGATGGGGGTGGGCACGATCCTCGAAGCGCGGCGGATCGCGCTGCTCGCCTTCGGCGAGCACAAGGCCGCGATCGTCCGCCGCGCCGTCGAGGGCGAGGTGCTTCCGTCGGTCGCCGCGAGCGTCCTTCAGCGCCATCCGGCGGCGAGCTTCGTTCTCGACCCTGCTGCGGCGGCAGAGCTCACCCGCGTGCGAACGCCGTGGCTGCTGGGACCGATCGAGCGGTTCGAAGGAAGCTGGGACGAGCCGACCGTGCGCCGCGCGGTCATCTGGCTGGCGCGGACGACCGGCAAGGCGATCCTCAAGCTCACCGACGAGGACTATGCCGAGCACCACCTCCAGGAGCTGCTCTCGCAGCGCGGCGGCGCGTACGAGATCAACCTCGAGGTCTTCCGGGCGCTGAGCAGGACGATCACCGGCTGGCCCGGCGGACGTCCTGCCGATCACGCCGGGCGGATCGCGGCAGGCGGGGCGATCCGCGCCGCGGTCGTCCCCGACGAGCCCTTTCCCAAGCGCGTGGTGGTCTTCAGCCCGCACCCTGACGACGACGTCATCTCGATGGGCGGAACGCTGATCCGCCTCTGCGAGCAGGGGCACGAGGTGCATGTCGCCTATCAGACCAGCGGCAACATCGCCGTCTGGGACGAGTCCGCCCTACGCCACGCGGACTTCGTGCGCGAGTTCGCCCGGGCGTTTCTCGGCAGCGATCACGCAGGCGGCGCTTCGGCGGTGGAACTGCTCGACGAGGCCGTGGAGCGCTTCGTCTCCACCAAGCGGCCGGGCGAGATCGACACGCCGGAGCTCCAGCGCATCAAGGGCCTGATCCGGCGCACCGAGGCGCGGGCCGCCGCCCGCTACTCAGGCGTCGAACCGAGTCGGATCCACTTCCTCGATCTTCCCTTCTACGAGACCGGCCGCGTGCGCAAGCGCCCGCTCGGCCGGGAGGACATCGCGGTCGTCTCGGCGCTGCTTCGCCAGGTGCGGCCGCACCAGATCTACGCAGCGGGCGATCTCTCCGACCCGCACGGCACCCACCGGACATGCCTCCGCGCCGTCATCGAGTCGCTGCGCGCCATCGCGGCGGAGGTGACGGGCGGGAGCGGGCGCGCCGGGTCGGCGAGCGACGAGTGGACCCGCGAGTGCGAGCTCTGGCTCTACCGCGGCGCGTGGCAGGAGTGGGGTCCGGAGGAGATCGAGATGGCGGTGCCGCTCTCGCCGGAGGAGCTCCGCCGGAAGCGGATGGCGATCTTCAAGCACGAGAGCCAGAAGGACACGGCGCTCTTTCCCGGGCCGAGCGACCCGCGCGAGTTCTGGCAGCGCGCCGAAGACCGCAACCGCGCCACCGCGAAGCTCTACGACGCGCTCGGCCTTGCCGAGTACGAGGGGATCGAGGGCTTCGTCCGGGCCGGCGCGACCGGGTGCTGACGGGGCGCCGACCGAAGGGAAGGGCCGTTCACCGCGATCGCGGCGACCGAGCGTCTCTCGGCGGGGCGCTCCCGAGCGCGCCCGGAGCGCGCTCAGTGGGGCGAATCGCTGCTGGTGGCGGACTCTCGCTGGGGGGATTCGGCATCCCGTTCCGCGCGCTCCGCCCCTCCTGTCCGGCCTTCCTGAGCCACTTCGACCAGCGCCGCGCGGAGATCGCTCCAGGTCCGCTCGTCGACGGAGCGCGACCACTCCTCGATGAACTCCGCATGCAGCGCGCTCCGCGCCCGGCGGCGATCCTCCAGCAGGGAGTCGATGCCGCGGGCGATCCTCCGGAAGCCGCGCACGTGGCCATAAAAGCGCCGCGTCCGGCGCCGTTCGCCTCGGAGGAAGCGGGGGAGAAACTCGATCCAGAGATCGCAGTCGTGGATCTCGCCGAGCACCCGCTGGGCGCTGCGGGCGATGCCCAGCGCCCGGTCGATCCGCGGATCGAGCGGCGCCTCGTCACCCTCCGCCTCGACTTCGTGCAGCGGCGCGATCGCCTCCAGGGCGTAGCGCAGGTGCTTGGCGGCGATCCGCATCGCGTGGAGGTCTTCGACCCGGTCGGGGTCGGGGAGGAAGGGCTCGTGCACGAGCATCGCCTCGACGAGCTGCATGATCCGCTCCGAGGAGACCGCCAGCAGCCAGCGCGGTCCGCGCGCGCCGGACTCCGCGGTCCGATCGATCCGCGCCTTCGCCTGGAGCGCGCGGAGCCGCTGTTCGATCGACTCGATGATCCCGCGGCGCCTGAACCGCTTCGCCTTTCCGAGCGCACGGCGGCTGGCGCGCTCGCGGCGCTGCACCAGCCGCAGGCGGAGCCGTTCGAGGCCCGGACGATTGCGCACCTCGATCGACTGAATGAAGCCGTCGACGAAGCCAGACTGCACGTCGAGATCCCGCGCCCGGCCGAGCGCCCTCGCGAGACGCCGGATCCTGCGGTCCCAGCGGCGAATGAGTCCGGACTCGACGCACCCGTCGAAGAGCCGCATGCTCGCCCGAAGCCGCCTGCACGCGACGCGCGTCCGGTGGACAGGGTCGACGTCGTCCTCGGAGCCGAGCCGGGAAGCCTGCGTCGCCAGCTCGCCGAGCCGATCGAGCAGCGCCCCGGCGGCGAACCGCACCGACTCCGCATCGGGAACGTCCGGCGCGGCGGAATCGGGCGAGGCGTGCTCCCGTTCGGTCATGCACAGCTCCGGCGGAGGGGGAATCGCGGGCGGCCTCGCCCGCCGGTTCGCCGGGCGCTCGGTCGCAGGAAGGTCGGTCGCCGGCCGCTCGCGCGCCGCCCGGCCGACGGTCACTCGGTCGCGGGGGCCCGCGAGGGCAGCTTGCTCAGCACGTGGTCGACGAGCCCGTACTGGAGCATCTCCTCGGCGTTGAGCCACTTGTTGCGCTCGCAGTCCTCGGTGATGCGCTCGCGCGGCTGGCCGGTCACTTCGGCGTAGAGACCGTAGATCGTGTCGCGCATCCTGAGGATGTGCCGGGCCTCGATCTCCAGATCGGTCGCCTGCCCCTCGAGCACGCCGCCGAGGAGCGGCTGATGCATGAGGTTCTCGCTGTTGGGAAGGGCGTAGCGCTTGCCGCGGGCGCCGCAGGCGGCGATCACCGAGCCCATCGAGGAGGCCTGTCCGATGATGAAGGTCGCCACGTCGCAGGGGACGGAGCGCATCGTGTCGACGATTCCCAGCCCCGCTGTGACGCTCCCGCCCGGGCTGTTGACGTACATGTGAATGTCCGACTTGGCGTCGTCGTTGGCGAGGAAGAGAAGCTGGGCGATGACGACGTTCGCGAGCTCGTCGGAGATCCCTCCGCCGACGAAGACGATGCGGTCGTTGAGCAGCCGCGAGAAGATGTCGTACGCGCGTTCGCCGCGGCCGGTCTTCTCGATCACGATGGGCACGAGGGGCATGGGGTCGTCGTCCTCATCGGCCTCGAACCGGGCGAGCCGGTCGGGCCGGGGTGGTCGGGGGGTGGCGGAGGGGGATTGGTCGCGGGAGGTCACGGCGTCCTCACGGCTTTCCGCCCTTGGGCGGAGGCGAGAAGACCTCGTCGACGAGGCCGTATGCCCTCGCCTCCTCGGCGGAGAAGAACTTGTCGCGTTCGCCGTCCTTGGCGACCTGCTCGAGCGGGCGTCCGGAGTGCCGGGCGATGATCTCGTTGAGCGTCTGCTTCGCCTTGATGATCTGCTCCGCCTGGATCTGGATGTCCGTCGTCTGGCCGGTGACGCCGCCGTAGGGCTGGTGGATCATCACCTTTGCGTGCGGCAGGATGTAGCGCTTCCCGGGATGCCCCGAGCAGAGCAGCACGGCGCCGCCCGAGTACGCCCGGCCGATGCAGTAGGTCGCCACCTCGGCGGAGATGAACTGCATCGTGTCGTAGATCGCCAGGGTGTCGTCGACGCTGCCGCCCGGCGAGTTGATGTAGAAGTTGATGTCCTGGCCCTTCTTCTGGTTCTCGAGATAGAGCATCTGCATCATCACGCGCGCGGCGGAGGCGTAGTTGATCTCGCCGACGAGGAAGACCACGCGGTTCTCGAGCAGCAGCTCGTCGATGGTCATCTCGCGCGTGCGCTGGTAGGTGATGGCGTTGACGATGTCCGGGACGGCTGGAATCATGGAGCCGGGAGTGTACGGCGAGGCGTCCGCGACGGGAGCGGCGGCCGCGCGCCGGGCGGCTCGACTCGGTCCGCTTCGCGAGCTCGACCGGCGCGCAGGCAGGGCGCCGGCACGCGGAACGGGCGACGATGCAGATCGGCGGCCGTCGCAGATGTCGGACCAGGGACCTTCAGCGGAGCCGGCTTTCCATGCAGTTGAACCTCACCACCGTCGCCGCCGCCTCGCTCGCACTGGCGTTCCTGATCGCCGCGCTGATCGTCGCCGACATCCTCGCGGGCCGGCGGCAGCGCATGGCGATCATGAACATCGTCTGGCCGATCACGGCGCTCTACGGCAGCGCGCTCGCGCTGCTCGCCTACAAGGCGCTCGGCAGGGCGGAGCCGCGGGAGCCGGCGGGCGGTGAACCGGGGCCGAACGCCGCGGTCGCGGAGGGCGGCGGGGGAAGCCGCGACGGCGGAGCGGGGATGGCGATGCCCCGCGCGGCGCACCGCGGCGGGATGCCGGGAATGGCGCACGGCTCCGGACCGCTGCCGCGGAGGGCGCGGCCGATGTGGCAGCGGATCGCGGTGGCGACGACCCACTGCGGGAGCGGCTGCGTCGTCGGCGACGTCATCGGCGAGGCGATCATGCACTTCCGGCCGATGACGCTCTTCGGTCGCGAGATCTTCGCGGGCTGGGCGCTGACCTACGTGCTGGCGCTCTTCTTCGGGGTGATCTTCCAGTACTTCACCATCCGCCCGATGCGTCCGGATCTCGGCGCCGCGGCGGCCCTGGGCGAGGCGTTCAAGGCCGACGTCCTCTCCCTCACCGCATGGCAGGTGGGGATGTACGGCTGGATGGCGATCGCCACCTTCGCGATCTTCGGGGAGGAGCTTTCGCGCGGCGGGCCGGTCTTCTGGTTCATGATGCAGGTGGCGATGCTCGCGGGCTACGCAACCAGCTACCCGATGAACTGGATCCTCGTCCGCGCCGGGATCAAGTCGGCGATGTGAATCGGCGCCGAGACCCGGCCTCCCGCGCGGCGGAGGTCCACCCGAGTTCCGGGAGGGGCTTCCGCCCGTCACCGCAGATCGACGCGCAGCACTGCGTGTCCGTCAAGCTCGAAGTGCTCGACGCGGAGGGATGCGGCCGTGGGTCGGTCGAAGGCGACCTCGACCCGCTCGGTCCGCGGAGCGTGCCATGTCCAGTCGTCGATCACCAGCCGATCGTCGATCCAGACGCGGACGCCGTCATCGCTGGTGACCTCGAGCTCGTAGGTCCCCGGCTCGAAGTGCAGCGTCGTCGTCGCGATCGTCCCGAAGCGGTCGCGCGGCAGCCCGGCCAGCGCCGCGCGGAGTTCCGGCGTCATGCCCTTGGGCGCCGCGGCGCCGCCGACGCGCAGGGCCTCCGCGGGGCCTCCGCCGCCGAAGTCCAGGCTGAGCCTCCCGACCTGGACGTCGACGCCGCGCTCGGCCTCGGCGCGCCAGCCTTCGACATCGTCGCGCGGATCGATGGTCCACGCGAAGAGGCGCACCTGCCATGTCGCATCGACGAACGCGCCCTCTCCGGAGAGCGTGGAGCCGTCGTCGAGCAGGGCGGTGACGCGGTACCGCTCGAGGGCATCGAGGCGCGAGGCGAAGACATCGAAGGTCCCCGCCGCGGCGTCGACGTGCACGCGCTGGTCGTCGGCGTCCGGAACGGGGGCGCCGCCGTCCGCGCCGCCGCTCCGCTGCGGCGTCAGCACGACATCGACCAGCTTCCGCTCTCCGAGCACGCGCCAGCGCTCGAGCGTTCCCGCGCTGCCGACGCGCTGGAGCAGCGGTGACTGCCAGTCGTAGGGACCCCACTCGGTCATGATGATCCTGTCGCGCCCCGCGAGGCGGCTGCGGGCGCCGACGGGGCGCGACTCGCCGACGATCGCCACCGCCGGCATCGGCCCGGACTGCGCGGCTCCCTCCTCGAGAAGGGTCGCGCCGCTCCGCTCGTCGGCGACGATCCGGGCGCCGACCTCGACGAAGCGGTTGTCCACGATGAGCGTGCGATCGGTCAGGAGCAGCTCGACGGCGATCGCGTCGCGCTCGAAGGAGTTGGCGGCGATGACGTTGTCGCGGCACGCCGTGTCGTTGGCCGCAGCCCACGGCGTCGCGAGGAGCGCCGCGTCGTCGTCCCACCAGAGCCGGATGCCGACCGCGTTGCGCTGGAAGATGTTGCGGAGCAGCCGGTTCTCCACGGAATGCTCGATGTTCACTCCGCCGCGCTCGAGCCCGTAGGCCCCCTCGCCGTTGCCGACGAAGCGGTTGGCGGCGATGAGCGTCCGCTGCGAGTAGCCGCCCCAGATGCCGCAGATCGCGTTGCCGGCGAAGCGATTGCCGACGATCTGGTTGTCGAAGCTGAAGGTCATCTCCAGACCGTGCGCGGCGGCGTAGGAGAGGTCGTTCCCGAGAAAGACGTTGCCGTTGCAGCCGCGCCCTTGGTGGAACGGTGCGGCGTCCGCGGCATGCTCCCCGGGCGGAGGCGCCTGTCCCAGCGCCTCGAGGCCCGCGAATCCGAAGACGCCGTCGCCCCCGTGCGTGGCGCTGTTCTCCGCGAAGATGTTCTCGTCGCACTGCTCGAAGAGGAGGATGCCGGCCGAGTCCTGCCCGCGGTTGTAGACGCCGTGGGAGTAGCCGCGCACGCAGAAGTCGAAGGCGTTGCGGGTCACGGCGTTGCGGCTGCTCCGCCACATCGCCAGCCCCCATCCGGAGAGGAACGAGCAGTCGTTGTCGTAGAGCTGCGAGTCTTCGACGCGGGAGAGGATGATCCCGTTCTGGCTGCGGCGCACGGTCACGCGCCGGATGGTCACGCCGCGGCTGCGCTCGATGCAGAGACCGGCGCCGTGCTGGAGTCGCCACTCGTCGGCGTCGTTGCGGTGGGGGAAGAGCCAGTCCGCCGCGTCCTCCGCGGCCGGGGTCGAGGCGAGCCGCTGGGCGTAGTTGCGGCGCACCTCGATCTGTTCGAAGACGCCGCCGGGGACGGCCTGCGCGAGCAGCCCGACCTTGAAGCCGTCGAGGACGAGATTGCGGACGACGACGTTGCGGCCGGTCACCGTCACTCCGATTCCCGTGAGAGCGCTCAGGGGCACGTCCGGCGCCGCGCCGCGCAGCGTCGCGCCTCCGAAGTCGACGACGATGTCGTCCCCTTCGATGCGCACGACGCCGTCGCCCTGGCGATCGGCGATCGGCGCATCGATGATGCGGACCGTGCACGACTCGCGGATGACCACGTCGTCGCGGTCGACGAGGATCACGGGCGGCGCCGCCGCCGCGGCGGCCGAGAGCAGGAGCGATGAGAGCATGGACGGGTCTCCTCTTGACGTGCGAGCGCCGGCGTGCGAGGCGCACCGACGTCCGGGTGCGCGCCTCACTCGCGCAGCGCCAGCGCCGCGAAGAGCTCGACGCCGGTCGCCATCGCCTCGTCGGTGAAGTCGAAGGCGGGATGGTGCAGGGCGGGCATCGTGGATGCGCCGGGCGGAATCAGCCCGAGCACGAAGAAGCAGGCGGGGACCTTCTGGCCGTAGAAGGCGAAGTCCTCGCCTCCCATGACCGGCAGTTCCACGGGGCGAAGGCGGTCGGTGCCGAGGGTCTCGGAGGCGACGCGATCGAACCGATCGACCATCGCGGGGTCGTTGAGCGTCACCGGATAGTTGATCCGGTAGTCGAGGTCCGCGGTGCAGCCGTAGGCGGTGGCGACGCCGGTGGCGATCTCCCGCAATCGCCGGATCGCGAGCTGCTGCGTCGCCGCCGAGAGCGTGCGCACCGTGCCGCGGATGACCGCCCGCTCGGGAATGATGTTGAAGCCGCTGCCGGCCTCGACCATCGTGATCGAGACCACGACCGCCTCGAGCGGGCCGACGTTGCGGCTGGCGATGGTCTGCACCGCGTGGACGATGGCGCCCGCGGCGACGATCGGATCCCGGCAGGCGTGAGGCCAGGCTGCGTGGCCGCCGACGCCGCGCACCGCGATCTCGAACCGGTCGCTTGCTGCGAGCAGGGGGCCGCTCCTCGTTCCGACGACCCCGAGCGGATATTCGGGCCAGCCGTGGAGCCCGAAGATCGAGCCCACCGGCGGCCCGAGCACGCGACCGTCGAGGACTCCCTCCTCAACCATGCGCCGACCCCCGGCTCCGCCCTCCTCGGCAGGCTGGAAGAGAAATGTCACGGGGCGCGGCAGCGGCTGCTCCCGTGCGATCCGGGCGAGCACGCGCGCCGCTCCGATCAGGATCGCGGTGTGTCCGTCGTGGCCGCAGGCGTGCATCCGGCCCGGGATGGTGCTGCACCACGGCCGCGCGACGCCATCGGGGACCTGCTCGACGATCGGAAGGGCGTCCATGTCGGCGCGGAGGCCGATGGCGGGGCCACCTGCGGCGCCGCCGGCGAGCGAACCGATCACGCCGGTGCCGCCCGCGAGTCCTGCCCGGAAGGCCACCCCGGCGCGCCCGAGCTCGCGCTGCACGACCTCGCTCGTGCGGTGCTCTTCGTATCCAAGCTCCGGATGGGCGTGCAGGTCGTGGCGGATCTCCCGGAGGAGTTCCATCTCCTCGGTGACCAGGTCGCGAAGTCGCGTGGCGGTGGCGGTCATTGCGGAGGACACGGTATCGCCGCGGGGCGGGGGAGCGTCGCGCCGGCCGCGCGTTCGGCGCCGAGGAGCTCACTTCAGGCGGGGGAGCCCGCGCTCCTCGCGGCCGTCGTTGACGAGCGCGAAGGCCCGCTTGTCGTGGCGGACGAGCCGGGCGAGCTGCGACATCGTGATCCCGAGCAGCCCGGCCGCGCCCGCGACGTCGTATCCGCGCGCGACCACGACGTCGAGCGCTTCGGCCAGCAGCGCCGGGTAGTGCTCGTGCTCGGGGTTGACCGGGAGCTTCTCGCCCTGGCGGCGCGTCCGCCAGAGCTCCGACGGGCGATGGTGATCGCGATCGGCCCAGGTCCGCACCGCCACGGCGAGCTTCAGCCGGAGACGGAAGATCGCCATCGAGCGGTTCTGGCCCTGGCTGCGGCGCTCCGTCGCGCGGGTCTCGACGCCCGTGGGCCGGTGCCGGATCTGGACGGCGGTCTCGACCTTGTTCCGGTTCTGGCCGCCCGGACCGCTCACCCGCCCGGTCTCGATCTCGCACTCCTTCAGCAGCGCGTCCTCGTCGATCGTCGAGGGATGCGGCGGATCGAGCAGGATGAGCCTGGGATCGCGATGCGCGGGACGATGGGGCACGACGGCGGAGCGTAGCCGCCGCGCCGCCGCTCACGGTGCGCGGCGCGTTCGCCGGGCCGTCGCCGCGACCTCGAGGGAGAGTCGATCGGCCTCGCCGCGGGCGAGGCGCAGCGCTCCGGCCGCCGCGATCATCGCGCCGTTGTCGACGCAGTAGGGCATGGAAGGAAGGCGAAGCCCGAGCCCGCGCTCCTCCGCAAGCGCCGCGAGCGCGGTGCGCAGCCTGCTGTTGGCGCTGACGCCGCCACCGACGATGAGGGAGCGGAAGGGGCCGTTCCGCGGCGCCGGCGCGCCGAGCGCCGAGGGGTCCTCCCCGTCCGCCGCAGCTCCGTCCCGCGCCGCTCGCAGCCGGTCCGATGCGGGCCGCTGCGCAGCGGAGTGCGAGTCGAGCGCGAGCTCGACCTTCCGCATCACTGCGCCGATCGCGGCGCGCTGGAACGACGCAGCCAGGTCCGCGCGGCGGCGATCGTCCAGCGCGGGCGGCGCGGAGTCCTCCTTCGGCTCCGCCCCGCCGACGTCGGTGCGGCCGGCGGGGCGCCGCTCCGGCGGCCGCACGTGATAGAGCACGGCCGTCTTGAGCCCGCTGAAGGAGAAGTCGAGGCTGTCCCGCCGCGGGAGTCCGAGCGGCAGCTCGAAGGCGCGCTCGTCACCGGCGCGGGCGAGGCGGTCGACGGCGGGTCCGCCGGGATAGGGCAGCCCGAGGAGAGCGCCGACCTTGTCGTACGCCTCGCCGACCGCGTCGTCGATCGTCCGCCCGAGGAGCGTGATCCGATCGCCGACGTCGATGCGGCAGAGCAGGGTGTGGCCGCCGGAGACGACCAGCCCGAGGGCCGGCAGCGGGGGAGGCGCCGTGTCGAGCAGCGCCGCGGTCAAGTGGGCCTCGACGTGATCGGCGCCGAGGAGCGGAACGCGCAGCGACCAGGCGATCGCCTTCGCCGCGGAGACGCCCACGAGGAGCGAGCCGATGAGCCCGGGCCGATTCGCGACCGCCACCGCCGCAAGATCGCTCCACGCGCAGCGGGCCTGCGCGAGCGCCTCGACCACGACCGGGAGGACGCGTTCGAGGTGGGCGCGGCTGGCGAGCTCCGGGACGACTCCCGCGTAGCGCTCGTGGAGGTGGTGCTGGGTCGCGACGACGTTCGAGCGGACGGCGAAGGGACGCTCCGCCTCGGGGCGGTGCGCGACCACCGCCGCCGCAGTCTCGTCGCAGCTTGTCTCAATGCCCAGAATGAGCCGCTCCCCGTCCGGCATCGAAGGCGCCGGGGGCCGCACGCTCCGCGCCGACGCCTCCGCATCGACTTCGGGAGGGCCCTCCCCGGGGCTCACTTCCGCGCGCCTGCCGCCTTCGGCGGAACGGCCGCCGTCGGCGACTCGCTCAGATAGAGGATGCGAAGGCAGCTTCCGCACTGGACGATCGCGCCGCCCGGGCCGCTGAGACGCGAGAACGCCTCGATGGGCAGGTGCATGTTGCAGGCCCCGCAGGCATACTCCCTGTTCCTTCGGTCCATTTCCTCGACCGGCGCGAGCGCCTCGCCGTCGTGCATCTCGGCGATCCGGTCGAGGAGCTTCATCGTCGTCTCGGGGATCACCGCGGCTGCTGCGGCTCGTTCCCGCTCGAGCTGGGCCAGCCGGTCGGCGATCTCCGCGCGGCGCTCGTCGAGCTCGCGGCTTGCGAGCTCGCGGATCGGCTCGCGCTGGGCGATCGCGGCGGCGACGCGGGCGATCTCGGCATCGAGCTTCTCCACCTGCTCGAGCCCGACGAGGATGCGTCCCTCGATGTCCGATCGCTCGGCCTTGACGACGTTGAGCTCGTTGAGGATGGCCGAGTGCAGCTTCGAGGTCTCGGCCTTGCCGAGCTCGAGCCGGAGCTTCGCCTCGCGCTCGCCGACGGAGGCGTTCTCCACCTCGAGCGCCGCGTTGCGGGCCTGGAGCTGCTTCTGCTGCGTCTGGAGCTCGCCGCGCTGTCGTTCCAGCGCCGCGATCTGCTGCTCCTGAGCCGCCAGGTGGCGCTCCGAACCTGCGAGCCTCGCCTTGAGCCCGCGAAGCTGACTGTCCACACGGTGAAGCTGGATCAACTGCTCAAGAGGCGTCGCCACGAGGGGAGTTTACACCACCGCGCAGGGCGGCGTCTGCTGCGGCCGCCCGGATGCGGCATTCTGGCGGCGCCGCAGCCCGGTTTCGGGCCTCGACGGAGCGCTGCGGCGACGCCGTCGGTCCGAATCACGCGCTGCTCCGTGCCAGAAGCCGCCCCGAGCGGCCTCGCGACGAAGCCGCCCTGCGCTGTCGTGTCGGCACAAGAGCCCGTTCGCCTCCGCTCCGTGGTTCAGGAGTCCGCAGGCTGCCGCTTCGATCGATCAGCGGAGGAGCAGCCACGCGACCGGCGCGGTGGCGACGGCGGAGTCGATCACATCGAGCACACCGCCCATCCCCGGCAGCGAGCGACCGGAGTCCTTCGCGCCCGCCGCCCGCTTCAGCAGGCTCTCCGCGAGATCACCCGCCTGCCCGACCACGGCGAAGAGGGCGCCCGCGAGGGCGCCCAGCGCGGGGGCGACGCGCTCCGCTTCCGGAAGCGCTCCGCTTGCGAGTGCGAGCAGAGCGCCCACCAAGGCCCCGAAGGCGATCCCGCCGCCGACTCCCTCCCATGTCTTGCCCGGGCTCAGCCAGGGGATGAGCTTGTTCCGCCCGATGGTCCGGCCGACGAAGTAGGCGCCGATGTCGCATGCCTTCGCGGTGAGGATCGCCCCGAGCACGATCCACGCCGAGCGCTCCGCCCGCAGGGCGAGATAGAACGCCGGCAGGACGCCGAGAAGCACCGTCGTGAGAAGCGCGCCGCCGACGGCCGCGGTCGCGCCCTCGATGGTGCGCCCGCGGGCGGCGGCGACGAACGCCGCGGCGACCACGACGACGAGCACGATCGCCAGGAAGAGCGGCGCCGTCGCCGCCGATCGCAGTGCGCCGCCGTCGGCCGCCATCGCCTCGGCGCCGTGCAGGGCCGCCATCCAGACCGCCGTCAGCGCCGCGACCGCGCCGACGAGGTGGATCGGCCACCACGCGGCGAGACCCTGTCCGCGCAGCAGGCCCACGAGCTCGCGGGTGGCCGCCGGCGCCAGGAGCGCGACGATGAACGCCCAGAGCAACAGTCCGGGCGGGGCGGCGGCGCCGAAGACGGGAGCGAGAGACGCCGGCAGCGGCGCTCCGGCGAGCCGATCGTCTCCCCAGAAGAGCGCGACGATCGCCACGATCAGAAGCGGTCCGGTGATGAGGCGCTGCGCCAGCATGAGCGGGGAGAGTAGGTGAAGTCGGAATGCCCCTTCGGCGATGCCCGGCCGGCTCGTGGGCGCCTCGAAGGTCGGTCGAAGCGCGACTCCGATTCCGCCTCCCGCAGCTCGCGGGTCGCTCCGGTTCGTTCGGCGACGAGGTTCGACGTTCGAGGGTCCGAAGGGCTCGGCGCGCCGTCGCCGCAGCCGCCACTACACTGGCCGCTCCATGCGTCGAACGGACTCGGTCAACGACCCGCACTCCTCCGGCCGGACCGCGCCGCGTGCCCAGGCCGGTTCGACGGCCGCTGCGGCCCGCTGCGCTGCGGCCGGGGCGCTGGCCTTCGCGCTTGCCGGCTGCGGATCGACGGCGCGGCCGCCGGCGGATCCGATCGCCGTCCTCGCGGACACCGACAGCACCCCGGCACGGATGCGCACGGCGATCGAGGCCGGCGCGCTCGACACCGAGAACCGCGAGGCGTACATCCAGGCGCTGCGGCGGATGCTGCACGCGCCGGGGTATCCGACCGCGGTGAGGGTGCTGGCCTTCGAACAGCTCGCGGAGATCGACCCGGAGGCGCTGCGGCGCACGCTCGAGCTCCAGCTTCCGCGCATGGAGATGCTCGAGTGGCGGACGCGCGTCTGCCAGATGATCGCCGAGCGCGGCTGGGTCGAGTACGCGCCGACCCTGGTGCGCGCCTGGGCCTTCCCGATCGCGGGCTGGGTCGAGAAGGACAGCGACCGGCCGGAACGGAAGGCGCTCGAGGCGCTCGTCGGCTCCGACCGCGTCGCCGACTATCTCTTCCAGACGCTCGTCGAAGCCGACGGCGTCGCGCAGCAGAACCTCCGGACGCGCTGCTGGGAGATGCTCCTCCGCCTCGATCAGCGCGAGCGCCTCGCGACGCTGCTCCGCGATCACGCGGTCAAGCCGGGAGATCTCTTCCTCGCGGATCTCCGCGCAGGCGTCGCCGAGCTGGGGGTGTTTCCCGCCACGCGCGAGGAGATCCTCTGGGTCCGCAAGCTGCGCGAACCGGCGCGGAGCGGCTTCTGGAGCGAAGCGCGCGGCGCGGTCGCGGCCCTTCCCCCGGACCGCCGCGCCACGGTCGAGCTGCGCGATCTGGGCGCGCTCGTCGCGGCGCAGCGCCATCGTCCGGAGCTTCTTGCGATGCCCGCCGCCGATCTCGATGCGCGGATCGACGCGTGGCTGCGCTCGCCCGAATCCGGGCGGGTCGTGACCATCGACTTCGAGGGATGGCCCGGCCGGTATCGGCAGACGCTTCGGGAGTGGCGCGGCGAGCTGACCTGGGGCGACCTGCTCGCGATGAACCTCGCCATCGACGCGCTGCGCGTCCCGCAGGTCCGCGCCCACCTGTTCGAGATCGCAGAGCGCGACCTGAAGGACCGGACAACGGAGTATGGGGGGGTGATCCGGCTCGATGAGGCGGGCCGCTACGAGATCGTGGAGGTGCCCCCGCGGATGCGCGGCAACGACGAGCGGTACAACGCGCCGCAGGAGCTCTTCGATCTCGGCTACACGGCGATCTTCCACTTTCACCTTCATGCGACCCGGTACGACAACGCCCGCTACGCGGCGCCGGCGCAGGGCGACATGCAGTACGCCGACAGCACGCGGGCGAACGCGCTCGTCTTCACCTTCATCGATCGCGGAACGCTCAACGTCGACTTCTACCGCCACGGCGGCGTGAGCGTCGATCTGGGCAGCATCGCCCGCTGATCCGCGCGGCGCCCTGCCGCGGAGCGGTGCGGAAGCCTCGTCGGCTCCGCAGCGGATGGCGGCACCGCGGTGCGGTCCCCGGCTCCCGCCGCCCTGTCGGGCTCCTGCGGGGGACGTCCTGGCGGCCCGGGCCGAGGGCGCGCGGCGCGAGCGGCTCCCGGCAAACGCCCCGGCAGGGAACCGAGAACGCTCCGTGTCGCCCTTCGTGCTCATCGTCGTGGTGCTGGTCATCGGGGGCGGAGAGCTCCCCGGGCTGGCGATCGACCCGGTCGCAGCCTGCGCCGCGGCGCTCGCCCAGCCGCTGATCGCCGCGGTCGCGGTGACGCTCATCGTCCGTGCGGCGCTGCGCCGCCTCGACGGAGCCGGAAGGGCGGCGGGGGCCGATGTCGGATGGACGCTCCGCCGCGCCGACCGCGGAGTGCGCCTCGTGCGCGGCGTCGTGCTCGCGGCGCACGCGGGCGCGATCCTCGCCTTCGGATGGACCGACGTCGTGCGCCAGCGCCTCGGCGACCTCGTCCTCATCGACGAGCTCGTCGCGATGTTCCCGCCGCTGCTCGCGCTGGCCGTGACGTGGTGGTGCTGGTATCCGCTGGAACGCCGGCTCCGGGACGCGGAGTCGATCGCACGGGTCGCTTCGGGAGGCGGGGTGGTCCTCCCGGCGCGATCGCGCGGCGCCTGGATGGCGCTTCAGGTGCGGATGCAGGTCCTCCTGATGCTCCTCCCGATCCTGCTGGCCGTCGGCGGGCTCGAGCTGCTCGACCGCGCGTGGCGGCTCTGGGAGCCGGCGCTCGCACCCGGGTGGCGCGACGCTGCCGCGGTGGCGACGGTCGCCGCGGTCCTCGTCGTCAGCCCGCTGCTCGTGCGCCTCGTGCTCGGGGCGCGATCGCTTCCGGGCGGGACGCTCCGCGAGGGGCTGATGGCGATCGGCCGCAGGCATCGCGTCCGCATCCGCGACTGCCTGCTCTGGCCGACGGACGGCGCAGTGCTGAACGGCGCCGTGGTCGGCGTGCTCCCGGGGCTCCGCTATGTGCTGCTCACCGATGCCCTGCTGGCCGAGCTGCCGCCGCCGCAGCTCCATGCGGTGATGGCCCACGAGATCGGCCATCTGCGCCGCCGCCATCTGCCTCTCGCACTGTTGACGATCATCGCCATCGGCGCGGCGCTGGGGACCGCCGTCGACGCGCTTCGCCGGCTCGTGGAGAGCGGCGCTCCCGAGGGCGAGGGCTGGTTGCCCGCGCTCGAATCGGCTCTGTCGTCGCTCGGCCCCGGCCCGGTCGAGATCCTTCTCGCGCTCGGCGGAGCCGGCATCGTGCTCGGGCTCTTCGGCTGGGTCTCGCGGCGGCTCGAACGCCAGGCGGACACCTTCGCGGTCGTCCATCTGAGCGAGGTCGCAGGGGCCGATCGGGTGCTGCCGGAAGCGGTCGATGCGATGTGCGACGCGCTCGAGAGCGTGGCTGCGCCGGGCGCCATCGACCCCGAGCGAAGGAGCTGGAGGCACGGGTCGATCCGCTGGCGCCAGGCCTATCTGCGGGGGCTGGTCGGTCGTCCGACGCGCAGGCTCCCCATCGACGCAGCGGTCCGGCGCATCACCCTCGGCGCGCTCACGATCCTCGCGCTGAGCGTCGCGGGACGCGTCGAGCTGTGGGCGCGGTAGCGGCGCAGGGACGGTTCGGCGCGGGGATTCCGGGCTGACTGGCCGCCTCGGGCCCCAAAGAGCGGGCTCCAACCAAGCCGGAAGCGGCTGCCTGGCACTCCAGCGCCCCTCCGAGTCCATCGGAGCGCCGGATGATCCAGCGCTTCCGCCCGGCCCGCGGGGTGCGCGCCCCGACGATCGTCCGCGGAACCCGCGGATCACCCGTGCAGCCCGTGCCGTTCGTGCGTGGAGGTGATCCGTGCGCCGCGCTGGCCTCGGCGAGACGCGATCGCAGAACCGCACGAAGCAACGGGAACGAACAAGTCAAATGCAGATGGCCGCGGGAGGACTTCGTCGACTTCTCCCGCCGACTGCACGGACGGCGAAAGTGCTGGAATCGCGGGATTGTCCTCTCGGCAGCGGCTCGCCTCGCATGCCGGCGCAGCGGCCGACCGTCCTGCGTCCTGCCCTCGGCACGCCGATTGCCGCGGTGCGGCGCGATCATCTCGATGCCGGCTTCCCCGGGCCCGGCGTCGAGCGCATCACCGTCGCGCGCCTTGGCACCCATCACCGGCTCGTGCGGTGCTGCCGGAAGCATCCGATCGAAGAGCTGCTGCACGAGTCGACTCTCGTGCGGCGACGCGGATGTCGTGTCGACGGCGACCCGCGTGCATCGACGTGGACCATGATCTCCACGCCCGCTCCCGCCTTCGTGCATCCGAGACCGTCGCCTCCGCCGCGTGCCGTGCTCAACGTGCCGTCGATGGAGCACGCGCAGAGCCTGGCACCCGTTCGCCGCTCCAGTCAAGCTGCTCGTCCGTGAGTCGCATCGCGATGGACCCTCCGACGCGCAACACCGATTTGGGATCTGGGACAGAGCCTCCGGCGTCTCTTGGCTCCCGGTGCTTGCCGCTTCGCGGTGGGTTCGCGCGCCCGATCTCGAGCCGATTCGATCGCCGGAGCTCCAGTGGCCGCAGCACCTGATTCGCGTTCGGGACGAATCGCCAATCACGCGCAGAAAAAAGTAGATACTCGGGGTTGTGCGCTGTCGCGATGGTACTCTCTCGCGGTGCCGGAGCAATCCAGGCGCTCGGGGTCATGTGGCTGATGCCGCTGATGGTGCTGACATCCCATGTTGCTGACGGCACAGGTCACCGCGCAGAGCGCCGCTTTCGTTCTGTGCGTCTCTTGGGGCGTCCCTGCGGGGCGCCCCTCGAGCCGCTGATGGTGGGCAGCTCTGGCCTTGCTGGCATTCCGCAACCGGGCGGCCGCAGCAGACGAGTTCCAGCGCTGTAGTGCTGGGAGCGCCCGGGACTTCTGACTCGAATCGTGTTCAAAGGGGGTAGCCATGATCGTGAATGCATGTGTTCGCGAAGCCCTGCCGGGCCTCGCGGTGTTCGCTCCTGCCGTCGGGTGCCTGCGCAGCGCTCGCGCTCGACGCGGTGAGCAGAGCGGGGCCAGCTCTGGACGCCCTGAGGTTGTCGCGGCGACGGCATGGGGCGTGCAATCGGAGGCCTTCGGTGCCCGTCGTCGGGCGCTGTCCGTGCGGCGAGGACGCGTGCTCGCCTTTGTCGCCCTCCTGGCCTTGGGTCTTCTCGCGAGCGGTGCGCTTGCGGGCCGCCGCGCGATGGGATGCCCCTCGGCTTCGCCGCGCTCGATGAAGCTCGATCGACCCGGCGACCAGCCGCAGGCGGGCGTCGCGATCGAGATCGAGCTCTGGTCTGATGTGGCATCAGAGGCCTGCCTCGACCCGGTCATCCGCTTTCGCGCACCCGCCGTCGTACTGCCGGTGGTCCGGGTCGCAGCGGACGACGGCGCCGGAGCGGCGATCGTCCGGATCGAGTGCTTCCTGAACGGTCGGCCGTTCGCGCATGGGCTGCCCATCCGCGACCCCGGAGTGCATCACTTCGCGGTCGTCGCTCACGCCGCCGATGGGGGAGCGTCGATCGGATCCGTCGGCTTCGAGATCGCGTCACTCCCCTGCGTGGCGGTCGCCGCTTCTCGGGTCGAGTCGCTTCCGCTCGCGGGTGGCGGCGTCGGCCTGCATCTCTCGATCGAGATCGACGGCGGCGATCAGGTGGACGCTCAGATCGTCGCGGTGATCATGATCGACTCCGAGAACGATCGCCTCGAGTCGACAGCCTTCTCGGTGATCGGGTCGCGGCGTCGCGGCGAGCTGCTGGAGTTCCTGATCGGCCTCGAGTCCGGCCGCGGAGTGGCCCCGGGCGCGGAAGTCTTCATCACGGGCGTGATCGGTCCGATCGACGCTCCGGAGAGCCAGTGGTTGCTGCTGGCGCCGGTCGCGCCGGCGACATCGCCCGAGCCACCGCCGATCCGAAGGTCGCCCGGGGACGCTGGGGGCGGGAGCGGAGGGGCCGATGGTCCGACGGTCTCGCCATGGCAGCCGCCGATCCTCGTGCCCGGCCCGGAGGACGCGTGCGGAGCTCTCTGCGACTGCCGCCTGATCCGGTGCGAGACTGCGGTGCGCTGCGAGGACGAACGCTGCAAGACCGGCTGTTCGGAGGCGTGGGCGGCGTGCACCGGCAACTGCGCTTCGCCCTGCCTCAACGGGACTGCCGGGTTCTACTGCGAGGCCCGATGCTGGTCGTGCGATATATTGACGCAGTCATGCGGCACGATTTGCCGCACGCTGCTCCTTCTCAAGCTTGCGGAGTGCCAGCGCGTGTGGGTCCTCTGCAAGGCAGGGTGTTTCCTCGGTTATGATCCCGGCGTCTGCATCGAGGACGATCCGATCCTCGAGTGCCGATAGCGGTCGCCGGGTGATTCTCTCCCGGAACGGGGTTTGCAGATTCGCCCCAGTGGGCGAGAGAGGACAGAGATGACTTCCGTCGTAACTGAAGCCGCGCATCCGACTCATGTCTGCACGAGCTGCGGATACGCCCGGGTGGACGCTGAAGCCGAGGCAGCGCAGTGCCCCGAGTGCGGAGGGACCGCGACCGTGCCCATCAAGCTCGCGCTTGGAGACGATGAGTCCTACATCGGGTTCCTGCGGGGGCTGCGCTTTCTCCGTCACGCGCGGCTCGCGCTGCTCGGCCTGGCGCTCTCGTTCGCACTCGCGCTGGGCGCCGCCCTCGCTTTCTCGCTCGGTCATGAGAGGGTCGGGTCGACGCTCCTGATCGCGTGGCTCGGACTTGCGTCGGCGACGGCGCTTCTCGTCATCGGCCTGGCGTCCGCCGGCTACGTGAATCTGGTGCGCCACGTCACCCAGGATGCCGCGGTCCTCCGCAAGGCGCGGCTCGCGCTCGCAAGCTGGATCGCCGCGCTCATCGTTCCTGCGCTCCTCTCCGTCCTGCTCGCCCAGACCGGCTCCTTTGTGGAGCGCCTGCTCGTCGGTTCGCTCATCTGCGCCGCGCTGTGGCAGCACCTCGCGGCGCTCCGGCTGCTTCTGGGGACGCTGCTCCGGCGACTCGGTGTCCCCCGGAGCGAGTCTTGGTTTGCGATCCTCGCGGGGCTTCTGGCCGCAGTTCTGCTCTCCGGCGTCGCAGCCGAGGCGGGGTCCACCCGCGTTTCCCTGCTGGCGGTGCTGATCTTCGCCGTGATGCTCGCAGATGAGCTCGGGCGGTTCCGGAGAGTCGAGCGCGCGCTTGCGGGGCGCGCGGGCGAGGCGTGAGCGCCGGAACGAGAGCGCCGGAGCGAGCGCCGCGGCATCGCTTCGTCCGACGAACTGCATCGGGACCGCGCGCTCGCAGGAGCAGGCGGAGCCCTCGGGGCATCCGAGTGCCGCAGCGGCCTTCTTCGCAGGCTCTCAGCGCTGCGGCGCCATGGCCTCGTCCAGGCGCCGGATCAAGAGCGCAAGGAGCTGCGCTCGCTCGACGAGGCTGGCGGTCTCGACGAACTCGTCGCTGCGGTGGAGGTTGCCGCCGCGGACGCCGAGGGTGTCGATCACCGGGAGCCCGGCGGCCTGGAGGATGTTCCCGTCGCAGACGCCGCCGGTCGTCGCGAAGGGAAGCGATTGTCCGAGCGCCTCGGCGACCTCCCGCGCGGCGACGGCGAGACGTTCGACCTCGGGCGTCATCGGCTTCGCAGGACGGTTGAAGGCCGTCTCGACCTCGATCCGCGGGAGGGTCTCGGCGTGCGTCGCCAGTTCGCGGAAGCGGAGCATGAGCTCATGCTGGATGGCGTCGTCGGCGAAGCGGACGTTGCCCCAGCATGCCGCGTGATCGGGGACGGCGTTGGTGACCGAGCCGCCGAGGAGCGGGCCGACATTCACGATGACGCCGCGGCGCAGGTCGACGAACGATTCCAGCGTCGAGATCGTCCGCGCGAGCGCGTAGACGGCGCTGACGCCGCGGGCGAACTCCCTTCCGACGTGCGCTGCGCGGCCGTGGGCAGCTATTCGGAACTGGCCGGTGCCCATCCGGGCGACCACCAGCGATCCGTCGGGCAGGGCGGGCTCCAGCGCAAGGCC
Organism: uncultured Planctomycetia bacterium; assembly: GCA_937871505.1. Taxonomy (GTDB): domain Bacteria; phylum Planctomycetota; class Phycisphaerae; order Phycisphaerales; family SM1A02; genus CALMPF01. Next base: position 108,802 of record CALMPF010000042.1, on the reverse strand, counting down.
GACGCGGTGCCGTCGCGCCTCCTCGGTCAGCGCCGATGCCGAGTGAAAGCTCCCCGTCTCCTCGTCGGCGTTGAGGAGGAAGGTCCAGGGCACGTCGGCCCCATGCTCCGCGAGTGCCTCGAGGGCAGCGATCGCCACGAGGATGCCCCCCTTCATGTCTGCGGCGCCCGGCCCGGTCGCGGTGCGGCCGTCGGGGGCGACGCTCAGGCGCCGGAAGGCCCCGTGCGGATCATGCACCGTGTCCAGGTGCCCGGCGAGCAAGAGGGCGGGATCGCGCTGCGCACCCGAGGTTCGTCGGGTGACCACGGCGGTGACAGGCGGTTCGGCGGCGGGGCGGGCTGTCGATGTTCCGATGGCCGCGCCCGCGGCGCCGTCCTCACTTCCGTCGCGAAGCAGGCGCGGCATGTCGAGCCACGCCGGACGCGGATCTCCCGGGCGCAGGTCCACCGTGCCGCCCAGCGCGGCGAGCCTGCCGAGGAGCAGCTCGCGGTACTCATCGATGCCTTCGGCGTGCCCTGTGCCCGTCGGGATCGCGACGTGCTCCGCGAGCTCCGTCAGGAGCGCGGCGCCGCGGCGGGCGATCGATTCGGCGATGGACGACTCGCGCGCCGAGAGGCTCATCGGGCTGCCGCGGCGGCGGAGTGGCGGGGGTGCGGAGCGGCTCCGCCGGAGGCCTCGGATGCGCCCTGCCCGGCCGTGCGGGCCTCGAGCGGCCAGAGTCCCGTGAAGACCTCGGTCGCAGGTCCGGTCATGACGACGTGGCCATCGTCGCGCCAGGCCAGTTCAAGATCGCCTCCCGGCAGATGGGCGAGGATCGATCGCTCCGTCCGCCCGGCGAGGACGCCGGCGACGCAGACGGCGCTGGCGCCGGTTCCGCAGGCCTGGGTGATCCCGCTGCCGCGCTCCCATGTCCGCATGACGACTTCGCGCGGCGAGCGCACCTCGACGAAGTGGATGTTCGCGCGCTGCGGGAAGGCGGGGTGGCGCTCGAGCGCGGGGCCGATCCGGGCCAGATCGACCGACGCTGCGCGCTCGACGTAGATCGTCGCGTGGGGGTTGCCCATCGAGAGGATCGTCGCTTCGAAGCGAACCGCATCGCGGCGCCCCTCCGCCGGAAGCGCGAGGATGCCGGAGTTCGTCGCGGCGTCCCAGCGTTCGAGGCGCGCGGGGGCGAGGGGGATGCTCGCGGGGTCGAAGATCGGCTCCCCCATGTCGACGCGGGCGCTCCGGAGGGCACCCTGCGCGTCGAGTTCGTACTCGATCGCAAGCACGCCACGCCCGGTCTGGACGCGCAGCGGGTGGGCGGTCGCGAGACCACGTTCGAGGGCGAACTTGGCCACGCAGCGGATGCCGTTGCCGCACATCTCGCTCTCGCTCCCGTCGGCGTTGAACATCCGCATCCGCAGATCGGCCGCGACGCCAGGCTCCGGGGGGAGGACCAGGATCAGCCCGTCGCTGCCGACTCCGCGATGGCGGTCGGCGATGGCCACGGCCAGACGCGCCGGGTCCTCGACGACATGGGCGAAGCCGTCGACGTAGACGTAGTCATTGCCGATCCCGTGCATCTTGACGAAGGGGAGCATGCGCATGGACGAGGCGATCGTATCGGGACGCGCGGGTCCTTCGCGGGCGATCTCCGCGGCCTCCGTGGAGCTCGCCCGCGGCCCGCGGCCCGAACTCCGGGCTTCGGAATCGACCTGCCCCCCGCCTCGCGGCCTCGCGGCCCCCTGGCCCGCACCCGCGCAACTGCGCTGCCGACGACGGTCCCTTCGAGGCGTCGGTACACTCTCGCCCGGTCGATCCCGAACGATCCGCTCGGGAGCACGCCAGCTTGATCACCGCCCATCGCGGGGACCTCGCAGGGACCAGCAGGGATTCAGTTCACGTTCGCTCCCACCTCTCTCCGCCTCGACGATGACCCAGAAGGGAACGCGCAGATCAGGCTCCGGCACCCGCGATGCCCGTCGCGGGGGAGACTCGGACGAGGCGCGCTTGGGTGAGAGCGCCGCGGAGCAGGGAGCTGCGGCGGCCGGCCCGAGCTTCGAGGAGTCGGTCACCGAGCTGGAGGGGATCATCGATCGGATCGAACGCGGCGAGATCGGGCTCGAGGAGAGCCTGCGGGCCTTCCGCCGCGGCGACGAGCTCGTTCGCCGCTGCCGCGCCATCCTCGATCAGGCGGAGCAGGAGGTGCGGGAAATCTCGCTCGCCGCGATCGAGTCGGGCGGTGGCGAAGCGTCGGGGGAGCGGAACCTGCATGACGATGGCGACGACGACGAGTCGGGGCCGGCGTCACGCGGAGATTCCGCCGACCGGGGCGTGCATCCGTGGTAGGCGCGTGCGACGCGGGGGTGAGCGCAGGTCATGCGGGGGCGAGCCTCTGGGACGCGGCGGCGATCGTCGCCGCGCTGCCGCCGCAGGTGTATGCGGCGATTCCGCATGTGGTCGTCGGGCTCTTCGTCTTCGCGCTCGGGGCGTGCCTCGGCAGCTTCGCCAACGTCGTGATCTACAGGCTCCCGGCGGGGATCAGCGTGGTCTCCCCGCCGAGCCGCTGTCCCACGTGCGGGGTGAGGCTCGGATGGAGGGAGAACCTCCCGGTTCTCGGCTGGCTGCTCCTGCGCGGCCGCTGCCGAGCGTGCGGCGTCCGGATCAGCTCGCGCTATCTCATCATCGAGGCGATCGCCGGGGCGCTCTTCCTCTGGCTCTATCTCATCCTGTACGTGCCCGCGCCGACGGTCGCCTGGTGGGGTGAGCTCGGCGGCCCGTGGTGGTCTCGGCTTGGCCCGCTCGTCACCCTGCCCGCCTTCCTCGTGCAGGGCATCCTCCTGATCGCGCTGCTCGTGATGGCGCGGATCGACGCGCGCACCTTCACCATTCCGATCCAGGTCCCCAACGCCGTCGTCGGGATCGCCCTCGTGCTCTGGCCGTTGCAGGCGGTCATCCCGGCCGCCGCGCCAGCGCGGGTCATCGCGGCCGAGGAGGGGACGTGGTGGCCGATGCCCGTCGTCGAGGGCGGCGTGGCGCTGGGCGCCTTCGGCGCCGCTGTCGGCCTGGCGATCATGACCGGCCTGCTCTGGTGCGGTCGGATCCGCCCGAGCTTCGCCGACTACGACGAGTATGCGGCGCCCGCTGCGCTCGCCGGTCGTCCATCGAACGTTCCGCCGGAACCGGCAGGGAGCGAGGATGTCCTCGATCCGGAGGGGCCGCGCGTGGAGCTCCTGCTCTTCGCGGCGCCCCTCGCCGGGGTGGCGGTCGGCGCGGCGTACGTGGGATGGACGGCGGCTTCCGTGGCCGTCGCGCTCGTCGCCGCCGGTCTCGTCGTCTATGCGGCGCTGGACTCCGCCGCCCCGGGTTCGTCGACCGAGGATGCGCCGCTCGCGGAGTACCCGCACGCGCGGCGGGAGGTGCGCCGGGAGGTCGTCTTCCTTCTTCCCGCGATCCTCCTCGCGGTCGTCGGCTGGCTGCTCGGCGAACGTTTCGGGATCGGTCCGGTGGTCGAGGGGGGGCGCGTCGGCCCCGCCGTCGCGCTGGCGTCGTGCGTCGCGGGGTACCTCGCTGCCGGCGGGCTGGTGTGGGCGGTCCGGATCGTCGCGACGCTCGGGTTCGGTCGCGAAGCGATGGGGATCGGCGATGTCCACCTCCTTGCCGCGGCGGGAGCTGCGCTGGGATGGGTCGCACCGCTCTGGGCCTTCGTCCTGGCGCCCTTCGCTGGGATCGCCTGGCTCCTGGCGACCATGCTCGCCCGACTTCGCGGGGGATCGCGCTCGCCGATCCAGCAGGGGAGCCTCCCCTTCGGACCGCACCTGGCCGTGGCGGTCCTGCTGGTCATGGCCCTCTCGCCGGGCATCGACGACGCGGTCCGCTTCTGGCTCGGGACTCCGTGAACCGGACAACCCCCCCGGATGCCGATGAAACGGCTATCTTGCGGCTTCGGTGGTCGCGGGATCCCGATGCGATCATGGTGGTCGCCGGGAGACGTTCGGACACCTGCACGCCGCCGCCTCGGCACACCGCGACGCCGCGTCCTCGGCGTCGAGCCGATGACCTCTCACGAAAGGCCCTTCATGCGATTCCGTCCGCTGCTTCTGCCCCTCGTCGTCGCCGGTGTCGCGCTCCTCTGCGGCTGCGATCAGAAGTCGAAGGACGAGACCGCGCTGCTGACCACCGAGAACTCCGCGCTGCGCGACGAGCTCAACGAGCGCAACCGCGCTCTCGAGGCTTCGGAGAACGAGCGACGCAACCTCGCGATCAGGCTCTCCGAGGCTGAGCGCATGGCGCAGTCCGGCGGCGGAGCGGCGGCGCCATCCGGAGCGCGGACCGGATCGACCGGGTTCGAGGGGATCATGGACGCCGACGTCACCGTGATCGGCGGGCAGGTGACCGTCGCGGTCGAAGGCGACGTGCTCTTCGATTCGGGCAGGGCGACGCTCAAGCCCGCCGCGAAGCGGTCGCTTGATCAGATCGCCTCGGTCCTCAACAGCCGCTATGCCGGGCAGCCGATCATCATCGAAGGCCACACGGACACCGACCCGATCCGGCGGAGCGGCTTCAAGAGCAACTTCCATCTCGGGTTCGAGCGGGCGTGGGCCGTCAGCGAGTACCTCGTCTCGCGCGGCGTCGCGCTGAGCCGAATGACCATCGCGAGCGCCGGGCCGAACGAGCCGCGGGGCACGAAGGCGCAGAGCCGTCGCGTCGAGGTGATCGTCGGCACCCAGTAAGCGCGGGCTCCGACGCCGCCACACTGCCGCATCCGGGCGGCCTCGCGACGGACCCAAGGGGCGCTGCCGTGTCGACACTGCAGCGCCCCTTGTCTCCTGCTGCGGCGTCCGGAAGCGGCGTTCTGCTGCGTCGAAGCTCGCAGCTCGTGCTTGATGGCCCGCAGCGGGGCCACCGGCGCCCCATCTGCTTCGCTTCTCCTTGCCGAACATCCGCTTCCGACCGCCTCGCGACGGACCCAAGGGGCGCTGCAGTGTCGAGTCCCGCCCACGTTGTTGGCGCCCGCGGCGCTCTGCGCGGATTCAGCTCCGAGGCGTGCTCACTTGAGGTCGAGGCTCAGGCCCTCCTGACGGATCTTCCGCAGGAGCAGTTCCGCTTCGGCCAGAGCCCGGTCGAGGCGACGCGTGCTGTCGAGCAGCGCGTCATGGACGTCCGGGCGCCCGAGGAGAAGCCCGAGCGATCCCTGCGGCGAGCGCGCGGCGGCCACGAGGCTGCGGACTTCCATCAAGGTCGCGGAGAGCTCGTCGGCTGCGGGGACCAGGCGCGCCGCGAGGCGCTCGGCGTCGCGCTGAAGTCCTTCGGCGAGTTCGCCGTAGCGACCGACGGTGCTGCGGACTTCCTGCATCGTCGACCGCGCCTCGCTGACTGCCGCGACGAACTCGTTCTGAAGGCCCTCGTCCTCGGCCCAGCGGCGAAGTCCGGCGATCCCCTCGCGCATCTCCGCAAGCGTGACGTTGAGGCGCGTGATCGTGATCCGAAGGTTGTCCGCGGCGCCATCGGCCAGCTCTTCGTCCGAGAGCGGGGCGACGAGGTCGCCCAGGTCGTCTCCGAGCCGGGTGTAGGTCTCGATCAGGCGCTCGACGCTGCCGCGCATTCCCCCGAGGCCCTCGGAGAAGGGGCGGAGCTCGGCGCCGATCGCCTCGGCCACCTGGGTTCCGAGCGACTCGAATCGTCCGAGCAGGAGCGCCGATCCGTCGCGCGCCAGCAGCTCGGAGAAGTCGGTCCGCGCCGCATCGGTCTCGAGGTGGAGAATCGCGCTGCCGCCGATGAGCGAGGACTGAATCGTCGCGGTGACCCCGCGCGGGATGTCGATTCCCGGCTCGACGAGGACCGTCGCCAGCACCGGGTAGCTCGGGTCGAAGCGCCCCGGCTCCGTCGTTCGGGTCGCGATCGTCACGGTCTCGACCCGACCGATCGGGACGCCGTTGAGGGTCGCGGTGCTGCCTGCGCGGAGCCCCCCGGCGTCGTTGAGCGCGACGCGGAGCGGCCACCGGCCGGCGCGGAGCGACTCGAGCTCGCCGAAGCGCATCAAGAGGAAGGCGAAGCCGAGGAGCGCGACGATCGCGACGGCGCCGGTGACGAGGTTGCGGGTGCGGTCATGCATCGGCGAGGGCGCGGAAGCGGCGTTGGACGATCCGGCTTCGAGGCGGCGCCGGGTCCGGGGCGGCGATGATACGGGAGCGCGAAATGGGAGCGGGGATCCTGAAAGAGCGGCGCGGGCGGCGCAAAGACGGTGGTGGAGTCCCCCGCGTCCCGGGATCGGAGCGCCGCGCTCGGATGGCCGTCGACCTCCGTCCCGATTCAGGAGTTTCCCGTGCTTCGTTCAGCATCGATCTCGATCAGGCACCGCTGGGCTTCCTGCTCCCGGGTGATCAGATCATGCCCGGCGTCACCGTCGTTCAGGAGACCTCCGGGTACCCGATCGAGCCGCTGATCGTCGACGGCCCGGAGGGACGGACCATCCGCTACACGACCTTCGGCGCGAGCGATGCGCTCCGCGCCGTCGCGCTCGGCTTCGATCTGGAAGTCGTCGGGTTCGAGCCCCGGGCGATCTCGTTCGAGATGCGGCGGGTCGTCGATTCGGTCAAGCCGGACGACGGCAACCCCGGCCTCTACCTCTGGAAGACGCTCGACCAGTGGATCGTGTCGGCGGGCGTGATCGAGCTTCCCGGAACGGAGTGGCAGTACCGCGAGTTCAAGGGGACGCTGGCAAGCGATCCGTTCATCGCCTTCACCTTGGCTCATTCCTCGTCGAGCTCGTTCGAGGTCTACGAGTTCCGGAACATCGGCATCGCGCCGCGCCCCGCGTCGCTCGCGGGAGACCTCAATGGCGACGGCGTCGTCGATGGCGCCGATCTGGGGATCATGCTCGCGGCCTGGGGCACGGAGGGGCCCGGAGACATCGACGGAAACGGCATCGTCGACGGGGCGGATCTCGGTCTGCTGCTCGGTCAGTGGGGCTGATCGGCTTCTGCGGAGGACGGGTCGGCGCGGGGCGCGGGGGCGGAGGGAGGGCTGGCGAGGCGGGGAGCGCGGTGTCCGACCGACACGCAGCGGACATCGCCCCCCGCCTCGATCGTGATGCGCCGACCGCCGATGGCCAGCGCATCGCGGTGCGGATCGTGGGCGAGCGCGAAGAGCCAGTCGGATTCGACTCCCCACGCGCGCAGGAGGGTCCCGGTCCCGCGATCGAAGATCCGCACCGTCCGGTCGAGTCCGACGGTGACGACCCGCTCGCCGCCGTCGAGCAAGGTCAGCGCGGTGATCGCCGCGGCGTGCCCGTCGAAGCGGGCGGACCCGCCACGGTCGTCGATCCGAGCCCAGGTTCCGTCGGCTGAACCGGCCACGAGGGCGGAACTTCCCGGAAGGAACGCGAGTGCCGCGACGGAGGCGTCGAAGCAGGGCCGATCAAGCTCGAGTCGCCAGCGCGCGACGCCCTCGTCGGGCGCGCTCCGGAAGCGGAGGAGCGCACCATCCGCGGTTCCGACGGCCAGCACTCGCCCGGAGTCGTCGAATGCGACGCGCTCGGCCCGGCGCGGCCGCGCCGGGGCGTCGGCGCGGCGAGGAAGCTCGATCGTCGCCCGGGTCGCGAGCGAGCGCGGATCGACGAGCTCGATCCCGCGCCCGCGCAGGGCGAGCGCCGCCACGCCCTCGCCGTCACCGCACGGCCGGGCGACGGCGAGGTCGACGATCGGCGTCTCGAAGGAGCGCTCGGCTTCGATGGTCATCTCGACCGTCGCCGGCGGCGGCGGCCCGGACGCCACGGTGCCTCCGAGATCGTCCGGCCTCGGTGCCGGTGGCGGCTGCTCCGGATCCGCTCGGCGGTGCCAGCGGAGATGGCGAAGCCTGCCATCTCGCCCGCTCGAGAGGAGCCTCTCCGGGCCGATCGCTGCGAGACCGGTGACGGCGCCGGCGTGGCCCTCGAAGCGACCGAGCGGCGCTCCGTCGAGGGCGTCCCAGGCGCGCAGCGACGGATCGGCATCGCTCGCGCCGGAGAAGAGGACCTCTCCCTGCTCCGCGAAAAGCAGCGCCCGGATGGACTGATTCGAGTGTCCGGGGAGCTGGAGCGTTCGCCCGACGAGTCCGGCGTGCCGCGCTGCGAAAGTCCGCAGCTCGCCATCCTTCCCCGCCGCGTGGAGGCGCTCGCCGTCGGGGTTCCACGCGAGGCCGAAGATCTCTTCGCGCTGCCCGAGATGGACGGCGATCGCCTCGCTGCGATCGAGGTCCCAGGTGCGCACCGTGGCATCGTCGGAACCGGTCGCGAGCGAGCGGCCATCGGGAGAGAAGGCCAGCGCGCGCGCTCGGCTGCGATGGCCGAGCAGCACGGCCTTGGTCGAGCCATCGTCCACGCGAAGCACGCGCACCGGTCCGTCGTGCTGACCTGCGGCGACGAGCGTGCCGCAGGGAGACCAGACGCAGCGCAGCCAGTGCACCGAGCGCCACTCCGGGTCGGGCGGATGGAGCGCCCAGGAGCGCTCGATCGCGCCCTCCGCGACGTTCCAGATCCGGAGGATGCAGTCGCGCGCCATGGTCGCGAGCCGAGCGCCATCGGGGCTGAAGGCGACGCCCCATGCGGCGTCCGGGTGCTCGAAGGTCGCGATGGTCTCGAGCGTCCGGGCGGCGAGCAGGTGGACCGCGCCATCCCAGCCCGCAGAGGCGAGCAGGGGCCGGCCTTCGACGCCCGAGGGAGCGAAGGCAAGCGACTGGATCCGCCGGTCGTGCACGCGCCGCGAGGCGAGGGCGCGACCATCCTCCATGGCAATGACGTGGACGAAGCCCTCCCCATCGCCGACGGCGACCAGCCGACCATCGGATCCGAGGGCGACCGCGCGCAGATCCGCAGGCGAAGCGGGGCGGTCGGAGAGCGTGAAGCGCCGCTCGAGCGGCGTCGTCGCATCGCCGAGGCGCCGCAGGAACAGGCGACCATCGCGCCCGGCGGTCGCGATGAGCTCGCCCCGGCCATCCAGTGCGAGGTCCCACGTCCAGTCCTCGTGGGCCTCGTCGACCGCGATCGAGGCATCGAGCAGCGCGGCGAGCCGGCGCCACTCCCAGCCGCGCAGCGCCGGATCCGCCGCGTGCAGCGCCGCCTCGGCGAGGGCGACTGAATCGGCTCGCAGGGCCGCATCCGCTGCGGCGATGGACGCGGCGTAGGCGCGGCGGGCGCTGGCGAGCTCGGCGGCCCGGGCGGCCGCGAGCGCCCCGCGCGCCAGCTCGGCTGAACGCTGCGCGCGAAGGAGTCCGGCGGAAGTGCCGACGATGCCGGCAACGAGCGCCGCGAGCGTGAGCGCCGCCGCGCTCACGAGGAGTCGGTGCCGCCGCGCGAACTTCCGGACCAAGTGCAGCGTCGAGGCCCGCCGTGCCGCGATCGGCAGTCCTGCGCGGTGCAGGCGCAGGTCCTCGGCGAGGAGCGCGACCGAGGCGTAGCGGTCATCGGGCCGCTTCTCCATCGCGGTGGCGACGATGGCGTCGAGGTCGCCGTCGATGCCCCGGCGGCGCGACGAAGGCGGCGGCGGATCGACGTGGAGGATGCGCTCGATCGCGTCGGCGAGGGCGCCGTCGACGTCGTAGGGATGCTCGTCGACGAGCAGCAGATGGAGGATCACGCCGAGGGCGTAGACATCGGCGCGAAGGTCGACCCGCTCCGGGTTCCCCGCGAGCTGTTCGGGCGCGGCGAACGCGAGCGTGCCCATGAACTCGCCGTCCAGCGTGAGCTGCTCCTCGGAGCCCTGGCGCCCGCGGTCCGCCGCGCGGGCGAGGCCGAAGTCGAGGATGCGGGGGCGCCCCCCGCGGTCGACGAGGATGTTGCCGGGCTTGAGATCGCGGTGGATGACGCCGTGACGGTGCGCGGCATGCACGGCATCGCAGAGCTCGATCATGAGATCGACGACTCCCTCGGTCGTCGGGCGCGTCTCGGCGACGTGACGGTCGAGCGGCAGCCCGTCGACAAGCTCCATCGCGTAGAAGCGCCGACCGCGCGCGGTGAGACCGCGATCGAAGATCGTGACCACGCCCGGGTGCTGGACGCGGGCGGCGAGCTCGACCTCGCGGTCGAAGCGCATCCGCTCGCGCCGACCGCTGCGGGCCGTCACGGCGATGAGCTTGATCGCCACGACCCGCCCGGTGGAGCGCTGGACGGCGCGGTGCACGATTCCCTGGCCGCCGCGGTGGATCTCCGGCCCGAGGTCGTAGCCATCGATCCGGTCCGGCGCGTCGGAGGCGTCGGGCGGGCTTGCGTCGGCCGCGCCGCGAGGATCGGCGGCGCGGGCCGGGTGCGGCGTGGCACGCTTCGTCCGCCCGTCGTGGAGCCGAACCCGCGCGAGGACCTGGAGGTTCGCGCGGTACTCCTCCAGCAGCGCGGCGCAGCGGCTGCACGCTTCGACGTGCTCATCCGCCGGCGGATCGTCGGCGCCGGAGGCGAGATCCTCGATCCGCTCGGCATCCAGGCACGCGTCGGACTCGCGTTCGTCCGGGTCCGACCGAGCTGGCGTGCCTTCAGCGCCCGCCCCGTCCGCGGCGCTCGAAACGTGCGCGGCGGGGTCGGCGCCCGGATCTCCCGCGATGAGCTCGCGAAGCGCACGGCGCTGCGCGGGCGGCGGAACGCGATCGCTCACGCGGCCTCCTCGGCCTCGATCGACTCGCGCAGCTCGCGGAGGCGCCTCAGGACGCGATGCTTGGCGATGAAGACGGCGTTGCGCGTCACCCCGAACTCGCGCGCGACCAGCGCCGGATCGACGGCGCGGATCGCGACGGCGTCGAAGATCGCCAGAACGCGGTCGGTGAACTCTCCGCGCGCCACGGACATGCAGCGGTCGAGGACGAAGCGCTCCCACTCGTGATCCCACGCGGTGCGGGCCGCCGCCTCTGAGGGCAGCGCCGAGAAGAAGGTCGTGCGTCCCGCGATGGAGGGCGACTGCCGCTCGAAACGGTCGTCGCGGCGACGACGCATCGCCTCGTTCCACGCGATTCCGAAGAGCCACGCGGAGAGCCGCCCGCGGCCGCGCTCGTAGCGCCCCGCACGGACTCCCTCGGCCGCGGCGGCGAGGGCTTCCTGCGCGACATCCTGGGCGGCCTCGGCATCGAGACCGTTGCGGCGCGCAAATGCTGCGATCGGGGTGCGGAAGCGCTCGCTGAAGTCGCGCCACGCCGCATCATCGAACGCGCGGAGGCGCTCGAGCAGGATGGTCGTCGTTTCCCAGGACATCGAGGTTCAAGCGTACCGCCGCCCGCGCAGAGCGCCGCTATCCCGCCTGCGCTTCTCGGCCGAGCGGTGCGCACGTCCTGTTGAACCATCCCTTGCACCCCGCCCGCAATCCCGGGTACGCTCGGTCCTTGTGCTGAGGCACCGGGGTTCTGGACCCCGCGACCACTCGAACTGGATCGGGGCCGAACAGGATCTGGCCCGAACTTGATCCGGGCGTCGGCATCGGCGGCGTCGCTCCGGCTGGGAGGCCCGTTTGCAGGGGTCCGGTCCAGCCGCCGCGCAGCCGAAGAGGGACTTCCGATGGACTCCACGCGCACACACAGCCAATCTCGTGCCGCGCCCGGTGGCCAGATCGTCTTCTTCGCCCAGCAGACGCCCGGGACGGTCAGTGGAATCAGGCTTCATGTCTTCCCTCCGCGCGACCGGTTCAGCCTGGCCAAGGTCGTCCATGACCTTCACCCTTGGCTCGATCCCCCGTTGCCGACGGGTTCGTGCTTCCGCACGCATGCGGAACGGCCGAGCGACCGTCGACGCTCCGCTCTCGCTCGACGACGCCTTGCTCGCGGTCGGCTTCGCCGATCTCGCAGCCTTCGCTGCTTGGGTCGCGGAGGCCGCTCCCGAACAGCTCGATTCCATTTGAGACCACCCAGCCGGCACCACCCTCGCCATTCTCACCGGAGGACTCTGATGCTCCCACTGCTCTCCCATGTCCGGATCGTCCGCACGCTTCCTGCGCTCGCCCTCGCCGCCTCGCTCTCGAGCGTCGGCACGGCCGCGTTCGTCACGTACACCAGCCTCGATCAGTGGACCAGCGCGACGAGCGGCGTGACGACGATCAACTTCAGTGAGTTCCCGACCGGTACGCTCGTCTCGACGCAGTACAGCCCCCTGGGTGTGACGTTCGTCCCCGGCGACGACATCATCTTCGCCGACCTGGGGCTCTTCGCGAGCGACGGTGTCGGCCTCGGCGGCGGCGGCCAGGGAGTCGGGCCGATCGAGATGGAGTTCTCGACGCCGATCACGTCGATCGGGGTGAGGTTTCCGACCATCTTCAAGTACGAGCTCTACTCCGGTCAGGAGCTGATTGCGGTCAGCCAGTTCACGGCGACGAACGGAGGCTGGAGCTTCGCCGGGATCGTGTCGGAGATCCCCTTCGATCGGGCCATCCTCCGCAACGAGTTCGGCGGCGCCACCGTCATCGACACCCTCTTCTTCGGCGGTGCCATCCCTGGTCCCGGCGGTCTCGCGGTCCTCGGCGCCGGCGCAGCCCTCTCCGGCCTCACCGGCGGGCGGAGGAGAAGGAACGAGAAGCTGCCGCGGTAGCCCGATCCGCGCCTCCGAAACGTCGCGTCGCCCGCACCTCGGCGGGGAACCCGCCCGATACGCCCCCGGGGACGCAGCGGGAGGAGAGGGTGCGCAGGGCGTCTCCTCAGTCCGCTTCGGCTCCCGCCAGCAATCTGGACCACACCCCCCCCGTGTCGGATCGCTGTGGCTGCCGAGGGGCTCGAGCTCGGGCTGTGGCTGCGCGACCGCCGATGCGTTCCCTCGGTACGATGGTGCCTCGATCTGGGTTGCGGCGCGACCCTGATCCCGCGACGGCTCCGTTGACGCGTCGCCGCAGGGCCCGAGGACCTCCGTCGACTCCGGCTCAGCGACGCTGCGCCCTCGGCCGGACCACGGCCGAGACGACCGACGGCGAAGGCGCCATCGACCGCGCATGAGCGATTCACGGCAGGCGATTCCGGCTCCCCCTTCGCCGCGCGCAGCGGCGGAGAGCGGCCGGCGCGGCGAGCGAGCGCGTCCGAATCTCGACGCCCTGCGGATCGATCGCTCCGCGCCGAGCCGGCGCTGGCCGGCGGTGGCGGCGCTGCTGCTTCTCGGAGTGGCGGGCGGCGGAGCGCTGGTCGGCGGATGGTGGGCGGGATGGTGGGGAAGCCGGTGGCCGATCGCGGCCTGGCTGGGAGCGTCGGCGCCGCTCGCGGAAGTGCGGACGATCGTCGTCCCGTCGGCCGGCGCGGCGCCCGGCGACCGCGTTCTGCTCAACGCCTCCGGGTTCGTGGCCGCGCGGCGGCTGGCGACGGTCTCCTCGAAGGTGACCGGGAAGATCGTCGAGGTGCTCGTTGAGGAAGGCATGAAGGTCGAGGCCGATCAAGTGCTCGCCCGGATCGATGACTCGAACGTGGAGCGGGCCCTGCGGCTCTCCGAGGCGCAGCTCGAGGCCAACCGCGCTGCCCGCGGAGAGACCGAGGCGGCCCTGGCCCAGGCGGGGCGCGAGCTTGATCGACTGCGCCGCGCTGCCGATCGCGGAGCGGCGACGCCGCTGGAGATCGAGCGCGCGGAGACCTCGGTCTGGACGCTTGAGGCGAGGCTCGTCCGGCAGGACGCGGAGATCGAGGTCTCCGAGCATGAAGTCGCCGTCTGGACGCAGCAGCTCGAGGACACCGTGATCCGGGCGCCGTTCGCCGGAGTCGTCACCATGAAGAACGCGCAGCCCGGCGAGATGATCTCGCCGATGTCAGTCGGCGGCTTCACCCGGACCGGCATCTGCACCATCGTGGACATGGCGTCGCTCGAGATCGAGGTCGATGTGAGCGAAAGCGCCATCGGCCGGGTCGTCGCCGGACGTCCGGCGATCGCGACGCTCGACTCCTCGCCCGGCTGGCGAATCCCCGCCCGGGTCGTCGCGATCGTTCCCACTGCGGATCGCCAGAAGGCGACCGTCCGCGTGCGCGTCGCGTTCGACGAGCTCGATCCGCGGATCCTCCCGGAGATGGGCGTGAAGGTGGCCTTCCTCGATGACCGCGACGACGAGACCCCGCAGCCCGGCGCCGAGGGAAGGCCCCGGCTGCCGCGGGCGGCCGTCCTCAGCGGCTCCGGCGGCGACTTCGCGTGGGTCGTGCGCGACGGCGTCGTGGAGCGGCGCGCCCTCTTGACGGCGGGAGCCCCGGGAGATGAAGTGTCCATCCTCGAAGGGCTCGTTCCCGGTGAACGCGTCGTCCTCGACGCGCCGCGGGATCTCTCGGAAGGCGATCGCGTCAAGGAGGCGCGGCGATGACCCGGACTTCGACCATGGACCACCCCTCGCTCGATGGCGGCGCAGCGCTCGTGGAGGTCGTCGGCGTCGAGAAGACGTTCCGGCGCGGCGCCGAGGAGATCCACGTGCTCGCGGGGCTCGACCTCGAGGTTCCGTCGGGGGAGTTTCTTGCGCTGATGGGTCCCTCGGGCTCCGGCAAGTCGACGCTGCTGAACCTGATCGGCGGCCTCGACCGTCCGACGCGCGGAAGCGTCACCGTCGGAGGCGAGCGGATCGACTCGATGCCCGGGCGGCGGCTCGCCGCGTGGCGGGCGCGGCACGTCGGGCTGGTCTTCCAGTTCTACAACCTGCTTCCCGTGCTGAGCGCGGAGCGGAACGTCGAGCTGCCGCTGCTGCTGACTTCCCTCACGCGCGGGGAGCGGCGGCGCCACGTCGCGGCGGCGCTCTCGGTGGTTGGCCTTTCCAACCGCGCCCGGCACACTCCGCGCACCCTCTCCGGCGGCGAGCAGCAGCGCGTCGGCATCGCGCGGGCGATCGTCTCCGATCCGACGATCCTGCTCTGCGACGAGCCGACCGGCGATCTCGACCGTCGCTCGGCCGACGAGATCCTCGCGCTCCTCCAGGCGCTCAACGCGGAGCACGGCAAGACGATCGTCATGGTCACGCACGACCCGCATGCCTCGGCGCGGGCGACGAGGACCGTGCACCTCGACAAGGGGCTCCTCGAGGCAACGCCTCCCGAGGAGTCCGGGCGATGAGGTTCGCGAGGCTTGTCTGGGCGAACCTCATGCGGAGGAAGCTGCGCACCGGCCTCACGATGGGCTCGATCTTCGTGGCGTTCCTGCTCTTCGGGATCCTCTGCACGATCCGGGAGGCGTTCTCGGCGGGGATCAACCTCGCGGGGGCCGATCGGCTGATCGTGCGGCACCGGGTCTCGCTCATCATGCTCCTGCCGCGTTCCTATGCGGAGCGGATCGCCGCCGTCCCCGGCGTCGACGCGGTGGTCCACTGGACGTGGTTCAACGGCGTCTACAGGGACGACCCGCGGAACTTCTTCGGGACCTTTCCCGTCGAGCCCGATGCGTTCCTCGACATGCATCGGGAGTACGAGCTCCCCGAGGACCAGGCGAATGCGTGGCGCCGGACGCGGACCGGCGCGATCGTCGGCCGGGCGCTCGCCGATCGATTCGGCTGGGCGATCGGAGACCGAATCCCGCTCGTCTCCCCGCTCTGGCCGCGCGACGGCGGCGGCGCCTGGGAGTTCGAGGTCGTGGGGATTTTCGAGGCGGCGAAGCGGCAGGCAGACACGTCGAACTTCTTCTTCCGCCACGACTACTTCGACGAGGCGAGGGCGGAAGGCAAGGGTCAGATCGGCTGGTTCATGGTGCGCGTCGACGATCCGGATCGGACCGCGGAGGTCGCCGCCGCCATCGATGCGGAGTTCGCGAACTCTCCCGCCGAGACGAAGGCGGAGCCCGAAGGCGCCTTCGCGCAGGGGTTCATCGAGCAGATCGGCAGCATCGGGACGATCCTGATGGCGATCCTCGGCGCGGTCTTCTTCACGATCCTGCTGGTCGCGGGGAACACGATGGCGCAGGCCGTCCGCGAGCGGACGCAGGAGATCGGCGTCCTCAAGGCGCTCGGCTTCACCGGATCCAGGGTGCTCTGGATCGTCCTCGCCGAGTCCTGTCTCCTCGCGGCGATCGGCGGCCTCGCAGGTCTCGCGGCCGCCTGGGCGATCACCGTCGGCGGAAGCCCGGTCCCGGCGCTGCTCCCGGTCTTTTACCTGCCGGGGCGCGACCTGCTCATCGGCGCGGCGCTGGTCGTCGCCCTGGGGATCGTGGCCGGGGCGCTTCCCGCCATCGCCGCCATGCGCCTTCAGGTCGCCGCCGCGCTGCGGAGGAACGCATGACGCGGATCGTGAACTGGTGCTCGCAGGTGCTCGCAGTCTGCGCGTTCAGCCTGCGGACGATCCCGCAGCGGCGCGGTCCTTCGCTGGCTGCGATCGTGGGGATCGCCGGCGTCGTCGCCGTGCTCGTCGGCGTGCTCTCGATCGCGGAGGGATTCACGGCGGCGATGCGGACGACCGGGCCCGACGATGTCGCGATCGTGCTCCGCAGCGGTGCGGACTCCGAGATGACCAGCGGTCTCTCGCGCGACGAGGCGCGGATCATCTGCGACGCTCCCGGGATCGCCTCCGGCTCCGCAGGGCCGCTCTGCTCGGCGGAGCTCTTCGTGATGATCAACCTCCCCAAGCGCTCGACCGGGACGGATGCCAACGTCCCGCTGCGCGGCGTCGGGCCGGCGGCGACGGCGGTCCGGAGCGGGTTCGAGATCGTCGAAGGACGCACGTTCGAGCCGGGTCGCAGCGAGGTCATCGTGGGCGCCGGGGCGTCGCGGGCGTTCGCCGGCACCGAGGTCGGGAGCGCCCTTCGCATCGGGCAGTCCGAATGGACGGTGGTGGGGGTCTTCGCCGGGGGAAGCGGCGCGGCGGAGTCGGAGCTCTGGACCGACGCCGCCGTCCTCCAGCCCGCGTACCAGCGAGGCGATTCGTTTCAATCGGTGCTGGTGCGGCTCGAATCGCCGGAGGCGTTCGACGGCTTCCGGGAGGCGCTGGCGATCGATCCGCGGCTGAAGGTGAAGGCCCTCAGGCTCTCGGAATTTCTCGCCGAGCAGTCGTCGATGCTCTCCGCCTTCATCCAGGGAATCGGCTTCTTCGTCGCCGGTCTGATGGCGCTCGGGGCGGTCTTCGGGGCGCTCAACACCATGTACGGGGCGGTTGCGGGGCGGACGCGCGAGATCGCGACGCTCCGCGCCCTCGGGTTCGGAGCCACGCCGATCGTGCTCTCGGTGGTCGTCGAGTCGCTCGCGCTCTCGCTGGTCGGCGGGCTGCTCGGGGCCTCCATCGCCTACCTCCTGCTCGACGGATTCACCGCGACGACGATCAACTGGCAGTCGTTCAGCCAGGTGGCGTTCGCATTCGCCGTCACGCCGCGGCTGCTCGTGATGGCGATCCTCTGGGCGACCGCCATGGGACTGCTCGGCGGACTCCTGCCGGCGCTCCGAGCCGCTCGCCTGCCGATCGCGGGGGCGCTCCGGGAGGCGTGAGCGGCGGGGGCGCTCGACCCCTCGGCGCCGAATCTCGGCGGGAGCGCGTCCCGGCGCGGGAGCGGACCGGCACATTGCGGGGCGGAAGCCGCCGACGCGCGCGATGCACCTCCGCCCGGCGCTGCTGCCCCATGCGACGAGCGAGCGCCGCCCACGATCCTCTGTCCCGGATGCCAATGCCGCACTCCAGCCACGCTCCAGTCCTCCATCCGCGGCGCCGCGCCTCGCGTCCCGCCATCGTCCGCGCCGCCGCGGCGCGGCTTGCCGCGCTCGCCCTCGCGCTGCCGTCGGTGTTCGCCCTGAACGGCTCCGCCGCCGACGGAAGCGGCGCGATCGCCCCGCCGCCACTGCGGGAGGGCAGTCGCGCCGCGTGGGTCACGCCGGAGGTCCGCGCGCCGCGGGTCTCCTTCCACCGCTTCGAGAGCGCGGCCGCGGCGACCGAGGTCAGCTACCACCTCTATCGGCCCGCGGCCTACGAGGGTGAGCCGGATCGGCGCTTTCCCGTCGTCTACTGGCTGCATGGTTCCGGCGGCGGCGCGGAGGGGATCCCGCCGCTTGCCGCGCGGTTCGATGCGGCGATCGCGTCCGGGGCGATCCCGCCGGTGCTCGTCGTCTTCGTCAACGGCCTTGTCAACGGCATGTACGTGGACTGGAAGGATGGCTCGACGCCGCTGGAGCGCGTGATCGTCGAGGAGCTGCTCCCGCACGTCGATGCCGCGCACCGCACGATCGCCTCGCGCGAAGGCCGGATGCTCGAGGGCTTCAGCATGGGCGGCTACGGCGCCGCGCGACTCGGGTTCGCCCACGTCGAGCGCTTCGGCGCGATCTCGATGCTCGGCGCCGGTCCGCTCCAGCTCGACTTCGCCGACGCGCCGCTCGCTGGTCCGCGGCAGCGCGAGACGATCTTCCGGCGGGTCTACGGAGGCGATGATGCCTACTTCCGCGCCGTCAGCCCGTGGATGATCGCGGAGCGCCGCGCCGAAGCGATCGCCGCGCGGACCCTGCTTCGCGTCGTGGTCGGCGAGCGCGATGCGACGTTCGCGAACAACCGCGCGTTCCATGAGCGGCTCGAGTCGCTGGCGATCCCGCACGAGTGGGTCGTCGTTGCGGGCGTCGGTCACCAAGCTCCGGCGCTCCTCGAAGCGCTCGGCGAGGACAACTGGGCCTTCCACCGCCGCGCGTTCGGGGGCGCGGTCGACCGGAGCGACGCGGCGTCCATCGGCGCCGAGCGCGCCCCCGAGCAGGCGACGACCGCGCCCGAGCCGCGCCGCGCGCGGCCGCCGGAGTCGGCGCTGCGGTTCGAGCTCCAAGGCCGCCCGCGCCGGGCCGTCGTCGTCAACGCCCCGGCCGAGGGAACGCGCCCGGCGGTGATCGCCCTGCATGGCGGAATGGGGTCGGCGGAGATCATGCGCCGCAACGCCCGCCTCGATGCCGTGGCGCGCCGCGAGGGGTTCATCGTGGCGTACGCGGAGGGGGCGCCGCTTCAGCGCGGCGGTCATGCGTGGAACACCGGGTTCCTCCTGCGCGGCGAGATTCCGAACGTCGACGACGTCGCCTACCTCGATGGCGTGATCGACGCGTTGATCCGCGACCACGGAGCAGACCCGGAGCGGATCTTCATGACCGGGGTCTCCAACGGCGGCATGATGACCTTCGCCTACGCGGTTGCGCGCCCCGAGCGGATCGCGGCGGCGGCTCCGGTGATCGCGTCGATGTTCTCGTTCGAGGAGGTCCCCTCCGTCCCCGTCCCGATCCTGATCGTCGTCGGCGCGAGGGACGAGCTGGTCCCGATCGAGGGAGGCATGAGCCGCAGCGAACTGGTGCGTCGCGCCCAGGCGGCGCCCTACAAGCCGATCGACGAGATCGCCGCCTTCTGGAGGCGGGCGAATCGCTCCGCGGCCGAGCCGTCGGTCGCCGTCGAGGGGAGCGTGACCACGACGATCTGGCCTGCCTCCGAGGGGGGTGCGCCCACCGTGCTGGTCGTCGATGCCGAGGGCGGGCACGGGTGGCCGGGATCGCCGGTCGTGCCCGGACGTCCGGCGCCGTTCGCATCCTTCGCGGGCGCGGAGCGCGTCTGGGCGTTCTTCGCGTCGGCGCCGCGCCGGACGCAGCCATGACGGCGGGGGCTCGCGTGCCGCGCCTGGGCTGGAGGCCTATCTCGACGCCGGCTCGACGATCAGCCGCAGCAGGCGCAGCGCCTCTCCGATCGACCACGCCTGCGCCGGGCAGCCCTGCGGGCGCCACGCGCCATCGATCGGCTCCGCGTCGTAGATCTCCGCACCCTGAAGCAGGGGACCGGCCGAGCGCCGCGGTCCGGTGAGCTCTTGCAGCAGGGGCGCCAGCGCCGCCGCCGCCTCGGCCCGTGCTTCGGGGGAGAACTCGCCGACGCGGAGCAGCGCCTCGCCATACGCGCCGATCAGCCAGGGCCAGACCGTCCCGTTGTGGTACGCGCCATCGCGGTCGAAGAGAGAGCCTTCGTATCGGGGTCGGTATCCCGGGTCGGCGGGGTCGAGCGTGCGCAGGCCGACCGGCGTGAGCAGCCGCGAGCGCACGCACGCGACCACCGCGGCGCGGCGCGCCGGGGAGAGCGGAGAGTGCGGCTGGCTCACCGCGAAGATCTGGTTCGGCCGGATCTGCCGGCTCGGCGTTCCGCCCGCCCGTCCACCCGCACCGGCGTCGGAAGCAGCGGGGCCGCCCGGAAGGATCACGTCGAAGAGGCAGTCGGCCTCGGCATTCCAGAAGGTCGGCTCGAACGATGCCTGCGCCCGGGCGGCGAGGGCGCGCAGCTCGCGGGCGCGGGCTGCCATCGCGGCCTCGCTCGGCGCCTGCCCCTCCGGCGCGATCGCCTCGGCGAGCTCGATCAGCCCGGAGTGCCAGAGGGCGTTGATCTCGACGGGCTTCCCGTGGCGCGGCGTGAAGACGACGCCGTCGCGGCGGGCGTCCATCCATGTGAGCTGGGTGCCGGGGCTCCCTGCCGCGATCAGTCCGTCGTCATCCATGCGGATGTCGAAGTCGGTGCCGTCGCGGTAGGCATCGACGACCGCGAGCGCAGCGCCGCGGATCGACGCGAAGCCCTCGCGGTCCCCGGAGGTGCGCAGGTACTCGCAGGCGGCGTGGACGAACCAGAGCGAGCCGTCGACCGTGTTGTACTCGGCGCTCCCGGTGCGGTCGTCGAAGCAGTTGGGGATCAGGCCCCGGCGCTGAAGTCCGGCGAACTGTCGCAGCACCGCGAGCGCCTCCGCGAAGCGCCCGGTGCAGAGCAGCACCCCGCGAAGCGCGATGAAGGTGTCGCGCCCCCAGTCGGAGAACCACGGATACCCCGCGATGATCGATCGATCGGTCAGCCGCGCGGCGGATCGCGGTGAGGCTCCATCGAGCTCGGCGGGCGACGGAGCGGGCGGGGCGCCAGAGGTTCCCGCCCGCCGCTCGCGGAGGACGACGAACTGATCCGCGGCGCGGACGAGGACGGCGCGGGCCGCCTCGAGATCGATCGCCCGCGACGGCGCGCGCGCGATCGCCTCCGCCACCCGCTGCGCTCCGGAGCGAGCCAACCTGCGGCGTCGGACCGCAGCCTCGGTCTCCGCCCAGGACTCATCGGGCGCCGGGAATGCATCGCTGCGGATCGCGAACCCGCACGCGCCGGGGTCGCCCGAAGTTCCGGAAGCGCTCGAAGGGCCGGGAGCGCCGTCGCGGGGCGAGGCGCAGACCCATGCGTCAAGCGTGATGACGGTGGTTCCGGTGCAACCGACGCGGAAGATCCCCGGGCTGAAGAGGTCTTCGACCGCGTCCTGTCCGCGCTCGCGGTCGAGCTGGTACTCGAACCGCCGCCACCACTGGTGGTCGGCGGTGAAGAGCGGGTTCGAGTCCGTCGCCACGCCGTGGCCGGAGGGCCGGTCGATGCCGGGGCTCTGCTCAGCTCCGGCGGCCGACCCCGACGATGCCTCGCGCTGCGCCCGCAGCAGGAGCGCCGACTCGCCGCCGCTCAGGGAGACCACGCCGCGCTCGCTCAGGGCGACCGCGAGATCGGCGCCTTCGCGAAGCAGCGCGTGGAAGTCGCGGAGCGCCGCCAGCGGCCTGAGTTCGAGGCGGGCCGTGCGTCCGCCACACTCGACGAGATAGCGCACGCGCAGCGCGTTGGCGCCGTCGAGCAGGAGCAGGCTCCTCGTGACGCTGAACGCCCGAGCCCCGTCGCGCCCCGGAATCGCGAATCGCCAGTGGCAGGCGTCCCCGTCGAGCTCGAAGCGCTCGAAGGCAGCGAGCCCGCGCGGCGCGATCGTCCCGTCGGCGAAGCGATAGGCGGAAAGGTCATGCCGGAACTCGGAGCTCGCGGCGCCGGGATCGTCGCCGGCGCTTCCGGCGCCGGTCTCGACGAGCCACTCGACGCAGGAGTGCAGCGCCACGACGCGCCCGAGCGGCGGCATCGTCGCTGCGACGAGCCACCCGTGATAGCGCCGCTCGGGGATGCCCGACGCGGTCCCCATCGCGAACCCGCCGAGCCCGTTGGTCAGCAGCCACTCGCTGCGCCCGAGCCGGTCCAGCTCGGACCTGACGGTGTCGGCCCGCTCGATCCCGGCCCTCGGGGTTTCGACGGGCGCGGGCTCGGCCTGATCGGGGAAGCTCATGGGTGGCACCCTACCACTCCGGCGGCCCTTGTCTCCTGCTGCGGAGCCCGGAAGCGGCGTTCCTTGCAGGCTTCCCCGCGCGGCGTTCAAGGGCCCGGCGCCTGCGCTGCGCTCTTCGGATACCGTGCCGGGCGTTGGCGCCAGGGAGCCGCCGAGTTCGGAGCGCGGCGGCCTCGGAATGAGGCTCGCGGCGCCCGCCCGCGGATCCCGGAGGCACCGGCGGCACGCCTGCCGCCGAGGCCCCCTCCCGCCCGCCCACGCTCAATCGATGGAGTCTCCCACGCCCTCCGATGCACCCCTCGTCCTGCTCGTCGATGACCAGCGGATCATCGGCGAGGCGGTGCGCCGGATCCTCGCGGAGCATCCCGAGATCGGGTTTCGCCACTGCGATCGCGGCGCCGATGCCCTCGCGCTGGCCGCCGAGCTCGGTCCGACGGTGATCCTCCAGGATCTCGTCATGCCCGACGCGGACGGGATCGCGCTCGTCCGCGCCTACCGCGCCCAGGCGCCGACGCGGCTGACACCGCTGATCGTCCTCAGCGCCAACGACGAGGCGACGATGAAGGCCGAGGCGTTCGCGGCCGGGGCCAACGACTATCTCGTCAAGCTGCCCGATCCGGTCGAGCTGGTGGCGCGCATCCGCTACCACTCGCGCGGGTACCGGGCGCAGCTCCGAGCGCAGGCGTACGCCGAGTCCGAGCGGCGACGGCTGATCGCCGAGCGGCAGGCGGCGCTGCTCTCCTCGCGCGACACCCTGATCTTCGGACTGGCGAAGCTCGCGGAGAGCCGCGACAGCGAGACCGGGCAGCATCTCGAGCGCATCGCCGCCTACAGCAGGCTCCTCGCCGAGCAGCTTCGGGCGGCGCAGCCCGAGCTCGATGACGAGTGGATCAGGAACCTCCAGATCGCCTCGTCGCTGCACGACATCGGCAAGGTCGGGATCCCCGACAGCGTCCTGCTCAAGCAGGGGAAGCTCACGCCCGAAGAGAGGCTCGTGATCGAGCGGCATCCGGTGATCGGCGCCGAAGCGCTCGACGCCATCCTCGAGCGGCAGCGGGATGACGCGCTCCTGCGGATGGCCCGGAACATCGCCGCCGCCCACCACGAGCGATGGGATGGTCGCGGGTATCCCGCCCGCGCTGCCGGCGCGGCGATCCCGCTTGAGGCGAGGATCGTCAGCGTGGCCGATGTCTACGACGCGCTGACTTCGAAGCGCGTCTACAAGCCGGCGATGAGCCATGAGGAGGCCGTCGGCATCATCGTCGCCGGTCGCGGGACGCAGTTCGACCCGGCCATCGTCGATGCCCTGCTCCAGTGCGAGATCGTCTTCCGCTCCGCCCGCGAGCAGCTCCACGACGACGCCTTCTCCGATGGCGGCATCGGCGCGTAGGTCTGCTGCTCCCGACGCATCCAGCGCTGCTCCGCCGGGTTGGCCGATGCACCGCTGCCGTTGCGGCGCGCGGTGCATGGTCGCGTGGCTCGGCGATGGGATTCCCCTCCGGAGGCTGGCCATCGAGGCGGCCTCACCGATCGGCGATCCGCAACTTCTGGCAGGGGATCGGGAGGCTCGGAGGGCACCGGGGTCGGAGGTGCGGCGGTCCGATCGGGGGAGCGGGGGGCTCCGCGCGCGGCCGGCTGGGTGGCCTTTCGAGGGTCGCCGCACGGCGCCACGTCGTCCGAGCGAGCCTTGGGCAGGCCGGAGGGAACGAGGCATGCCGCACGCCCGACGCCAGTGCCCCCGCGCCGATGCACCGAGTCAGGCGTAACCGGCGCGCACCGGGTACCGTGACGGCCTGCGGAGGTCGGCAGGCGGCGAGTCAACTCCTCCAGCCTTCTCCCGCCTTCTCCGGCCTTCTCCGGCCTTCTCCTGCGGCGTCGCCCGCGTTCTGACGCGCCCTCCTCCCGACGCCGAACTCCGAGCCGACCGCAGCCCGTGCATGCGGCCCGACCAGACGGCCCAACCCGACGGCCCAACCCGACGGCCCAACCAGACGGCCCAACCAGACATGGATCTCGCCTCACTGATCGGATCCGCGGTCGACCTCAAGGTCGGCGACCTCCACTTGCAGTCCGCGCGGCCGCCGATGGTGCGCCGCTCGGGAGAGCTGGTGCCCATCGAGGGCGCCGCACCGCTCACCGACGAGTGGATTCGCGAGACCATCCGCCAGATCGCCCCGGAGGATGCCCAGATCAAGCTCAACGACGAGAAGAGCGCCGACTTCAGCTTCGAGATGCCCGGCCGCTCCCGGTTCCGGGTCAACGCCTTCTACCAGCAGGGGCGGATGGCGATGGCCATCAGGCTGGTCCCGATCGTCATCCCGAAGTTCGAGGACCTCAACCTGCCCTCGGTGATCGAGGAGATCGCCGACACGCCGCGCGGACTCGTCATCGTCACCGGAACCACCGGGAGCGGAAAGAGCACCACCCTGGCGGCGATGATCGGCCACATCAACGAGAAGCGCGGACACCGGATCATCACGATCGAGGACCCGATCGAGTTCGTGCATACATCGAGGAAGTCCCTGATCGCCCAGCGCGAGCTGGGTCAGGACACCCCGACCTTCCTGGCAGCGCTGCGAGTGGCCCTCCGGCAGGATCCGGACGTGATCCTCCTCGGCGAGCTGCGCGACGCAGAGACCATGCGCACCGCGCTTCAGGCGGCGGACACGGGGCACGCGGTCTTTTCGACGATGCACACGACCAACGCCTCGCAGACGCTTCAGCGGATGATCGCGCTCTTCCCTCCGGACGAGCGCGATCTCCTGCTCATGCAACTCGCGGGGAACATCGAGGCCGTGATCAGTCAGCGGCTGGCGAAGACCACGGATGGCGCCGACAGGATCCCGGTGGTCGAGATCATGCGGAGCACGCCGGTGACCCGCAAGATGATCCGAGAGGGGACGCCCAAGCTCCTCCCCCAGGCGATCGCCAACGGCGACGCCGGGATGCAGCTCTTCGATCAGCACCTTGCGAAGCTCTGGCAGATGGAGATGATCTCCGGCACCGAGGCGCTCCGCCTCTCGACCAACCCCGAGGCGGTCGCGATGATCATGAAGGGGCTCTCGACGCGAGACCTCGCCGCGAGCCTCCTGGGCGGCAACTGACGCGGCGCGCGCGGGAGCCGCAGCGCGAATGACTTTCGCCACAGGCTGCCCGGCCCGAGGGACCGGCAGCGAGCGGGCGCCCGGAGGCGGCGGGCGATGCGGGCGCGGTCTCGCGGTCGGCGCCGGCGCGCTACGGACGGCTCGCGGTTGCGAGTCGCCGGCAGAAGGCAGCGACCTCGGCTGCCACCGCGGCGCAGGTCGCCTGATCGCCGCGCGACGCCATGACGCGGTCGATCCAGGCGGCGATCATCGCCATCTCCGGCTCGCGGAGCCCCTTGGTGGTCACGGCGGGGGTGCCGAGGCGGAGACCGCTGGTCTGCATCGGCGGACGCGGATCGTTGGGGATGCCGTTCTTGTTGCAGATGATCCCGGCCGACTCGAGCCAGCGCTCGGCATCGGCTCCGGTGAGGGCAGCATCCCTGGGGCGGAGGTCGACAAGCATCAGGTGGTTGTCGGTGCCGCCCGAGCAGAGCCGGTAGCCGTGGGACGCGAGCGCGGCGGCGAGGGCCCTGGCGTTGGCGACGACCTGCGCCGAATAGGCGCGGAACTCCGGACGCAGCGCTTCGCCGAAGGCGACCGCCTTCGCCGCGATGATGTGCATCAGCGGTCCGCCCTGGCTGCCGGGGAAGACCTTGCGGTCGATCTTCTTCGCCCACTCCTCATCGTCGGAGAGGATCAGCCCGCCGCGCGGACCGCGCAGCGTCTTGTGCGTCGTGGTCGTGACGATGTGCGCGTGCGGGAACGGCGAGGGATGGACGCCTGCGGCGATCAGCCCGGCGATGTGCGCCACGTCCGCGAGGAGGACGGCGCCGACCGAGTCGGCGATGGCGCGGAACCGGGCGAAGTCGATCACGCGCGGGTAGGCCGAATAGCCGCAGATGATCATCCGCGGGCGGCACTCCTTCGCGATCCGCTCGATCGCGTCGTAGTCGAGCAGCTCCGTCGTCGGATCGAGGTCGTAGTCGACGATCCGATAGAACGTCCCGGAGAAGTTCACCTTGAGTCCGTGGCTGAGATGGCCCCCGGACTTGATCGGCAGCGAGAGGATGGTGTCCCCCGGCTCGCAGGCGGCCATGAACGCGGCGATGTTCGCGTTCGCGCCGCAGTGCGGCTGCACGTTCGCGAAGCGGCAGCCGAAGAGCCGCTTCGCGCGCTCGCGGGCGAGATCCTCGACCTCGTCGTGGAAGCGGCAGCCGCCGTAATAGCGCTTTCCGGGATACCCCTCGGCGTACTTGTTGGTCATCCACGACCCCATCGCGTGCATCACGGCGGCGGAGACGTGATTCTCGCTGGCGATCAGCTCGAGGGTCGTCGCCTGCCGCTCGGCCTCGGCGAGCAGGATCGCGGCGACCTCGGGATCGTCGCGATCGAGCAGTTCAATCAGTCCGCGCGAGAGCGGATCGAGCGCTGCTGCTTCCGGCGCGTTCGATCGCGGGGTCGCAGCGGTCGGCGAGGAGGCGGGGCTCATGGGCCCATCGTAGTGTGAACGTCGCGCCGCATGGCGTCGTCGAGCGGCGCGGCGAGCGCAGGAATCCCGCCGTTCCCGGCGACGGCAGCGTGCCGCGACGCGCCGCGCGCCGGTGGACCGGCCGGGATGACCCGGCGCACCGCGCTGCCCGGAGAGCGGCTTGCAGGCGACGTCGCGACGGTCTCGTTCGGTTCATGCGTCTCGTTTGGCCCGTTCGGCCCGTTCGTCCCGTTCGGCCCGTCCGACTCATCCGTCCCGTTCGGCCCGCCCGGCCCATCCGTCGCACCCGGCTCACCCGTCACAGACGCCGGATTCCTGAAGCGGGCATACTACCGACTCGCCTTCTCCCCTCCGGAGCGCCACGGTCGCCCCGCGCTCGCGCCAGCGCGGACTTCCCTGAGCGGTCTTTCCTGAGATGGGAACGGGAGCGGGCGCCCTGCACTCGACTCCGCCGACTTGGATCCACGATGATCACCTTCGCCCTCGCCGTCGCGCTCCTCTCGGCTCCCGCGCCCCTCCAGGGCCCGGCCACCGAACGCCCCATCATCCTCGACGGCCGGTTCGATGACTGGGCGGGGGTCCGGCCCGTGCTCATCGACCCGCCCGATGCGCGGCTGGGCGCCATCGACATCGGCGCCGTCAAGATCGTCGACGATCCCGGCTTCGTTCACCTGCTGGTCGAGCTGGGACGGACCGTCAACCTCCAGCGCCTCGATGGCACGCTCGAGATCCTGTTCGACGCCGACGGCGATGCCGCGACCGGCGCGACCGTCGAGGGCCTCAAGGGGATCGACCTGATCGTCACCTTCTCGCCACCCGATGCACGCAACCCGCAGCGGCCGGGCATGGGTGTCGGGGCGCGGCGGTGGGTCGATCGCGCGTGGCGGCCGATCTCCCCCTACGCGCTCGGGATCGCCTTCGCGCCGACGGCGGCCTCCAACCGCGCCGAGATCCGCTTCGGGCGCGGGCTTCCGGCGGACGCGCCGCTCTTCGTCGGCGATCGGATCGGCGGGAAGCTCATCCACCGCGATGCCGCCGGCGCCATCGTCGACGAGACCGACTCCTTCGCGTTTCGGTTCAGCAGCCGCCCCGCCCCGACGGTTCCGCCGGATCCCGAGGTCGATCCGATCCGGCGGGCGCCGGGGACGGCGCTGCGCGTGATGACGTGGAACGTCGAGCGGGGAGCGATGTTCTCGAACCCGGAGCCCTTCGCGCGGGTGCTCCGGGCCCTCGAGCCGGACGTGATCCTCTTCCAGGAGCTCCTCGAGGAGCATCGCGCGGAGCAGGTCGCCGGCTGGCTCGCGCAGCACGCCGGCGAAGGAGGTTCGCCATGGCATGCGGTCGTCGGAAGCGGCGGGGGGCAGCTCCGCACCGCGGTCGCCACGCGGCATCCCGCACAGGCGGTCCCTGAGCTCGATCGGGCGAGCTGGACCGATGAGCGCGGACGCAGGCGCGACGTCCGCCTTGCCGCAGCCGAGGTGATGATCCCCGGGGCGGCGGCGGCCACCGAGGAGACCGCGCCGCGGCTGCCTGTGCTCGTCTTCTCCGTCCACCTGAAGTGCTGCGGAGGAGCGCGGACCGAGGAGGAGCTCACGCGCCTCGAGGAAGTGCAGGCGATCCGCTACGCCTACCGCACGGTGGTGCAAGGCGGCCGGTTCGCGGGCGTCGTCCTCGGCGGCGACCTGAACCTCGTCGGCAGCTTCGAGCCGCTCGAGGAGCTGATCGAGGGGATCGACATCGACGGCACCAACAAGGCGATCGGCGTCGCGCCGAAGCTCTGCGGACGGATGCACGCGACGTGGTCGGACGACGGCCAGCCCTTCACGCCGGGACAGCTCGACTTCGTGCTTTACGGCTCCGCCGCCCTGCGCCAGCTCGGCGGGTTCGCGCTCGACACGCGCGACCTCTCGCCGCGGTGGCTCGAGCATCATGGCCTCGACGCCGCCGACACCGCGGCGTCGGATCACTGGCCGGTCGTCGTCGATCTCGGATGGCGGCGCCTCAGCAGCACGTCCACGCCGCGATGAGCAGTCCGAGGTCGCCGCTGTCGACCACGCCGCTGCCGTCGATGTCTCCGGGGCCTTCGGTGTCCCATGCCGCGAGCAGGAGCGCAAGGTCCGCGCCGTCGATCACGCAGTCGTCGTTGAGGTCGCCGGGGAGGCTGCTCTTGAGCGACGCGAATCCCTCGTCGGTCGCGGAGAGCGCACCCTCGCAGCCGTCGGCGACGATCGGCGCGAACGCGTAGACGTAGATCACTCCGGGCACCGCCGTCTCGTCATCGAACGGGGAGCCTTCGATGATGGCGAGAGGGAGCATCGCGCTCGCGTCTCCGCGGTAGATCGCGTAGAGCGCCGCTCCCGGGACCGGATTGAACTCGATCCGCACCCGGCCGCAGGCGGTGCCGTCGGAGGCGCTGATCGTCGCGCCGTTCGGCGGCGCGAAGCAGGCCTGGTTGGAGTTCACGAAGGTGGCGATCTGGTTCGCGGAGAACCAGCCGAACTGGGTGATGTTCCCGTTGCAGCCGCCGGGGATGCCGCACATGATCCCGCACGACGGGATGCCGACGCAGTGGTACGCGTTGAAGGCGTGGCCGATCTCATGCGTGGTGACCAGCACGCGCTGCGCGTACTCGGAGTGCCACCAGCTCTGCGCGACGCCGAACTGGAGACCCGGCACGCAGGCGCCGCCGAGCCACGCCCCGCCGATCGTCGTCCCGTCGATGTCCTTGCCGGTCAGGAAGTGAACCAGGTCGCGCGGCACGCCCGCGAAGGTCGTGCTCCACTCGATCTTGACCTCCTCCAGCATCTGGCCGAGGTCCGACGAGACGTAGGTCGGATCCGGCGCCGGCCGGATCACGAGGGCCGTGACGACGAGCCCGATGTCGATCTGCGCCGCGTAGAGCGCGGCGGCCCCCGCGAGGATCGACTCGATGTCCGCCACGACCGCGGCCGTCGAGCCGCCCGAGGCGAGGAACATCTCGTGGTCGCTGTCGACTGCGAGCTCGACGATGCGGGTGCAGTTCACCCCCGCGGCGCCGCCCTCGTCGCCCGCCGCGGCCGGATCAAGCTCGATTCCGGGCGTCACTCCGGGGTCGAGCAGGAGACAGAAGCCCTCCGGAAACTCGACGTCGTTCGCGGAGCGGAGCAGGTGGCCGCCTGCGCCGTCCGGTTCGATCGTCCAGCCGCCCTCCGGAGCGAGGATCATGAGTCGCAGGCCTGCATCGGTCCAGCCGCCCCGGACCTCCGTCGCCGACGCGACCGGGTGCGAGGAGTCGCCGCCGACGACGGCGCCGCGAACGGTCCGCGCCGGCGGCGCCGCGATCTGCTCGAGGCCGCGCGGACCAGGTGCCAGCAGGGTGAAGGCCGGGGAGCGCGCCGTGTCCGGCCGGAGCTGGATCTCGATGTCGCCATCGTCGAAGGCGATGCTCACGCGCGCGCGACTGAGCTCGTCGATCGCAGCGGCGGCGCGAGCGCCGGGTCCATCGCCTCGGATCGGGGCCGCGGCGGCGTGCTCAACCCGCACCGTCGCGGCGATCGGATCGGAGGTCGCGCCTTCCGCAACGCCGGCCGCGAGGGCGATGGTCGCCCAACCGATGATCGCCAGATCGAGTCCCCGTCGCGCCGTCACGTTCCTGTGCATGCATCTCTCCCTTCGAGTGGGGTCGTACAGCACAGCCGGACGGCGCGCTTGCCGACCCGGGAGGCGGCATGCTACTGGGAGCGGCGCTCGGTGCGGGCGGCGCTCGCCAATCGGCGCGCTCGGCGGCGGCGTTCCGCGCCCTGCCTTCGCTGCTCCGGGACGCTCGCCGCGTCGCACCCACGCTTCCGTTTGGGTGCGCTCCGGTCGCGCCGTGCGGGCCGCGATCTCGCGCCGCGAGGGGGCGCGCGAGTCTCTCGAGCACCGTCGGCCCCTCCGATTGAAGCGATGGGCGGGGTCGGCTATGCTTGGCTCTTGCCGTCCGCAGAGAGTCCGCCGTTGGCGCGCCGAGGCTTCGTCGGCGCCTCGGCGGGATGGAGCGCGGGCGACGATGGGCCGTTGGCGCAGTTGGCTAGCGCGCATGCATGACACGCATGAGGTCACAGGTTCAAATCCTGTACGGCCCACTGACTGAGGGAGATTCCGGCGGCGCTCCCGGTTTCGCCGAAGCCGGAGGCGATGAGCCTTCGGGTTCGGCGTGGGGTTCGAGATCAGCGTCGGCTGCGGAAGAGTCCGCGGCCCTCCAGATGGAGGGTCGTCGCGGATGGCCTCGGAACGATGCGGCGGGACGCGGCCGTCGGCATTTCGGCGCTGCCGTGAGTTCCCGGCACGTCCGTCGCCGCTCCCCGATGGCGAGGCCTCTCGGCGCTTGCGGCGGGCGTCGACGGTGAGGGGGATGCCGCGGGACGCCGAGCGGCGGCTCATCGTCGCGACCCTCCTGATGGTCCTCGCGGTCCTCCTGGGACGGATGCTCGCGCCGAGCGATCTGTGGGATCAGGCGCAGCCTCGCACCGTCGCCTACACCGCCGACATCATCGCCCACGGCGGCGCGAGCTGGATCCTCCCGCGCGACGCCGACGGGCTCGGGGCGACGAAGCCGCCGCTCTACAACTGGATCGCCGTCCCCTTCGTCGTCCTGATCGGTCGGCCGGTCGAGCTTGCCCATCGCGCCCCGAGCATCCTCGCGATGCTCGGTACGCTCGCCGTGACGATCGCGATCGGCCGACGGCTCGGCCGAGGCGTCGGCTGGCTCGCGGCGCTGATGCTGGTGGCGAGCTACCCCATCTTCAAGCTCGGGACCATCGCCCGGCCGGACATGCCGCTGGTGTTCTTTCTCGTCGTCGGGTTCGCCAGCTCGACGCGGCTGCTGACCCGGGGTGCGGGTTGCAGCGCCACCGCCGGCGCATCCGGCTCAGCGGTCGCTCCGGCGCGGCTGGTCGCGCTGCGCGCGGCGTTCTGGGGCGCGCTGGTGGCCGCTGCGTGGACCAAGGGACCCGCGGCGATTCTCCTGCTCCTCCACGCGCTGGTCGCGGCGCGGCTGGCGCGCGGAGAGTTCCGAGCGGTCTCGGCGATCGGCCTCTGGTGGGCGCTGCCCGCGCTCGCGGTCGCCGCGGCGTGGCCGCTCGGGGTCTGGATCGTCGACGCGAGGCACCTGGTCGAGCAGCTCTGGCGCGAGGAGTTCGCCGGGCGCGTCGCGGGGACGGGCACGGAGGGAGGCGGCCGCGGACCGCTGGGGATCCTCCTCGGAATGCCGAGCATGCCTGCGTACTTCGTGGTGCGCTTCGTCCCCTGGTCGATTCTGGCCATCGTGGCCATCGCGGCGCTGGTGAAGGCACCGCGCCCGGCCCGACGGGACCCGGAGCGCATCCTCCTCATCTCCTCGGCGGTATGGATCGGCGTGGTGCTGCTGCTCTTCTCGCTCTCGAGCGGCAAGCGAGCTGACTACATCGCTCCGGCCTTTCCGCCCGCTGCCCTCCTCGCGGCCTGGTGGCTGGTGGACTCGACGGGCATCCGGCGCCGTCCGGGAGCGGTGATCGCGGTCGCGGCCGGAGCCGTCGCGACGATGCTGCTGGCGGCATGGACGCTCTCGCCGCTGGACCGCGGCGGCGCTGCGGCGCTTCAAGAGGCGCAGCGCCGCGCGCGGTGCGAGCACGATCGGCTCCTTCGGGAGGGGCTGGCCGGTCAGGTCGCGCTGCTGGCGATCCAGACGCCGCTCGAGCAGCTTCCGGCGACCATCGGAACCGGGCGACCGATGGACTCGGCCGTCGAGCAGGCGCTGCGTCTGCTCGAGTCCGGCCGACCGATGCTCCTCCTCTACGACCGCACCACGATCCCGGCGCTCCTCGCGGCCCGGCTCGATGAAGCCGAGCGCACGGGTCTCGGCGAAGAGCGCTGGTCGATCGACATTCCCTGGAAGGAGCGCGTGGGCGTCGCTCGGCGCAACCTCACCTGCGTCGCGATCTCCGCGCCGCCGTGACGCTTGGGGTGCTGCGGCGGCGCCGGAGCGCCCCTGCGTTCGCCCGCAGTGCCGACGCCGCGCTGCACTACGCTCTCGCATGCGTGTTCTCGTCACGGGAGCGAGCGGGCTGATCGGGAGCGCCCTCTCCGCTGCGCTGCGTTCACGGGGCGATGCGGTCGTGCGACTCGCCCGGGGCCGTGACGACGATCGCGGGTCGGACTCCGCAGGCGGAGCGGGCGCGGTGCGCCGATGGGACCCAGCCTCGGGCTCGATCGATCCGTCGATCTTCGACGGGATCGACGCCGTGGTGCATCTCGCAGGGGAGCCGATCGCCGCGGGGCGCTGGACGCAGTCGCGGCGGACGGCCCTCCGCACGAGTCGGGTCGAGGGAACCACGGCGCTCGCCGAGGGGATCGCGCGCCTGGGCGCGGAGAGCCGGCCGAAGGTCCTCCTCTCCGCCTCCGCAGTCGGCTGGTATGGCGATCGCGGCGACGAGGTCCTTGCTGAGTCGAGCGCGCCGGGCGGCGACTTCCTCGCCACCCTCTGTCGCGCGTGGGAGGCTGCCACGCTGCCTGCCCGGGAGGCGGGCGTTCGGGTCGCGATCATCAGGACCGGGCTGGTGCTCTCGACCGAGGGAGGAGCGCTCGCCCCGATGCTCCGGGTCGGTCGACTCGGACTCCTCGGCCCGGTCGGATCGGGCGAGCAGTGGATGAGCTGGATTCACATCGACGATGAGGTCGCCCTCATGCTGCGGCTTCTCGAAGACGCGACGCTCGAGGGCCCCTTCAACGCGACGGCGCCGAATCCTGTCCGCAATCGGGCCTTCGTGACGGAACTCGGTCACGCACTGCGGCGGCCCGCGATCCTGCCGATGCCGGCCTTCGCGGTGAGACTTCTCTTCGGAGCGATGGGCGACGCGCTCCTGCTCAGCGGGCAGCGCGTGGAACCGCGCAGGGCGCTCGATGCGGGCTTCGCCTTCCGGTACGCGACCCTTCCCGCCGCGCTCGCGGCGCTGCTGCGGCGGGGTCGAGACCGCTCGAAGGACTGAGCACGGCCGGAGTTCGCGGCGGGGAGCTTCGCATCCGGTGCTCGCGCGGGT
Organism: uncultured Planctomycetia bacterium; assembly: GCA_937871505.1. Lineage (GTDB taxonomy): Bacteria > Planctomycetota > Phycisphaerae > Phycisphaerales > SM1A02 > CALMPF01. The sequence goes on along the minus strand of CALMPF010000042.1, from coordinate 75,238 downwards.
CCGAAGCGGACGCCATGCAGCAGCCCGCCTTCGTCGTGCTGGGTGGAAGCGGCGGGATCGGTTCGGTCCTTGTCGATCGTCTCGTGCAGCGTGGCTGGCACGTCCTCGCGGCGGGGCGCGACCCCGGGCGGCTCGCGATCCTGGCGCAGCGCTGCGGCGTGGAGACGACCACCGTCGAGGCGACGGACTTCGACGATGTCGCCCGCCTGCTCGCGGAGGCCCGCGATCGTTTCGGTCGGCTCGACGGGGTCGCCAACTGCGTCGGGAGCATCCTCCTCAAGCCCGCCCACCAGACGCGCCCGGACGAACTCGAGGCAGTCGTTCGCACCAATCTCTTCTCCGCCTTCGCGACCGTCGCCGCGGCCGCCAAGAGCATGACGGAGGGAGGCTCGGTGGCCCTCTGCGCGACGGCGGCGGCGCTGGGGGGGTTTGCCAACCACGAGGCGATCGCAGCGGCGAAGGGGGCCGTGATCGGCTTGATGCGCTCGGCCGCCGCGACCTACGCGCCGCGCAATCTGCGCGTCAACGCGGTCGCGCCCGGGCTGGTTCGGACGCCGCTCTCCGCCCGGATCGTCGGGAACGACGCTGCGCTCCGCGCGAGCGTCGCGATGCACGCCCTGGGGCGGATCGGCGAGCCCGCGCACGTGGCCTCCGCGATCGAATGGCTCCTCGATCCCGCCAACGACTGGACGACCGGCGAGGTGATCGCGGTCGATGGCGGCCTCTCCGGTCTCCACCCGCGACCGGCGCTCCCGGCGCGGGCTCCCGACTGACGGCCGTGCATCGCGGCTCGGCGGCGAGGGGCGGGTCCCGCTGGCGCTCGCCGAGCCTCGCCGCCTCACCACCGTCGAGCCCCCGCCGGGAGACGTTGCCGGCCCCCGACTCGCCTCTACGCTCCGCCGCCGATGACGCTGACGCTCGTCTGGTTCCGCCATGATCTTCGCATCGACGACAACCCGGCGCTCGCCGAGGCGGCGGCGCGCGGCGCGGTGCTGCCGGTGTTCATCTGGGCTCCCGAGGAGGAGGGGGACTGGCCGCCCGGCGCGGCATCGCGCTGGTGGCTGCACCACTCGCTCGAGGCGCTCGCTGCGGCGCTCGGGCGGCTGGGGGCGCCGCTCGTCGTCAGGCGCGGACCGACGCTCCAGGCGCTGCGGTCCCTGCTCCGGGAGACCGGCGCCGGGGCGATCTACTGGAATCGGCGCTACGAGCCGGCCATCGTCGCCCGCGACGCGGGAATCAAGCGGGCCCTTCGGGAGGAAGGCGTCGAAGTCGACAGCTTCAATGCCGCCCTCCTCCGCGAGCCGTGGTCGATTGCGACCGGCACAGGATCGCCGTACAAGGTCTTCACCCCCTACTGGAAGGCATCGCTCGCGGCAGGTGAGCCGGCGACGCCGTTCGATCCGCCGCAGCGGCTGAACGCGCCGAAGGGCACGCTGCGCGGAGTGGCGATCGGAGAGCTCGAGCTGCGTCCGACGATCGACTGGGCGGGCGGGCTGCGCGAGGCATGGGCGCCCGGCGAGCGGGGCGCCCAGGAGGCGCTTCGGACCTTTCTCAGCGGCGCCGTGGCGGAGTACGCCGCAGGCCGCGACCTCCCCGGGGAGCCGCTGACGTCGCGGCTCTCACCGCATCTTCACTTCGGCGAGGTCTCGCCGCGGCGCATCTGGCACGAGTGCGCCGCCGCTCGCGGCCGCACCCGTGCGCCGGACGCCGGGGCGAGCATCGACAAGTTCCTCGCCGAGGTCGGCTGGCGCGAGTTCGCGCACCAGCTCATCTTTCACTTTCCGGCGACGGTCACCGAGCCATTGCGGTCCGAGTTCGCGTCGTTCCCATGGCGCAGCGACCCGGCGGACCTCCGCGCGTGGCAGCGCGGAGCGACGGGATACCCCCTCGTCGACGCTGGAATGCGCGAGCTCTGGCACACCGGCTGGATGCACAACCGGGTCCGGATGGTGGTGGCTTCCTTCCTCGTCAAGCACCTGCTTCTGCCCTGGCAGGAGGGAGCGCGGTGGTTCTGGGAGACCCTCGTCGACGCCGACCTCGCGAGCAACACCCTCGGCTGGCAGTGGACCGCCGGGTGCGGCGCCGATGCGGCGCCGTACTTCCGGATCTTCAACCCGGTCGCCCAGGGAGCGAAGTTCGACGCCGACGGGCGGTACGTCCGGCGCTGGGTGCCGGAGCTGGCCGCGCTCTCGAATCGACATCTCCACGCCCCGTGGGAGGCGCCCGAGGGGGAGCTCCGCGCAGCGGGCGTGCGCCTCGGTTCCACCTACCCTCGCCCGCTCGTCGATCATGCCATGGCGCGGGCGAGGGCCTTGGACGCCCTCGCGACCATCTCGGCGGAGAAGACGGAGCTGGCGAGGAGGCGCGACGGATGACAGCATTCTCTCGATGGGCCGGGGGCGCAGCGCTCTTCAGCGCGCTCGCCGCCGCGAACGCGGCGACCGCGGCCGTCGACCGCGCCGACCTCGCGGAGGCGTATCTCGCAGTCGATCGAGCGGTCGCGGGCGCAGCGCTCTCGCCGGAGGTCCTCGCCGATGTCAATCGGCGCTTCGACGCGGCGACGCTCCAGTTCTTTCAGGGGCGTCGCGCCGCCGCCATCGGCACGTTGAACGAGATCGTCTGGTCGCTGCGCCCGGCGCCGCCCTCGACGGCGGAGCGCGGCCTCGCCTCGGTCAAGGTGACGGCCCAGCCGCCGGTGATCGTCGCTCCCGCCGCGGCGCCGGGCGGCGACTCGACGATCGCCGAGGGGCGAGGCCGGGAGGGCGCGACCGCGCGCTTCACCATCGAACGGCTCTTCGCCGCGCCCGAGCTGCTCGGCGAGAGGGTCGTCCTGAGGCTGGTTCCGCCCGGCGGCGAGGGGCGTCCGATCGTCGTCGGGAGCGTCGCGCTGCCGCGCGACGCCGGGGAGCCGGCCGCGACGGCGCCAGCCGACGCGGGGGATGCCGATTCGCAGCGGGGCGGCGCGGACGAGGCCGCCGCCCGCGGGAGCTCATCGATCGCATGGTCAGCGCCAGCGGGGCTGGTTCCGGGTCGCTGGACGATCGAGCTGACCCTCGGCGCGACCGCACGGGCTGCGGGGACGCTGATTGTCGCTCGCGAAGCCCCGCAGCGGGCGCGGGAGCGCCTGCTGGAGGGGCTCGACCGCCTCCTCGCCTCGTTCGACGAAGCGCAGCTCGAGGAGCTCGCGGCCGCCGTCGCGTCGTTCCGGGGACGGGCGGGGCTGCTCTCGGATGAGCCGTCGAGGACGGAGTCGGCGCAGTTCCTCGCCGATCCGCAGGCGCTGATCGAGGAGCTTGATCTCGAGCTTGAGGCGATCGCACGCGGCGCGAACCCCTACGCGGGGCGGTCGGGGACGTACTGGCGCGCGATCCCCGCGGGAGCGCTGACGCTCCCGGTGATGGTGATCGCGCCGCCGGAGCGCGCCGATCCCGCCCCGCTCGTGATCGCGATGCACGGCGCGGGCGGCGACGAGCGGATGTTCATCGACGGCTACGGGGCCGGCGCCATCGCCGGGCTCGCGCAGCGCCACGGCGCCATCGTCGTCGCGCCGCGATCGACGATGCTCGCGACCACGCCGGTCTACTTCGACGCGATCGTCGAGACCCTCGCGGCGGAGTACTCCATCGATCCGGCGCGGGTGTACCTCGTCGGCCACTCGATGGGCGGGGCGGCTGCGGCGTCGATCCTCCGGCGCCGGGGCGACCGGATCGCAGCCAGCGCCGCCATCGCCAGCCCCATGGCCTTCGTTCCCGATGCCGACGTGCCCCAGCTCCTGATCCTCGGCGGGCTCGATCGGGTCACGCCCGCGAATGCGGCGCTTCGCGCCTCGATCGCGGGGCTCGCCGAGTCAGGCCGCCCGATCGAGCTCATCGAGCTCGCCGACGAGGGCCACACGTTGATCGTCGGGCGGAGCCTGCCGCAGGTCTTCGAGTGGTGCCTTTCGAAGCGGAGGGAGTGACTCCCGCGCGGCGGGTCGCGCGCATCGGGAGCGGAACGGCAGCGGTTCTCGACGACCGCGCTCGCGTCGACTCATTCCTTTCCGAGCAGGTCCGTGTGCATCATCCTCCGCAGCGGAACCGCGATCGCCAGCATCACGATGCTCGCGACGATCGCTGCGATCCCGACGCCGCCGAAGACCTGCCCGTAGACGCCGACGGTCTCGATCGGGGGCGGGATCACGCCCTCCTCGCCGCCCTCGCCGACGCCGGTCAGCTTGGCGATCGCCGCGGCGAGCAGATGGGAGAAGGCGGTGGCGAGGAACCACGCACCCATGATCGTGCTCACGATCCGGGCCGGCGCGAGGCGCGTGACCAGCGAGAGGCCCACGGGCGAGAGGCAGAGCTCGCCGGTGGTCTGGAGCAGGTAGCCCAGAAGCAGCCACCCCATCGCGACCATGCCATTCTCGTCGGCGGCGATGGCGCCATACCAGAACGCGATGAAGCCCAGCCCGAGCTGGAAGAGCCCGAGAGCGAACTTGACCGGCGCGCTGGGGTCGCGCCCGCGCACCCCGAGCCAGCCCCAGAGCAGCGAGAAAGGAAGGCCGAAGATCAGGATGAAGATCGGGTTCGCGGCCTGGAAGATCGACGCCCGCAGCTCGTTGCCGCCGACGCCGAGCCCGAGCCGGGCGTGCTCTGCGGTGGCGTCGAAGGAGATGAACCCCGGATCGGCGCCGCCGCGCGCGACGGCATCGACATCGCCGTCGGCCTCCTCGGCGTTGAAGGGTTCGTCGCCCGGGCGCAGCCGCAGCGCCGCCCGGGAGCGCACCGTCACCGCGTTCTCGATGTCGACGAGGGCCCAGGTCCGGCCGTTGACCTCGATGCCGAGGAACTCCTGGGTGATCGCCACGTTCTCGTAGCGCTCTCCCGGCTCGACGAGCCTCGAGCCGACGACGCGGTCGACGTTGCGGTCGGTGAAATTGTTGACGCTCGAGCCCGCCTGCTCGAAGAAGGCCCAGAAGAGCATCGAGAAGAAGCAGAGCACCAGGATGACGATCAGCCGGTCGCGCTCGATCTTCGGACTTCGGATCGTCCAGGCGATGATCGAGCCGAAGGCGAGGAGCCCCGCCACGTTGAGGACGATCACCGCGTACTCGTTGCGCGCCACGAGCAGCGCGAAGATGGGGACCGCGACGAGCGTCCCGACGATCACCATGGCGTAACGCCCGAGGGAGCTGCCGAGGCTGTTCGGCGCCGCGCCGACGTGGTGGGGAAGCGACCCGCGGCCAAGCTGCACGAAGGAGACCGCGCCCGCGGCGAGCAGCGCGAGGGCGATCGGAATGCTGATCAGCAGCTGCACGACGTTGTCGTGCGTCCCCCAGATCATCAGGGCGACGAGGCCGAGGGAGGCGAGCACGATCAGGATCCGCGCCAGCGAAGCCCCGGCGACGAAGGTCACCAGGCCGGCGAGCATGCCGAGCGTCGCGAGGCCGAAGCCGTAGTGCCACCCGTAGGTCTCGCCGATGTATCCGCAGACCAGGGGAGCCAGGGCCGCACCGAGGTTGATCCCCATGTAGAAGATCGTGAAGCCTGCATCGCGCTTCGGGCTCGCGGGGGAGTAGAGCGCCCCGACCATCGTCGAGATGTTGGGCTTGAAGAACCCGTTGCCGCAGATCAGCAGGGCCAGCGCGCCGAAGAGCGCCCACTCCTGCTCGATCGTCATCAGGAGGTGGCCCGCGGCCATGAGGATCGCCCCCCAGATCACCGCGAGGCGGGCGCCGAGCAGGCGGTCCGCGAGCAGGCCGCCGAGATAGGGAGTGGCGTAGACGAGCGCCCCGTACGCGCCGTAGATCGCGTAGGCCCGATCGTCCGAGGCCTTCATGAACCCCTTGATGAGGTAGAAGACCAGGAGGGCGCGCATCCCGTAGAACGAGAAGCGCTCCCACATCTCGACGAAGAAGAGCAGGAAGAGTCCGGGCGGGTGTCGCTCGACGCGCGAAGCGTCGGACGCGAAGGTGCTCATGCGGGGAATCTCCGGTGGGGGGTCGCGCGCACGATACCGGAAAGCGGCGCTCGGCGCGGCCGGGCCAGTCGCGGGTCGTGGACCGGCGCGGAGCCGAAGCCGGGTACGGCGTGCGCACGCCGACGTCCCGCCGAAGGGCGCTCCCGCGCGAACCTCCGCGGACCGCCGTCCCTGGCGGCCCCCTCTGCCGAAGGTCGTCGACGGAGACCGAGGAGCGTCCCGATGCTCGCTCTCCTCCGCGCCGCTCCCCGCCGATCTGGATCTCGGGCGCTCGGGCGGTTCCCTCGACTCCCCCCGGAGTCTGCGTCACGGAGAAGTCGACTCCCGTACCAAGGCCACGCGGCCACCGAGAAACCCAGTGGGGCGAGCGGTCTCGGAGGCCCTTCGATGTAGGCGCGCGCTTCCCGCGGCGCAGGCCTTTAGGGAACGGCTTCCAGATCCGCGGCGCCTCCCCGCACGAGGTGAGTCCGTCCGCCGATCACCACGGCGCCGAGCGGCTCGTCGAGAGACCGGAGCAGGGCGACGAGCTCGCGATCGTCGATGATGGCGATCGCGCCGGGCGAGGGCCTCGACTGGCGAACCACGGCGACGCTCACCCGCGAGGGTTCGGGGCCTTCGGGCGAAGGGCTCGGAAGGAGCGTCGCGGTCCCGTCCTTTGCGTCGCGATCCCGATCCGGCGCCCCGGCCGACCCGACGTCGACGCCGCCCTCGGCGCGAGCGCGGGCCGTTCGGTGCGACTCCGCCCCGTCGCGGACTCCCGCGTCGCGCTCGGCGCGCCCGCTCCACACGAGGGCGCCTCCGGCGATCACGATGAAGATCGTCGCCCCCTGCGCGATGCGACGACGGATCCGGCGACGGCGGACTCCACGTCCGAGCTCCCTCTGCGCGAGCCGGAGGATCTGGCCGCGGCGCGAGAGGGCGCAGGGCTCGGCGCTCCCTCCCGACTCCGCTGCTTCGAAGTCTTGTTCGGTCGCGGCTCGCGCCGGGTCGTGCATCGGTGGGGGGGCGGTCATCGGGAGTTCCCTGGGTCGGTCGATCGCGGCCGAGGCGTCGTCCGCTCGACGGGGGGGAGAGCGTCGCGGAGTCGGCGGATCGCGCGCCGGAGCCTGCTGTCGACGGCCGCCGGTCCGAGGCCCAGCAGACCTCCGATCTGCGCGATCGTCAGGCCCGCACGGAAGCGGAGGATCAGGAGGCTGCCGACGTCTGCGGCGCTCGACTCGAGCGCCATCCTGAGGGCGCGCTGCGAACGTTCGATCGACTCGATCATCTCGATGGCCTCTGCGGCATCGCTCGTCGGAATCGCGTCGGCGCTCGCCAGGGTCCGCGCCCGGCTGCGCGTCGAGCGCTTCGGCCAGCCCTCCGCGCGATCCCTCCTGGGGTCGTTCGCGCGGTCGTCGATCGGATCGCGCGGCGGCGCCCGGCGCGACCACCGCTCACCCCGATCGGAGGGCGCGGGGGCCGCCCACGCCAGCTCTCGGAGGCGCCTCGATGCATCGCTGCGGAGCCGGTCCAGCACCGCGGAGATCGCGACCCGCCGAAGCCACGCCGTGAGCGCAGCGGCGGTGGGACAGCGGACGGGGTGGCGGGCGATCCTGATCCAGGCGTCCTGTGCGCAGTCGAGGGCGAACGACTCGTCCCGCCGGGCGATCCTCCGGATCGTCGCGACCATCCGATCGAAATGAGCCTCGTAGAGCGCCGCGAGGGCGTCCGGATCGCCGGCGACGAGCCGGGCGGTGAGGGCGTCGACGCGCTCCGGGCCACGGGCGGCCGCGGCCTCCGCTTCCGGCAGCGCGATGGTCGACTCCGGGGGCGACCGCTCGCCCGGTTGTGCAGCGGATGCGGTCGGATGGGGGAAGGCACCCTCGACGGCTGCATCATCGTGATGCAGCGCTCCTCGTGACCGGGGTCGATGGGTCGAAGCCGGTGCTCCCTCGGCGTCGGGGACGGGCTCGCAGGGGTCAGCCCTCGCGGCGCGTCGCGCAGCGGGCGCTCCCTCCGCGGCAGTCCGGTCGCGCGGGCGTCGCGTCGGATCGCGCGGTGCCGTCATCGAGGCTGTCGCAGCGAGCTCCATGAGGCGATGATCGCACGAACGAGCGCCAGCTCCGAGCTCGACCCGGAGACGAACAGCATCCGGGAGGGGGGATGGAGCCTCATCCGGAGCGTCTGGCCGCCTCCATCCAGCGCGGTGCCGACCTCGATGGCGGCGAGAAGCGGGGCATTCTCCCGCTCGAGGGCCTCGGGCGTGGCGTCACTCGCGCTGAGCACGAAGACCTCCGTCCGCGTCTCGGGGCTCGCCGCACGGCTCGCCGAGGAAGGGGGCGTCGCGCCGTCGCTGCGCACGTCGGCCCGCAGCCGATAGATCGGCATCAGCTCATCGCCCTGCACGTGCGGATCGACCTTCGTGACTTCGAGAACCGTGGTTGCGGGACGATCCCCGTCGAGCTGGATCACGGGGAGTCCGTCAAGGGCGCGGAGCGAGCTCTCGGCCGCGATGGAGAGCAGCCGGATCGGAGGCAGCACAAGCTGCTCGCTGCGCGGGTCCTCGACGATCCAGCTCTCGAACCCCGAGACGTTTGCAAGCAGGGCGAGGTATTCCCGGAGCGTTCCGCCGGGAAACTCGATCGTGACCGGAAGGCTCGCGAACCGCTCGCGCGGAGAGGCCTCCATGCGCCGCGCTCGTTCGACCGACGCCTCGACGGAGCGGGCTCGAGCGAGGTCGTCGAGGGCCTTCACGACGACCCGCGCCGCATCCAGCTCCGCGCCGGTGCCCGAGGCGACGATCGAGTTGGTCCGTGAGTCCGCCGCGAAGCTCGCCCACGGGAGGGTGCGCGCGAGCGCGACGACCACGTCTTCGGCTCGGGAGTGAAGCGCCGGGATCACCGCGATCTCGCTCCGCAGGGCGCTGATGGCCGAATCGAGGGCGTCTGCGGAGTCGCTGGCCGGGCGCGGAGCAGGCCTGCCCGGGGCGGCGAGGTTCGCGCCCGCGGCGAGCGCGCCGCTCCCCTGGCGTTCTCCCATTCGACCGGCGCCCGCGAGGATCGCCGCCGTCGCCTGCGCGAGCATCGCGCGATCGTCGTCGCGGCGCGGACCATCGAGCGTGATCTCGGCGCCGAGCGTCGCGCCGTTCTGACGGAAGCTCGGAGGCCCGACCCGCCACGCCGTTCCCAGCGAGCTCCGCAGTTCATCTGCAAGCCGCTCCATCGTCGCGCGTCGCGCGTCGGGCTCGAGCGGAATCGCGACGGAGTCGATCAGGCCGGCTGATCCTGCTGCCGTCGTGATGAACCACCGCACCCTCTCCGGAGCTCCGGGCCCGGCGCGGGTCGTCCCATCGAGCCTGATCCAGAGCTTCCCCGAGGTGTCCCCGAACGACTGGAGATTGGCAGGCCGCGGCGGCGGTGGCGGTGCGTGCGAGCCGAGGACCGGCGCGGCCGGCGGCAGTGCGAGGATCGCGGTGAGGGCGAGCGCAGCGGCGAGGACCGGACCGGTCCGGCCCCCGCCGAGGCGGGCCAGAGAGCGAGTGCAGAGGCCGAAAGAGTGCCCGGAGCGGGGCCCGTGCGCCGGGCCTCGCGCGGCGCCCGAAGCGGGGCCGATGCGATGACCAGCGGTGATGGGCGCTTCGGAGGAACTCCGAGGGTGGGCGCGACGGGTGGACGTGGCTTGGGGTATCGGCATGACGGTCGGTTCTCCCTCGAGTTCCCGCAGGGCCCGAAGCGGCCGCCAGCGGGCTGGAACTTGCTGATGCTGGCCGCTGCGTCGCCAAGCCCTCGGCGCGGATCGAGACACGATCTCGTCGCGGCGGAGGGCGCTCGATCGCGCGCCGCAGCGACCGCCCGACCGCCCTCGAAGTCGGCCGTTCCGACGCCGCCGGCCCCTGCGGGACCATCGACCATCGGGCGACCATCGGGCGACCATCGGGCGACCATCGGGCCCGCCCTCGAGGCCGTCGCGCGGCGTTGCGGCCGTCTCAGGAACGGAGCCGACGCGCGAATCCCGTCGCGGAATCCCGCGCCGCGGGCGACATCTCAGCGCTCGCTCCGGCGTCGTCGCCGGGCCGCCCGGTAGGGCCAGAGCGCGCCGACCGCCGCAGCGAGGAGGATGCTCCCGACGATGGCCACCAGCACGCTCGCGCCGGAGCGGTCCGTCGCCAGACCGAAGGCCACCAGCCCCGCGGCGGGGCCGATCGCGTAGCCGAGGCCGATGAGGGCCTCGTGCGTGCCGCCCGCGTCGACCGCGGCCCGGCCGACGGTCATGGCGTAGTAGATCGCCGCGTAATAGATGATGCCTTGGCCAGCGCCGAAAGCAGCCAGCGCCAGCACGAGCAACGGCGTGCTGGGTGCGAGGAGGGTCGCCCCGAAGCCCGCGCCGAGGAGGACGCCGCCGAAGAGCAGCGTTCCCCAGCGCCCATGCCAGAAGGTCGATCGCCACATGATCGCCAGCGCCGCGACGCGCGCGATCATCCAGGTCGAGGCCAGCGGCGTCTCGTCGCGCCGGGCGACGCCGAGGTCGACCAGCAGGAAGGGCATCAGCGGCGCGAGGGCTCCGATCAGGACGTAGCTCGTGGGCAGGAGCAGCCGGGCGGCCTGGAGGAGGAGCGGAAACTCCGGCGTCGCCTCCGCCGCCGGATCCTCCGGGTCGTGCGGGGCCGGGCTGCGCGGCATCCAGCGGAGCAGGACGAGGGACCCCAGCGCGAGCGGTGCGAGCGCCGCGATCGCGAGCCGGGCGAGCTCGCGCTCGACCAGCGGCGCCATCAGGATGAGGGAGAGCGCCACCGCCGAGGTCCAGGTGATGTTCCACCACCCCAGCGCCGAGCGCAGCGCCCGCCCGTGGCGTCCTGCCGCAAGCGAGGCCTCGATGATCGGCCACAGCCACGCGGCCGTGATGCTGTTGACGCAGGCGGCGATCCAGAGCAGCGCCACCTTCCCCGGAATCAGGATCGGCAGCGACGAGACGATCATCAGGACGAAGACCCACGCCATGATCGCGCGCGGCGACGCGCGCCGCACGACCAGGCGGGTCAGCGGTCCGGCACCGAAGGCCGCGACGACGTAGAGAACACCGGCGATGGTCAGGAGCAGGAACGACTGCCGCTGGTCGAAGCCGTAGTCGTGCTTCGCGATGAACGCGATCCCGGTCCAGAGGACGCCGGTTCCGAGCGAGGCGAGGAAGGTGATCGCATTGACCACCCACAACGGCGCTCGATCGTCGCGGGACACGGGGCGGAGCGTAGGTCGGCCCGCCACCCGATCCGACGCCCGGCGCCTGATGCGGCCGGACGCCCGGTCCGACGTCGGCTCGGACGCCCGGTCCGCCGTCCGGTCGGACGCCCGCCGCGTCATGCGGTCCGAGGTCCGGTCCTACGACCCGCGCGTCCTCCGGCCCGCCGCCCGGTCTGCCACCCGGCCCGACGCCCGGCGCGTCATGCAGTTGGACGCCCGGTCCGTCACCCAGTCCGTCACCCGCCCGCGCGCACCGCCGCCGCCGACCGCGCGGCGACTGCTGGAACTCGCATCGTCACCCAGCCCGTCACCCAGCCCGCTTTCCGGCACCTCACCGGGTCCGCTTCCCGGCCCGTTCGCCCGTCCGTCCGCCAGGCAGGCGGCGGCCGCATGTCGCGGAGACTCACCGGCCACGCACGCGGCGAACGTCGCTTTGCAGCGCTCCCTCGCCACGCCGCCGCCCGGGGGCGGCGCCCGCGGCCGGAAGCGCTCGGCGGCGCCGAGTCGATGGTCAGCCGCGCGGCCCATGCGCGCGGCCCGCGTCGCGTCCCTCACATCCTTCGTGATTGGAGCGCGGGGGCCCGCAGCGCGGCCGCCGGCGCGCCGGCGGGGTCGCTGCTTCTCGTGGACCGTCCACTCCGATCAGCCTCGCGACGACGCCAGGGGCGCTGGCGTGCCGGATCGATTGGCACGAGCGCTCTCCGTGCATCCAGTGATCGTGCATCTAGTCATCGTGTGCCTGGGCCGAGTGCTCTCCGCACAGAAGCTCCGCCTGCTCAAGCACCGTCTGCGTTGCCTTCTCCTGCTTGTCCGGCGGGTACCCGTGCTTGCGGAGGATCCGCTTGACGATGACCCTGAGCTTCGCCCGGACCGACTCCTTGACAGTCCAGTCGATGGTCGTATTGGCCCGCACCGATTCAACGAGCTCGCGAGCGATCTGCTGAAGCGTGGGCTCGCCGAGCACCTTGACCGCACTGTCGTTGACCCCCAGCGCGTCGTAGAACGCGACCTCGTCCTGCGACATGCCGAGCTGCTCGCCGCGCCTGTCTGCCTCGCGAATGTCCTTCGCGAGCGCGATCAGCTCCTCGATCACCTGCGAGGCCTCGATCGCCCGGTTCTGGTACTTCTTGATCGCGTTCTCCAGCATCTCCGAGAACGACCTCGCCTGAACGAGGTTCTTCCTCCCGCGCGTCCTGATCTCTCCGGCCAGAAGCTTGCGCAGCAGCTCCACCGCCAGGTTGCGGTGCGGCATGCCGCGCAGTTCAGCGAGGAACTCCTCCGACAGGATGCTGATGTCGGGCTTCCTGAGCCCGGCGGCGGCGAAGATGTCGACGACTTCCTCCGACGAAACAGCGCGGCTCACCAGCTGGCGGATGGCGTGCTCGATGTCCTCCGGCGACCTTGCCTGCCCCGCAATCGACTTCGTGAGCGCAGCCCGCACCGCCTGGAAGAAGCCGACATCATCGCGGATGCGGATCGCCTCGTCGTGCGGGACAGCCAGCGCGAACGCTGCGGAGAGCTCCTTCACCGCCAGCAGGAACGCCGACTTGCCGTCCTTCTTCGCGAGCACATGCTCCTGCGCGGCCGGCAGCAGCGACAACCGCTCTGCGGCCTGCCCCGCCGTCCACGCCGACCGATCAAACCCCGCGAAGATCTCGCAGCACACCTCGTGCTTGGCGAGCATCAGCGCGACCGCCTCCTCCTGATCGATCGCGGCCTTGCCCTTGCCTCCGCTCTCGGTGTAGACCGCCAGCGCCTGCTTGAGCTCGTACGCGAGTCCGAGGTAGTCGACGACGAGTCCGCCCGGCTTGTCGCGGAAGACCCGGTTCACCCGAGCAATGGCCTGCATCAGGCCGTGCCCGCGCATGGGCTTGTCGACATACATCGTGTGCAGGCATGGCGCATCGAAGCCCGTGAGCCACATGTCGCGCACGATCACGATCCTGAATCCGTCCTTCGGGTCCTTGAACCGCGCGGCCAGATCCTCGCGCCTGGACTTGTTGCGGATGTGCTGCTGCCACTCGACGGGGTCCGAAGCCGAGCCGGTCATCACGACCTTCATCGCGCCCTTGTCATCGGCTGCGTCGTGCCATGCGGGCCGCAGGGTCGCGATCTCCTTGCAGAGCTCAACGCAGATGCGCCGGCTCATGCAGACGATCATGGCCTTGCCTTCCATGCCGTCCTCGAGGCGACGCTCCCAGTGCGCCACGAGATCCGCGGCGATCAGCTTCAGCCGCTTCTCCGAGCCGACGATCGCCTCCAACTGCGCCCACTTGGTCTTCAGCCGCTCCTTCTTCTCGACCTCCTCGCCCTCCGTCGCCTCCTCGAAGCCCGGGTCGATGCTGGGACGCTCCGCCGCACTCAGCGAGAGCTTCGCCAGGCGGCTCTCGTAGTAGATCGGTACCGTGGCGCCGTCCTCGACTGCGCGCTGGATGTCGTAGACGCTGATGCAGTCGCCGAAGACGGCCCGCGTGTTCGCATCCGCCTTCTCGATCGGCGTGCCGGTGAACCCGATGAACGACGCCTGCGGCAGCGCATCGCGCATGTGCCGGGCGAAGCCGTCGATGAAGTCGTACTGGCTGCGGTGGGCCTCGTCGGCGATGACCACGATGTTCCGCCGATCCGACAGCACCGGATGCTTGTCGCCCCTCTCCTCGGGGAGGAACTTCTGAATCGTCGTGAAGACGACGCCGCCCGACGCCCGCGCCAGCCGTGAGCGCAGGTCGGCTCGGTCGGCCGCCTGCTCCGGCGGCTGGCGAAGGAGCTCGCTGCATCGGGAGAAGACGCCGAACAACTGGTTGTCCAGATCGTTGCGATCCGTCAGCACGACGATCGTCGGGTTCTCCATCGCCGGGTGGAGGATCAGGCGTCCCGCGTAGAACGCCATCGTGAGGCTCTTGCCCGAGCCCTGCGTGTGCCAGATGACGCCCACTCGTCGTCGAGCCTCGGAACGCTGGTCATCGGAGGGCGGCCCGGATGCCGCGGGAACGGACGATCGATCGGCCGCAGCCTCCTCAAGAGGCACTCCCAGCACCTCGACAAGCTCGGCGACGACCTGAAGGTCGTCGGCATCGCGAGGCGAAGGCACGATCGAATCGAACTGGGGGTTGACCGCTTCGAGGACGATCCGTTCGTGGTGCCACGATCCCGTGCCGGGGCTCTCCCGGCGCACGCTCGAGTAGCGCTTCACCGTGTATCGGGCCGAGGTCTGCGGGTCGACTCCATCTCGGAGCTGGACGAGCACGATCTTCCCCTCACGCGATCCGCCGACCGGCGCGGAGAAGAGGCACCAGGCTCCGTCGGGGATCGCCGGCTCCATCGAACGGCCGACGACCTGGGCGACGAACATGCCCGGGCGCAGCCGTCGCTTCGATTCGACGCTCACCCACTCGAACTCCGCATCGTCGATGTGCTGCGATGCCCCGAACGCTCCGGCGGCGGCGGCGAGAGGGACCATGGGCACGCAGGTCGTGTACCGCTCCTCGATGCCCGGAGTGCAGACCACGCGACCGGTCCACTGAGGCCGGCCCTTCGGTGCCATCGGCGACCCGCAGGCGAGCCCCGTCGCGCGCAGCGTCGCATCCATCGCCTTCTGGACGGCGTGAAACTGGTGATACCCCGCCATCTTCTTCAGGACCCGCCCGGCCCCCCCATCCTCGAAGACGATGTAATGCCGGAGCAGGTCGAGGAAGCGGCGCTTCTCGAACGCTCCCCTCAGCAGCACTTCCAACTGCGACAGGCGCGCGGGAGCCGGGGACTCGCCCTCGATCGTGCGCCACGGCATGAAGCGCTCGCGGTCGGCTGTCAGCGTCCCCATCCTCGCCGCGAGGCCATCGGAGACGACGAGCGCCGCGTTGTACGCGAACAGCCGCGGGATCTGAGCCTTGTAGGTCTGCAACTGGTTGAACGCGCTCCAGATCGTCGCCTGCTCGTTTGCCGCGTTCTTCAGCTCGACGACGGCCAGTGGAAGCCCGTTGACGAACACGACGAGGTCAGGGCGGCGGCTGTGGCCTCCGGTCGCCCCGGACATCACGCTGAACTGGTTCACGACAAGCCAGTCGTTGCTCTCCGGCCTGTCGAAGTCGAGAAGCTGCACGATCCCTCCGCCGATCGAGCCGTCCCGACGCTGCCGTTCGACGCTCACGCCGTCAACCAGCATTCGATGGAGCATCCGATTCGCCGCGAGCGGGTCGGACGCATCGAGCCTGAGGACGCGCCCGAACGCCTCGTCGTGCTCGGTCAAGTCAAGCTCGGGATTGAGCCGGGCAAGACTGCGGCGAAGGCGTCCCTCGAGCAGGACCTCGTCAAAGCGCTCCCGCTCCGCGTCCAGCTCTCCCGGCGCGATCGCGGGCCCGTGACGCAGCTCGTACCCCAGAGACTGGAACCAGTCGAGCGCCGCAAGCTCGACCGTCCCCTCATCCACGGGCCGCCCCGGCGCGACCCGTCGGATGCATGCGACTCGGCAGCTCGACGAGCGGCTGGAACGCCTCGCCCGAGCACGGACTGAAGTCGTCCGGCCAGCATGCGCTGACGCGGCAGAGGACGCGGTGCTGGAGGGGCGCGTCCGTGTTGACCCGCTCGACCGCGAGCTCGATGTGCTCGGGATCGCACGTGGCGCAGAGATCGCGGACGTCCTTGGCGAGATAGCGCGGCACGTACCCGATGAGCGACCGGCCGACCGCGTCGTCGGTCCGCACCGAGACCGCCGAGGGATCGAATCGACTGCCGATCTCGAGCGCAGGAGTCAGCCGTTCGCCCGGAGCCAGCCTCGCGATGCGCTCACGCGCGGTGTCGTGCATCCACCGAACTCCATGGAGAAAGAACTTGCTCTGGTAGCGACCTGCGGCATCCGGCGTCGGACATGCGAAGACCTCGAGAGGGTCGGTCTGACGAAGGCCCTGGGTCACGCCGAGCACGAGAAGCGGATCGGGGGGCTGGGCCGTGCTGAAGCCGCCCCAGCGAAGGAACGCCTCGTACTCGGGGCGGCTGGGCGAGAGGAGCCGGTTTGCGAAGAGCGGAAAGAGTTCGTCAGACTCGTAGACGCGCTGAAGGTCGTCCATGCCCGGGAACGCCGCGAACCCGAAGAGCTTCGCCCCATGCGTGTAGACGAAGCGGTAGACGCCGGCGTCGTGATCGAGGCGACCGACCGGGGCCCAGCGGCCCGCGTCCGGGCCGCCGCTTCGAGAAGCGATGTAGAGGACAGTGCTCATGCTGGACGATTGCGGGCTGTCCGTCACCTCTGCCCGTCGAGATCAGAGGATCATCCGGGCGACTCCGACAGGATCCGGTGACGGTTCTCTTCAAGCAGAGCGAGGGTGAACTTCCGGCACACCGGCGACATGCGGTGGGGCGGGATCTGATCGACGAGCGCGTGAACGGTAGGAGCATCGATCTCAGAGAGACGGGCCTTCCAGACCTCGGCGGCGGACGGATCCCGTTCCGCGAAGGCGCGCCACGCGGCGATCGTGCTCAGGGGCTTCGACGCCGTCACCTCGTCGAACAGGGCTGACCGCGCCCGGGTCGCGAAGGTCCGGAGCTGACGGTGCGGGTCTCTCGAGATGAGCCGGTCGCCGCGCTCGCGATCGGTCAGATTCCGGGCGAGCGCGGCGCCATGGTCGAAGGTCGGAGCGAGCCGAAGCGCGTGACCATCCCAGAGCACGCCCCAGTTCTCGTGATGCCGATCCTGGTTGGCCGTCCACGCGTCCAGCATGATGTAGCCGATGAAGACGCCGAGCGCCGTCGTGATCTCCCTCGGCAGCACGTCGACCCACGGCAGGGGCGGCACGATCAGGGAGGCGAGGGCATCCGCCACCGCCGCCACCGTGTGCGCCTTGACCTTGAACTTCCGCCCGTCCGTTGCCGGATACGCGCGGTCGATGGCCAGGAGGATCTGATTGCCGAGGACCAGGGCATACGGCTTCACCGCGCAGGAAGGGCACACGACGCCCGGCTTCCCGCTCCCTTCCTCGACGGCAAGCTCGTAGTGGACGTGCGGCAGGCCGAGCAGCCCCGCAAGCTCGCAGACGATCTTCTCCGCCCAGTCCTCTCCCGTGCCTCTCTCCTCCGCCTTGAAGAGCAGGCGCGTCTCGCCCTCGCGAAACCAGTACTTCCGCTTGGTTCCGAGCGGCTCGAGGTTCTCGGCGAGATCAGGATCGACCCGCTTGACCGGGAACACGGCTCAGACGGCCCTCCCGACGATCTGCTCAGCGTCTGCGATGCGGAGCTCGCCGGAGATGAGCTTGGGGAGGAGGGTGTCGCGGAGGGCGGCGAGGGTGCGGGACTGACTCATAGCTGTACTCATTCGTGCAAACAGCGGCTCCACCAGCTCTCCGAACTGAGTGGCAATGCCGTCGGCGGGCCGAGGTGGGACTGCGATGGCGAAGTGTGCAAGGCTGCTTGCGGGCACACGCTGCCGGCCGCTCGATCCGGTCATCGCCTGAATCGCGAATGTTCGGAACCCTTCGCTCCGAGCCAGCAGGTAGGCGAAGTGCGCTGGCAGCGGTGGACGTGGGCGAAGCACGATGTACTCGGTGGAACCCCACGCGACCTCGCCGTCACCGAGGAAGTCCACGAACGCGGTCTTGCCGTTCTCGAGGCACGGGGTGATCCGAGCGACAAGAGTGTCGCCGTTGATGAACCGCGTCCCGGACCCGACTTCACGCTGAACCCACTGGGCGGGCGCGTGCCCTTGCGTCGGCATGCTCGACATGTCCAGGTATGGGGCAAGCTCACCCCGCCTCAGCGTGCGCGTCGGGTTGATCTCGAACGCTTCGGGCAATGGGATCACATTCCACCCCTCCGGCACCTCGCCTATCGGCGAGTCCACGAGGCGTTCGGGAAACAACGACGCGATCGCAGCCGGCAACCCAGTCGGCTCGCCCGCGGCCTTGCGGCGAACGGGGTCGAAGTCCACGAACCACGAAGTGAACATCGCCCGCGCGATCCCCTCCAGCACCCGCGCCCGCTTCCGGTTCACCTCGATCTTGTCGTCGAGTGCGCTGAGGACCGCTGCGATAGCTCTCTGGGTGCGAAGCGACGGGAACGCGGGCAGTGGAAGCGATCTGATGTCTCGCATGTTGAGGTGGTCCACTGTTGAACCACCGGCCTTGCTCGTCATGCGCCGCCGCATCTCTGGGGCGAGCAAGACAAAGAGCAGATAGTGAGGGTCAGTTCTCTTTCGATCCGGGCAGATCAGCACGGTTCGTTGGCCCAATACGACTCGCTCACCAACCGGAACGATGCCCACTTCGCCGACCGGTGCCTCGCGAGCAAGAACCAAGTCGCCCGGTGCAGGACGACGGCGCCGCGTCCATGCTTCGTACGTCTGCCGATCGACACGGGCGCAAGTCGCAAGGTCGATTCGTCCATTCTTGATGTTGGTAGTCCGGATCGACGGATAGCCTGCACCACTGACGGGGGCGGTCTTGTGTTCGCAATCCACAATCGCCTCGCACACGTCAGCGAGTACCGTGTCAGCCATCGTGCTCCCGCCCTCCCCGATCGCTGACTTCGTTCACGGCCGCACCCCCAGTTCCAATCGCACGCCCTGCAACCGCATCATCGCGTACGGAGTCAGGCACTTGACACCGACGCCCGCACATGCGTCCGGGACCTTGATCTTCCTCTTGCTCGGCGACGTGGCGGGCTTCTCCAGCGTCACCACATCGTGTCCGCCGGCGAGCGCCTGGGCGACAAGGAACGAATCTGCGACGTCGAGGAACTCGCTGTACGCCGCCTGCTGGAAGCCCGAAGCGAGCGCCCACTG
This sequence comes from uncultured Planctomycetia bacterium, assembly GCA_937871505.1. Lineage (GTDB taxonomy): Bacteria > Planctomycetota > Phycisphaerae > Phycisphaerales > SM1A02 > CALMPF01. Next base: position 56,299 of record CALMPF010000042.1, on the reverse strand, counting down.
GCTGACGCGCTGGAACGCAGCGCTGAACGTCTTGTCTGGTCGCAGGAAGAACGCGGGGGGGAGAGTTGCTGCCCACTCGCTCAACTCGTCCTGCTGGGCTCCGATCTCGTCGGCAACCCGCTCGATCGAGCAGACGGTGCCGGCGCCGGCTTCACGGAAAAGCCAGTCCCAGTAGCCGGGCACAAAGTCCATTCCGTAGAAACGTCGCTTGGCCTCGATGAAGACGCCGGTATCGAGGAGCCACGCCATCAGACCGCGCCCCCGGTCATGAAGTCCGTCATGCCCAGACGAGCGCCGAGCGTCTCAAGGGTCTTGACGTTTCGGCAACCCAGCAGCCGGAAGGCTTCGGTGAAGGTCGAGCGGCCCTCCCATGTGCTGGCAAGGACAGCCCGGGCGAAGCGATCGCTGACGCGGACGGCCGTCGTCGCGTAATAGTCGCCGCCGCTGCTGCTCTCCTTCCTTCTGGCGAGCTCCGCCTTGAGTCGCTTGAGTTCGGCGTCGAATGCGGTCTGGAACGCCTCGCGGGAGATCCCTCCGGCATCGAGCATCCGGCGGAGGATGACCAGCGTGCTGACCTTGAAGCGACGGCTCAATCGATCGGTCTCCTTGCGCAGGTCTGCGCCGCGGCGGTACTCCGCCCGGAACTCCTCAAGTGGAGCGAGCATCTCGGCCGCGACCGCGTTGCACCACTGCTCGACCCCGGCCCGGGCTGCGAGTGAGGCGGCGGGAGTCACATCGGACACGCCCGACTCCCCAAGCCAGAGGTGGGCCAGCTCGTGCGCGAGCGTGAACATCTGGCCGCTCTTGGTGTCGGTGCCGTTGATGAAGATGAGGGGGGCATGACTGTCGCTGAGCGCGAAGCCTCGAAACTCCGCGAGGTCGAGAGGTCGATGGGTGTTCTGGCCGACGATGCCGCTCACCATGACAAGCACGCCCGCCTGATCGGCGGTCTCGAACATCAGCCGGAGCGCGTCATTGAAGGTGCTGGTCTCAGCTCGCGCGTTCAGGTCGAAGCCGACAGTCTGCCGGATCTGCGCCGCCGAGACAATGACGTCGCTTCGCATCGACGCCGAACCGATGAACTCGAGCGCGGGTTCTCCCAGCAGAAGGGCGTTCTGTCGATACCACTCTTGTCGCTGCTGGCAGAGATAGATCGTGTCGAGCAAGTCCGGTGAGGGAGACTCCAGCACTTCGCTGCCAACCGTTCGGAAATCCGGAATGGGCAGTTGCTCGACCGGAGGCTCGTCGAGGAAGAAGAAACCGAACGGGGTCCGCGTGGCATTGGCGAACTTCTCGAGTTGCTTGACGGTCGGCTGGAGCTTGCGGTTCTGCCATGCATCGAGCTTGGGAAAGCGGTGTTCGAGCGCATCGGCGCGCAATCCCGAACGTTCTCGGGCCCAACGGAGGATCGCTGGATTGATGGCGACTCTCGTCAATCGGGCCTCCGTACGGAACGAGCCTGCGAGCCGACGATCCCCGCCGAGGCCGAATCGGTCAAGCGAGCGTCAGCGAGATCCTTCCGGGCTGCCGGGCTGGCCAAGGCGCTCGTGGCGCAGAGCCCGCGGGCGTGGCTCGTCATCTTCTGGGTGGCATGGAGGTTTTCGGTCACTCAGGTCCTCTCGCTTCTGACGTCGAGATCGCCGGCTCGCGCAGGGCGAAGCCTATCGCTGCCAGATTCGCCGCGATCGCCCGATCCAGCTCGGCCCCTTGCGCCGTCACCGCCGCCAGTTCACCGGTGAGCGCCGCCATCTTCTCCTCGAACGGCACGCCGTCGTCCTCGGCCTCTTTCGACCCGACATAGCGGCCCGGTGTGAGAACATGCCCGTGCGCGCGGATCTCTTCGAGCGTAGCGGACTTGCAGAGCCCGGCGATGTCCTCGTACACCTTCCCCGCCGCGCCGTTCTTCTTGTCGCCGCGCCAGGCGTGGTACGTGTCGGCGATGGTGGCGATGTCCTCGTCCGTGAGTGTCCGCTGCACGCGGTCGATCATCGTGCCCATCTTGCGGGCGTCGATGAAGAGCGCATGGCCGCGCCGATCGCGGAAGCGTCCGTTCTTCTTGTCTCGCGCGAGGAACCACAGGCACACCGGAATCTGCGTGGAGTAGAAGAGCTGCCCCGGCAGCGCGACCATGCAGTCCACGAGGTCGGCTTCGACGATCGAGGTGCGGATCTCACCCTCGCCGGAGGAGTTCGACGACATCGAGCCGTTGGCGAGCACGAACCCGGCCAGTCCTGTCGGATTGAGCTTCGAGAGAAAGTGCTGCACCCATGCGAAGTTGGCGTTGCCCGCCGGCGGCACGCCGTGCTTCCAGCGCGTGTCTTCCTTGAGCAGGCGACCGCTCCAGTCCGAGTCGTTGAACGGTGGGTTGGAGATGACGAAATCGGCCTTGAGCTTCGCGTGCTGGTCGTTGTGGAACGAATCGCCGTGGGTGATCTTCGCGTCGATGCCGCGGATGGCGAGGTTCATCTTCGCCAGTCGCCACGTCGTGTAGTTGGACTCCTGTCCGTAGACGGCGATATCGCCCACACGCCCGCCGTGGTGCTCGATGAACTCCTCGGACTGGACGAACATGCCCGCCGAGCCGCAGCAGGGGTCATAGATCCGCCCCTTGTACGGCGCGAGCATGTTGACGAGCAGCTTGACGACCGGGCGCGGCGTGTAGAACTGGCCGCCCTTCTTGCCCTCTGCGCTGGCGAACTCGGAGAGGAAGTACTCGTAGACGCGGCCGAGCAGGTCCTTGGAGCGGGCCTCCTTCCCGCCGAAGCCGATGTTGCCGATCAGGTCGATCAACTGGCCGAGGCGCTGCTTGTCGAGTCCGGGACGTGCGAAGTCCTTGGGGAGCACGCCCCCGAGCACGGGGTTGTCCCGCTCGATCGCCTCCATCGCGTCATCGACGACCTTGCCGATCGTCGGCTGCTTGGCCATCTTGAGCAGGTGCGACCAGCGCGCGCCGGGCGGCACCCAGAAGATGTTCTCAGCGCGATACTCGTCCGGGTCTTCTGGGTCTGCGCCGGCGGACTTCGACGCTTCAAGCTCAGCATGCTTGGTCTCGAAGGCGTCGGAGATGTACTTGAGGAAGATCAGGCCGAGGACGACGTGCTTGTACTCGGCCGCGTCCATGTTGTTGCGCAGCTTGTCCGCGGCCTGAAAGAGCTGCCGCTCGAAGCCGAGATCGCCGGTGCCGGTGGTCGTCATGTCGTCGTCCCTCGATCCTGACCCTCGAGCGCCCCTCGGCTTCGTCGCGAAGTTCTCCCGACGCGGATGTCTCATGGCGCGACGCGGTCGGGACGCTGACGGCCACGCTGCGGGGCCGCCCGGCCCCGATCGGGAGGAAGGCGGAGGGTACGGGCTTCGACGCTGTGCGTCGGCTCTCCAGGCGACCGCAGCACGCTCCCAGCGACGTGGGAGCGCCCGCGCGCCTTCGCCGGAGCGTCATGCCGGTCGCATGCCGCCTTCGCCTTCGCCTTCGCCTTCGGGCTCGCCGTCGGCGAGGTGGATGCCTTCGGGTCGGGTGAGCTTCTGCTTGCGCACGCGGCCGAGCGCCGGGGGGAGCTCGATGCCGGCCTGGGTGGCCAGCTCGTGCAGGCGCGGCAGGGAGTTGACCATTCCGGCGAGGAAGTCGCTGGTGGTGTTGCGGCCGCTGCCGTCGCTGCGCGAGCCGGTGTCCCAGACGGTGATCTTGTCGATCTTGAGCGCGGAGATCGCCTTGACCTGCTCCGCGACGAGCTGCGGGAGCTGCTCGATGAGCAGGAGCGTCGGGCCGACCTGGGCGTCCGCGCCGCAGGCTTCGATGAGTCGCCGATAGCCCTCGGCCTTCGCCTCGAGGACCTTCTGCACGCCGCGGGCCTCGGCCTCGTACTTCGCGAAGATCGCGTCCGCCTCGCCCTGGGCCTCGATGCGGACCTTCTCCGCCTCCGCCCCTGCGGCGATCTCGATGCGCTTGCGCTCGATCTCCTGCGGGGCCAGCTCCTCCTTCGCGAGACGGGCCAGTTCGCGCTCGCGCTCGGCGATGAGGATCGCCTCCTGGGCCTTGGCGGCGGCGACCTCGGCGCGGCGCTTGGTCTCCGCGTCGACCTCGCGGAAGGCCGCGGTCGACTCGGCGATCTGGATGCGCGAGGTGTTCTCGCCCGTGACCGCCGTGGCCTCCGCCTCGGCGACGCGGATGCGCTGCTCGCGCTCCGCCTGCTTGCGGGCGGTCTCGGTCTCCGCGGCCCGCTGGGCGACGGCGATCTCCCGGTCGCGCTGGGACTGGGCCTCGCCGGTGACCGCCTGCGCCTCCATCGCCGCCACCGCGATGCGCTGGGCCTGCTCGGCCTTCTTCTCGCCCTCGACGCCGGTGGCGATCTCGCGGGCCACGTTCACCGTCCGCTCGCGCACCGCGATCGCCTCGCCGGTGGCGCCTTCGCGCTCCTGCTGGGCGACCTCGACCTTGGCGCGGTTGATCGCCTCGGCCGCCGCCCGCTTGCCGATCGCCTGGATGTAGCCGCTCTCGTCGGTGATGTCGCGGATGTTCACGTTGATCAGCTCGAGGCCGATCTTGTTGATCTCCTGCTCGACGTTCTCGTTGATGAGCGTCATGAACTTCTCGCGGTCCTTGTTGATCTCCTCGATCGAGAGCGTCGCGATGACCAGGCGGAGCTGGCCGAGGATGATGTCCTGGCACTGCTCGCGGATGGCGTTGACGGGGAGGTTCAGCAGGCGCTCGGCCGCGTTGTTCATCAGCACGTCGTCGGTCGAGATGCCGACCGTGAAGGTCGAGGGCACGTTGACGCGGATGTTGTTCAGCGAGAGCGCTCCCTCGAGGGGGATGTCGATCACCAGCGGCTCGAGGGAGAGATAGGAGTAGTCCTGGATCAGCGGAATGACGAAGGCGGCGCCGCCATGGATGCACTTCGCGGCGCGGTTGCCGCCGACGCGTCCGTAGATCACCAGGATGCGGTTGGAGGGGCAGCGCTTGTAGCAGCGGACGATCAGCGCCACGAAGAGCAGCAGCGCCAGGACCGGGATCACGACGACCGCGGTCAGATAGAAGGGCTTCAGCTCGGTGGTTCCGAGCAGTCCGATGGCGAGAAGGGAGTTCGTCATGGTCGCTTCGTCATCCGGAAGGGGGTGCGTCGGGTCAGAGCGCCGGCCGCGGCGGCGTCGCAATCGTCGGGAGAGTCGGAGGGGCCGAAGCCGGAGTCCGAGGCCCGGTTCGCATCCGGTCGCTGCGCCGCGGAAGCGCTGCGTGGAGCTCCTGCTGCCGCCGGCCCGACGGCGCGGCATTGAGCGCAGATCGTGGACCGGCGCGGCGGAGCCGTCAAGCGCTGCGGTCGGCGTCGGAGAGCGAGCCCGCTCGCTCGCATGCGTCCGCCGGGGCCACGGTCAGCGAGCGATCGGCGTTGACCTGCACGACGCGGACCCGCGCCGGAGGCCGGAGCTCGCCTGCGCTCGAGAGCGCGTTGAAGGTGCGCTGGCGGTTTCCGATCGTCACGCGGACCTGTCCGCGACCCGATCCCGCAGAGGGCACGGTGACGTAGACATCCCCCTCGCAGCCGAGCGCGGCGTCGACGGGGATGTTCCCCTTCGCCTCGAGGTGCCGGATCGATCCGAGGAGCCAGAGGAGCAGCCACGCCGAGGCGACGCCGCCGATGACGGCGATGATGGCGGATTCGCTCCAGGACATGCCGAGGCCGCGATACGCGGCAAGTCCCGTCCAGCCGGCGCCGAGGCAGAACATCAGGGCCGACTGGATCGAGAAGAACTTGAAGAGCGCCGTGGAGTCCTGGTGCACGTCCGCGGGGACGTCGGGGCCGTCGACATCGACCACCGCGTCGAGGCCGCTGACCGAGAGGACCAGCCTCAGCCCGAAGAAGAGCGTCCCGATCAGCGCCGGAATGGCGAACCACGCTGCGTGGTCGGCGAAGAGCGATGCGAAGAGCTCGGACATGACCTCACCTCCTGTGCCTGTTCGTCGAAGCGGTCGACGAGGAGACCTATGGAATCGTCGCTCCGTGGTTTCAGGTCCTTCTCGGAGTCCGCGGGCGACGGGAGACCTCTCGCCGCGGTCCGCAGGCGCTCCGGCCTCCCCTCGCGCCGCGCTCGCCTGCCCGGCGCGGGCGGGCGCCGGGCCCGCGCTGGGCCGCCGCGGTCACTTCCTCATCTGGGGGTAGATGAGCAGCCGGTCGTGCGAGACGAGGATCACGTCGGGGAGGCCGTCGCCGGTGACGTCGGCGATGTGCACCTGGCTCGGCTGGCTCTCGCGGGCGTCGCCTCCCGAGAAGAGCCTGCTCTCGAAGACCTTGAAGCCGGTGGCGTAGAGGAGGCGATTGGACTCCGTGAAGGTGAGGATCTCGCACATCTGCTCGCCGTCGTCGAGGACGATCAGATCGGTGAATCCGTCGCTGTTGATGTCTCCGGCGGCCATCTCGTGCTGCCGTCGGCGCTCGACGTCGGTGCGCCATGACGACTCCTCGCGGAGGACGATCCGGTCCCCGCTGAGACGGATCACCGCGAAGCCGTCATCGCCGATGGCGAGGATGTTCTCCGCGCCGTCGCCGCTGAAGCTGCCGGACTTGATGTTGCCGAAGCGGAAGCCGCGGATGTCGACGGAATCCGTCTGGGCCCATTGGCCGTCGCGCCGCGCGAAGGTGAGCAGCCGCCCGCTCTCGCGATCGGCCGCGACGATCGAATCGCCGCGGATCGCCAGCGAGACGAGCTTCGCGGCGGGGTCCTCGGCGTTGAGCTGCGCGACCACCTGCCAGCCGGGGCTGGTTCCGGGCCGCGGGTCGGGTTCGTAGCGGAGGGCGCGGACGAAGTTCCGATCGGCGACGAGCAGTTCGGGACGTCCGTCCCCGTCGACGTCGAAGACCTCGGTGTTGCGGCTCTCGGCCGCCTGCACCAGCCCGAACTGTCCCATGTCCTTGCTCTCGAGGATCGTGAAGCCCTCGGGGCCGGAGCGGAGCATCGTCATGGGACGCTCCGGGGTGAAGAGCAGGAGGTCCGTGCGACCATCCTGATCGGCATCGAGGGCGAGGATGGTCTCGGGGGAGCGGCTCTGCGCGCCGAGATCGATCGTCTTCATCGAGCCATCGCGCGGATCGACGAGGTCGATGACGTGATTGCGTCCCTCCTTGGCGATGATCGCGAGGCGCGGCCCGTCCTCGAGCGTGACGAGGTTCAGCGCGGTCGGCGTGTGTCCGGGCGTGATCGAGAGCGGCCGCGGAAAGGTGAGGACCCCGTCGACGAAGTCCATCCGTCCGACGACGCCCTCCTTCTCCGAAAGCACGAAGACCTCGGCGCCCGGCCGCCCGTCGACGTCGCCGGCGACGAGGCCCGCGAGCTCGGCGTACGCCGGGAAGCTCTCCGCCGCGCCGAGTCCGGCGCCGGGAACCTGCCTGAAGAGGACGACGGCATTGGACTCGGCGTCGGTCGCGACGAGATCGTCGAGCCCGTCGCCGTCGATGTCCGCGACGGCGACGCTGCGACGCCGGTTGGTGCCGTCGCGGAAGGCGTGGATGCGAAGCGACGCCTCGCGCGTCCCTGCGGCGTCGACAGGCTCGCTCTGGAGGGTGTAGACCACGAGTCGCTTCGAGACCGCCTCGATGACTCCGAGCCTCGCTGCGGCTTCGCCCGGCAGCCGGATCGCCGACGCCTCGCGCAGCGTCGGCATCTCGAAGCGAAGCTGCGGACCGAAGCGGCGCTCGCCGGTAGGCGCGGCGAGCCAGGCGCGGATCGGCGCGGGGTCGTCGGGGATGATCCCGACGATGTCCAGCCTTCCGTCGCCGTCGAAATCCTCCACGAGCATCGCGACCATCGCGCCGCCGCCCGGCAGGTCGATCGGGGTTCCGAGGTTGCCGCCTGCGAGGGGCCAGATGCGGATGCGGCCGCCGACGAGGGCGATCACCTCGGGCGCTTCGTCGCCGATGACGTCGGCGACGATGAAGCCGTCGCGCGAGGCGCTCAGGTCGCGGACGGTGTGCCGGCGGAACGGCTCGAAGACGCCCGGGGAGACCTGCCGGATGATGCCGATGGTGGCGGGACGCCCCGCGTAGACGATGTCGAGCAGTCCGTCGCCGTCGACGTCGACGATCTGGATCGCCGTCACCTGCTGATTCACCGAGACCTGCTCCCGGCGGTAGCGCCAGTGCTCGGGGATCTCGTTCGGGCGCGTGGCGCGGCGCGGCTCGTCGTCCGGGGAGGCGCCCGGGCGGACATGGTGGATCTCGATGCGGCTCTTGCGGTTGTTCACCACGACGATGTCGCCGTGGCCGTCGCCGTCGAGGTCCGCGAAGGCGACCGGACCGGGATTGGGATCGATCTTCAGGATCTCGAGGCCGTCGAAGCCGAAGTGCTCGGCGAGCGCGGGCGCCTGACCGCGCGCCGCGGAAGGCGCGGCGGCGATGATCGCCGCGAACAGGGAGAGCGCCATCAAGGGCGACCATCGGCTGCGGCGCGGTCGCCGCGGCGGCGCCGCCGGGCGCCGCGCGACCGGTGCGCGCCTCGTCCTCGACGAATCAGGAGTCGGCGGGCGCTGCGCGGCGCGGCGGGTCGTCGTGAGCGGATTCGGTGCGGTGCTGGGCATGCAGGAACGGGAGTGAAGGAATGGAGGCGGGGAGGTGCCGCCAGGAGGGCGGCCAAGGCAGGCGGGGGATGGCAGGCAGGGGACGGCCGCGAGGGGAAAGCAGGGAGCGAGCGGCAGGAGCTTGCGGTGCGACGACGGCCTTTCGATGGCGGAGTCGATCTGAAATCGCGCCGGGCGCTCTCCCCACGACGACGGCGGCGCCGCTCCGCGTCGGAACTCCAGCCTGCCGGTGCGTCGGCGGCGCGATGGCTCCCCGATGATGGCTCCCCGATATGGAAGGAAGGAGGGTCCCATCGCACGCTCGTCTCGACCACGCGGGAGCCGCCCCGTGACATGCCGCCGAGCCGGGTGGGGCGAAGGAACTGCACGCCTCGTCGCGGAGCGGACCTCCAGTCCGTCTGCGGGTGACTCCGTCGCGCCGTCGTCTCCGCAGTCGCGCCGGCGGAGTTCGCTGGAGAGGTCGGATCGTTCCGCGCGAGGCGTTATAGTAGCGACCGCGCTTTCTGGCTTCCGGGCGCCGCGATCGCTCGGCGTCGGGAAGCGCCGGGAGCGCGACACGACTCGGACGAGGCGCGATGTGCGGATCCCGGCCGGTGCGCCCGGCGTGTCCTGCCGGTGTGCCGGACGCGTGCGTCTGGCTCGACGACGGGCCCGACGTGCGGGCCCTCGGACGAGCCGGCCTTCGAGCCGCTCCGCCGAGCTTCGCTCCCTCGATCGACCCTGACGCCGTCAATCATCGACCCACATGAAACGAATCCTCGGAACAAGTCCGGTCTCTGCCCGAGTCGCTGCCGCCGCGTCTGCGGCCGCCATCGCGTTCGGGGCGCTGACGGCCGACTCGGCCGCCGACGTGGTCTCGCTCCGCAACGGCGTGACCATCGAGGGCAAGGTCCTGAAGCGGACGGACAGGCGCGTCTGGATCGACATCGGTCCCGAGGTGCTCTCCCTCGGCGTCGACGACATCGAGGCGGTGGTGATCGCCGACCCCGAGGGAGAGGGAACGCTCTCCGACTTCGTCGAGGACGGGCTCTTCACGACCGCCGTCGACCTTCCCGACCTGCCTCCGCGCGAGCATGCGCGGAGGATCGGCCCGGCGGTCATCAAGGTCTCGACGCCCTCCGGGCTCGGCTCGGGCGTCATCATCCACAAGGACGGCTACGCGATCACCAACGCGCACGTGATCCAGGGGGAGACGACGCTCAAGGCGACCGTCTGGTTCCCCCAGCCCGACGGATCGCTGCGCCGCGTGATCATCGACGATGTCGAGATCATCGCGACCAACAACCATCTCGATCTGGCCCTCGTCCGGATGAAGCACCCCGAGGGCGGCGCCTTCGACGTGGCGCCGATCCAGCGCGAGGAGCGCCTCGACGTCGGGCAGCCGGTCTTCGCGATCGGGAATCCGCTCGGCCTCGAGCGGACGCTCACCCAGGGCGTGATCTCGACGGCCCAGCGCAGCTTCGGCGGTCTGACCTACATCCAGACCGATGCGCCGATCAACCCCGGCAACTCCGGCGGGCCGCTCTTCAACACCCGCGGCGAGGTGATCGGAATCACCAACATGGGGATCCTCGGAGGCGAGGCGCTGGGCTTCGCGATTCCGGCGCGGTACGTCAAGGACTTCGTCCGCAACCGCGAGGCGTTCCTCTTCGATCGCGACAACCCCAACTCCGGCCATCGGTACCACGCCCCTCCGCCGCGGACAGCGGCGGGGACGGCGCCGCAGCTTCTCGATCGCTCGGGAAGCTGAGGCGGGCGCGCAACGCACATGACCACACCGACCCACAGGAACGACATGCACACCACGTCCAGCACGTTCGCCCGTCCAAGACGTCTCGCCGCCGCCGCCGTCGCGGGCTTCGCGGCCCTTCTCGCCTCGCCCGCCCTCGGCGGCGACCTCCGCATCGAGCGGATCGTCCCGGGCGAGACCATCTTCGCCGCAGGCACCGACAGCTTCGAGAAGCTCTCCGCGGCGGCGCAGTCGACGCCCGCGTGGAAGTTCACCGAGACCGACGCGGTCAAGCGGCTGATCGACCGCGTCTCCAAGCAGCTCGACGCCGAGGGCGAGACGCTCGACGACCAGCTCAAGGCCCTCGGTCTCGAGCGCGACGACCTCGTGCCGCCGAAGGGTCCGGTGGGATTCGCCGCCTTCCTCGAGAACAACGAGGATCTCGCGATCAAGCAGCCGCACTGGCTGGCAGTCGCGGACTTCGGCGACGGCGCCGACAAGGCGCAGAAGGTGCTTGACGCGGTGTTCGAGAAGCTCGCCAAGGATCGCAGCGTGGTGATCGCGGAGCGGACGATCCGCAACCGCAAGGTCCGCTCGATGCCGCTTCCGACCAAGCCCGAGGCGGAGCAGGACGACTTTGACTTCTTCGGCGGGATGCCGGACCTCACCGGCCACATCGATGCCATCCACCTCTGCCGCGACGGCGAGCGGATCTTCCTCGCATCGTCCCTGGTCGCGCTCGAGGACGCCATCGAGGCCGCCGACGGCAAGCCGCTCGACTCTCCGCTCGCGGAGAGCCGCGACTTCCAGGCGTCGCTGGCCCAGCTCGGCGAGAACCGCCAGGCGTGGGCGGTGATCCTCACGCCCGCGATGCAGCCGCTGATCGCCCCCCTCATGGCCGGTCCTGCGGCGATGGCGGAGCCCTTCATCGGCGATCTCTTCGGCGACATCCGCGGCTACTCCTTCGGCGTCGCCTTCGAGAACGACGAGCGCCAGGTCCGCCAGTCCATCGGCATCCTGATCCCCGGGGAGAAGGCAGGTCTCATCAGCCTGCTGCGGGAGAGCAAGCCCTCGAAGGACGTCCCGGCGCACGTCGGCCCGGACACCATCGGCTTCAGCCGTCTCAACGTCAAGTTCGCGGGGGTCATGCCGATCGTCGAGCGGATCGTCAAGGGCCTCCCGCCGATGTTCGCCGAAGAGGCGGAGATGCAGCTCTCGCAGATGCGCCCGATGCTCGAGAAGGCCTTCGGCGGCATGGGACCCGAGCTCTACGTCGTGCAGACGCTCGAGGAGCCGATCACCGACGAGAGCATGCGGATGTCGGTGCTGATCCGCAACCCGGATCCGGCGACCATGCGGCCGATGCTCGACATGTTCGGTCCGATGATGGGCGTCGAGCCGCAGGACTTCGTCGGGCAGACGATCTACGCCGACGAGTTCGCCGACGGGGCCATCGGTCTCGGGGGCGGGTGGCTGGTCATCGGCGACCAGGACTCGGTCGAGGGCGTGCTCCGCGCCACCGGCCAGAAGGACCTTCCGACCGTCAAGGATGAGCCTGAGTTCCGCCGCGGCATCGCGGCGCTGCCGGACGCCGCGGTCGTCGGCTGGGGCTGGGCGGACACCGTCACGGCGTGGAAGGGTCGGCGGTACGAGTCGATGCAGAACGCGAAGATGCTCCTCGAGTTCGCCGAGATGCAGGGCATCGGGCTCGGCGACCAAGGCGACGATCCGCTGACGAAGTTCGTGGAGGAGCTCACGCCGGAGGATGTCGCCCGCTACATCGGACCGTCGATCTGGTGGCTCCAGGCCACCGATGACGGCTTCCGGATGACGATGATCCAGCTCGCTCCGAAGCCGCAGTGAGCGCGCAGGGCGCGCGGCGCCTGGCGCCGCCGCACGCGCACGCCTGACGAACGGATCTCACGTCCGACCATCGCCCCCGTCGGGGGGATCGCTCCCGTCGGGGGGATCGCTCCCGGCGGGGGCGATGCACCGATGCACGAACGCGCGCAGCGATCGCGTGCCGCCTGCGTCGAGCGCCTCGAGCCCGGCGGCGTGCGGCGCGGCGCCGAGCGGCAGGAAGAGAGCGCCCGGGGGATCGGGAACCGCCGCGGCGATCGATCGCGCGCCCTCGATCGGCGCCACGACATCGCCGGCGCCGCAGAGGATCGCGATCGGCGCCCCGACCTGCGCGGCCGCTGCGCTGGTGCGCCGAGGGCGGATCCCCCGAAGGAGCCGAAGTCCGAACAGGGCCAGATCCGCGAAGGGCCGGGCCGGGATCTTCCGCGCGCGGAGGCGGCCGACGAGCGGGATCGCCAGCTCCTCGTACGGAGCGACCGCGATTGCGCCGAGGATGGCGGCGGCCGGCCCGTGGCCGGGCGCCGGCGCGGCCTCTCGACCCCCTCGCGAACCGGCGGGCTCCGGCATCTCGGCGGCGGCGGCGAGGGCGACGACGGCGCCCATCGAGTGTCCGAGCAGGAACGCGCGGTCGAGCTTCGCGGTTGCGATCATCGCGAGGACATCCTCCTCGTCGCCGTCGCCGAGCGTCGAGAGGCAGCCCTCGCTCTCGCCGTGCCCGGCGAGATCGAGCATGAGCGCGCGAGAGAAGCGGCGCGGGACGAGCTCGAGGAAGGCCCGCAGCCGCGCGAGCGAATCGATCCGCGAGCGCCCCCAGCCGTGTATCACCACGACCGTCGGCGCCGCGGGCGGTCCGTCGAGCGTCACGTCCCAGACCGGCAGCCGCCCGCCGCGCTTCCGGTCGAGCCACCACTCGGTGAACTCGAGCCCGCACTCGCCCGGGTCGATCGCCAGGCCGTTGGCGAGCGCCCAGCCCGCCGTGCGGCGAGGCGGGTGCGTCGCCTCCCACGCGATCGCCCACGCCGCGATCGCAGTCAGCAAGAAGGCGGCGACGAGCAGCAGGAGGATCACGGCGCGGAGCGCATCGTCACGATGCGCCTCCGTCGGAGCGCGTCTCATCGGCTTCGCCGCGCCCGGTCGGGGGCGCGGGCTGGCGCTCGCCGCGGGCCTCGAGCACGGCCTCCCGCAGCGCGTCGAAGGCCTCAAGGGGCGTCAGGCGCTCGAGCGCGAGCTTCGCCAGCCGGGCGACCAGCGGATGGGGGAGGTACTCGGTGAACAGCGAGAGCTGGCCGTCGCCGCCGGGGGCGGCGCGGGGCCCGGGGTCGATCGCGGGCGCCGCGGTCTGCACCGCCAGCGTTTCGAGGAGGGCCTCGGCTCGGTCGACGGTCGCGGGCGGAACGCCCGCGAGGCGGGCGACGTGGATCCCGTAGCTGCGGTCCGCCCGGCCGGGCACGATCCGGTGCAGGAAGATGATCTCGTCACCCCACTCGCGCACCGCGACCTGGAGGTTGGTCACGGCATCGAGCCGTTCGGCGAGGCCGGTCAGCTCGTGGTAGTGGGTGGCGAAGAGCGTCCGGCACCCGCGCGCGGCGAGGCTCTCCGCGATCGCCCAGGCGAGGCTGAGTCCGTCGAGCGTGCTCGTGCCTCTGCCGATCTCGTCGAGAATGACGAGGCTGCGCGGCGTCGCGTGGTGGAGGATGTTCGCGGTCTCGGTCATCTCCACCATGAACGTCGACTGGCCGGAGTGCAGCTCGTCGCTGGCGCCGATGCGGGCGAAGATCCGGTCGCAGAGGCCGATGACCGCCGACTCCGCGGGGACGAAGGCGCCGACGTGCGCCAGCAGCGCGATCAGGGCGACCTGCCGGATGAACGTGCTCTTGCCTGCCATGTTCGGGCCGGTGATCAGGGCGAGCGAGGCCCGGGCGCCGGCGCCGTCGCCGCGGTGCAGCCGGCAGTCGTTGGGCACGAATCGCTCGCCGAGCGCCGCATCGAGCACGGGGTGACGCCCCTGGAGAATCTCGATGGCCGGCTCCTCGACGATCGTCGGGCGGACGCAGCGCCGCCGGATCGCCAGCTCGGCGAACCCCGCCAGCACGTCCAGCGCCGCGACGATCTCGGCGAACTCCGAAAGCGCAGGGGTGACCGCCGCCGCCGCCGCCGCGAGGGCGTCGAAGAGCTCGCGCTCGCGGCGGAGCGCCCTCGACTCCGCGGAGAGCACCTTCTCCTCGTACTCCTTCAGCTCGGGCGTGATGTACCGCTCGGCGCCGCGGAGCGTCTGCCGTCGATGGAACTCCGGAGGCACCCGCGCTGCGTGCGCGTTGGTGATCTCGATGTAGTAGCCGAAGACGCGATTGAAACCCACCTTGAGGGATCCGATCCCGGTGCGTTCGGCGAGGGCGCGCTGGTACTCGGCGATCCACGCCCCCGCGTCGCGCTGGAGCAGCCGCGCCTCGTCGAGCGCCGCGTCGACGCCGTCGCGGATCACGCCTCCTTCGCGCAGGTGCGGCGGCGGCGCCTCCACGCACTCGGCCTCGATCCGCCGAGCCAGCGGCATGATCGCAGCGCCGAGCCGCGCGAGCGCGGCGGCATGGTGCGCGAAGGGAGGGCGCCCCTCGAGGAGCGCCGCGATCGACTCGATCCGCCCCGACGAGCGGCCGAGCGCTGCCAGATCGCGGGGCGTCGCGCGGCCCAGCGCCGCCCGCGCGGAGATCCGCGCGACGTCATGCACCCCCTCGAGGGCGGCGAGCAGCCCGTCGCGCAGGCCCTCGTCCTCGACCATCGCCCCGACGCAGCGCTGGCGGGCCTCGATGGAGGGGCGATCGGCGAGCGGAAAGCAGAGCCACTCGCGGAGCAGGCGCCGCCCCATGGCCGTCCGCGCCCGCTGCATCGCCGCCAGCAACGAGCCCTCGCTGGCGCCGCTGCGGACGGTGCGCTCAATCTCGAGGCTCCGCAGCGTCGTGGCGTCGATGGCGACGTGTCCGCTCTCGGCGACGAGGCGCGGCGCCCGCAGGTGCCCGAGCGGAGCGCCGTCGCGGCCCGGCGCCTGGGTGTCGCGGAGATAGCGGAGCAGCGCGCCCGCCGCCGAGACCGCAGGATCGGCGTCGTCGAGCCCGAAGCCCGCCAGCGTCGCGACGCCGAACTGCTGCCGAAGCGCCTCCGCGGCATCGACGGCGCGGAAGGTCCAGCCGGGGCGCTCGGTGAGGGCGACGCCGTGACGCCGGGCATGCTCGAGAAGGACGCGATGCTGCGCTCCTTCGGCATGGAGCACCTCGGCGGGGGCGAGCCGCGCGAGCGCGTCGAGGATCGCCTCCTCGCCGCGGCCCGGCGAGAGCCGATGCAGGGTGAAGGCGCCGGTCGAGACCTCCGCCAGCGCGATCGCTCCGTGGGCCTCGGAGCCCTCGCCGGAGAGGATCGCCGCCGCGACGACGTTGCGCCGTCCCTCGTCGAGCAGCGACTCGTCGACGAGCGTGCCGGGGGTGAGCACGCGGGCGACGGCCCGCTCGACGACGCCCTTCGCCAGCGCCGGATCCTCCACCTGCTCGCAGACCGCGACGCGGAACCCCTGATCAACGAGGCGGCGGAGATAGCCCTCGATCGCGTGGTAGGGGACTCCCGCCATCGGCATCCCCTTGGTGCGCTCGGTGAGCGTGATGCCCAGCGCGCGGTGCGCGGTGACCGCGTCCTCGTCGAAGAGCTCGTAGAAGTCCCCCATCCGGAAGAGCAGCAGGCAGCCCGGGTGCTCCGCCTTGAAGCGGAAGTACTGCCTCATCGCGGGGGTCGAGCGCGGATCGGCCAAGCCGTTGGTCCTTCGGAGCGGGGCGAACTGTCCATGGTCGGCGTCGTTCGGGCCGCGGCCGACGTGGCTGGCGACTCCCGCTCCGCGCGCCGACCGGTCCCTCGACGAAACGCCCCGCGACATGGGTCGCGGGGCGTGACGCGTTCAGCAAGTGGAGCAGATGAGATTCGAACTCACAACCTCCTCGATGCGACCGAGGCGCTCTCCCAATTGAGCTACTGCCCCATTGGCCGCGGAGGCCACGCCGAGGCGGAACCCGCCTCCGACGCGTCGTCCGAAGCCCGTGGCCGGCACCTGATGAGAGGGGCCGGTTGGGAGCGGGGATGATAGCGAGCGGTGAATCAGGCTGCCACCGCCTTCCTCGCGCGGTCGCCGCAGTCGCCGCCGCGCTCGGCGCCGAGTCCGCCGTCGGCCGCGGGAACTCCCCGTACGCTCTCGTCTGCTCATGAACCAGAACGCAGACCAGAACGACCGACGAAGCCCGGCCGATCGCCCCGAAGACGCCCCCGCCGGAGCGAGCTCCGCGGGCGGCGCGCCCTCCGCGCCGACGGGGTCGCCGACGCCCGAGGCTCGGGCGTCGCCCGCCGGATCGGCCTCCAGATCCGCCCGGTTTCCGGTGGAGAGGGTCCTCGCCGAGCTCAACCGCCTCCGCGGCGACCTGGAGAAGGACCCGACCGATCCAGAGTGGTTCGCGATTCACCACGCGTTCTGCTTCGTCTCGTACCGCGTGGCGGAGTTCCAGCGCTACCTCGACGAGGTGGTCCGCCCGGGCGAGCATCCGGAGTGATGCGGCGGCCGTCGACGCGTCGGCGGCGCGTGCCCTCCGCCGCCTCGCCGCCTTCGCCGCCCCTTGACGATCGCGGCACCACGGATACGCTCCCCGTTTCGATGATCCCGTCTCCGCCAGTTCCGCCCCTCCCTTCCCGCAGGTCGCTCCGAGCGCGCCGCGCCGCTGCTGCGGGGACCGGCATTGCCGCGCGCTGGTGAGCGCGAGGCGGTGGGTCTGCGGACCGATGTCGACCCGACGGCCTCGCCGAGCGCGAGGCCGTTGTCCTTCCCGCCGGGACCCCGGCACGAGGAACCGGCCCAGGGGGCTGCTCGGTGCTCCGCTCGCGGGACGATCGCCGGTCACGCCCCGCCGCACGGCCTCTCGGGCTCTCCCGCCCACGTCCACCCATGCCCGACTACAAGCCGACGCTGAACCTCCCCAGGACCGACTTCGCGATGAAGGCGAACCTGGCGCAGAACGAACCCCTCTCGCAGCGCCGGTGGGACGGCTGCGGGCTGTATGAGCGGCTGACGGCCGCGCGCAGCGCCGCGCCGCGGTTCGTCTTCCACGACGGCCCGCCCTACGCCAACGGCGCCATCCACACGGGCCATCTGCTGAACAAGGTCCTCAAGGACATCGTCGTGCGCTCGCGCCTGCTGGTCGGCAAGGCGTGCCCCTTCGTGCCGGGGTGGGACTGCCACGGCCTGCCGATCGAGCATCGGGTGATGAGCGGTCTCGTCGAATCGGGACGGATCGAACGGCTCGCGGCGCTCGATGAGGACGCCCGACGGGTGGCGGTGCGCAACGAGTGCGCCCGCTACGCCCAGAAGCACATCGCACTGCACATCGCCACGCTCCGGCGGCTGCTCACGATTGCGGACTACGAGCATCCCTACCTGACGATGGATCCGGCGTACGAAGCCGGGGCGCTCGGGCTCTTCGCCGAACTGGTCGAGCGCGGCCTCGTCTTCCGCCAGCTCAAGCCGGTGCACTGGTCGCCCGCCAACCGCACCGCGCTGGCCGAGGCGGAGCTGGAGTACGAGGAGCGCGAGGATCCATCGATCTACGTCGACTTCGAGGCCGAGGACCGGGCTGCGGTCGAGCGTGCCTTCGGCGTCGAGCTGGATACGACTCCGAGCTTCATGATCTGGACGACGACGCCGTGGACGCTTCCCGCCAACCTGGCCATCGCGGTCAACGCTCGGCATCGATACGCGCTGGTGGAGATCGATGGGAGCACGACGGTGATCGCATCCGACCTGGTCGATCGCGTCGCCGCGGCGGCGAAGGCCGAGAAGGTCGCGCGGCTGGCGGAGACGACCGGCTCGGCGCTCTTGGGTCTCGGCTACCGCCATCCCTTCATCGAGCGCAGCGGCCGGATCGTCGCGGCCGAGTACGTCACCCTCGAGGACGGCACCGGCCTCGTGCACACGGCGCCGGGGCACGGCGAGGATGACTGGCGGACCGGCCTGCGCGAGGGGCTGGAGATCTACTGCCCGGTCGACGAGGCGGGGCGCTACGACGAGACCGCTCCGTCCTTCCTGCGCGGCGTCGAGGTCTGGACCGCCAATGACCTGGTGATCGAGAGGCTTCGCGAGAGCGGCCATCTCTTCCACGCCGCTCGCATCGTCCACAGCTACCCGCACGACTGGCGCGGTCGCACGCCCACGATCTTCCGCGCGACGGAGCAGTGGTTCGTCGGCGTCGACCGGTCCGTCGATGCGGGCGCGGCGGGCGGCGGGGAGGGCTCCTCCGGGACGCTCCGCGAACGGGCGCTCGAGGCGATCGGTTCCTCCGTGCGCTTCGTTCCCGAGTGGGGGCGGAATCGGATGCGCGGGATGCTGGAGTCGCGCCCCGACTGGTGCATCTCCCGGCAGCGGGCGTGGGGACTGCCGATTCCGGCCTTCCGCCTCCCCGACGGCGGCGTCTTCATGACCGCCGCGAGCGTCCGCGCGGTGGCCGCGGCGGTGGCCGCGCGCGGAAGCGACGCGTGGTTCCGCGAAGATCCGGAGACGCTGCTGGCGACCTATGAGCCATCCTCCGATCCGCACGCGCCGCCGGGGCTGAAGGTCGGCGCGCTGCGGAAGATGCACGACATCTTCGATGTCTGGTTCGAGAGCGGCGCATCCTGGCAGGCGGTGCTTCGCGGTCGCGAGCTGGGGTTCCCCGCGGACCTCTACCTCGAGGGCTCCGATCAGCACCGCGGCTGGTTCCAGGCGTCGCTGCTGCCGGCGCTGGGCAGCGTCGGCGCGGCGCCGTACCGCACCTTGGTGACGCATGGGTTCATCGTCGACAAGGAGGGACGCAAGATGTCGAAGTCGCTCGGCAACGCCCTCGACGTCGAGGACCTCCTGCGCGACTTCGGCGCCGACGTCTGCCGCTGGTGGGTCAGCTCGCTGGCGTATGAGAACGACATCCGTCTCGACCTGGAGTTCCTGCGCCTCGCGGGCGAGAGCTATCGCAAGGTGCGCAACACGCTGCGCTTCCTCCTGAGCAACCTCGACGACCTGCCGCAGGACGACCGCGCGGAGGCGCCGGACCCGCGCTCGATCGACGGCTGGATCCTCGGGGAGACCGCGCGGGTCCAGCGGACGGTGCTCGATGCCTACGAGCGCTTCGAGTTCCGAACCGCCCATCTGGCGATCTTCGACTTCTGCAACGAGACGCTCTCGGCGACGTACTGCGCCGCGGTCAAGGACCGCCTCTACTGCGATCGTCGCGACGCGCCCCGGCGAAGGCGGACGCAGCGGGCGATGCGCGAGATCCTCCACGTGCTCTGCCGGCTGCTCGCGCCGATCCTGCCGCACACCGCCGACGAGGCGTACCGGGCGCTGATCCGGGACGCGGAGGCGTGCGTTCACGAGCAGGTCGTCCGGCCGATCGATCACGCGCAGGAGCCCGGATGGTCGGCGGTCCTCGCAGCCCGGGCGGCGGCGCAGAAGTCGCTGGAGGCGGCGAAGGCCGACGGAATCGAGAACCCGCTCGATGCCATGGTCGTGCTGCCGGACCCGGAGGGGCGGCTCGAGGCGTTCCTTCCGGAGCTGGCCGACCTGCTCGGAGTCTCCCGCGTCGCTCTCGACCGCGCGGCGCAGCGCGTCGCGGTCGTGGATCTCCGCGATCAGCCGAGGTGCGAGCGATCGTGGCGGCGCGACGGAACGGTCAGGGCGCGCTCCGACGGCGGGCTGCTCAGCGACCGCGACGCCGAGGCGGTGGGGGTGACGTGATCGATCCGGAGCTTGCCACGCTCGACGCGCCGACGCGGCGCGAGCTGGACGACCAGCTCGCGCGATGGCAGCGGCGGCGCGCGGCGATGGCGGCGATCGCGATCGCGACGGTGCTCCTGATCAGCCTCGTCTACGGGATGAGCTCCCGCTTCGGGAGCGACGACCTCTCCGGACCTGCGCCCTGGCTCCTGCTCGACGAAGCCGTCGACCTCGGGCTGATCGGATGCTGCCTCGCGCTGGCGACCTTCTTCTGGCGCGTCTCGCTCTCGCCGGTGATGACGGTGCGGGTGATCGGCTGGTTCCTGATGATCGCGTGCGGCGGCGTCGTCCTCGGGATGAAGCTCCTGATGACGTTCGAGAGCGGCGCCTTCGAGGCTCGGAGCGCCGACGGGAGCGCGCTGATCGCGGGCGCTTCCGGGATCGTGGCGGTCCTCTTCCTTCACCTGACCTTCTTCGCCTTCGTCGCGATGCCGCCGCGCGCCGCGATCTGGCCGCTGCTTCCGGTCTGGGCGCTCTTCGCCCTCGTGGTCGCGGGCATGCCCGCGGCGGGGTGGATCAGGCTGCTGCTCGCGGCCCTCTTTCCGCTCGCGGGGCTTCCCGGGGTGCTCTGGAGCGTCTGGCGGCACGACCGCTTCACCAGCCGGTTCCTCGCCCGGACCTGGCGGCGACGCTATGGCGAGGTCCATCGCGAGCTCTCCGAGGCCCGCCGACTGCTGGAGTCGATCTTCCCGGGGCCGATCGATCTCGGTGCGCTGCGGCTGCGCTACGCATACGAGCCGATGCGCGAGATCGGCGGCGACTTCGTCTTCGCCGCCCAGATCGACGAGGAGGCGATTCTCGCCGTGCTCGTCGACGTGACCGGCCATGGCGTCGCCTCGGCGCTCGCGGTCAACCGGATTCACGCGGAGCTTTCGCGGCCTCGCAGCGGCGCCGAGGAGAACGAGCCCGGCGCGGTCATCGCGGAGCTCAACCGCTTCGTCGGCGAGGCGCTCGCGGGGCGCGGGATCTACGCGACGGCGGTGGCGATGCTCGTCGATGCCCGTCGCGGCGTCGTCCGGTGGGCGAGCGCGGGGCATCCTCCGGTGCTCCTGCGGCGCCGCGGCGGCGCCATCGAAGAGCTCGGCGCGACCGCGCCGATGCTGGGCGTGATCGACGCGGAGCTCTTCGACGCCGGCGCGCTGGAGACCCCGCTCGGCGCGGGCGAGTCGGTGATCGCCTACACCGACGGAGTCACCGAGGCCGCCGATCGGTCGCGGCGCATGTTCGGCATCGAGGGGATCCGCCGCGAGCTCTCCGCGATCTCGCTCCGCAGCCGAGTTCCCCGAGAGAGCGCCGACGCGAGCACGCTCGTGCTCGATGCGGTGCGGTCGTTCCGCCACGGCGCCGCCGCCGACGACGCCTTGGTGGTCGAGATCGCCCACAGCCCGGGGCACGCCGAGGGAGAGAGCGCGGCCGATCGCGGCGGCTCTGCGTGACTCTCCCGGGCGATCGAGCGGCGCCGACCTCCGCGGGGCCGTCACCCTGCGTCGGCAGCGGGATCGGTGCGCGCCCGCTCCCGTTCACGGGCCCGCGCAGCGCGGAGCCGGTTCTCTATCATCGCCCCATGACCACCCTGCCCAATCCGGCCGGCACCGCTGCGACCACCCCGGCGGCGGGAGCGACCGGCTCCGCACCGGCGACCGCCGGCGCAGCGCCCGCGATTCCCTACGACGTCTTCGCCAAGCTCGATCTCCGGGTCGCGACCGTGCTCTCCGCCGAGCCGCATCCCAACGCGGACAAGCTGCTCAAGGTGCGGCTCGACGATGGCACGCCGCAGGGTCGGCAGGTCTGCGCAGGCATCCGCGCCTGGTACGACCCCGCTTCGCTCGTCGGCAAGCAGGTGGTGATCGTCGCCAACCTCGAGCCGCGGATGCTCCGAGGCGAGATCAGCGAGGGGATGATCCTCGCGGCCAGCGACCTGCACCCCGGCCAGGGCGGTCAGGCCGACGAGCGCGACGTGGTCGTGGTCACCGTGCAGCGACCCGTGAAGCCGGGCTCCAAGGTGACCTGACGCCGATGGGGCCGGGGGGCAGCGGGGGTGGCCAGCGGGCTGGAGTCTCCGCATCGGGGATCGATCTGGCTCGGAGTCGGCAGACCCGGGACGGTCGTGCGCCGCGCGGCCGGTCCGGGGCGCTCCCGCAGCGCCGGGGCGACTGCGCCGCGAGGTAATCGTCTGCGTCGGCGGTTCCCGCGTCGGCCCCGTCGGCAGCGAGCCGTCGCGCCGATCTCGGGGGCCGCTCCCCGGGCGTGTCTGGTCGTTGGTCTGAAGGTCGGGAGGCGCAGGAGCGGAGGGCCGCGACTGCGGAATCAACCTGCGACCAGCTCCTCGGGCTCCTCGTCGAGCGCATCCTCGCCGATGAGCCGGAAGCCGTAGCGCTCCACCATCGCGGCACGGCCGAAGAGCTCGTCGCGGAGCGTCGCGGTCTCCTCCTGGCGGATCGCCCGGTCCACGAGGCCCATCGCGGCGATCGACGCGAAGTCGTCGCTGGTGAGCGGCTCCACGCCGACGATCCGTCCCACGATGAGCATCAGGCGGTCGTCGATCGGCTGCGTGAAGGTCCGAGCGGACTCGGGGAGGGAGAGCACCGATTCGAGCTCCTCGCCGTTCTGACCGCGGGGGAGGGCGAGCGCGAAGTCGACGATCCCCTTCACCGCGCCGGGCACGGCGCCGATGCCGGGAATGAACCCGCCGCCGATCTCGCGGAGATCGTTGGCGGCGCGGACATTCGAGTCGTTGGCCGCCGCCAGCGCGGCGAGGCCATCGCGGGAAGCTCGAGCCTTGAGCGACTCCTGCTCTGCGACCAGGCGCCGGAACTGCTCCTGCGCCTTCACGTCCTCGACGAGCCGTGCCCGCGCCTCGTCGACCGAGCGAGGTGCGCGGGCCGGATCGACATCGAGGAGTCGGAAGATGACGACATCGCCGCCGGGCGTGCGCAGCGGCGGGCCCGCAACGCCCTGCTGGATCGGGATGGTGTCGGAGCCGCCCAGCTCGCGGGCCTGCGCGACGAGCTGCGCCGCGGTGACCGGCGTCGTCCCGAAGCGGTCCGAGGAGGCGCGCCCGATGCCATCGAGGGTGGCGACGCGAGCGGGCTCGATCAGATCGGGACCGCTCGTCTGGTAGCTCGGGAGCGTGATGCCGAACTGCTGCGCGATCGCCTGCGCGAGCTGCTCGAGCGATGGCTTCTTCGACTCCCAGTCCTCCGGGAGCTTCACGTAGAAGCCGTCGCGCGGCAGACCGCGCAGCGGATGCTGGAGCTGATCTCCGGCGAACTTGATGATCTCGGCGATCTTCGCCTCGTAGAGCTCGTTGAGCCGATGCAGCCGGACGGCGTCGCGGATGAACTCGAAGTCATCGCTGCCGTCGAGGGGGCGCGGGAAGATCGCGAGATGGCGCTCGCGGTGCTTGCGCAGCTCGATGTTCGAGAGCTGTTCGCTGCGATCGAGGCTCCCGCGCACCGCTGCGGCGGGCACGACGATCCACTCCAGCCTGACGCGATTCGGGAGTCGGTAGCCGAACGGCGATCCGGCGCTCGGAAGGGCGTCGCCGTAGCGGGCGAGCTGGGCCTCGAGATCGGCCTCGTCCGGTGTCCAATCGAGCCGGCGCGCCAGGCGACGGGCGTCGAGCACGACGATGTCGGAATCCACCGACGCCATCAGCCGCGATGCGGCAGCCTTCATTCGGCGGTCGGAGAGGCGCGGCGCGGAGTCGTAGAGCGAGACGAGCCGCCAGATCCCCTCGACCCGGGCGAGCCCTTCCAGCGCGGCGGTGCGGTTGAGACCGCTCTGGATCTGGAGCGAGACGAGGAACTGGTCGACGTCCGGTCGGCCCTCGGCCGGGAAGGCCGCGAGCATCTCCTCGAGAAACCGCTGGCCCTCGGCCGCGGGTCCGACGAGCCCGGCCCGTTCGGCCTCATGGCGGAGGAGGAAGTAATGGACCGGATCGCGGTCGGCCCCCGGGATCGGCAGCACCGGGCGCCCGAAGGCGCTCATGAGCGGCCCCAAGGCCTGGAGCAGCTTCATGTCCCCCTGCGCCGACTGGCGGTCGGCGGCGGAGATCGTCCTGCCATCCATCACCGCCCACGCCGTGCTTGCTGCGGCGCTCGCGGCGGAGATGCGGCTGAGCGAATCGGAGACGGCCCACGCCACCAGCAGCAGGACGCCGCCGACGACGAGGATTCCCTTGTTGTATCGGCGAAGAAATCGGAGCATGCCCGTGACCCTCGGGCCACGGCCGTCCGGAGGCGACGTCCGCGCAGCCGGCGGCAGGTGACCGGACGACGGCGGTTACTTGTAGAACTCGACGATCAGGTTGGTGTTGACGTCGAACGGAATCTGGTCGGAGGTCGGATTCGCCGTCACCCGGATCGAGAGCTCGGCGGGGTTGACGTCCATCCAGCCGGGCACGATGTGACCGGCCATCGTCTCCATGCTGTCTCGAACCAGCTTGTGAATGCCGGGCTTGAGGGTGATCGCCTCGCCGGGGGTCATGGCGTAGCTCGGCCGGTCGACCTTGCGGCCGTTGACCAGCACGTGGCCGTGCACCACGAGCTGCCGCGCCGCCCAGATCGTCCGGCAGAAGCCGGCCCGGCGAACGACGTTGTCGAGCCGGCGTTCGAGGATCTGGAGCAGCACCTCGCCGGTGTTGCCCTTGCTCCGCGAAGCCATGTCCATGTAGCGGCGGAACTGGCGCTCCAGCACGCTGTAGTGGAAGCGCAGCTTCTGCTTCTCGTTCTTGCGGATTCCGTAGTCCTTGGCCCGGCGGCCGCGGGCGCCGTGCATCCCCGGGGGGGTCAGTTGCCGCTTGACGGTGTGCTTGGGCGTATCCGCGATGGGCACACCCACCTTGCGGGAGAGCTTGACCTTGGGACCGGTGTATCGAGCCATGTGGAGTCGAGGAGGCGGGTGGACGGAGGCGGTGCGAGTCTGCCGGGGAAACCTGGCGGGAGCCTGGAGGGTCCGGTCGAGCCGACGCAACGGCCCGAAGGAAGGAGCAGGACGGTCGGTGCATCTCGAGGCGAGATGCTCACTGGCCGACTCGGGCCGAAGGCCCGGGGGTCGCCGACGAGTCGCCAAGGCCGGGTGGCCGAAGCCGGGTGGCCGAAGCCGGGTCGGCTGGTCGCCGAGGCCAAGAGCGGCCGAGGCGGGCTGTCGCCGAACGCGACCGAAGGGGGCGCCGGCGGACCGATGGCACCTCGCTGCCGCGAATGGCGGGCCGACCCCGACGGGTTCGACCGCGCAACGAGCAAGGGGCCCCGCCGTCGAAGCGCCCTCAAGGGAATCGAGAAGTATCGCCACCTCCCCTGCGCACGTCAAGCGGACGGCACGTTCGATCGACGCTCGACGGCGACCCGTCGGCGCCACCCAGCCCCACCGACGCAACGCTGCGGGTCTGCGCTCGGGCGCCCCAAGCCGGTGCCGACCCCCGGCAACGACCTCCGGCGCCCCGGAGCGCGTCCGAACGGTGGTGGTCTAGACCGCCCGGCGACCTCGATCTGAGCGGCAGACTCTCGAGGAAGGCGTGCGCGGCAGATCATCCGGGAAGCCCTGCCGGGCAGATCGGCGCGCAAGACCTGCGGGAAGTCGATCGGGGCGGCGAGGATCCCGCGCGGGGGCGCGTCCGTCTGCGCGAGGGCGGGAACGGCGCGGGTTCGGAAATGGCCAGAGGCGGACTTGAACCGCCGACACCCGCATTTTCAATGCGGTGCTCTACCAACTGAGCTACCTGGCCGCAGACGGCCGCGACGATCGATGATCGGCAACGGTCGGCCTGAGGGACCTCTCCGTTCGCGGGCGTCGGAGGCGAACTCGCAGAGCGCGGGGCTCGGCGCTCGGCCTCCGGCGGCGGAGCGGGAACGCAAAGACTACGCCGAACGCCGGAGGTGTCAAGCGGAGGAGTCTCCGTCACCGAGCCGCCGGGTGGATGGCAGATTCCGCCGTCGCTGGTGCGCGGCCGTTCCGGCCGCTCCTGCTTCACCGGACTCGCGTGCGACGAGTGTCGGCACCCCAAGAGGTCGGGTGCGGCGCGGCCCGAGTTCGGCGACGATGGGGCCGAGGGTGAGGCACGCCACCCGAGGCGGCCTCGAGGGCCGCGCACCGGGAGTGGCCGCGCAGCGAAGATGGCTGCGGAACCGGCCATGCACCCCGCGCCGCCCGACGCCATGGCCGGCGCCCGGCGTGCGGAGCTCCAGAGCGGGACGCGCCTCCTTCGTGGAGCGGGGGTCGTTCGGCGCGATCGTGCGGGTCCATCCCGGGCGGAGTGCGCGCTCGTTCGGCACTGAGTGCGCCCCGCCGAAGCGGCGCTCGTCGCGTTGAGAGACCCGGGTTGGCTTCGTTCCCCGGCTCGCTCCGTCCGGTCGCGCAGACCGGGAGACGGTCCTCATGCCAGACCGCTCGCGTTAACACTCCAGCGCTGTAGTGTTGAGCGCCCGATCGGCCTTTCTGGGAGCCCACGAGTTCGTCGAGATCCTCGCAAGGCGCCCATGCCGCCCCCTGTCGCCCCATGCCGCCCAACCCCGAGCTGCCCCCGACGGCGACGAACTCCCGGCCTCACGATCTCTCGGAGGCTGAAGTCGCTCCGTGACGCGGACTTCGAGGGAGCGGCGCGGTCACTCGCACGCCGCCGCCCCGCGCGCTCGTGTCATCCGACCCCTTTGAGGGCGAGGCTGGACCGGCGCAGGCTCGCCAGATCGACGTGCAGCCGCTGCGCGAGCCAGCGCCGCAGCGGCTGGGCGCCGACGTACGCGGCCAGCGACTGGCGCGGAATCGGGGCAGTGGCGAGGGGAGCGCTCTCGACCTGCGGCGAGATCTCAGGCCTCGCGCGGGCTGCGCTCGGCGCTCGGTCGATCGAGATCCGCCGGAGCTCGATCAGCCACCGTCTGGCAGCGAGGGGCCCATCGCCCGCGAACGCACCGGAGCATGACCGGGCTCCGGAGGGCGTCCTTCCGAGGAGTTCTCCTGCCGCGATGGCGAGGGCGCGCTCGTGTCGATCGAGCAGGTCGGCCCACGCGGCGGCGACATCGTTGATGCAGGCTGCCGCGAGGAGCAGGTCGTCGAGATGCCCGATCAGCCGCGCGGTTCCAAGCGTCGTGCCCGGGTCGCGCCGCAGGCAGAAGTCGAGGAACCGATCGGGGTTCGCCTGATAGCGCGCGGCGGCGGCGCCGAGCTCGGCGAAGTACGCGCGGCGGATGGCCGCCGCGAGCGCCGAGTTGGCGCTTCGCGACTGCGTCCGATGAGGACCGGTGGTTCGATGCACGTCGCCGGACACGCTGGCGGGGGAGTGTACTGGAGGGAATCGCAGCGTCAACGCGGCTGCGGGTCATGCCGCGGCGAGACCGCTCGTCACGGCGACGGCGCCGCGTCGGCCGCCATGCCTGCGACGGTCGCGGCGCCCGCGACGGTCGCCGCGGCGCGCCCGCTGACGATCGCGGCCTCTCCGAGGAACCCGCGGCGCACGTCGCGCAGCGCCGGGAAGTCCCGCCGCCAGGCCCGGAGCCCGTCAAGATCGAGCGTCGCCTGAAGCACCTCAGGCTCGCACCCGGCCTCTGCGAGGACCGTCCCGCGAGGATCGACGATCAGCGATCCGCCTGCGTAGGAGAGCGTCGGATCGCGTCCGACCCGGTTGACCGCGACGACGAAGGCCTGGTTCTCGATCGCCCGGGCGATGCAGAGCGCGCGCCAGTGCGCCTGCCGGGCGTCTGGCCAGTTCGCCCCGATCACGAAGACCTCGGCCCCGGCGAGGGCGGCGAGACGCCACGCTTCGGGAAAGCGCAGGTCGTAGCAGATCAGGGGCGCGACCCTCGCGCCGCCGACGGTGGCGAGCAGGAGGTGATCGCCGCCCGAGTAGCGCTCGCCTTCCCGCCCGAAGGAGAAGGGGTGAAGCTTCTCGTAGGTCCCCGCGACGGAGCCATCCGCACGCACGATCGTCGCGCAGTTCCGCCCCCTCGCGTCGGCGCCGATGCGGGCGTCGCTCGCGACGAGCTGGATCCGATGGCGCCGGGCGCAGTCGGCCGCCCACGGGATCGTCGTCTCGTCGACGATCGTCTCCAGCTCCAGCGAGAACCCGGTGTCGAAGAGCTCGGGCAGCGCGACCAGGGTTCCCTCTGGGAGCCCGGCGCGCTCGATCATCGACTCCACGGTCGCGTGGTTGACCGGCTTGCGCTCCCACGCGATGTCGTGCTGGATCGCAGCGACATGAAGGGAGGGCGCGGTCATGCGTCGAGCCTCACTGCGGAGCAAGCGCCGGGGGCGAGGTTCGGGAGCTGGCGTCGGGGGCGAGCTTCAGAAATCGGCGCCACGAGGAGTCTCCGCGATCTGAGTCCCCGAACCGGCGCCCCGAACCGGCTCGACGAACGCGATTGAAGGGGAAGCCCCCGGCGACGCGTCGCCCGGGCTGCGGGCGATCGAAGGGAGACCGACGGGATTTGAACCCGCGACGGCCGGAACCACAATCCGGTGCTCTGCCAACTGAGCTACGGTCTCCGCAAGAAGGCGGCATCGTAGCAGCTTGTGCCGAGCGCATCCGGCCCCCCGGGGGACGGGGGGGGAGGGCGCCGGGAAGGCGGGGGGCGGGAGCGCGGGAGCGCGCAGCGCCGTCGTCATGTCGCTGCCGACGAAGTCGGCGGACGGTTCTGTCGGAGGCTCTGCGGGGACCGCGAGCGCTCGCGATCACGCCCGCGATCGGGCATCCGGGCTCGCATCCTCATCGCGGGCTGCGCGCTCTCGAAGCCATCGCGTCGCGCGCGGCCGGTCCGCCCGGGCGCGGCATCCGGTTGCGTGTACCATCCCCGCGTGCGGCGGGCGCGCGGCCCGGCGCCGCGAGCGAGCGCCGCGGCCCACGGTGCCTGCGGCGGTCGCGGGCGCCGCCTCCGCGATGGGCGGAGCGTGCCGATGATGCTGGGCCGAAGGCGCTGGGAAGAAGGCGCTGTGCCGAAGGCGCTGGGCAGGAGGCGCCTGAACGATTCATCCACTCCGGCCGCGCCGGGCGATCTCTCCGGCATCGCGATCGTCCCGAGCGGCACCCTCCAGTCCGATCCAGCTCGACCCCACGCAACCCACCCGACTCGCCTCGTCATGACCACCGCCACCGCCAACCGGATCGATCTCGGACACGCCTTCGGAAGCGCGACGATGCACCGCAATCTCTCGGTGCCGCTGCTGATCGAGCAGGCGATCCGGCGGAACGAGGGTGTCCTCGCCGCCAACGGCGCCCTGATGTGCGACACCGGCGAGCGGACGGGACGCAGTCCGAACGACAAGTTCCTCGAGGACACGCCGGGGATCCACGGCTCGATCGCGTGGGGCAAGGTCAACCAGCCGATCTCGCCCGCGAACTTCGACGCCCTGCGCGACCTCGCCCTGCGGCACCTCGGCCAGAAGAAGGAGCTCTTCCGCTTCGACGGCTACGCCGGCGCCGATCCTCGCTACCGGCTCAAGGTCTCGGTGATCACCGAGGAGGCGTGGCACAGCCTCTTCGCCCGGACGCTCTTCATCAACGCTCCGGCCGAGGAGATCGCCGAGGGCTTCGAGCCGGACTGGACGATCATCAACGCCTGCAACCTGCGGATCGACGATCCTGTGCGGTTCGGCGTCCGCAGCACTCTGGCGATCGTCCAGTCGCTGGAGAAGCGGACGGTCGTCATCATCGGGACTCGCTACGCCGGGGAGATCAAGAAGTCGATCTTCTACGCGATGAACTACGACCTCCCCGAGATGTGCGACGGGGGCGTCTTCCCGATGCACTGCTCCGCGAACGTGGACCGCAAGGACCCCGCGAACGTCGCGATCTTCTTCGGCCTCTCGGGCACCGGGAAGACGACGCTCTCGGCCGACCCGAACCGCGACCTCGTCGGCGACGACGAGCATGGCTGGTCCGATCGGGGCATCTTCAACGTCGAGGGCGGCTGCTATGCCAAGTGCATCAAGCTCTCGAAGGAAGGCGAGCCGGAGATCTGGAACGCGATCCGCTTCGGTTCGGTGCTCGAGAACGTGGTCCTCGATCCGGTCACCCGCGAGCCGGACTACGACGACGGCTCCAGGACGGAGAACACCCGGGTCACCTATCCGGTCTCCTACATCGCCAACGCCCGGATCCCCTCGGTCGCCGGGCATCCGCGCAACGTGATCTTCCTCACGGCGGACGCCTTCGGCGTGCTCCCGCCCGTGAGCAAGCTCACCCCGGAGCAGGCGCAGTACTACTTCGTCAACGGCTACACCTCGAAGCTCGCGGGCACCGAGGCCGGCGTGACGGAGCCGCAGCCGAACTTCTCCGTCTGCTTCGGCGGCCCCTTCATGCCGCGCGAGCCGATGGTCTATGCGGAGCTTCTCGCCAGCCGCATCGCCAGGCATGGCTGCGACGTCTGGCTGCTCAACACCGGCTGGACCGGCGGTCCCTACGGCACCGGCCACCGATTCAAGCTCGCGTGGACGCGCGCCTTCGTCAACGCGATCCTCGACGGCTCGCTGCGCGGAGCGAGCTGGAGGAAGCACCCCGTCTTCGGCCTCGCGATGCCCACCGCGGTCGCTGGCGTCCCCTCGGAGGTCCTCGACCCGCGCAACACGTGGTCCGATCCTGCGGCCTACGACGCCAAGGCCGCCGATCTCGCCCGGCGCTTCCGCGAGAACGACGCGAAGTTCCGGCTCTCGGAGGCCGTCCGCGCCGCCGGACCGAAGTCGTGATCAGGCCTCGACGGGGCGAAGCGCGGCGAGGGCGAGCCCGACGATGAACAGCGAGAGCGACGTCTCGTTCGACGACATCGTCAGGGCGCGCGATCGCATCCGCGACGGCGTCCTCGAAACGCCCTGTCCCGAGTCCGAAGCGCTCTCCGAGCTCGTCGGCTGCCGCGTCCACTGCAAGCTGGAGTACCTCCAGCGGACAGGGTCCTTCAAGGAGCGCGGCGCGCGCAACGCGCTGCTCCTGCTCGACGGCGACTCCCGCGCCCGCGGCGTCGTCGCCGCCAGCGCGGGCAACCACGCGCTCGCCCTGGCGCTCCACGGGCGCGAGCTCGGAGTTCCGGTGACGGTGGTGATGCCGCGCTTCGCGCCGCTCGTGAAGCAGGCCCGCTGCCGCCGGCTCGGCGCCCGCGTGCTGCTGCATGGCGAGAACATCGCCGAGGCGAAGGAGAAGGCCGACGAGTTCGTCGCCGCCGAGGGCCTCAGCTACATCCACGGGTTCAACGACGCGGCGATCATCGCCGGCCAGGGAACGATCGGCCTGGAGATCGTCGAGCAGGTGCCCGACGCGGACGCGATCATCGTCCCCGTCGGCGGCGCCGGGCTCATCGCCGGGATCGGCCTCGCCGTCAAGACCAGGAAGCCCGCGATGCGCCTCGTCGGGGTCGAGCCGAGGCGGGCCGCGAGCTACGTCGCGGCGCTCGAGGCCGGCGCTCCGGTCATGCTCACCATGCCCTCGACGCTCGCGGACGGCCTCGCGGTGCCGATGGTCGGGCTGCGGGCCTTCGGGATCGCCCGGCAGCACGTCGATGAGGTCGTGACCGTCGGCGAAGAGACGATCTCGCTGGCGATCCTCCGCCTCGCGGAGCTGCTCAAGGGCGTCGTCGAGGGGGCCGGCGCGACGCCGCTGGCTGCGCTCCTCGCCGAGGGGAGCGGCGCCCTGCGCGATCTTCGGGGGAAGCGCGTCGTCCTCGTCCTCTGCGGCGGCAACATCGATCCGGTCGTCCTCAGCCGCGTGATCGAGCATGGCCTCGCGGTCGATGGTCGGCTCGTGCAGTTCACCGCGGTGATCCGCGATCGACCGGGCGGGCTTGCCGAGCTGACCTCGACGATCGCCGCCACGGGCGCGAGCGTCCGCCAGATCACCCACGAGCGCGCCTTCGGCGGCCCCGACGTCTCGACGGTCCTCGTCCTCTGCACGGTCGAGGTCCGCGATCGGACGCACGGCGACGAGCTCCAGCAGGCGCTCGATGCCCGCGGGATCCGCGTGATCCATCGCGCCTCGCCGGCGGGGGAGTGAACCGGTGCGCATCGCCCTCGCCCAGATCGAGGCGGTCGTCGGCGAGATCGAGGGCAACGCCGAGCGCGTGCTCGCGGCGGTGCGCCGCGCCGCGGCGGCGGGGGCGCGGCTGGTCGTGACGCCGGAGCTCGTCCTGCTCGGCTATCCGCCGCGCGACCTGCTCCAGCGACGAGGCGTCGTCGAGCGGTGCGAGGCCGCCCTGCGCGATCTCGCCGCGGCGATCGCGAGCGACGCGCGACCCGGGCGGGGCGGGCGCGCGGGCGATGAGCTGCTAGCGGTCGAGGGCGTCGCGCCGACGACGGCTCCCTGCGCGCCGCGCGAGGTCACTGTCCTTGTCGGTCTTCCGCGCCGGGCCTCCGGCGGCTCGCGGCCGTTTCGCAACAGCATCGCCGCGCTCCGCGGAGGCGAGGTCATCGGAAGCTACGACAAGGCGCTGCTGCCGACCTACGACGTCTTCGATGAAGACCGGCACTTCGAGCCCGGCAGCGCCCCGCTGGTGATCGAGATCGAGGCGGAGGGCGAGCTTCGCCGCGTCGGCGTCCTGCTCTGCGAAGACCTCTGGAGCGCCTCGGACGTCGATGTCGATCGCCGCTATTCCCGCGATCCGGTCGCAGAGTGCATCGCGGCCGGGGCGGAGTGGATCGCCGTCGGCAGCGCCAGCCCGTTCGTGCTCGGCAAGCGCGCCCGGCATCTGGAGCGCCTGCGCGCCGTGGCGACGCGCTTTTCGTGCACGGTCCTCTCGGTGAACGCCATCGGCGCCAACGACGACCTGATCTTCGACGGCGCGTCCTGCGCCGTCGGCCCCGACGGCGCGCTCCTTGCAGACCTGGCATCCTTCCGCGAGGACTTCGCCATCGTCGAAGCCGGTCGCAGTGCGCCCTCCGGGACCGGAGCGGCCGAGTCCGGCGCCGCCGCTGTGGCCCGGGTCGCTTCGACGGCTGCGCCCGCCGCGCTCCACGCGCCGCCGGCCCCGGCGGCTGCGGCCGGCGCGGCGGTCGGCCCGCCGCCTCGGACGACGGCGCCATCCGCCGCGCCCGCAGACGATTCCGCGGAGATCTTTCACGCCCTCGTGCTCGGGATCGGCAGTTACTTCCGCACCTGCGGCGGCGGCTCGGCGGTCCTGGGGATCTCCGGCGGAATCGACTCCGCGGTCACGGCGGCCCTCGCGGTGGCGGCGCTGGGCGCCGACCGCGTCGTCGGCCTGCTCATGCCGTCGCGGCACTCCTCGCACGGAAGCGTGGCCGACGCGCTGGAGCTGGCGCGGCGCCTGCGGATGGGGCGGATCGCGACCCTCCCGATCGAGCCGATGCACGCGGCATTCGGGCCGGTCCTCGACGTCGCGCTCGCGAGCCTGGCGCCGGGCTCCGCCGGCGCCTCCGGTCTCGTCGATGAGAACCTCCAGTCCCGCATCCGCGGCACGACCGTGATGGCGGTGGCCAACGCGCTTGGCGCGATGGCGCTGGCGACCGGCAACAAGAGCGAGCTTGCCGCAGGGTACGCGACGCTCTACGGCGACATGATCGGCGCCCTGGCGCCGCTGGGAGACCTGGTCAAGCGCCGCGTCTGGCAGCTCGCCCGCTGGATGAACCAGAGCGCCGAGGCGTGCGGCTTCGCCGATCCGCCGATCCCGATCGCGTCGATCGAGAAGCCCCCCTCGGCGGAGCTGCGGCCCGGTCAGCTCGACCAGGATTCGCTCCCCCCCTACGACGTGCTCGATGCGCTTGTCGAGTCGCTCGTCGACGACGAGGCGACGCTCGGCGAAGCCGCGCGCCGCGCCGGCTGCGACGAGGCGACGGCGCGCCGGGTCGCGCTGCTGCTCGATCGCAGCGAGTTCAAGCGCCGCCAGGCTCCGATCATCCTCAAGGTGACGCCGCGCGCCTTCGGACCGGGTCGGCGGATGCCGGTGGCGATGCGCTGGTCGTGGTCGTGAGCACGCCGGAGTTCCCCGGCGGAGGGAGATCGCCCGCTACGAAGCCCCGCGCATCGCAGCCTCGGCGCTGCGCTGCCGCACCGCGTCCCGGGCCTCCTCCCACTTCGAGACGCCGCGCTGGACGGAGGGCACCGAGAAGAGCAGCTCGGACTCGATCGCATAGGCGCTCAGCCATCCGCCGTAGACGCAGCCGCTGTCGACGTTGACCACGATCGGGCGGCCATCGGCGCCGCTGAGGACCATCGGCTCCGGAAGCGGCTTGTGACCGACGACGATCAGACCGTCGCGGCCGTCGTACCGCTCCCACCAGTGCGGTTCCCCGTCGAGGGCCTTGATGTGGATCTTGACGTCGTCGGGCGTTCCCGCGAGCCCGAGGGCCGGATCGATGCCGCCATGGACGATCGTCCACGTCCCCGCGGGGTCGCGCAGCTCCGTCGTCTCGCTGGCCTCGACCATCAGGCGCATCGCCAGACGGAGCATCCCGTGCTTCGCGAGATCCTGCCAGCAGGCGCGCTCGGTGCGGCCGAGGTGGTTGGGGCTGACGCCCGACTGCACCTGGACCAGGGCCGCGAGCATCCGCAGGTCGTGATTGCCGCAGATCAGGGCGATCTCCTGACCCGCCTCGCGCCGATCGAGCAGTTCCCGGAGGACCTCGGAGGGCGTCGGCCCCTTGGTGAGCAGGTCGCCGACGAAGACCAGCCGCGCGGCGCGATGCGTGCGGTCGACCGCGGCGAGGAGTCCGCGGAGCTCGACGCCGCATCCGTGCACGTCACCGACGGCGAT
Organism: uncultured Planctomycetia bacterium; assembly: GCA_937871505.1. GTDB lineage: Bacteria > Planctomycetota > Phycisphaerae > Phycisphaerales > SM1A02 > CALMPF01. The sequence continues at coordinate 21,641 of CALMPF010000042.1, read as the reverse complement.
CGTCGTCATCAGCGCCGACGAGGATATCCGATGCGCCGGAGTGCCGGAGACGCGCCGACGGCGCGGACCCGGTGAATCGGGTCCGCGCCGTCGCGCGAGCACGGGCTCTTGACCGGGCGGCGATCGCAGCGCGGCCGCCGCACTGAGCGCTCAGCCCCACGCGCCGAGCAGCTCCGCAAGATCCTGGCCATCGACGATGCCGTCGCCGTTGAGGTCGCAAGGACACTCTCCGTCACCGAAGCACGGGCCCCAAGCGGCGAGCAGAAGCCCGACGTCCGCGGCGTCGACGCGCGCATCGTTGTTGAAGTCGGGGTTGGGGAGGCCGATGTTGATCGGATCGGGGAAGTTCAGGATCATCCAGCCCCGGGTCTGGCCGGCGGCGTTGCGGCCCCAGCCGCCGATCGTGCGGCCGTCGGCCGAGATCGCGGTGGCTTCGGCGAAGGTCCACCCTTGCACGATCGCGAGTCCCTGCGAGATGACGAAGGTGCGCAGATCCTGCATTCCCTGCTGCGGCCGCCAGACGAAGGCGCGGTCTCCCTGAGCGGTCTTGCCGCGGCCGACGATGACCGAGCCGTCGCCGCTGGCGGCGAGCGCGGCTGAGTCGAAGGAGCCGCCGGGGAGATCGCCGAGGCCCGCCATGCCGCCCTGCGCCGTCCACCGGAACGCCTGGCGGCCCTGCGCCGACTGGGAGGTGCCGACGACGACGGTGCCATCGGCGGAGACACCGAAGGCTTCGCTCCGCGCTCCGCCAGGGAGCGAGCCGAGCCCGATCATCCCCGCGCCCGGCGTCCAGCGGAACGCCTCGCGCCCGAGGGCCATCGTTCCCCATCCGGTCCCGACGATCACGTTGCCGTCGGCGGAGCAGGCGTACGCCTTGCTCTCGAAGATCCCGCCGGGAAGATCGCCGAGGCCGACCATCCCTGCGGAGGCGGTCCAGCGGAAGGCTTCGAAGTTGTTCGGGCCGGAGTTCGCCGATGAGCTGTACCCGACGACGACGCTGCCGTTGCCGCTCGTCGCGCGGGCCACGCTCCAGAAGGAGCCTCCGGGGAGGTCGCCAAGGCCGACCATCCCGGTCGCCTGCGTCCATCGGAACGCCTGCTGCGATCCGGCGGTGAACCCGTCGCCGAAGCCGACGACCGTGGTGCCGTCTCCGGAGATGCCGTGGGCGAAGCTGAAGAAGCCGGGCCCCGGAAGGTCGCCGAGTCCGACGAGGCCGATTCCGTTGTAGAGGAATGCCTCCGAGCCGTTGCCCGACGAGGACTTGCCGCAGGCGAGTTCGTTGTTGCTCACGCCCGTCGTGATCGCGTTGTTCGGGCCTCCCGGGAGGTCGCCGAGGTCGACGAAGATCATGTCGCCGAGGGCGGGCGAGAAGGCAAGAAGGGCCGGTGCCGCAGCGATCAGAAGGCGGCGGGTGCGGCGGATCTGCGTTGAATCGTGATGGAAGGTCATGGCATTGCGCCTTCGGTGAGTGGCGCGGTGTGCGGTGCGGCCGCGCCGAGGGGGTGGGGGGCGACCAGGCGGATTCGGGACGACGCTGTCCCGCCCTGCCGGTCGCGCTCAGATAGCGGGGGAGCGAGCCTGTCTGACACGCGTGCGGGTGTCGATGGGCTGCCGCGCCCGGCGGACGCTGCCTCGTCCTGCTCCCGCGCCGCGTCGCGGAGGCGCTCCGGAGCGCTCCTCCCCGGCCTGGAGGACTTCGGCCGGTGGCGGGAGGGCCGTTGCCTTGGGCGTGCGAACCTGCTCAGATTGCACGCTCGCCTCGCGCGCCTCGGCGCAGGGCGCCGTCGATGGACGCCAGATGCCGATTCGCCGACTCCCGCCGCTGCTCGTCAATCAGATCGCCGCGGGCGAGGTCGTCGAGCGCCCCGCGAGCGTCGTCAAGGAGCTGGTCGAGAACTCCCTCGATGCCGGGGCGACGCGCGTCCGCGTCGAGATCGAGCAGGGCGGGCGGGAACTCATCCGCGTCATCGACGACGGCGCGGGCATCGACCCGGAGGATCTGCCTCTCGCGATTGCGCCGCATGCGACCAGCAAGATCGCCGCCGCCGAGGATCTCGAGGCCGTGCGCACCCTCGGCTTCCGCGGCGAGGCGCTGGCATCAATCGCCTCGGTCAGCCGGATGCGCATCGTCTCGCGGCCCCGCGGCGCCGAGACGGCCGCCGTGATCGAAACCGAGGGCGATCGCGTCGAGCCGGTTCGTCCGGCGGCCGGTCCTCAGGGGACGCGGATCGAGGTCCGATCGCTCTTCTTCAACGTTCCCGCGCGGAGGAAGTTCCTCCGCGGCGAGTCGACCGAGGCGGGACGGATCGCGGATCTCATCGCCGCGCTCGCGATGGCCCAGCCGCACGTCGGCTTCACGCTGACGCAGGATGGTCGCGCCGCCCTCGAGGTGCCGCTCGGGCACTCCGCGCGCGATCGTGTCGCGGCGATCCTCGGCCGAGACGTGGCCCCGGAGCTTCTCGAAGCCCGCTCCGGAGACGAGGGCGCGTGGGTCCGCGTCTGGGGCCTGGTCGGGCGTCCGTCGACGGCCCGCCGGACGGGGCGAGCGCTGCGCATCTTCGTCAACGGCCGCGTGGTCGCCGATCGCGTCGTGCTCCATGCCGTCCGCGAGGCATATCGCGGACTGATCGACCCGACGCGGCATCCCACCGCGGCTGTCTTCCTCGAGGTCGACCCGGGCGAGGTCGACGTCAACGTCCACCCGACGAAGGCCGAGGTGCGCTTCCGGAACAGCTCCGCGATCCACCAGGCAGTCCATCGCGCCGTGCGCGCAGCGCTCCGCGCAGCCGATCTGGTTCCCGAGTTTGATCTGGGCCGCGGCGGCAGCCGCGATGCGGAGCGTGCGCGGGGCGCGCTGCCGAGCTTCGTGACGGGCTCCGAGCCTCTTTCAGGAGCCGGTCCCGCAGGCATCGAGGAGCCCGGCTCGGCAGGCGGTCCCGCCGCCGCGGTCGGTTCGGGCTCGGGTTCGGGGGGCTCCGCCGCAGCCCCGTACGGCGAGAGCGACGATCTTCTGCGGCGCGCCGCCGCGGCGCTGCGATCGGGGTCGGGCGGCTTCTCGACGCCCGCGGCGTTCGCGCCGGGTGCAAGCGCACCGCCCTCCACGCACCCGGGTTCCCCCGGAGCCGCAGCGCGGAGCGCGGTCGCGCGGGGCGTGCGCCCGCCGATCGAGCAGCTCCCGATTCCGGTGGCCGCGGTGCGGGTGCTCCAGGTGCACGACGCCTATCTGGTGCTCGAGGACGCCGAGGGTCTTCGGATCATCGATCAGCACGCGCTGCATGAGCGGGCGATGTTCGAGCGCATCCGCACGCGGCTGGCGGCGGGAGCGCTCGAGCGCCAGCGGCTGCTGCTGCCGCAGTCGATCGAAGCGGACCCGGGGCGGATGGAGTCGCTCGCGCGGGTCGGGCCGCTGCTGGAGCGCCTCGGCATCGACGCGGAACCGAGCGGACCGCGCACGATCGCGATCCACGCGCTGCCCACGCTGCTCTTCGAGCGCGGCGTCGATCCGGTGCGCTTCGTCGAGGCGCTGCTCGACCGCGCGACCGATTCGGAGGAGTCGCCCTCCGAGGAGGGGGCGCTCGGCGACGTCATCGCGATGATGGCCTGCAAGGCCGCGATCAAGGCCGGCGATCGCCTTCGGGCCGCCGAGATCGACGAGCTCCTGCGCCGCGCCGACGAGCTCGAGCGCTCGAGCGCCTGTCCCCATGGCCGACCGACGACGCTGCGGATCTCGCTTCGGCAGCTCGATCGCCAGTTCGGTCGGTAGCCGGAAAGACCTCATGTCGGAGCGCTCCCTGCTTGACTCCATCTGCGCGGCCAACGCCGCGCTCCGCGGCTTCGGCGAGCTGGTCGCCGTTCCGCCGGGAGATGACATGGCGGCGCTGCGGCTGCGGCGCCGCGAGCTGCTGGTGGCGGTGGATCAGGTCATCGAGGGGCGGCACTTCCTTCCCGGGACGGCGCCGGCGCTGATCGCGCGCAAGGCGCTCTGCCGCAATCTCAGCGACGTCGCGGCGATGGCCGCGAGTCCGCTCGCCTGCGTCGCCGCGGCGACGCTCCCGCGCTCGATGAGTCTCGCCGAGGCGGCAGCGCTCTTCGAGTCGCTCCGGTCGGTCGCGGCGTCCCGCCGCTGCCCGCTCGTCGGCGGCGACACCGGAACGCTCGGGGCCGTCGAAGGCCCGCTGGTGCTCTCGGTGACGGTGCTTGCGGAGCTCCCCGAGGGGATCGCCCGGCCGGTCCTGCGGCGCGGCGCTCGCGCGGGCGACGGGCTCTTCGTGACCGGAGCGCTCGGCGGGAGCTTTGGACGCGATGGGATGGGGCGGCATCTGACCTTCGAACCGCGGGTCGCCGAGGCGATCGAGCTGCGCCGCGCGCTGGGAGGGAGGCTGCACGCCATGATCGACCTCAGCGACGGCCTCGGAAGCGACGCGGGACACCTCGCCGAAGCGGCCGGGCTCGTCGCCCGGATCGACGCCCGTGCGCTTCCCTGCGCTCCCGGCTGCGACTGGCGCAGCGCGTACGGCGATGGCGAGGACTACGAGCTCTGCTTCGCGGCCGAGGAGCCGGTCCCCCGCACGCTCCTCGGCCTTGCGGTGACGCGCATCGGCGAGATGACCCCTCGCGCCTCTCCCGACGCGCCGCCGATCGAGCTTCTCCTTGACGGAGCCCCGGTCGATCCGGTCGCCTGCGGAGTCGGCGCCGGCTGGGAGCACCGGCTCGGCGCACCCTGACACGACGGCGCCCCCGGGCGTCTTCGCGCTCCGGCCTCGTCGCCCGCTCGTCCGCAGTCCGAATGACCTTCGCCACAGGCTGCCGGGGAAGGCGAGCGCGGACGCGCCCCGAATCGCCGCTTCGGGCGACCGCGGCCGAAGAGGAGGGGAGCCGGAGCGTTCGGCTCTCGCGTGCGTCCGGCGCGCCGCGGCCCGGGAGCGCTCACCCGCGGAGCGACCGGATCAACTCGACCGTGCGCCGCGTCGCGCCCTGCCGCGACCTGATCACGGCGCGACCGCGCTCGGCGGCTGCGCTGCGCTGCGCCGGATCGGCGAGCAGCGCGCCGACGAGCGGCGCGAGGCCGGCGGCGTCGCACTGGAAGAGGCCGTCGCCGTCCCGCAGCGCGGCGGCGGCGTCGGCGAAGTTCTCCAGATGCGGCCCCACGATCGTCGCCTTCCCCAGCGCGATCGGCTCGATCATGTCGGATCCGCCGAGGTCGACGAAGGTCCGACCGACGACGACCAGATCGGCGAGCGCATACGCCTTCCGGAGCTCGCCGATCGTGTCGAGCAGGAACCGCCCGGCAGCGCTGCCGCGATCGCCGCGCGAACGGCGGGCGCAGCCGGGGAGGCTCGCGGCCGCGACCTCGAACCACTCCGGCTTGCGCGGAGCGCAGAGGAGCTGCGCTCCCTCGGGCATGCTCCGATGGAGCAGGGAGTGCTCCTCCCGCGCCGACGACCCCGCGACGACCAGGGGTCGCGTGCGATCGATGCCCATCTCCTCGGCGAGCTCCGCGGCGCCCGGGACATGGTCGGCGATCTGCGCCGTGTCCCACTTCATCGTCCCGGTGACGACGACGCGCTCCGGCGCTGCGCCGAGGCGGCGGAAGCGCTCGGCGTAGGTCTCATCCTGGGCGGCGACGGCGGCGAGACGGCGGAAGGTCGGTCGCACGAAGGACCCGATCGCCGCATAGCGCCGGGCGCTCCGCGCGCTGAGGCGCCCGTTGACGACCACCACGGGGATCGACCGCTCGGCGCAGGAGCGGACGAAGTTGGGCCAGACCTCGAGCTCGACCAGGATCACCAGATCCGGCCGGGTCGCGTCGAGGAACCGCTCGACCGCAAAGCTCGCGTCGAAGGGGTAGCGGAGGACCGCGTGCCGCGCTCCGTAGAGCTCCCGAGCCCGGCGAAAGCCGGTGTCGGTCGTCGTCGCGATGACCACTTCGGGCGGCTGGACGGCGCCGCCGGCCTCCGCTCCGGACGCCGCGCCGGATGGACCCTCCGCGAGCGCGTCGACGAGGAGACGGGCCGCGTTCACCTCGCCCACCGAGACCGCATGGAGGAGCACGCGTCCGTTGCGCGGATCCGGAAGCGGCGCGATCGCCCCGAAACGCGCTCTCCAGTCGGTCCGGAGCTTGCCGGCTCTCCACCAGCGCCAGAGCCAGATCGGCGCGGTCAGCCCGGCGGCGGCGAAGTAGCCTGCGTCGAGCAGTCGCACGCGCGGAGTGTACCGGCGGCGGCGCGGCGTCACGGTCGCCGCGCGGCGAGCCGTGCCCCGAAGGGCCGCTCCGGGCTCTGCGGTCCGGGGTGTCGACGCCGCAGCATGAGCGATCGGGTGCGGTGTGGTAGCGTGTTCCACCGGCGGCCCGCGCAGGCGGACATCGGCCTGTCGAGATGGAGTCGAGCGCGCGCCCGGAGGCGGTTCCAGACACAGCGCGAAGGAGGCAGTGCGGCGTGGCAACCTGGCGAATGCTCCCCGACTTTTCGATCGATCTGCCGGACCGGCCGGGCGAGCTGGCGCGGCTTGCGGCGCGCTTCCGCGAGGCGGACGTGAACCTGATCGGCCTCTGGGGCTACGGCTCCGGCGCCGAGGCCGCCGATGGCCGCGCCCGGTTCTACTGCGTGCCGGAGAGCGCCGAGCAGTTCCGAGCGTTCATCGAGTCGACTGAGCTCGTCGTCGCCGAAGGAACGACGTTCTTCATGGAGGGCGAGGATCACGGCGGCGCCTTGGTCGAGCGCCTGGACCGGATCGCGCTGGCCGGGATCAACCTCCGGGCGATCGAGGCGATGCGCGCGGGCGATCGCTTCGGCTGCTTCATCTGGGTGGCGCCCGCGGACTGGCGGAGGCTCGCGGAGGTCCTCGACGGCTGAGCGCCCAGACGTTGACGCCGCCCCGGCAATCGCTACACTCTCCGGCTTCTCGGCGGCACCCTCGAACCTGCGGCGCGCGAGGCCGTATGGTCCGCAGGCGTCCCGCCCGGAATGCGACAACTCAAGGGGCGGTAGCTCAATTGGTTAGAGTACCGGCTTGTCACGCCGGTGGTTGCGGGTTCGATTCCCGTCCGCCTCGCTCAGGCCCGGCTCGCTGGAGCCGGGCCTGTCCTTTTTTTGACCCGCCGTCCTCGGCCCCGACTCCGCTCCGGCTGGTCCCGATCGGGCTGGTTCCCATCAGACTGGACCCGCTCAGATCGGCCCCGGCGCCACCCAACCCAGCCTGCACCGATGCGCCTGACCACCATCCACGTCACCCACGAAGCCTCGGAGAAGATCGGCGGCATCGGCGCCGTTCTCGAGGGGCTGATCACCTCTCCCGTCTACCAGGAGGCCGTCGGACGGACGATCCTTGTCGGCCCGCTCTTCGACCACTTCGACTCGCCCGCAGCCGCCCGGCTCGGCCCCCACGGCGAGGTGCTCTACAGCACCCTTGATGGCATCGACCGCGTCAACCTCGGCTATCGAATGCGGCCGATCGAGTGGGCCTTCAACGTGGCGATGGTCTTCGGTCGCCGGAGGTTCCGGACTGCCGAAGATGGACGGACCGGCGAGGCGGAGATCCTGCTCGTCGACGTCAACCGGATCGTCCGCACCCGGCTCGATCACTTCAAGGCGCGCCTCTGGGAGTGCTTCGGCCTCGACTGCCATCGCTACGAGCACGACTGGGCGTTCGAGGAGTACGTCCGCCTCGCGGAGCCTGCGTTCCATGCGGCGATGGCGCTGCTCCGTCCGGAGGAGCTGCCCGCCGTGCTCCTCGCCCATGAGTTCATGGGGCTGCCTGCGGCGTTCAAGGCGATCCTCGACGGTCAGCGCCAGGTCCGCACGCTCTTTCACGCTCACGAGTGCTCCACCGCCCGGCGTCTCGTCGAAGATCGCCCCGGTCACGACGCGTCGTTCTACCCGGCGCTCCGGGCAGCCCGGCGCTCGGGGATGGTCGTCGACGAGGTCTTCGGCGACCAGTCGCCGTGGTTCAGGCACGCGCTCGTCAGCCGCGCCCACCTGTGCGACGCGGTCCTCGCGGTGGGAACCATGGTCGCCGAGGAGATGCACTTCCTCGACCGCCACTTCGACCACCACGAGATCGACCTCGTGCACAACGGAATCCCCGCGTGGGTGCTGACGCCGGAGGAGTGCCGGGCGGCGCGCCGGCGCATCGACGCCTGGTGCCTCGACGTCGTCGGCTTCGCGCCCGACGTGCTGCTGACGCACGTCACGCGCCCGGTGATCAGCAAGGGAGTCTGGCGCGACATCGCGCTGCTGCGGCGCATTGCGCCGGCGCTCGAGGCCGAGGGGCGCCGCGCGGTGCTGCTCGTCCTGACGAGCGCCGGAGGCACGCGGCGCCCGCAGGACGCCCTCGCGATGCGCCGCGAGTACGGCTGGCCGCGAGCGCATCGCCTCGGCTACCCCGACCTCGTCGGCCCCGAGGTCGATCTCGCCTCGATGATCGACGCCTTCAACGCCGAGCACCCGACCGTCCAGGCGGTGCTCGTCAACCAGTTCGGCTTCTCCGGCGAGCTGACCGGCAGGCCGGAAATCGACGCCGGCCCTTCGACGCCTCCCCAGCGGCCGATCGACATGGCGACGCTGCGCGCGGCGACCGACGTCGAGCTCGGCATGGCGACCTACGAGCCCTTCGGCATCAGCCCCCTCGAGCCGCTCGCCGCCGGCGCCATCTGCGTGATCTCCGGCGTCTGCGGCTGCCGGTGGTTCGCCGAGGAGGCGGCCGGGGGCGATCCGGCGCCGAACGTGCTCGTCGCCGACTTCGAGCCGCCGGGAGCGCCGGTCGATCTCGATGCGGCGTTGGCCATCGGCCGCGCGGAGCGCGACGCGATCGAGGCGGCCGTCATCGACGCGCTGGCGCCGCGCCTGCTTGCGGCGCTGCCCCGAAGCGACGCCGACCGCGAGCGGCTGCTCGTCCGCGGGCGCGCGCTGGCGGCGCGGATGGGATGGGACGAGGTGCTCCGCCATCACCTCCTGCCGACGATGCGGCGGATCGTCGCCGCGCCCGGGGAGGGCTCGGGAGCGGGCTCGATCGCGCATCCGGGCGCGAGCCCGGATGCGAGCTCACCCCGAGGCTGACGCCCCGCCCCGCCCCGCCCTGCCACCGCCCTGCCGCCGCCCTGTCGCCGCCCCCCCCCCCCCGGGGGGAGGGGGCGAGGGACGTGCGCTACCAGAGCCTGAAGGCCAGCAGCACGAACGCCACGAGGACGGCGATGATGACGACCGCGGCGGAGCGTCGGCGATACCACTGCTGGAAGGGCGGTCGCGAGGCGACCTCGCCGCCGATGTAGGCATAGCACGACGGGCAGATGTCCGCATCGTCGGAGACCTCGGCGCCGCAGTCCGGGCAGTACCCGGTGTCGCGGTTGAAGCGCCGCAAGTCCTCCTCGCTCGGTCCTTCGTCGCGGTCGTGGTCGTGGGCCATCGGCGCGGGGATCGTTGGCGCGGTGCGACCGGCGGGGCGCGGCCGGTCGATCGACCGCCGCCGTCGGCTCCGCGCGCCGACGGAGGCGGGTGCGGCGCGGCATGCGGACGCCGACGCGCGGCCGGCTCAGCGCTCGACTTCCTGCCCCCGTCCGCGGCTGGTGCTGGTCAGCGTGATGAACTGATTGACCGTCAGGTCGGGGCGGTTGGGTCGCGGATCCCACCCGTAGATCGCGGGGAAGCCGTGGGCGATCAGGCTCAGCGGCGGGTGGAAGGCGTAGGACATCGTGATCCGCTGATTCAGGTTGCGGATGCTCCCCAGCCAGGGCCAGCGCTCGCGCACGTTGCGCATGTTGAGGCCGCTGCCGCGCATCTGCATCGGATCGAAGGGGACCCAGCCGGACCCCGGCAGATAGAACTCGCCCCACGAGATGAAGCTCGATCCCCAGCGCTCGGCCTCGTCGCGATCGAGCCCGATCAGGACCCGCGCGGGGATCCCCGCGGCCCGGAGCGTGGCGACGCACGAGGCGACGAGATCGTGCGGCGTGCCGACGCCGTCGGTCATCGCCAGGAGAGCGCCTTTCAGGTCGAGCCCGGTCACCGCCGCGCCCTGCCGCGCGATCCCGTTGCCGTCGACGCGCAGGCGCTGGATCACCGTTCGGATCAGGTCCTTCGCGGCCAGAAGCGGGGGCACCGCCCGAAGCTGTCCCTGGCTCACCTCCTGCACGAACTGAGCGAAGCGGGGGTGATCGCTCTCGATCCACGCCTGCGGCTTGAGGAACTCCATGCACTCGTCGGGCCACTCCTGCGGCCAGGTCGCCTGCGCCCCGAGCGCGTCGTCGAGGCGGCTCGACCACGCCTGCGTGCGATAGGTGAACTCGGCCTTGAGGATCTGGCAGCGCACCGAGGGGACCGGGAGCACCGCCAGCGTGAGGCCGAGGGGCGCGCTGTCGTCGATGCGAAAGCCGCGCGGGCCCCCCGAAAGCGGACGGCCGTCCGCGTAGAGACGCGTCGAGAAGGTGGTCCGGTCGACCGCGGTGTACGGTCCGCGGAAGACGAAGGGAAGCACGATCGGCGCGTCGGCGACGGCGATGGTCGTCCGCGCTCCGGCGTCGGCCTGGGGAATGAAGGTCGCGAGCGTGACGCCGAAGGTCAGGTCGTAGATCCGGGGGTTCTCCCGAAGGAGCGCGTTCGTCGGCGGGCGGATCTCCGGGCGCTGCGCCGACGGGAGCTGTGCGGGCGTCCCGGTGACCGTCGCGCGCGACCGCGTGACCGTCTGATCGGAATCGACCGGAGCGCTCGGCTGTCCCGAGCCGCCCGGCGGAGGCGCGGAGCCACCCTGCGGAGGACGGCGCTGCGGCGAGGAGGGAGGAGCCGAGGGCGAGGCGCCGCGTTGCGGCGGGGCTGGCGGCGCCCCCGCGAGAAGCGACGAGACGCCCGCCGGCCCGCTGCGCGCGCCGGCCTGTCCAACCGGAGCAGCTCCGAAGGAGGCCTGCGCGACGAAGCAGAGGAGTCCGATCAGCGCGGCGCGCGACCAAGCGCCCCGGCGCGTCCGCGCTCCAGCGGCGGCCTCCGGAGGCGGCGCGCTGGAGCGTCGCGGCGCGCCGCTCGCGTCAACGCTCGGGATTGGCCGCTGGCGGCGGCGCCACAGGCGCCGCGCCCGCGTCGCGGTCTCTCGCAGAACATCCGCGTCCGACCCTGGTGCGACGATTCGCGGGGGTGCCGGCGTGCTCGTCATCGCTGATCTTCTCCCGATTCGGGGCTGGGTCCTGCTCGCAACGGCGGGTCCGCCCGACCGCCTGCCGGGCGATTCCGCGGTCGGCCGGGCTTCGGCGGAAGCGGCCCGTGCGTGACTCGGTCGATCCGGGGGAGCGCTTCGGTGCGCCGCGCCGCGGATCCGGCGGAGGTTCCGGCGCCGACCTGGCCGGAGTGCGGATTGTTGCCGATTCCGCGGCCCGGAGCGCGACTCCGTGCGCCCCGCCGTCACTCCAGCGCGGCGAATCCGGCGCCGCCGTAGACGAAGACCTCGCCGATGGTGTTGAGGAACTTCGCCAGCACGAGGTTGATCGCGATGATCGCGAGGAAGCTCGCGACGAAGCTCTCGGTCGCGGCGCGGCCGACTCCGGCGGCTCCGCTGCCGCAGGTGAAGCCCTTGTAGCACGCGATCATGCCGATGCTGGCGCCGAAGACGAGGGCCTTGATGAGGCCGGTCGTCGGTTCCCACCAGCCGACGAACGCCGATGAGTATGCCCAGTACTCGGAGGCGGGGACGCCGTAGAAGCGCACCGTCACGAGCCAGCCGCCCCAGACGCCCAGCAGGTCTGAGTAGATCGTCAGGATCGGCGTCATCACCAGGCAGGCGACGAAGCGCGGGACGACCAGATAGGGGATCGGATCGGCGGCCATCGCCCGCATTGCGTCGAGCTGCTCGGTGACGCGCATGGTGCCGAGCTCGGCCGCAAGCGCCCCGCCGACGCGGCCGGCGACCATCACCGCCGCGAGCACCGGCCCGATCTGCTTGGTCACCGAGATGTTGATCACGCCTCCCAGCCGATCCTCGATGCCCACCGCGAGGAACTGCTGATAGCTCTCCAGCGCGAGGATCATCCCGATGAACGCCCCCGTGATCGCCACCACCGGAATCGACGCGACGCCGACCGTGTAGAACTGGGGGAGCAGCAGCCGGGGGCGCGCCCACCGGGAGGGCGCCAGCAGCATCCAGCGCGCCGTCAGCAGCGCGAAGTGCGCGAAGCGCCCGAACTCCTCGACGAACCTGAAGATCATCGCGCCGAAGGCTGCCGGCGGAGTGGCGAGCGGCGCTGCGAGCGAGCGGGGCGATGTCACGGGCCAAGCGTAGAGCGGGGGCCGGGGCGTTCGCCTCGGTCGGCGCGGGAATCGAAGGGTGGGCGCCGGGCAACGGAAAGGGCTCTCCCGCCGCAGGTCGGCGGGAGAGCCCGAGAGCTTCATCACAGGCTCTCCGAGGAGGGGCGCCCGTCCTCGCGAGAGCGCCTCAGCGATCGGAGCCGGCGATCACGCGCACGGACCCCAGGAGCCGAGGAGCAGGCCGAGATCGGCTCCGTCGACCACGCCGTTGCCGTCGAGGTCGCCGAGTCCGCCGACGCCCCAGTTGCCCAGCAGGATGCCGAGGTCGGCCCCGTTCACGACCCCGTCGCCGTCGAGATCGGCGGGACAGGGCGTGCCGTCGCAGGTCGCGGGGTTGGTCGCACCGGGCGAGTCGAGGCCGATCGCGACGTCGAAGGGACCGATCCGCCACTCCCCGCCGTTCGAGCAGCGGTAGATGTGGCCCGGCACGAAGGTCCCGTTCTCGTTCACGTCGGGTCCGACGATCGTCGGCGAGTAGACCCATTCCTGCCCCGGCGCCGTCGGCGGGTAGTTGGGCCCGATCACGCCGACCGAGTCGATGATCGACTGCCACGGCGTCGCATCGAGCGTTCCGTCGTCGTCGGCATCGAGATCCTGTCCGTTGGCGCCGGTGAAGTTGAAGACGAGCAGATGAGTGACGTTGTCGCTGTTCTCGAAGTTGAGGCCGGTGGCCCCGACGACGAGATCGGCCGTCCCGAGCGTGAAGGTGCTCTCGGCGACGACGAAGAAGCCGCTTGCGGGGATCACCTGGCCGGTGAGATCGATCACGGCCTCGATGACCCCGCTGCCGAGGGCTGCGGCGCCGTCGCCGATCACGATGTAGCTCACGCCGTCGAGGCTGGTGCCCGGCGGACCGACGATCTCGAAGTACTCATCGTTGTCCACGCCGGGCTGGTCGATGCGGATCTCGTTGATCTGGATCGCCGGGGGCTCGCCTCCGGTGAGGCAGATCGCGAAGGCCGAGTCCACGCAGCCCGCATCCCACGCCGACTCGCAGCAGGCCGGATCGATGTCGCAGACCGCCTCGCAGCAGCCCGCGTCCGAGCAGCCCGGCTGCGCCCCGACCGTGAAGCAGTCGGGCGAGTTCGGGTTGCCGCAGATCGGAACGAAGTCGCAGGGGATGTTGACTGCGTTCGGCGTGTCGAGGCCGGTCAGCTCGAAGCTGCCGATCGTCCACGTGCCGTCGGTGACGCAGCGATAGACGTGCGAGGGAACGAAGTTGCCGTCCGGTCCGACCGTGGGGGCGTAGACCCACTCCTGTCCGGGCGCGGTCGGCGGATGGTTCGGGGTGATCAGGCCGATCGAGTCGATCACCGAGCTCCACGGCGTCTCGTCGAGGACCCCGTCGTCGTTGAGGTCGAGATCCTGGCCGTTGAACCCGGTGAAGTTGAAGACCAGCAGGTGGGTGACGTTGTCGCTGTTCTCGAAGTTGAGGCCGTTCCCCGGCAGGATGAGATCGGCCGTTCCCAGCGTGAAGGTCGACTCGGCGACGACGAAGAAGCCGTTGGCGTTGATCTGCTGACCGGTGAGGTTGACCACCGCCTCGATGACGCCGCTGCCCAGCGCGGCGGCGCCGTCGCCGATCACGATGTAGTAGACGCCGTCGAGGCTCGTTCCAGGGGGACCGACGAGCTCGAAGTACTCGTCGTCGTCGACGCCCGGCTGGTCGATCCGGATCTCGTTGATGAGGACCGGCGGAGCTCCGCCGCCGACGAGGCAGAGCGTCTGCGCCAGCGCGACGCAACCGGCGTCCCAGGCGACCTCGCAGCAGCTCGGGTCGGCGCCGCAGACCGCGTTGCAGCAGAGCGTGCTGTCGCAGCCGGGGCCCGCCTGCTCGTCGAAGCAGCTCCCGCTTCCGGGAACGCCGCAGACGGTGCACTCGCTGTTGGTGAAGCCGGGCGTGTCCACGCCCTCGGCGGGATTGAACGGCCCGATGAGCCAGTTTCCGTCGGGGACGCAGCGGTAGACGTGTCCGGGGACGAAGGGTCCTTCGGGTCCGACCGTGGTCTCCGAGTACCACCACTCGAGCCCCGGCGGCGGGGGCGTCTGCGTCGAGCGCAGCAGCGCGACCGAGTCGACGACGAAGTCCCACGGCTCGATGTCGAGGACGCCGTCGTCGTCGAGGTCGAGGTCCTGGCCGTCGAAGCCGCTGAAGCCGGAGACGAGCAGGTGCGTGACGTTGTCGGCCCCCTCGAAGTTCAGCGTGGCGATCAGGTCGGCGACGCTGCCGAAGGTGTCGGCATCCTCGGCGACGAGGAAGAAGCCGTTGGCGTTGAGGCTGAACCCGTCAAGCGGGATCACCGCCTCGATGACGCCGCTGTCGGTGTTGGTGCCGCTGTCGGTGGGGTCGCCGATCACGATGTACGTGAGGCCCTGGAGCGGGGCGCCCGCGGGACCGCGGAGCTCGAAGTACTCGTCGTCCTCGGGACCGGGCTGCTCGATGCGGATCTCGTTGATCACGATCTTCGGCGCGGAGAGGCACTCGAAGTTCGGCGCCCCGGGGGTGTCGAGACCGGTGAAGTTGAAGGTCCCGATCTGCCACTGGAGCGTGTCGGCGCAGCGCCAGACGTGGCTCGGCGAAAAGGCGCCGTCGGGGCCGACGATCGTGCTGCTGTAGAAGAACTCCGCGGTGATGCCGTTGGGGTTGGGATTGATGACCAGCGCGAGGTCGTCGAAGATCGCCGTCCACGGGGTGATGTCGAGGACGCCGTCGTTGTTGGTGTCCAGGTCCTGCCCGAGGAAGCCGGTGAACCCCTGCACGAGCAGATGCGTGGTGTTGTCGATCTCCTCGAGGTTGAAGGAGGCGATCACGTCCGGGGTGGGCCCGAGCGAGAAGGTGCTCTTGGCGACGAGCAGCAGCCCGCTCGGCGGGATCGTCGCTCCGGAGAGGTTGATCACCGTCTCGATGGAGCCGTTCTGCGCGGGAGGGATCTGCCCCGGCGCGTCGCCGATGACGATGTAGTGGATGTTGTTGAGGATCGTTCCGGGCGGGCCCGCGATCTCGATGTACTCATCGACGTCGGCGCCTGGCTGGTCGACGCGGATCTCGTTGATCCGCAGCGCCTGGGCCGAGGCCGCCGCCGTGGCCGCGAGCGCGGCCGCTGCGGCGAAGAGGTGTTTGGCATGCATGAGAGGATCTCCTTTGGAGCCGAGGGGGAAGGCCGCGAATGTAGCGACCCGCGCCCTGCCGCGGTAGGGGCGGGGGCCGGACTTGACCGCATCTGAGCGCGGCGTCGACCGATGTCGCTCGAGCGTGGGCGGGAGAGAGTCCGGAATCGTGGCGGGTCCGCCGCCGATCGCGGTCGCGGCGCCGGGGGCTCGGTCGGGAGATCATGGCGTACGGCCGCGCCCCGGTCTCCCCATCCGGCTCCGACGGCCACCACGCCGCAGATCCGCCCATCGGCGACCCGCACTCTGCGGCCCGATTACGATCCCGGCGTGTCGCGCGCGGGACGCCGGAACGCAGTCGGAAGGACGTCGCGCGGCGCCGCGCGGGCTCCGGGAGCGCGCGGATCCTCCACGTCCGATGCGCCCGCGCCGCTCGACGCGGCCGGCGACGGGTCGGCCTGGTACACGACCTTCTTCGATGAGACGTACGGCCTGACGGACTTGGTGCCGACCTGCGCGATCGAGCGCGAGCGGATCGACCGCGCCGCGGCCGAGCTGGTCGCGCTGCTCCGGCTCGAGGCCGGGAGCCTCGTCTTCGATCAGTGCAGCGGGATGGGACGGATGAGCTTCGCGCTGGCGCGGGCGGGCGTGCGCACCATCGGCGTCGACCTCGCGCCGGGCTACGTCGCATTCGCCCGGCGCGCGGCGGCCGCCGAGGGACTCGAGTGCCGATTCGACGTCGGCGACGCCCTGGAGTGGATCGCCCCCGAGCCCTGCGACGGCGGCGTGAACTGGTTCACGAGCTTCGCGTACAGCGCCGACGACGCGACGAATCGGCGCCTGCTCGAGCGCATGCGCGACTCGCTGCGTCCTGGCGCCCGCTTCCTGCTCGACACGCTCTCGGTGCCGTGGCTGCTCACGCACTTCCGGCCCTCGTCGTTCCGGCGCTCGACGAGCCCGGCCACGGAGGGGCTGATCATCCTCGATGAGCCGGAGATCGACTTCCGCCGCGGCCTCATTCGCTCCCTGTGGACGTTCGTCCATCCCGACGGCCGACGCGTCGAACGCCGCAGTCTCCTGCGCTTCCTGATGCCGCACGAACTCGTCGCGCTCTGCGAGCAGGCGGGCTTCGAGGTGATCGAGCTTCTTGGAAGCACCGACGGACGGCTCTTCGATCGCGAGTCGCGACGGCTCCAGGTGCTCTGCGCGAGGCCGTGATCGGACGCGGTGTTGCTCGCGCCCGGCGCCTTCGGTACGGTGAGCCCATGACAACGACTCCCTCGGCGGGCGGTTCGGGCGCTTTCGCCCTCGGCGCGCTCACGCGCCCGGCGCTCCTCGCCGCGGCACTCGGCATCGGCGTCGCGCCCATCCCGGCCCTGCCTGCGGGGGCCGAAACGGTGATCTCGTTCACGCTCCCATCGCCGATCATCGATCAGTGGTCGTACCCGTTCGCGGCGAACCCCGGGGCCGCCCAGGCTGCCTCCATCTTCGCGGCGTGGATCGACAAGGTCTACGCCCCGCAGTGGGACAACCGCGACGGGCAGATGCTCGTGGCCTTCAACACCTCCGCCCATGTTCCGGCGGGGCTCGATCCTTCGGCCTATGCGCTCCTCTCGCTCCGTCTCTCGCTCACCGTCGGCATCGCCGACGGGTGGGCGTACGACCCGACGCAGGACGCCTTCGAGACCTGGGCGCTGGACCGCGAGGGGCAGCCCGGCGTCGATGGCGATCCCGGTCGGCCCGTGGAGCACTTCGCGACCTCGTTCCGGTCCGGGTACACGGCAGCGAGCTTCACGGAGGCCACGCCCTACGGCCCGATCTCGTTCGGCAAGGGAATCCGCTACGCCTTCCCGGTGATGTTCATCGACGGTGCGCCCGTCGACGTCTCCAACAACATCGACGAGGGCTTCGAGGTCGAGCCCGCCGCCGTGGGGACGATCGACGATCTCGAGCAGGGCGCCCTCGTGCCGCTGCACTCGATCATGCACTTCGACGTCGACCTTGATCAGCCCGCCCTGCACGCGTGGCTTGCCCAGGGCCTCGCCGAGGGTCGCATCTTCCTTTCGGTCGCCTCGCTCTTCCACACGACCGTCGGCGCGTCGGAGGGCTACGCGCGGTTCCTGACGAAGGAGAGTCCGGAGGTGGTCCTCGGCCTCGTACCCGCGCCGGCGCTCGCGCTCACGGTGCGCCTCTGCGAGGGCGGCCGCATGTCGGACCTCGACGGAGACGGCGTCGTCGACGGGGCCGACCTCGGACTCCTGCTCGCGGCGTGGGGGCCGTGCGCCGGTCCCGGTCTCCGTCCCTGTCCATGCGCGGGGGATCTCAACGGCGACGGCGTCGTCGATGGCGCGGACCTCGGGGTGCTCCTCGCTGCGTGGCAGGGCTGACGCCGGCGCGGATGGGCCCGCCCTTCGACGGGCCGGGAGCGCCGGGCGCTGCTCAACGGAGCCAGAGCGCCGTGCGCGAGCGGTGCGCGCGATCAACCAGGGTTCGGCGGCGCTGGCGCCCGGCGCGGCGCCTGGAGAGGTCAGCGGGGGAGGCGGGGATGCGGAGGCGGTGTGGAACGTGGTCGGGATGATGGAGGTGCGGGCGATGACCAAGGGTGGGGGAAGTGAGCGGGGCGGGCACACGCGGCACACGTGGGACAAGTGGGACAAGTGGGGCAACTGGGACAAGTGGGACATGGGGGACGTGAGACCGCGAGCCCGCGCGATCGCGAGACGGGTGCATGACCGATTCCGCGGCCATCTCCGGAGCGAGGCCATTCTCGGTGCGCGGCCTTCCAGGCCGCAACTGGCGATCCGTCGCGCTCTCGTCCCCGCCTGCGCCGGACCCGGGCCGCGCCGCACCCGACTTGCTCCGGCGCCGACAGTCGCCCGAAGCGAGTCCGGTGGAGCAGGAGCGGCCCGGAGGGCCGCGCAGCAGCGACTGTGGAATCGGTCATGCGCCCTCGCGAGACCGCGCGCCGCTCTCGAGCTTCTGCCGAGGGTCGAGTTCAAGTACGATCCCGCCGCGCTCCCGCGCAACCACCCCATGGCAGCGACCGCATCCACAGGCTTCGGCGGCCTCCCGGCCGAGTTCACTCGCCTCGACAGCGCCGAGATCGTGGTGATCCCGGTGCCGTACGACGGCACCAGCACATGGAAGAAGGGGGCCGACAAGGGGCCCGCCGCGCTGATCGCAGCCAGCGCGAACATGGAGCTGTACGACATTCCCACCCGAAGCGAGGTCTGGAAGCGGGGGATCCACACCACCAAGCCGATCCGCCACGGCGGGGACCCGGCCGCCCTCGCGGTCAAGGTCGAGAAGGCGGTGGAGTCGGTCCTCGCTCGCGGCCGCTTTCCGGTGCTTCTCGGCGGCGAGCACTCGGTCTCGATCGGAGCATTCCGGGCGGTCGCGAAGGCGTTCGACGATCTCTCCATCCTTCAGATCGACGCCCATGGCGACACCCGCGAGAGCTATGAGGGCTCGCCGTGCAATCACGCCTGCGTGATGGCCCGCGCCCGGGAGCTCTGTCCCATCACGCAGGTCGGCATCCGCGCCATCGACGCGAGCGAGGTTCCGGCGATGAACCGCAAGCGCGTCTTCTGGGGCCACGAGATCGCCGCCGCGGCGGATGACCGGACGTGGATCGACGAGGTCGTGCGGCAGCAGTCGAAGCACGTCTACGTGACCATCGACCTCGACGCGCTCGATCCCTCGGTCCTTCCCGCCACCGGAACGCCGGAGCCGGGCGGCCTCACGTGGGCGCAGCTTCAGCGGCTGCTTCATCGCCTGGTCCGCCGGCGCACCGTCGTCGGCTTCGACGTCGTCGAGCTCCTCCCCGCTCCGGGTCAGTGGGCGAGCGAGTTCGCCGCGGCCAAGCTGGTCTATCGCTTCCTTTCGGAGATCTGCGCGGCGAAGGGCTGACGCGCGGCGGTCGCGACCGCGGCGGCGCTCCGCCGTTCACATCGCAGCGATCCGTTCCGCGATCTCGCGGCGGGTCAGCGCCTCGACGATCTCATCGAGTTCGCCCGCGAGAGCGCGCTGGAGGTTGAATGACGTCTCGATCCGATGATCGACGACGACGTTCTCCTTGTAGCGGTAGGTGCGGATCTTCTCCGCGCGGGCGCCCTGACCGATCAGGCTGTTGCGGTGCTCCGTGCGCCGGGCGTGGGCCTCGGCGCGCTGCCGCTCGTGGATCCGCGCGCGCAGGATCTTCCACGCGCGCTCGCGGTTCTGTCCCTGGCTCTTGGTCTCCTGCATCCGCACCTCGATCCCGGTGGGGAGGTGGATCAGGTGAACGGCGGTCGAGACCTTGTTGACGTTCTGCCCGCCGGGACCCTGCGCGGTCGTCACGATCTCCTTGACCTCCTCCGGCGCGATCTGGACCTCGATCTCCTCCGGCTCCGGCAGCACCGCGACCGTCGCGGTGGAGGTGTGCACGCGCCCCTGCGCCTCGGTCGCGGGAACGCGCTTGACCTGATGCGTTCCGCTCTCGAAGGCGAGTCCCGACCAGACCCCCGGTCCGCGGACGTTGAGCATGATCGACTTGACTCCGCCGACCTCGCCCGGCGAGAGCTCGAGCGGCAGGACGCCCCAGCCGCGCCGCTCCGCGTACGCCTGGTACATCGCCAGCAGGTCCCCTGCCCAGAGCGCCGCCTCGTCGCCGCCGACGCCCGCGCGGATCTCGAGGATGACGGCGTCGATCGCGGCATCCTCGGAGGTGACCAGCCGCGCGAGCAGGTCGTCGACGAGCCGCGCCGCCCGCTCGCGCAGGATCGGCAGCTCCTCCTCCGCGAGCGTTGCGAGGTCGGGATCGTCGCCCTCGATCGCCGCTTCGCACTCGGCGACCCCGGCGATCGTCGCCCGCCACGACCTGAATGCCTCGACGGTCGGCGCGAGCGCCGCCTGCCGGATCGAGAGCGCCCGGACCTGTCGATGGTCCGAGACCACGGCGGGATCAAGCAGCCGGGCTGCGACCTCGTCGAGCCCCGCCTCAAGCTCCTCGAGCTTGCGACGCAGGTTGGGCGCGAGGTCGTAGGTCACGTTCGTTGGGGCTCCGCGGCGTGGTCGCCGCGACGGCGCGAGGGGTGGTCGTCAGGGTCGCGCGCGAGGACGGAGTGGACGAGCGACATCGCGTGCGGAGGTCGTCGGCGATCCAGCGGATGGCCTGACGCACGCGAGAGGACGGTGCGGGCGAGCGTCATCGTGGGGTCGGTCCGTCGCGCCGGCTCGGCTCGGCCCGGCGCCCGCGTCACGAGCGCCGCAGGCCCGCCGCGGGGATGGGCTCACCGCGTGCGCCACCGCAGCGGGCGGTCCGGGAGCGAAGCCCGCGACGGCGAGGACGGGGCGCGAGCACGCCAATTGGGCGAAACCAGTTCGGCGAAACCAATTCGGCGAAACCAGTGCAGGCGAGACCGGCTCCGGCAGATCCGACTCCCGCGACTCCGGCTCCGGCTCCGGCTCCGACCAGACCGGGCCTCGGTGCAGTCGGTTCCAGCGTGACTGGTTCCGGCGAGGCTGGCTCCGGCGAGGCTGGTTCCGGCGAGACTGGTTCCAGCGAGACTTGCTCCAGTGAAGGCTTGCTCCAGTGAAGGCTTGCTCCAGTGAAGGCTTGCTCGGGCCAGGCTGGCTCCAGCGAGACTGGCTCCGGCGACGCTGGCTCCCTGCCGCTCGAGTCCGGCGCGTCGCGCTCCGACATCGCTCGGGAGGGCATCGAGCCGTCTCGCCCGCGATCCCCGAAGCGTCCCTCGCGGCCCGCGTCTCGGCGGCGCGCCGCGGGCCGTCTGCGCCGACGAGTCAGCGTGCGCGGCGCGCGAGGGCAGGCATCGATTCATCGTCTCACGGCGCCCTGCCGCGCCGTTGGGGCGCGACGTGCTTCCGCCGGCGCTGCCGACTCCCGCTGAGCGGTCTACTTCTTCTTCGAGCCCTTGAAGTAGTCGCCCGCGAACTTCCGCTGGAACCGCTCCACGCGGCCCGCGGTGTCGACGAAGGACTTCTGTCCGGTGAAGAACGGGTGCGAGCCCGACCAGACCTCGACGTGCATCTCCGGCACGGTGGCGCCGACGGTCATCACGACCTCACCGCGGAAAAAGACCTTGCACTCGGGGTAGTACTTGGGGTGGATCTTGTCCTTCATGGCGGGCTCTCTTCTTCTTCGCGCTTGTGGGGCTTGCGGGTGTGCGCCGAGGTTCGCGGGATTCCCGGGGTTGCGGGGGCTGCGGGGATGGGGGGGGGTGCGGGTGTCGCGGGGGCCCATGGTTCGCG
>CALMPF010000041.1 GCA_937871505.1 uncultured Planctomycetia bacterium | reverse complement strand
TCCGGCGTCCGGACGCGGGGTTCTGCTGTGGGCGTGCCCCGGAGCGCGGGCATCCCGTCCGCGCCAACCGTTCCGTGGGCGTGGGACGGCACGACGGCGATGAGGGCGTCTCCTCGCCCGTCGGACTCCTCGTCGCAGCGGCGCGCACCGACGAGCGGGGCTGAACGCGAGTTCCAGCCCCGAGTTCCGGGCGAACCCGATCGCGGATCGCTTCCACCGCAGGCGGCGACCCTGTAGACTCGGCCGTCGTGGGGGTGAACTCCGTCCGCCTCGTCTGCTCATCTCGCCCCCGCCATGCCCAGAACTCGACTCGCCCGCCGGGCGGATTCGTCCGCAGCGCTCTCCACGTCCCTGCGTCGTCCCGCCTCCTCGTCCTTCCCGGCCTCGGCGCCCTTTGCATCCGCCCGGCCCACGGCCCACACCGCGCTTGCGCTGTGCATCGGCGCGCTCTGGGCGGCGATGCCCGCGACCGCCCACGAGGGCGACCCCAAGATCTTCGACGTCCTTCCCCCTGTGATCGCCCCGGCCTACCGAGCCGCTCAGGGGGGCGTCGCCGAGGCGGTGGCGCTCTTCGAGTCGGAGAACGTCTCCCTCCTGAGCTGGCTTCCGCTCTCCGAGTTCACCGTCGGCGGCCACGCAATGCCGTCCTCCGGCAACGACTGCTGGGGCTACGTCTCCCCTTCGGGGCGCGAGTATGCGCTGATGGGGCTTGCGAACGGGACCGCCTTCGTCGAGGTGACGAACCCGTCGGACGCCCAGATCATCGCCATCGTCGCCGGGCCGCAGAGCCTCTGGCGTGACATCAAGGTCTACCAGAACTACGTCTACGTCGTCACCGAGGGCGGCGGCGGCATTCAGGTGGTCGACGTCTCGCAGATCGATGACGGCACCGTCACGCTCGTGAACACGGTCAACGTCGGCGGGACGGGCGCGACGCACAACGTCGCCATCAACGAGGAGAGCGGCTACCTCTACAGGACCGGCGGCGGCAGCAATGGCTTGCGCATCTATTCGCTGGCGAATCCCGTCGCACCGCTTCTCGCGGGCGAGTGGCAGGACCGTTACGTCCACGATGCCCAGGTCGTCACCTGGACGACTGGCCCGTGGGCCGGTCGCGAGATCGCCTTCTGCTGCGCCGGGTTCAACGGTGGGTGGGTCGAGACCGGCCTGAGCATCGTCGATGTGACCGACAAGGCGGCGCCGGTGGTGCTCGCGCACCTGGTCTATCCCGGCGGGGCCTACTCGCATCAGGGGTGGCTCTCCGAGGATCGCCGCCATTTCTACATCAACGACGAGGCTGACGAGACCACGTTCGGCGTGCCCACGACGACGCACGTGATCGACGTGCAGGATCTCGCCAATCCAATCAAGGTGGGCACCTTCTCCAGCGGCTTGCCCGCGATCGATCACAACCTCTACGTCCGCGGAAACCTGATCTTCCAGGCCAACTACCGCAGCGGCGTGCGCATCTTCGATGCGAGCGAGGACCCGGTGGCTCCGGTGCCGTACGGCTTCTTCGACACCTTCCCGGGAAGCGACAGCCCCAACTTCAACGGGCTCTGGAGCGTCTTTCCCTTCTTCCCCAGCGGCACCGTGATCGGCAGCGATCTCGAGCGCGGGCTCTTCGTCTGGTACGTCGGGGCCGACCCCCTCCGGTTCGAGTTTCCCGAGGGGCTTCCGGCGCTGATCGATCCGCAGGGCGAGCTTCTCCGCGTCCGCGTCCTGCCCGGCGAGGGGCTCTCGATCGATCCGGCGAGCGTCCGGATGAACGTCTTCCACGCCGAGGGCTTCGCGTCGATCTCGATGCGCAAGGCGGGAGCCGATCTCTACGAGGCGCTGACGCCGCCGCTCGAGTGCACCTCGTCGCTGGCGTACTCCTTCACCGCGACGGCGTCCAACGGGATCGCGCTGACCGGCCCGGCCCCTTCGGTGCAGGCCATCGCCGCCGTCGAACAGGCGGTCCTCTTCGCAGATGACATGGAGAGCGACACCGGCTGGGTCGTCGGCGCGCCGGGCGACGACGCGACGGCCGGCCTCTGGGAGCGGGTCGAGCCGATCGGGACGACCGCGCAGCCGGGCTTCGACAATCCTGCGGGCGAGGGCACCTACTGCTGGATCACCGGTCAGGGGACGCCGAACGGCCCCGCAGGGGAGGCCGATGTCGACGGCGGAAGCACCACGCTGACGTCGCCGCTGCTCGATGCCCTCGGCGGGATTGCGGGAGGCGAGCCGGTGATCGAGTACTACCGCTGGTACTCCAACAACCTCGGCAACAACCCCAACAGCGACTCGATGCCGATCTCGCTTTCCAACGACGGGGGACAGACGTGGGTCCTCCTCGAGGACGTCACAGAGAACGCAGGCGCGTGGGTGCGACGGAGCCATCGCATCTCCGACGTGCTCGAGCCGACGGCGACGATGCGCCTGCGCTTCGTCGCCCGCGATCTGCGCGGTCCTTCGCTCGTGGAGGCCGGCGTCGACGACGTGCGCATCATCCGCTACGGCTGCGGGAGCGCACCGACGATCCCCGGCGATCTCGATGGCGATGGCTTCGTCGACGGCGCCGACCTCGGGCTGCTGCTCGCGCAGTGGGGCGGACCGGGGAGCGCGGACCTTGACGGAAGCGGGGCGGTCGATGGCGGCGACCTCGGCATCCTGCTCGCGAACTGGAGCGGGTGAACCGCTGGTGAGCGGCGTCGGATCCCGCGCCACCGCCTCCGGCTCGCGCCGGACCGG
This sequence comes from uncultured Planctomycetia bacterium, assembly GCA_937871505.1. GTDB lineage: Bacteria > Planctomycetota > Phycisphaerae > Phycisphaerales > SM1A02 > CALMPF01. The sequence goes on along the minus strand of CALMPF010000041.1, from coordinate 10,343 downwards.
TCTTGGATAGGTGCCTGCCGGCGCGCCGGGCCGGGACTTCGAGCCGCCCTCCGGCGCCGCGCCGCGCCCGCCCCCGTCGCCGGCCCGCTTCAATCAACGGCTTGCCTCGATCAGCCGTGCGAGCGTCGCCATGGCTCGGCCATCGTCGATCGCGGCGGCGGCGGCGGAGAGGCCCGCCTCGATCGAGGGCTCGACGCCCGCTGCAAAGAGCGCCGCCGCCGCGTTGAGGAGCGTCATGTCGCGGTGCGGTCCGCGCTCGCCGCCCGAGAGCACGCCGCGGACGAGCGCCGCCGCGTGGTCGACATCGCGGGCGGCCAGCGAGGAAGCCTCCGCGCGGCGCAGGCCGAGCCGGGCCGGATCGAGTTCGTACTCGCGCACCGCGCCGTCGCGGACTTCCGCGACGAACGTCGGGGCGCCGATGGAGAGCTCGTCGAGCCCGTCGCCGCCGTGGACCACGAGGGCATGTCGCGCTCCCAGCCGCGCCAGCGCGCCGGCGAGCAGCCTGAGGAAGCGCCGGTCGTAGACGCCCATGAGCTGGCGCTGCGCGCCCGCGGGGTTGGTCAGCGGGCCGAGGAGGTTGAAGATCGTGGGGAATCCCAGCGCCTTGCGCACGGGCATCGCGTGCCGGGCCGCGGGATGGTGGTGGATCGCGAAGCAGAAGCAGACCCCGGCCGCGTCGAGGCAGCGCGACTGCCGCGCGCCCTCCGCGTCCACGTCGACGCCCAGCGCCGCGAGCACCTCCGCGGAGCCGCGGCCGGTGCGCGAGCGATTGCCGTGCTTGGCGACGACGGCGCCGCCCGCCGCGGCGACGATCGCCGCGGCGGTCGAGACGTTGAACGTCTTGGGCGCGCCGCCGGTGCCTGCGGTGTCGAGCAGGCGCTCCGGCGCGATCGTCGTCGGAACGCGCTGGACGTGCCGGCGCATCACCCGCGCGGCCCCGACAAGCTCGTCGAGCGTCGGCCCGCGCGCCGCGAGCAGGGCGAGGAAGGCGGCGATCTCCGCCTGCGACGTCGCGCCGGTCATGATCGCCTCGAAGGCTTCGGCGCTGGTCCGCTCGTCGAGCGTCCCGCCGCCCAGCAGGACGGCGAGCTGCGGCGTCAGATCGAAGCCCGGCGCACCTCGGACGAACTCGGGGGGGCCGACGATCGGCGCCGCAGCGACCCCCTGATGAGGCGCGGACGCCTCCGAGGCCCCATCGGCACCCGCTCCGCGCGCTGTCACCGCCGCTGCTCCGGCTCGTGCGCGGCAGGCCCGATCGCGGCTTCCGGCGCGCTCGCGGCGCCGTTCTCGCCGAGGGTGACGGCCGGACTGAAGACGACCTGGACGATGTTGCGCCCGCCTTCGCGCCCGGCGATCCCGACCAGGTCGACGTGAAGCCACGATCCGTCGGCGCGGCGGAGCCGCTGTCGGAGCATCGGTGCGGTCGCGCCCTCGTGGATGATCGTCTGCACGCGCTCCTGGACGGTGCGGTGCATCGCCGGATCCGCGAGGTCCATGATCGAAACGCCGCGGAGCCGCTCGGGTCCGTCATGCCCGAGGAAGCGGGCTGCGGCCGGATTCGCGAAGATCACCTCGCAGCCGTCGTGCAGGAAGATCCCCAGCGGCGTCGATTCGACGAGGCGACGATGGGTGAGCGCCTGCTCGCGCAGCGTTCGCAGCGGATCGCTCTCCTCGGTGATGTCGAGCCCGACGATCACCGCGGCCTCGATGGAGGGACCGACGCGCAGCGCCGTCGCGCGCATCTCCCACTCCCGCTGCCGTTCGGCGCTGCCGGTCCGGCAGCGGAAGAGAACCTCGCTGGCGAGCGGCGAGTCGTCGCCTGCCGCATCCGACGGAGCGCCGCCGGTCTTCGGGAGCCCGCCGGGCGGGAAGAGCCGGGCGATGGCGACCGCCGCCGCCGGGCGATCCTCGGCGACGATCTGCTCGAGCATGTCGGCACCGACGGCAGCGGGCGCGCGGCGGTTGGCGAAGCGGACCACCCGGTCGGGAGAGACGACCACGATCGCGTCGCTCGCCTGCTCGACGACCGCCCGCCACCATGCCTCGTGGCGCCGCAGCTCGTCGAGAAGATCGCGGTTGCGGGCTTCGAGCAGCGTGCGCGACCGATCGAGCCGCTCGCGGTCCTCCTGGTCGGCACCGATGTCGCGGGTGATCGCGAGCAGCTCGACCACCCGCCCGGTGCCCGGATCGACCACGGCGCGCACGACGCTCTCGACCCAGACCAGCGCGCCGTCGCGGTGCTTCAGGCGGAACCGCGCCCGGCTCGGCGTGCCCGGGTTCGCGAGCACGGCGCCGTGAAGGGGACCGACGTGGACGATGTCATCGGGATGGACGAGCTCGTACGCGGAGCGTCCCACGAGATCCTCGGGCCGATGGCCGAGCAGCGCCTCGACCGCCGGCGAGACGTAAAGCTGGATGCCGTCGGGACGGAGCTGCGTGATGATGTCGGTGGCGTTGTCGGCCAGCGTTCGGTATCGGCGCTCGCTCTCGCGCAGCCGCCGGTCGGAGCGGCGGCGCTCGAGCTCGGTCGCCACGCGGGCGCCCATCAGGCGGACGATCAGCTCCGGCGAGCGGCTCTCGGCGAGCGGGCGCCGGCCGAGGAGCACGATGCCGCCGAGCAGGGAGCCCTCGGCACCGAAGAGCGGCTCCACGAGCTGCGCTGCGCTCTGCGACGCAGTCACGAGGTCATCCTCGGGGCAGGACCCGGGCCGCTCCGCGGCGCGCGGCCGGTCCGTCACGCTGCGTCCGAGACAGGAGCGGTCGAGGGGAATCTGCTTGACCGGCGGCTCCGCGGCCGGCTCCCGGAGAGTCCACCAGCCGATCACCCGCAGCGTCGGGTCGTCGACTTCGGCGCGCTCGAGGATCGCTCCCGCTTCCGCCCCCAGCGCCTCGCCGAGACTCTGCGCCAGCGCGCGGAAGAACGCCTCGTCCGAGAGGGCGGAAGTGGCCGCCACGACCTCGTCCAGGGCCCGCCGCGCGGCGCGGTGCCTGCCGATCTCGGCGCGGAGCACGTCGAGGACCCGCGCCGAGGGCATCGCGGTGCGCGCCGCAGCCGCGTGCATCGCGAGAATCGCGATCCGCGTGAGGCGCTGGATGCCGCGAAGCCCGAGCTTCTGCCCGGTGTGGCGGATGTGGGTTTCGATCGTCGACTTCTTGCGGCCCAGGCGCCGCGCCACGTCGTCGGGCGGCACGCCGAGCCCGAGGAGCTCGAAGACCTCGCGCTCCGCCGCGGTGAGAAGCGCCAGCCGCTCGAGGGCGACCTTCTCAGACTCGGCGAGTCCGAGTCGATCGCGCGGCGCTGCGGGTTCCGTCATCGGCTGCGCTCCCCTTCGCCCGCGCGGAGCGCCGGGGTCCGGCGGCCGCCGAGCGCCGCGCGCTTGCCGCGCCAGAGTCCTTCGACCTCGCCGAGGAGCCACGCGGCGAACTCCTCCTTGCCCTGCCGGGTCTCGGGGGGGTGCCGTTCGCTCCCGTCGGCGCGGAGCAGCCACCCCTCGATCGCGGCGGAGTCCATCGTCGGGAGCGGGTTCGCCACGATGGCGTCGAGGCTCTTGCGAGCGAGCTTGGAGCGGGCTCGCTCGCGCAGCTCCCCGGCTTCGAGGGCGAAGCCAACGGTCGCCTGGTCCGGGCGCGTCGCGCCGGCGATTGCGGCGAGGATGTCGGGAACCGGCGCGAGCTCAAGCAGGAGGGGGCCGTCACCGCGCACGAGCTTCCCGCCGCCTCCGAGGGACCCGCGGAGCGCGGGGCGATCCGCGTCCGGCGCCCCGCCTCCATCTGCGAGGCAGCGGCGGACTCCCGCCTCGATCACGGCAACCGGTCTGTAGTCCGCGACTGCGGCGGCCATGATGAGGATGTCGTGGCGGGGCCAGCGCACCGTGAGCTCCGCGGCGAGTTCGGCGGCGCTCTCGAAGCGGACGATCCCGACGAGATCGGGGATGGCGCCGGGCGCCATCTGGCCGATCGGCCCGAGCAGGAGGGTCGTCGGCCAGCCCCGCCTGGCGGCCGCGGCTGCGATGGCGACCCCCATGCGGCCCGATGAACGATTCGAGAGAAAGCGGACCGCGTCCACGGCCTCGCGCGTCGGGCCTGCGGAGATCAGCAGTCGAGGGAGATCGGGGAGGTCGATCATGGGAGAGGCGATCGTGGATCGCGAGTCGCCGGTGCTGCGGACGGACGCGCGCCGCACGACGCTCGCCGCAGGGCGGGTCTGGCAAGCGGCGTCGACCCGACTGTCCCGCGGGATGAACGCCGAGTCAGGATCGGGTCGCGCGAAGGTGACCCCCACCTCGAACCCGGCGGGATCCGGGCTGGCCCCCGCGGCCGTGCAGCCCGCGCGTGCGGAGACTTCGCAGCCGTCCGGCTCCCGCAACCCGCTCCCGCGCGCCCGATACCCTTGCGATGGCCTGCCGACGCGACGATACTACGGGGCTCCGGCCGGTGCGCGTCGCGACGGCTGGACCCTCCTGGAGAACGACTTGGCACGAAAGCCCAGACTCAAGCTCGGCGAGATCCTCATCGCCGCGGGGACCGTGAAGGAGGCGCAGGTCCAGCAGGCGCTCGGGGTGGGCCGCAACACGGGCAAGCGCCTCGGCGAAGCGCTGGTCGAGGCGGGGGCCTGCAAGGAGGAGGATGTCGCCAAGGCGCTGGCGACGCAGTACGACCGGGAGTTCGTCAACCTCGACCGCCCGGAGGGCGCGGCCCGGGTCGACCTCTCGCTCGTTCCCGAGGAGATCGTCAAGAAGCACCACGTGCTGCCGCTCTCCCGTTCGAACGGGCGGGTCAAGCTGCTCATCCACGATCCCATGGATCTGGAGCTGCTCGATCTGCTGCGCTTCAGGCTCAACGCCGAGATCGACACCGCGATCGCCAGCCGCTCGCAGATCCGGTCGTTCCTCGAGGGCCAGGGCAAGCCGGGCGGCAAGCGATTCTCCGAGGACTCGCTGGTCACCGACTCCGTCGACGTGACCGTCGATCGCTCGGTCGACACGTCGGTCGATGCCTCGATCGACGTCGAGGCGGGTTCGGACGCTCCCGTCGTCAGGCTCGTGCATCGGATGATCGTCGAGGCGGTCGAGAGCCGCGCAAGCGACATCCATGTCGAACCGATGGCGGACCGGGTGATCCTCCGCTATCGGATCGACGGCGAGTGCATCGTCCGCGACAATCTCCCCAAGCGCATGCAGTCGGCGCTGCTGGCGCGGCTCAAGCTCATGGCGGGCGTCAACATCGCGGAGCGCCGCGTGCCGCAGGACGGGCGCATCAAGCTCCCGGTGAAGGGGGTCTCGATCGACTTCCGAGTCAGCGCCTGCCCTGCGTACCACGGCGAGTCCGTGGTGCTGCGAATCCTCCGGCCGGACTCGGTCCGCATCGGCCTGATCAACCTCGGCTTCGAGGAGGACATGCTTTCGGTCTTCAACCGGATCATCCGGAGGCCCAACGGCATCTTCCTCGTCACCGGCCCGACGGGCTCCGGCAAGACGACCACGCTCTACTCCGCCCTCGACACCCTCAACCGGCCGGACCGCAAGATCATCACCGCGGAAGATCCGGTCGAGTACAACTTCAACGGAATCAACCAGGTCCAGGTGCGCGACTCGATCGGGCTGACCTTCCCGGCGATCCTCAAGTCGATGCTCCGCCAGGCGCCCAACATCATCCTGGTCGGCGAGATCCGCGATCGCGAGGTGGCCGACATCGCGATCCAGGCGGCGCTGACCGGTCACCTGGTCTTTTCGACGCTGCACACCAACGACGCCCCCTCCGCGATCACCCGCCTGATCGACATGGGCGTCAAGCCCTTCCTCGTCGCCAGCTCGATTCAGGCGATCATGGCCCAGCGCCTCGTCCGCATCCTCTGCGACAAGTGCAAGCAGCCCGATCCGTCGCCGGATCCGAAGCTGCTCAAGCTCGTCGGCATCGGCGAGGCCGATCTGGCGGCGGGCACGGTCTACAAGGAAGCCCGCTGCGCCAACTGCTCGTCGACGGGCTTCAGGGGCCGGAAGGCGATCTTCGAGATGATGGTGATGAACACCGAGATCCGCGAGCTCGCCTTCGAGCGCGCCAGCGTCGGACGAATCCGCGCAGCGGCCGTTCGGGCCGGAATGCGCGGCCTGATCGGCGACGGCAAGCTCAAGGTCCTCAAGGGCGTGACGACTCCGGCGGAGGTCGCCAAGCACGCCCAGCTCGAAGGATTCGATCCGCGCGAAGTGAGCTCGTAGCGGGAGGCTCGGCGTCCCCGCAGCGCCTCCGTACGCGCCCGCGCGGGTTCGGCTCCCGCACGCGGCCACCGACCGTCGCTCCGCTGATTCGACTTCTCCGCCCCGCCCGCTCCCGCCCCTTCCGCTTCGCACCCTCGCGCCGCCGCACCGGCAGGCACTCCTCCATGTCAACCGTCCAGATCGATCGTCTGCTCGAAACCGTGATCCGGCAGGGGGCCTCCGACCTGCACCTGAGCATCCAGCGGCCGCCGACCCTGCGCCTGCACGGGAAGCTGCGCAGCCTCGCGACGAAGGTGCTCGATCCGGACGACATGGTCTCGCTGATGAAGTCGGTCACGCCGGAGCGCGCCCAGCAGGAGCTCCAGGAGGAGGGTTCCTGCGACTTCGGCTTCGCCTACGGCGACGAGGCCCGCTTCCGCGTGGCGGTGTTCCGGCAGCGCGGCGCCATCACGATGGTGCTGCGACTGATCCCCAACAAGCTGCTCACCTTCGAGGAGATCGGCCTGCCGGTGATCTGCAAGGAGCTCATCCGCCGTCCCCGGGGGCTCTTCATCGTCACCGGGCCGACCGGGTCCGGCAAGACGACCTCGCTGGCGACGATGCTCGATCACATCAACATGAACCTCGACCGGCACATCATCACGGTCGAGGATCCGATCGAGTACTACCACTGGCACAAGAAGTCGGTGGTCAACCAGCGCGAGGTCGGCGTCGACGTGCCGAGCTTCTCCGAGGCGCTGCGCCGCGCCCTCCGTGCCGACCCGGACGTGATCCTCGTCGGCGAGATGCGCGACCTCGAGACGATCGAGGCCGCCATCCGCGCCGCCGAGACGGGCCACCTGGTCTTCGCGACGCTGCACACCACGGGCGCCGCGGGCACGATCAACCGGATCATCGACGCCTTTCCGGTGAACCAGCAGGCGCAGGTTCGCGTCCAGCTCTCGACCTCCCTGATCGCGGTGCTCAGCCAGGTGCTCCTCGCCCGCGTCGACCGGCCCGGCCGCGTCGCCAGCTACGAGTTCCTCGTCGTCACGCCCGCGATCGCGAACCTGATCCGCGAGAACAAGGTCTTCCGCATCGACTCCGCGATCCAGACCGGCCGCAAGTTCGGCATGCAGCTTCTCGACGATCACCTCTGGTCGCTCTATTCGCAGGGGATCATCTCGGCCGAGGAGATGATCGACAAGAGCAAGGACCCCGGAGATCTCACCGAGAAGGTGCACCGCGCCGGCGGCTCGGTCGGCCGCACCGAGCTCGACGAGAAGTCCGAGGCGGAGTGATCCGCGGTGCGGGGGTGCGGGCACGAGGGTGCGCATGCCCGTCGGCGCCGCTTCGCGCCCGCCCTCTGAGCGCATGCCGTCTTCGCCGCGCCGCGGCGCGCGGCGGCCGCGATCCGAGCCGATGATGCCCCGCCTGGCACTCCAGCGCCCCTTGTCTCCTGCTGCGGCGTCCGGAAGCGGCGTTCTGCTGCGTCGAAGCTCGTGGCTTGTTGCATCGATGGGCGCTTGATGGCCCGCAGCGGGGCCACCGGCGCCCCATCTGCTTCGCTTCTCCTTGCAGAACATCCGCTCCCGGCCGCCTCGCGACGGACCCAAGGGGCGCTGGAGTGCTCATCACCCGAACGGCGCGCCAGCGCCCCCGGCAGCCCGGACGACGTTCGCCTCGGGAGGCCCTTCCGCACAGCGCCGCGACCGCAGCGCACTCCGACGACGAGAACCGATGCCCGAGGCGCACGCCATGTTCCTGTTCGCTGCGGGAGTAGAGCATCTGCCGCTCCTGACGACGATCGCGGCCGGCTTCGCGGCCGCGTGGGTCCTCGGTCTCTTCACGCAGTGGATCGGCCTCTCGCCGATCGTGGGCTATCTGCTCGCGGGCGTGGTGATCGGGCCATCGACGCCGGGATTCGTCGGCGACGAGGATCTTGCGCAGCAGCTCGCGGAGGTCGGCGTCATCCTGATGATGTTCGGCGTCGGCCTGCACTTCCACCTGAAGGACCTCGTCGCGGTCCGCGGCATCGCCGTTCCCGGCGCGATCGTGCAGAGCCTGACCGCGACCATCCTCGCGATGGTGGCGTTCCACTTCTTCGGCTGGTCGTGGAAGTCGGGCATGGTCCTCGGCATGGCGATGGCCGTCGCGAGCACCGTGGTGCTCCTGCGCGTGCTTCTCGACAAGGGGATGCTCGACACCGTCCATGGCCATGCCGCGGTGGGATGGCTGATCGTCGAGGACATCTTCACCGTCCTCGCCCTGGTCTTCGTGCCGATGCTCGCCACGCACGCCGTCATCGCGACCGCGGCGGCCGGAGTCGAGGCGACCGGGGAACCGGCGGCGGGTGCGGGGCACGGCCCGCTCTTCACGCTCGGCTGGGCGGTCGCCAAGCTCGTCGCGCTGGTGGCGATCGTCTTCCTCGCCGGGTCGCGGATCGTGCCGCGCATCCTCGCGCTGGTCGCCAAGCTGCGGTCGCGCGAGCTCTTCACGCTGACGGTGCTGGTGCTCTCGATCACCATCGCGGTGGGATCGGCGGTGGTCTTCGGCGCTTCGGTCGCGCTCGGGGCCTTCCTCGCGGGAATGGTCGTCGCCCAGTCGCCCACCAGCCATCAGGCGGCGGCGGATGCGCTGCCGATGCGCGATGCGTTCGCGGTGCTCTTCTTCGTCGCCGTCGGGATGCTCTTCCGGCCCGCGTTCCTCATCGAGCAGCCGGCGATGGTCGCCTGCGGACTCGCCATCGTGCTCCTCGCCAAGCCCGCGGCGGCGATGGCGATCGTCGCGATCCTCGGTTACCCGCTGCGCACGGCCCTGACCATCGCGATCGGGCTGGCCCAGATCGGCGAGTTCTCGTTCATCCTCGGCCATGTCGCCTTCGAGAACGGGCTGGTCCCCGAGGAGGGTCGGCAGGTGCTGGTGGCGGTCGCGATGTTCTCGATCACCCTCAACCCACTGCTCTTCGGATCGATCGACCGGATCGAACGCTGGATCCTCCGCCGACCGCGGCTCGCACGGGTGCTCGATGCGCGCTCGGAGCGGCGGCGGCGGTCGATCAACGCCGAAGCCCGCTCGGCGGTGGCGGCGACGACGCGTCCCCTCGCGATCATCGTGGGCTACGGGCCCGTCGGTCGGGTCGTCGATGCCCTGCTCCGGGACGCGGGCATCCACACCGTGATCGTGGAGATGAACATGAAGGTCGTCGAGTCGCTGATCAAGAGCGGTCGCACCGCCTTCTTCGGCGACGCGACCCGGCCGCAGGTGCTCGAGCAGGCGGGGCTCCATCGGGCTGCCTATCTCGTCGTCACGCTGCCGTACGCCGAGGGTCGCTCCGAGATCATCCGGGCGGTGCGGGAGATCAACCCGGAACTCCAGGTGGTGATGCGCGCCCGCTACCTCGGGGAGGGCGAGGCGCTGCGGGCCGCGGGCTGCACGCGGGCGGTCTTCGAAGAGGGCGAGACGGGCGTCGCCATGGCGCGGCAGGTGCTCGAGCTGCGCGGCGTCGACGAGAAGACGATCGCCCGGCTCCTCGATGCGCTGCGCAGCATCTGGAAGATGCGAGCCTGAGCGACGGGAGCTGGCAGAACAGCGACGGGGCTGGTGGAAGAGTGACGGGGTTGACCGAAGAGCGACGGGGCTGACCGAACTCCGACCACCCGGCGACGGGGGCTGACCGAAGAGCGAAGAGGGCTGACCGAAATCCGACCACCCGGCGGCGGGGGCTGACCGAAGAGCGATGGGGGCTGACCGCACTCCGACCATCCGGCGGCGGGGGCTGACCGACGAGCGATGGGGGCTGACCGAACTCCGACCGCCCGGCGGCGGCCACGATCCATCCGGGTCACGATCCACCCGAGTCCCTGTGTGCCTGCTCGGCCTCGGCCAAGGTCGAGCAACCCTGCCAACGATCCCGGCCAAACGGGGAGTGGCCCGCCCTCGGAGTGGCCAGACCAAGCACTGCGAGTGGCCAACACCGGGAGTGAACACCGGGAGTGGCCAGACCATGTTGAGTGAACGGTGGACAACTTGCGTTGCAGGGGCTGACCGAAGAGCGACGGGGGCTGATCGAACTCCGACCGCCCGGCGGCGGTCACGATCCATCCGGGTCACGATCCACCCGAGTCCCTGTGTGCCTGCTCGGCCTCG
>CALMPF010000040.1 GCA_937871505.1 uncultured Planctomycetia bacterium | reverse complement strand
CCGATCCTCCATGATCGGCTCCGGGAGGGGTTTTCAGACAGAACCTAGCACTCCATCGCCCCTCGGCTCCGTCGCGAGCGACCGCGGCCGCGCACGCCGCGTCGCGGATCGCCCTGCCGGCTCGGCGCCCGCTCAAGACTCTCCGCGGCCGCATCCAGCATCGCCGCGATCGCGGCCACTTCGCGCAGCGCTGCGTCGCGGTCGCCGCGCTGGATCGCGGTCCGCAGCACCGGGAGCGTGCGCGTCGAGTAGCCGGCGTCCGGGTCGGTTCCGTAGAGGTGGTGCCGCGACCAGCGCGGCGGCGTCCCTGCCTCGGCGTCGTCGGGACCGCCGAGCGTCGTCCAGCGCGAGCCTGAGAGGAACCGGCGCTCGAGGTGGAAGAGCGCCGAGGCCGGAGCCGCGTCGTCGCCGGAAGTCGCCGAAGCCGCCGCATGAAGGCGGTCGAGGGCCGCTTCGATCGGTGTCGCATCGAGGGCGACGCCCCGCTCCTCGGCAGCGGCGACGCAGTCGGCGAGCGCCTCGCGCACGAAGGGCGCGATCGCCGTCGCATCGATCGGCGGGATCGGCGCCTCCGCGAGGGAGCGGACGATCTCGACGGTCATCCGCGTCACCATCAGCGCCGGTTCGTAGTCCTCGCCGACGATCTGCCGGTACCACTGGAGCGTGTCGAAGTTCGTGTGATAGCTCGTCCCCGGCGAACCGCCCGCGCCGAGGTGGATCGAGGGGATCCCGAGGTGGTACTGGAACGCCTCGTGGTCGGAGCCTCCGCCGATCAGGCCGACGGCGGGCTCGCGGGGCGCCGGCAGGTCGGCGCCGCGACCCGGTTCGGTGTCCGGCGGCGCACTCCCCGTGCGCTCCGCCCAGAGTGCATGGACGCTGCGAGCGGCGTCGCGCGCCTGCGGGACGGCGTGCGCCGACTCGCGGATGATGCGCGCCAGCGTCGGCGCCGCCGAGGCGTGGAAGTGCGGTCCCATCGCGGCCATGTCGAGATTGACGTAGGCAAGAGCGCGCTCTTCCAGCCGAGCGCCGTGGGCCTCGCACCACTCGGTGGAGCCGATGATGCCGAACTCCTCGGCGCCCCACGCGGCGAACTGGATCGTGCGGCGCGGACGCCAGCCGAGCCGGGCCGCTTCGGCGAAGGTCCGCGCCGTCTCGAGGAGCACGATCGTCCCCGCGAGCGGGTCCGCGGCGCCGAATCCCCAGGCGTCGTGATGGCAGCCCACGATGACCACTTCGTCGGTGATGCCCGGGAGCGTCGCGACCACGTTCGCCGTGGGCATGATCTCCCGCGCCTGCTCGACGCGAAGGCGCAGCCGGAGCGACTCGCCGCCCTCGACGCGGTACGTCAGCGGAAGCCCGCCCTGCCATGCGTCGGGCGCAGCGGCGCCGGCCATCCGGGCGAGGATCGCGCCCGCTGCGCCGAAGCCGATCGGCTGCACCGGGATTCTCGGCAGCGCGACCTCGTCGAGTTCAAGACGGGGCGCATCCGGCGTCGCTTCGATCCCCGGCGTCAGCGGATCGCCCGGGCGGCCGAGGCGCAGGATCGACCCGCGCTGGATGCAGGTCTCATCGGCCCATCCTCCGGCGGGATAGGCCTCGCCTCGCGCGACGTCGGCGGGATCGCCGAAGATCACCATGCCCGCGGCGCCTTCGGCCTCTGCGAAGCGCACCTTGTCGCCGCGGAAGTTCCCCCCGTATCGCGCGAGCACGATGCGCCCGGAGATGGAGACCCCGAGCTCGCGAAGCAGATCGAAGTCCGCGCGCGTCGCGTGGTGGGCATAGACGACCGCGGCCTCGACGTCGCCGCTTCCGCTGTAGGCGTTCCAGCCGTAGGAAAGACCGGGATGCTGCGTCGACGGATCCTCGAGCAGGTTCCGCTCGGTCAGCGGGAGCGCGAGCACGCCGCGGCGCCGCGGCGCCGACGGGCCGTGCGCGGTCGGGTTCTCGGTGACGGCCGAACCGGTCTGAGGGCCATGCGGGGCAGGCGACTCGACGATCTCAAGCGACGCGTCGATCGGCCGGGCGAGCAGGGGGTGGATCCGGTGGACCTCGACGTCGAGCCCCATCGCCACGAACGCGCCGCGAAGGCGCTCGATCACGCGGTGATCGCCCGGCGTTCCCGCGACGTGCGGTTCGTCGCCGAGCAGGTCGTGCCAGCGCCGAAGCTGATCTGCATCGGGGACGCCGCGCAGGAGCGTGACGATCGACTCGGGCGAACCGGGAGGGTGCCCAGCGCTTCCGAAGCCGCCGACGGTGTCGAGGCGAGGCGCCGCGCCGGATGTCCGCGTCCACGGAGGCGCGGCGCAGGTCAGCCACGTCGCGCCGACCAGCGTGGCCACGCTGGTGGCCCAGGAGGGGAGCGATCGTCCGGTGTGCGGTGCTCGGGTGTGCAGTCGGGGCATGGGCCGACGACGGTAGCGGCGGGGCCTGTTCCGCCTCGTCGCGCGTCGACGGCTGCCCGCCCTCCGGCGCCCTCCCCGCGAGCGCCGGAGGCCGGGATACTCAGGGCTCGATGGCCTCCCATCCGAACGTCGCTTCCGCCCGCTCCGCCCGCTCCGCCGGCTCCGCCCGCGCCGCCCCCTCCGCCCCCACCGCAGCGACCCGATCGTCGAGCGCCCCCGGGAGCGCCCTACGCCGAGCCTCGCGGGCGCGGCGCTCGAGGAGTCCCGGCACCAGGGCCGTGCAGCGCAGCGGACTCCGCGGCGCGACCTTCCTCGCCGCGGCGGTCGCCCTCGCGTCCGCGGCCTGGGCTGCGACGCTCCCGCCGACCCCGTCGACCCCGGCGACCCTGCCGACCGCACCGGCTTCGTCGACCCCGCCCCTCGGCGCACCGGGTCGCACCGCAGAGCCAGGCGGCGCCTCCGCCGCGCTCGGTTCGATCGTCGCGGCGATCCGATCGGAGCAGGCCGTCCCCGCCCTCGCGGGGGCGCTCTGGGACTCTGGCAAGCTCGTCGGCATCGCGGCCGAGGGCGTTCGCTGCCACGGCGCGCCGGAGAACGTCGGCGTCGAGGATCGCTGGCACATCGGTTCGTGCACGAAGGCGATGACAGCGACGCTCTGCGCCATCCTCGTCGCCGAAGGCTCGATCTCGTGGTCGACGACGCTGGAGGACGCGCTCCCTGAACTCGCGGGGCGCATGCGGCCCGAGTTCCGAGCGGTCACGCTGCGCGAGCTTCTTGCCATGCGCGGAAGGGTCGCGGCCCATCCCTCGAACGCTGCGTGGGCTGAGGCGTGGAGCGGCGGCGGCACTGCCGTCGAGGCGCGTCAACGCTTCGTCGAACGGGCGCTCGTCGAGGGCGAACCGCTCGCGGCCGGGGTCTTCGAGTACTCGAACACCTCGTACGCGATCGTCGGACACCTCTGCGAGCGTGCGGCGAACCGGGAGTTCGAGGCGCTTCTGCTGGAGAAGCTCGCCCGGCCGCTCGGAATCACGACGTTGGGGTTCGGGGCGCCGCCTTCGGGGAATCCCTGCGGCCACGCGGCGGAGCCCCCCGCGCGCGAGGGCGACGGGACGGAGCGCCGGCTTCGCGCGGTCGCTCCCGGCCCGCTGGGAGACAACCCTCCGGCGATCGCTCCGGCGGGGAGGGTGCACCTGTCGCTCGGCGACTGGCTGCGCTTCCTCGCGGCGCACGCCGACGGCCAGCGCAGCGGCTGCGCGGCGCTCGGTCTTGACGCAGAGATGTTCCGCTTCCTCCACGCCGAGATCCCCTCGACCTCGCAGGGGGATGCTCCTTCGCCGGCGCGCCGCTACGCCCTTGGCTGGGCGATCGCCGATGCGCCGCCGGCGGGCCCGATCCTGATGCACGACGGCAGCAACACGATGTGGTACGCGTGCGCGTGGGTGGAACCGGAGACCCGTCGGGTCGTCGTCGCCGCGTGCAACGCGGGCGGCGACGCCGGAGAGCGCGCCGCGAAGGCGCTTCGCGATCGCCTGCGGCGCCTCCGCGCGGACGACCGGTAGCGGCCCGCGGCGTGCCCGACGGCGGAGCGGATTGCGTTGCCCTTCATCGCTCCGCGGCTCCGGATGCGGCGTCGGGAGGCGGCGCGCTTCCGCGCCGGAGATCGCGGTTCGCGTGCCCGCGGGTCGTGACGCTCCAGCCCTATCCGCCGCTCCGCTCGTCGCCGACGCGGCGCCGGATCGCCGCGAGCTGCGCTCGCAGCGCGTCGAGCTCGCCTTCGAGCAGCCGCAGCTCCGACTCCGCGGAGAGCGCGGTGCCCCGCTCCTTGGCGGCCCTCAGCAGGCCCTGCTCGCGCTCGTGCTCCGCCTCCTGCATCGAGGAGATGATCACGCCGATGACCAGGTTGAGGATCACGATCGTGCCCAGCAGCACGAAGCTGACGAAGAAGAGCACCGCGGCGAGCGGCTGGGCTCGCGAGACCGGGTCGATCCCGGTGTGGTTGAGCTCGTCGAAGCCGGGGTACGCCGCCGAGCCGTGCATCTGGATGTAGAGGACGTCCGTCCAGTCCTCCAGCGTCACCACGCGGAACATCGTCAGCAGCGCGGTCTGGAGGTCGGTGAAGTGGAGCGGGTCGTTCTCCCGGAAGAGGAAGACCCCGAGCACCGCGTAGACGTAGAAGAGCAGCAGGAGCAGCAGTCCCACGTAGGCCATCGAGGGCAGGCCCTTGAGCAGGCTGTTGACGATGAGCTGGAGCTTCGGAACCGTGGTGATCAGGCGCAGCGCCCGCAGCACCCGCGCGAGCCTCGCAATCGCGGCGTAGGGCCCGATCGCGGGGATCAGGCAGAGCACGACGATCACGAAGTCGAAGCAGTTCCACGGATCGCGGAAGTACTCCCACGGCCGCGGCCAGCGAGCCCCCATCTTCATCAGGGCTTCGACGACGAAGATCGCGACGATCAGGCGGTCGAGCGACCGGAGCAGCCCGCCCCACGCCGCGACGATCGACGGGTACGTCTCGAGCCCGACGACCACGGACGCCACCACGATGACGGCGAGGATCGTCCGCTGAAACGCGCGGCTTTCGACGACGATGTGCAGTCCTTCGGCGAGCATGGCGACCGTCCGGCGGTGGGTCGAACGGCGGCAATCATTGGCACGCGCACTCGGCGGGACCGCCGGTCGCGGTCACTCCGATCGGATGGCGCCTAGCACTACAGCGCTGGAACTCGTCTGCTGCGGCCGCCCGGATGCGGCATTCTGGCGGCGTCGCAGCTCGGCTTCGGGCCTCGACGTAGCACTGCGGCTACGCCGTCGGCCCGAAGCCTTCGCTGCTCCTTGCCAGAAGCCGCCCCGAGCTGCCTCGCGACGACGCGTTCCAGCGCTGTAGTGCTCATCCGGGGTGAAGCTGCGGCCGATTCGGTGCTTCGAGCGGGGGCCGCGGCGTGCGGCGGCGAGGCTCGGCGGACCGCTGCGGCCCTGAGGGCGCCGGCGCCGCTTCAAAGCCCTCGGGGTCACCCGGAATTCCGGGGCCCGCGCGATCTCGACGCCATCGTCGTCGGCGCCGACCTCGTTCCGCTGCGGTCGGAGCGGGATCGACGGTTGCCGCAGCCCGAAGTCAGCGTGGCCGCCCGAGCTGGGCGGCGAATTTCTTCGAGCATCGAGCGTGACCGGGAGCCGCTCTCTCCGTTGTGGCGTCGGCGGTCGCGGGCGGGGAGCGTCCTGCGCCCGGCCGCCATGCCCTGCATCGCTGCGCATCCCACCGCGCACCTCATCGCGCATCTGGACCAGGTTCGTCGCGCTCTTCGTGGCTGATCGCGATCATCGCGGTACGCGGCCACGCTGCTCGGCGGTCAACTTGCTCCGCGGTCATTCAGGGCCGCCGCTGTCGCGCGCCTCCGTACGCCGAGGCGCGCAGCGTCGGCCGGGGCGCGGTCTCTGCGCGCGGCGCACTCACAGGAGACCTTCATGCAAACGCTCTTCAGCCAGTCACGCCCGAGGGAGCCGCAGCCTGCGCCGGCGACTCGCAACGCGAGCGCGCCGCCGCGCCGCGGCGCCCGCCGCTCGCTCGCCCTCATCGCCGCCGTCGCGCTGACAGCGCTCGGAACGCGCGATTGGGTCGAAGGATGCGGCGGCTCTCCACCGCCCCCCGCGTGCGGGCGCACCACGGTCCTGACCAAGGCGCCGCCCGCGATCTTCCCCGTCGCCCCGGGGGGAGGCCTCGTCATCTTCCCCGTCACGGTCTGGGTGGGCACCACCGGTCCCTGTCCAGCGCCGGCGTCGATCACCGTCGCGCTGACGATCACCTGCGTTCCGGGGCCGGGGGCCGGAGGGATGGTCACCGTGCCCGCGGCGCTGGGGCCGAACGTCATCGGCGTTCCCGTCGTGATCCCGCCCGGACCTCCGCGCATCTGCACGGTCGCGGGCACGGCGACGACCCTCTGGGGCGACGGCGCGACGACGGTGGGCGCCGGCGACACGACCTTCTGCGTCGTCGAGCCGGCGGCGCACGACCCGACGCTCCCGCGGCTCGATCTCGTCCGAGTGACCGACGCGGTTCAGTTCGCGCATCCGGGCGATCAGCGGGTCCACATCTTCCGGCTGGTCAACAACGATCTCACGCACTCCGTCTCGGTGATCCTCGGCGCAGACAGCGAGCAGACCGCGCGCTTCCCGGGAGGCTCGCCGGAGCCCTTCGGCTCTCCGAACGGGCGCTATGCGATCTCCGATCCCGGTCCCGGAGACAACTTCCCCATCGCGTTCGTCGACGAGCTCTGCGACGACGGGTGGGTGCCGCTTCCGCCGGACCCGACCGTCGCCCTCGTTCCGTCGATCACCCGCGCCATCACCATCCCGCCGGGCGGGAAGCGGATCGTCGCGATCGCCCATCGATCCTGGCCGATGTGCGGGTGCGGCTCGGCATGCGAGAGCCGGATCAAGGTCGCCGGAGAGTTCTCCGACGGCACGCCGGCGCTGGCCTGTTCGGGCGCCGGCCTCGTCGTCGACTGCTCGGTGCCGCCGGACTTCCTCTGTCCCGATGGCGGGGCCAACGGTCCGGTCCTTCCGCTGGGGCCCTCGCTCGGCACCCTGATCGGGATGCCCACGCACACCGTCGCCGCGCTGATCAGCGCCGAGACGGCGATGAACGTGCCGGCGCCGCTCCCCGTCGTGACCCAGCCGCAGCCGGTCGACAACTGGCGCAGCCGCCTCACCTCGACCGGCATCGGAGGACTGCCTCCCGTCGGCGTCGGTCAGCTGATCAACTTCGTCACGGTGCATGAGATCCAGCCGGTCGGCGGCTCCACGTGGGCGCTCTCGATGCTCGACGTTCACCTTGCGCCCCCGGGATTCAACGACAGCTACTTCCTCCTCAACGCCCGCTCGAAGGTGCAGGCGCCGGGCATTCCGCCGGGGGTCGATTCCTTCTTCGACGTCTTCTCGATCATCAGCCTCGACGGACTCAGCGGCGGGCTGAGCCGGCCCGGCCGCATCCTCCCCGGATCGATCAACCTCCAGCCTCTCGGGCCCACGACCTACTCGGTCGCGTTCACCGGCGTGTTCGATCCGCTCCCCGGCTTCCCGCTCGCGATTCAGGAGGTGAACCTGAGGGCCACGATGCAGGCGATCGCGACGGGCATCCCCGAGCCGGTCGATCCCTGCTCGATGGCGACGCACTCGTGCTCCGTGGTCGGCGATCCTGGATGCACCGACACCTGCTGCTGCGCCGTCGTCTGCGCCGTGGCGCCGGAGTGCTGCTCCGTTGCCTGGGATGCAAGCTGCATCGCCGTCGCGATGCAGGCGTGCGACCTCGCGCCGCCCTGCCCCACCGACCTCAACGGCGACGGGGTGACCGACGGCGCTGACCTTGGCATCCTGCTGGGGCAGTGGGGCGGGCCCGGTTCGGCCGACTTCAACGGCGACGGCGTCGTCGACGGCGCCGACCTTGGCACGCTGCTCGGCGGCTGGGGCCCCTGCCCGTGAAGTGACTGGCGAGCGCGGCGCGTCGCGCGTGTCGCCGCGCGGGCGCGATCGGCTCGGGGCAACCACCGACGTCCGAGCCGCCCGCCCTCGCGATCGCCATACCTCGCGGCGGGCCGGAACCTCCGGTTCCTCGCGAGCGAAGAGAAGCGGTGAGGGCTCGCCCTCGGACGTTCCACCCGGTTCACGCGGCCTGCCCGGTCGACCACGCCTCGCGTGTCGCCGGGCAGGCTTTTTCTCGGGCGGTCGCGCTCCTTCGCAGGACCGGCCACCTCGGTCGGCGGTGCTTCGGGACTTCGGGGCTTCGGTGCTTCGGTGCTTCGGGGTTTCGGGGCTTTGGGGCGAGCGTCGCGTTCCGCGCGGATCCTCGCGCGAGTTCCCGCCGCTCACTTGCGTTCAGCGGCCTCCAGTCGCGCGATCTGCTCAAGAAGCCGACGAAGGTCATCCGCCGTGATCGCCCCGTCCCCGTCGAGATCCGCGCGAGGATCGCCGCGCGACCAGAGCACGAGGAGCGCCGCGACGTCGCGGGCGTCGACGGCGCCACCCGCATCGATGTCGTCGCAAGCGACGAGGGCGCGGCGGACGCCTTCCGGCGAGAGCAGACATGGCCGGTGAGGCGCGAGGTCGGGATCCCAGCGCCCATCGCAGAGCCGCTCGATCGCGTCGATGATCGCCCGCCGCCGCAGGGCCGGCGCCGAGTCGATGATCGCAGCGGCGACGCCCGCGACCCATGCCGCGCCCACGCCGCCGCCGTTGCCGAGCGCCGGAGGGAGGGAGCAGATCGCCACGAGTACCGGCGCACTGCCGACGGGAGGGAAGAGGCTCTCGTCCGCCTCCGCGACGACGAGGGTCGCCATCTCGGCCGCGCTCTCGCGCGGCCCCGATCCCGTCGGGCACGACGGTGCGATGACGATCACGCCGCCGGGGTCGCCCCCGTGCGGGAACCCGACTGCCAGCAGGTTCCGCAGCAGCTCGAGGGTCGGCGACTCGACCTGCATCGCTGCCGGTTCGATCACGACGCGAAGACCAAGCTCGTGCGCGCTCAGGAGCGCCGCCGCGGCGTCGACGGTGCACCCGACCGACCGATCGCCGATCGCCCGATAGGCATCGAGCTCGACGATCGCGGCGCAGCCCGCTCCGCCGCGGCGACCGATCTGGACTGCCGCGAAGCCGGCTTCGATGGCCCGCCGGAGGGTCTCGCCGTCGCTCGGTTGACCGGCGTCGCCGCGCCGTGCCGAGTCGAGCTCCGCGAGGTTCGCGGCGCCGGCCACGAACAGCCCGACGCCGACGCAGGCGCGCCGCGCGGTCTCGGGGCCCGTGACACCCTCGGCGGGCGGCGCGCCGCGCTCGCAGTCGATCCCGGGTGCAGGACAGGTCGTTGCATCGAAGCGCCGTTCGATCTCGACCGCGAGCGTTCCGTGGATCTCGGCGAGCTGACGCGCCAGCGCCTCGACCTCGCGCGGATCATCCGTGTCGACGTCGACGGCGATCACCGAGAATCCCGCGACTTCCCCGAGAAGTCGGAGGGTCGCAGGCGAAGCTCCCGAGTCCGGCCTGCGGCGGTCGCGGACCTCGGCGATCGCAGCGGCACCGGAGAGCGCCGCCGCGACGAACTCGTCGGGCTCGGTCGTCACCGCAAGCACCGTTCGGGTCCTGAACGATCGCCGGCCGTCCCGATCGCGATCGACCGGTCCTGCAAAGCGGACGCCGGGGTGGTTGCGCAGCATGGCCCCCGGGTCGGCGCCGCCCGCATCCTCGAGAATCCACCAGCCATCGCCCCAGTCGTGGACGCCGGGGGCGCTCACGGCGCTCGCAACGCGCTCGACGGTCGCATCAGGCTTCAGCAGCACGGCGACCGCGCGATGGCTCGATTCGGGGCGCGGCTCGGCCTGTTCTCCGATTCCCCCGGAGGGATCTGGAACCCCTTCCGCGGTCGAGGGCAGACCGCGCTCCGCTGCTGCGGATCCGAGGCTGGAAGTCGGACGCGATGAGCGATCCGAGAGCCTCGCGTCGGCCGACTCCGTCGGGCGGAGCGCAGCGTCGTCGACGAGGGCGAGCGTCGGCGTGGCGCAGGGAATCGCGATGAACCGCGCGTCCGTCCCGCGGGCGTCCATCGCGAGCTGGACGTCGATGGCGTCGATGGCGCCGTCGAGGTTCAGGTCGCTGCGGACCTGCTTGGGACTTCCCGGATCGATCGGGAGGGTGCCGAGAAGCGAGAGGATCGCTCCGACGTCGGTGTTGTTGACGCGACGATCGCCGGTGGCGTCGCCCGGAAGAACCACGACCGTCCGCAGCGCCAGCTCGTCAGGCAGGGCATTGCCGGCACAGTCGGCGGCGCCATCCAGCCGCACGCAGTAGATGCCCGCTGCCGAGAGCGGGGGCACGAACTCGATCGACCAGCCAAGGCGGTCGTCGAGCGCTCCGATCAGCGCCGCCGATCCGGGAACGACCGGGAAGCCGTCGAGCCCGATCCCGGAGACGAGCGCCGCCGTCACCGGACCGAGGCACCCCAGCGCGTCGATGACGTCGATCTCGATGCGCTCGATCCCGCCGATGCGCGGTTCGACGGCGACGGTCCCCGGCGGCAGCGGAACCGGCGTCGGGCCGACTCCGGCGTGCGGTCGCAGCGAGTTCCACGACAGCTCGGCGCCGACGCCGGAACTGATGAGCAGCGGGGCCGTCACGGTGAGGCCGAAGCTCGTCGCGCGGAGCTGATAGATGCCGTCGGCGAGCGGGCCGACGGGCGCGAACCCGACCCCGCCGCCGCCGGTCTCCGCCGACGTCAGAAGCGTGCCGCGGCGGCCGATGACCTCGATCGCGACGCTCGCGAACGGCGCGGAGACGACGCGCAGGATCGGGCTTGTGATCGACGTGATGCCGTCGCCGAGGATTCCTGTATCCGACTCGGGCGCCAGCCCCACCGCCGGAACCGCAACCACGGTGTCCGGCGACGCCGGGAGCGATTCGATCACCCCGGCGTGATCGATCGCCTGGCTCGCGAAGCCGTACACGCGCCCGGACTCGAGCGCCGAGAAGGGAACGCTTGTCGACGTTCCGAAGGTCGAGGCGGGTGCGAACGCCGCCCCGTCGACCGAGACGAAGAGCGCCACCGTCGCGACTCCGGAGCCGCCCGGTGCATCGGCGGCCACGATCTCGGCGATGAGCGCCGGCTCGAGCGTGACCGGCGGAAGCGGAAGGACGGAACTCGATGGCGGGTTCCGATCGATGGTGTTGACGACGGTGTTGGTGATCAGCGGCGGGTTCGCGTCGAAGACGATCGACGCGTCGTTGGCGATCACCGTGCCATCGGGCGCCGAGAGCTTCGGACGCACGGAGAAGGTGACGTAGCCCTGGCCCGCGCCGGTGCCGTCCTCGGGTGGAAGCAGTCCGATCTCGCCGGTGACGGGCGGCTCGCCCGTCGCCGGGTCGATCGCCTGGAAGATCCAGAAGACCGTCGGAGGATTCGCACCGAGGTTCACGCCCGCGGTGATGTCCACGAGGACGCCCTGCTCGGCGATCAGGTCAAGCTGCGTCTGGAACGAGATCAGTCCCTCCGGCACCGTGACCGCCACGTTGCTCACGACCATTCCGCCGAGCCTCACGGAGGCGGGGTTCAGCGAGGAGTCGAGCGGATCGACGATCTCGACGCGCGCCGCCGGAGCGGTCGCGTCGGGGAGGTTCTCGAAGTCGATCCGGTAGGAGAGCGGACTGACCGCGGAGACCCAGCCTTCCGGTCCGAAGCCGGTCGGGCCGGCCTTCTCGTTGGGATCGACGCTGGCGACGACCGGGATGTCCTCCTGCGGTCCGTCGCAGTCGCCGCCGCCGTCGTTGCCTGATCCGCCGCCCTCGGGGCAGCGCGGCTCGCAGGGCTCGGCGCAGTCGGACGCGGGCGGCTGCGGCGGACAGTCGTCGTCGCAGTCGAGCGAGACCGGGACCTGGAGCGGGCGCTCCTCGGCGTCGAACTTGACCTGGTAGATCACGTCCTTGGCGTATCCGCTCGCTTCGAGCTTGCAGAACGGGACGGTGACGTACTCGGCGCAGATCGGCCCCTGGCAGAAGCCGATGGCGAGATTGCCCGGACAGAAGTCGAGGGTGTCGCCGATGGTCCAGGAGATCTTGAGGACCGCTTCGAGCGACTTCGGGTTGCCGCACTCGTCGTCGATGCGGGTGATCTCGACCACGCCGTCGGCGCGGCGGAAGTCGGGAGGCACCTGGAAGTTGAAGTCGGTCCCGCCGGCGAGGTTTCCGGGGATGCTGCTGGCGAAGTCGCCGTAGTTGATGATCCGGAGGATCGAGTTCGGGCCCGGGCCCGGCTGATCGAGGATGAAGCTCAGCGGGAGCGTGAAGGCGCCGCCGGCGAAGGAGTCGCAGCCGACGAGCATCTCCGCGTTGTCGGAGAGCCACTGCGCGACCTCGCCGGCGATCACCGCCTCCTCCCCGGTCGTCTGCGGGTGGCTGCGGAAGCCCTTGACGATCCTCGAGTTCTCGTCGTCGAAGAGGAAGCTGCCGCCGACTCCCCAGATGTACTTCGACCAGAGCGTCGCCACATCGACGCCGAAGGCGGGAAGGAAGTAGTACGTGATGATCTGCGAGAGGTAGACGCGGTACGCGGCCGCCTCGACGTCGCCGATCCGCGGGCAGTTCGCCTCGTTGTTCTGGCAGCTTCCGTCGGCGATGCCGCCCTCCGAGCCCGGCGGGAAGGGACTCCCCAGGAACGCGAACCCGCGGCCGAACCGCCGCGCGGCCCCCTCGGGCTCCTCGAAGGCATCCTGTCCGCGCGCGGCGCGGGCGAGCAGGTCCGCCATGATCTCGGCGCCGTCGAAGACCTGCCGTCCGCTTGCAGCATGCCGCTCGCTCGCGGCGCGGCGCATCGCCGCGTGCAGCTTCGGCCACGAATCGCCCGCGAGCGCGACGAGGTTCGCCCAGGTCGTCGCCCAGTCGAACTCCGCGGTTCCAGCGCGCGAGGCGCGGTAGTAGGGCTCCAGCAGCGGCCAGTCGATCGGCCCCGAGAGCGACTCCATGTTCTGGACGACGAAGCTCGCCACGCCGGGAACGGTCGCGCGGCTGAAGAGCGGCACGACGAAGGACTCGCCCGGACCGATCACGTCGGCGCGGCGCCGTCCCGCGACGACGAAGTGCTGCTGGCTGCCGCCCGACCCGACGCCGCTCGCCGAGGCGGCGATCGGAGTGCCGTTGGGGCTGGCGACCTGGAGGATCGGGGCCTTCGCGTCGGAGAGCCCCTCGTTGGCGATTTCGAGCTGCATCGAGAAGGCCGCGTTGAGAAGCACCGAGTTCGGGCGCAGCAGCGTCGTCCGGAGATTCGGTCCGCCGCCGGCGACGACGGTGATCGCTCCCTCGGCGACGAACTCGCTGACCGCGGCGTCGACGACGATCACCTCGAAGGTGTTGATGTCGATGTCGCGGATCGTCCACTCCGAGCGGGCGATCAGGTCGTAGGAGCCCGGCGCGGTTCCGCCGAGGTCGAAGGTGACCCGCGCCTTCGCGT
Source organism: uncultured Planctomycetia bacterium (assembly GCA_937871505.1). Lineage (GTDB taxonomy): Bacteria > Planctomycetota > Phycisphaerae > Phycisphaerales > SM1A02 > CALMPF01. The sequence goes on along the minus strand of CALMPF010000040.1, from coordinate 29,592 downwards.
TGGACTCGAAGAGCGTCCACGACGCCTCGATCGGCGACGCGCCCGGAACGCCGCTCCGGCGAAGGAAGAACTCCGTGGCCTCGTCGAAGCGGGCGCCGCCGATCTCGATGGTCGACGAGCCGACGTTGCCGACGCTGGTCGGCTTCACCGTGGCCACGCCGAAGGGGACGATCTCGGCGCGGATCGTGAACTCGGTGCCTCCCGGAACGAACGTCCCGCCCACCGCGCGGGCGAGCACGTAGTACCGGCCCTCGCTCGTCGAGGGGATCAGGAGCGACTGGTCCGCCTCGCCGGGCGAGCCGCCGAGGAAATCGAAGTTGCCGGACGAAGGAACCTGACCGAAGGAGACGAAGAGCTCGGTCGTCGCGACCGGGCTGGCGTGATCGAGCGCAACGAGGACCGCCTCGCCGGCGGGGGCGTCGAACTCGAAATAGAGCGAAGTGCCGGTCGCAAGCGTTCCGGCGTACTCGACTCCCAGTTCGAGGGGGATCGCCCCGATCTCCACCGGCGTGCGCGAGACGCCGAGGTTGTTGGTCTCGTCGGTCTCGGGAATGCTGTTGAAGACGTCCGTCCGCGCCACCAGCCAGTACCTGCCCGGAAGGACGCCGGGGATCGTCGCCGGACCGGAGAAGCTCCGCGACGTTCCGGGGAGGAAGGGGTCGCCCGCGGAGGCGGCGCTCGAGAACGTGCCGATGCGCCGGTCGTCGAGGCTCCATTCCGGGTCGTCGGAGAGGTACAGGGAGTCCTTCCACTGCCCGACGATCTCGTTGTCGCCGGCGTTGGCGATCTCCCGCCCGAAGACGTAGCTCTGGCCGAGCACGAGCCGCGGTCGCTGCGAGCCGACCGAGGCGACGACGAGGTCCGACGGCTCCGGGAGGAGGATCGTCGTCGACATCAGGCCTGCGGCGACGTTGTCCAGCTCGTCGCTCTCGGCGATCTGCCCGAGGCTGTCGGTGACCACGATCGCGAAGAACGTGCCGCTGAACCCGAGCGGAACCGTGAAGTTCGCCGACTCCGAGTAGCCCTCGCCGGGCGCGAGGGATCCGCTGCGCGTGACGGTTCCCAGCGGCAGATCGCCGGGGATGTCGAGGAACGCGTCGAGGGAGAGGTAGACCGAGTCGCGCCAGGTCGAGCTCGCGAGGGGATTCTCCGACTGGTTCTGGACCGTCCACGTCACGGCCAGCGGCTGGCCCGAGAGTCCCTCGTCGGTGCGGACCACCGAGGCGACCGTCAGGTTCGGGAGCACCGGGGGCGCGACGATCAGCGACTCGCTCGCTCCGACGTTGTTGGCCTCGTTCTGCTCGAAGACGGCGTTGCCGTCGTCGGTGCGCACGACGAGGTGCCGCACGCCGCCGGCGCCGAGCGGCACCGTCGCGGTGAGGCTCTGCGAGTAGGCCGCTCCGACTCCGAGCGTGCCGGTGTGACTGCGGGCGCCGAGGAGGATCGCACCGGGCACGACCGAGGGCTCCGGAGAGAGCCAGACGCGGTCGATCCATGAGCCGACGTTGGTCGGAAGCGTGCCGACGTTCGCGACCGTCCACGATGCCGTGATCTGCGCCCCCGCGTCGACGGACGCGGGCCCGGCCACCGACTGAACCACGAGGTCGCTCGCGTCGGCGGCGATCGAGAAGGGGAGCGCGACGAGGTTGTTCGACTCGCCCGCGGGACCCTCGAAGACCTGTCCGGCGCCATCGGCGACGAAGAGCAGGAAGTAGTCGCCGGGCGGCTGGAGCGGGACGATCGCGGTCGCGGCGCGGTCGTACGCGGCGCCCGGCGCGAGCGCGCCGCTGCGCGTGACGGAGAGCATCTGCACGTCGCCGCCGAGCGATGCGTCGCTCGAGAGGAAGATGCGGTCGCTCCAGAGGTCGACCGGCGTGACGACGTCCCCTGCATTGCGGACCGACCACGCGACGGGGATCGTTCCGCCCGCGACGCCCGCCGGCGGCGCGGAGGCGTTCTCGAGGACGAGGTCCGCGTACAGGGGCTCGACGAGGATCGGCGCGGCGGCGGCAAGCGCGTTGTTGCTCTCGCACGCGTCGGGACACTCGCCTTCGAAGACGTTCTGGTTCACGTCGAGGACGACGATGAGGTGGTAGGAGCCCGCCGCCGTCGACTCGGGGATCTTCACGGAGCGCGTTGCGACATAGTCGGGAATGGCGGGCTGGCCGTTGACGAAGGTGCTCGTCTGCGGTCGCGTTCCGAGGAGCACGTCGTCGGGCGAGAGCGCCTGATCGGTCGAGAGGTAGATGCCGTCGGACCAGGAGAGCACCGGTCCGGGCAGCGGGGGAGCGCCCTTGTTGATGCCCGTCCAGCTCACCGCGATGGTGTGTCCGGGGAAGGTCGTCGGCGACGCCGGGCCTTCGACGGCGACGGGAACGAGATCGACCGGGGGACTCTGGAAGACCGTGATCGGCGAGGGGCCTGCGGAGACGTTGTTGCCCTCGAAGCCGAACTCGCTGACGACATTTCCGCTGTCGGCGAAGACCTTGACGAAGAACTCGCCCGAGAGGATCGCCGGCAGCGGCTTGGTGAATGAGACGAGGCGCACCTGCCCCGGCTGAAGCGGCGGACCGCTCGAGGAGGCGCCGACGAGAAGGATGTCGCCCGCGCCGATCGAGGGCTGGGCGTTGGTCGAGAGCCAGAGCTGGTTCTGCCACGTCCCGGTGTCGGTGACCGCCTCTCCGACGTTGGCGATCGTCGCGGTCACCGTGATCGGAAGACCCGAGAATGCGATCGCGGGTGCGCCGATCGTCTGGACGACGAGGTCGGGCTGAGGCTCGAGTTCGACGACGAACGCGCCGCTGAAGAGCAGGTTGTTCGTCTCGTCGAGCTCCCCGATCGAGAACGTCGCCCCCTGCGGTCCGTTCGCCTTCCCATCGGCGTAGATGGCCAGGTACCGGGTGCCGAAGATGTCGTTCGGCAGCGTGACGTCGACGTTCTGAACGTAGCTCTCGCCGGGCTGGAGGAACTGGGGATTGGGCACGCTGGCGAGGATCGTCTCGCTGCCGAGCGGCTGCGGAGGAGGCACGAGCGACGTGTCCGGGGAGAGGATCACCAGGTCCGTCCATGCGGGCACGTTCGTCGGCGCCGTGCCGATGTTCTGGACCGTGAAGGAGAGCTTGATCGTGGATCCGGAGACCACGCCGTCGGAGGGCGTCGTGACCGCGGTGACCACGAGATCGGGCTTGGGCGGCACGGTGACGACGATCGGCGCATCCGCGACCGCGATGTTGGCGGCGCCGCCCGTGAGCTCGCACAGCGCGCCGTCGGCGTCGAGGACGAGGATCGGCCAGAACGTTCCCGCAGTCGCGGGCGCCACGGCGGAGATCGTCCGCTGATACGACCCTCCCGGCTGGAGCGCGGCGAACGTTGACTGGGCGCTCGCGAGCAGCATCGCGTTCCCATCGAAAATCGGAGTCGGCGCGAGGTAGATCCTGTCCGCCCACTGGCCCGAGGCGACCCCCGGACCGATGTTCTCCGCCGTCCACGAGAAGAGCAGCGGCGTCGAGACGAACGCCGCCGTCGGTGCCGCGAACTCGCTCGCGGCGAGATCGGGCCCGTCGCCGCAGGAGACCTCGACGACGATCGAGACCGTCGTCGTCGCCGGCGGCACGAAGCTGTCGGTGGCGACGATGGGGATCGTGAGGGTTCCGGCGTCGCAGCATCCCGGGACCCACGAGAGCGTGAGCGATCCGGGATTGCCGGGAACGCTCTCGAGGACGAACCCCAGCGCCTCGAGCGCCGCAGGATTCACCGGCGCGACGGTCGTGAACTGGTCGATCTCGGGCGAGATGAACTCGATCGTCGTGAGCAGCGGCTCGCCGCTCTGAACCGCGATCGGACCGGGAGGCAGCGTGACCGGAATCGGAGGCTGGTTGCTGCTCTCCGCCACGGAGAACGTGAAGAGCTTCCCTGTCAGGTACTGGATGCCGTCGGTCTGGCCTCCGGGACCGTCATAGGAGTCGTCGGGCTTGTTGAAGAGGCCGATCTGGAAGAAGCCGACGCCGTCGCCCTTGTTCACGCCGACGGTCGCGGGGGTGCCGCCGAAGCCGCCCGAGCCGCCCGAGGCGGAACCGGTCGTCCAGCACATCTGGTCATAGCTGAACGCGACGTTGTTGCCGATGCCGACGACCGGATTCGTCCCGCTGGTCAGCACGACCTGAAACGTGTTTCGCTTGTCGGTCTGCTGGTTGTAGTAGCCGACGTTGTCCCAAGTGACGACGAATGTGTCGAGCTGGCCGTTGCCGTCGGAATCGACCCCCTTCCGCCAGACCTTGCCGCTTGCGGCCGGCCGGGTGTCGACGTCGGCCCAGAACGGGGCGACCATCACCGGCCCGGAGACCGGGAAGCCCTGAGCCGTGAAGGCGCTGAAGGGTCCCGTGAAGGTGAGATTCCCGTTGTTGTTGATGTGCGCTCCGGTGAACGTCGAACCGAAGAGATCGAACGTGAAGCCGAGCGGCAGCAGCCCGGTCGAGCCGTCGTCGTTCCCGGCGAGCGCGAGCGTCCACGTGCCGTCGTTGACGAACGGGTAGAGGAGGTTGGCTCCGTTGCCGCTGCAAAGCCCTGCGACGCCGCCTTCGCCCGCTTCCCCGGAGTCCGCGCTCGATTCATCGATGCCGCCGATCGCAAGCGCCCGAGCCTCGATGGCGCGCTTGACCGGATCCATCGGCGGCTCGAGGACTCGATCGCCCTCGGCGCTCGCTCCCGTGGCGGGCATGACGATGAGCGCCGCCGCGGCGAGAAGCAGCGCAGCGAATCCGCGGGCCGTGCGCCCGGCTGGCGATCGCCGGGGGTCCGCGCCGGGCGCGGTCCTTGTGCCGTCGGACGATGCGGTGCGCGCGAGGCTCGGGAGAGTCGACATGGTGCTGCTCCGATGCTGGAAGGTCGGGAAAGGACGCGGCCGAGGCGATGGGACAGGATCGTCCGGCGCTGCGCTGCGCGCGACGCCGTGCGGAATCGACCGCGCTCCGGCGCACCGCGTGCGCCGGAGCGGATCAGCAGGACGCGCCGCCGCGCCGCCGGCGCGACGGGATGCCTGCGAACGAGAGCAGGAGGACCGCTCCCCCGGGCGCCGGAATCACGATCGCCAGCGCGAGCGAGCTCCCCGCGAGCGTCTCGATCTCGCGGAAGCCGAACGCGAAGGTGTCGGGAACTGCCGAGATGCTCATCGACTCCGGGCCGCGCCAGTCGGCGGGAACGAGCAGGTGCAGCGAGATGAGCAGGCCCTGACCGAAGGGCGGCGGCGGAAGGAAGTCGTTGCCGGTGACGTTCGAGAACTCGATGTCGACGACGCCCGCCGGGAAGCCCGGCCCGGCGAGGAGGCTTTCGGTGAGCGTGACCGGCAGCGCCACGTTCGCCGCCGTGCTGTCATCGAAGATCGATCCGGTGACATACGGAAGCGCCCACTCGTATCCGAGCAGGATCAGGCCGGCGTGGGAGAAGACGCTTCGGAAGATCGCCGATGTGTGCTCGCTTCCGACGCTCGACGACAGCCAGAAGTCGACCCTGAACGTCTCGCCGATGACGACGGTCGTCGAGGTCGATCCATCCGCGGCGCGGACGTCGAGCACATAGCCGGCGTCGGCCCCGGAGAGCCCGGCTCCGAGAGCGATGATGGCCGACGCTGCGTGGCGCGCCGAGGCCGGCGCACGGTTCCTCCCCATGGTGGTCCTCCCGTTCCGAGGATCGATGTTCGATCCGCCGACTCGACGCGTGTGCGCGGACGCCGCTGGACCGGACCGATCTGACCGATCGGAACGGGGTCATTCTGCCCGCGGAGCCCCGCCCGGCAAGCGAATTCTCCGAGTCGCGCGGACCGCGAGCGGACGCCGGAGGGCTCGATGGCTCACCAACGCTCGGGCGACGCTGGACTTGCGGTGGCAAGGGGGGCTCGTCGGGCGCCCTCGGCTCGCGAGGCCGCATCGTCGTTCCGCCCGAGCCTCAGGCCTGCGACAGGCGGGGGGGGCGCGGCGGAGAGCCGGGGCCCCGGGGCCGATCGCCATCCTCGCATTGCGGCGCGCGCTCCTGAGTGCCGCGCCCTCGACTCCGTGAGCTGCCGCGCCGGTGCGGAGCGCCCGACTCCGGCGCAGCGCGCCGCCGCCCGGGCGTCCGGCGCGGCGCTCGCGCGCGACGAGCAGTCGGCCGAGCGCGGCGCCTCGCGGATCAGCGGCCGGACGTCCACGCTGCGAGCAGGGCTCCGAGGTCGGCGCCGTCGACGACGCCGTCGCCGTTCTGATCGGCCGGACACGCGCCGGCGGGCGGACAGGGGCCCCACGCCGCCAGCAGCGCTCCGAGATCCGCGCCGTCGACGATGCCGTTGCCGTCGAGGTCCGGCGAGAAGCTCTCGCACTCGTCGGGGATTCCGTTGGCGTTGCGATCGAGGCTGCGACCGCGGGCGATGTCGCAGGTGTCCGCGATGCCGTTGCGATTGCAGTCGGTCGCGTCGCCGGGCATGAAGTCGAAGCCCGTCGGCGCCCAGAGCCCGGTGTCGTGCCCGGTGACGTAGGAGCGGAGGAAGATCCCGCTGGGCACTGCGAACTCATAGATCCGGCTCGCGTTGACGTGGAGCTCGGCGATGTCGCCGTGGAGCAGGCCGCCGCCGTGGCCGGTCGGCTCGCCGGGATCGTGCCGCACGGCGAAGACGTTGCCGTTGGGGCCGAGGCGGAGTCCCCACGGCTCGTCGAACGTCAACGCGTCGGTGGTGCCGCCCTTGTTGAACGGCCCGAGGGAGGCCCCGGTCGTGCCGTCGTAGCTGAGGATGGCGTTGTTCATCCGCCCCGCGACGAGCAGGCGTCCGTCGGGGAGGAACAGCATCGCCCGCGCGTCCGCGAGTCCGCCGTTGGAGAGCGGATGCACAAGCGTGCCCAGCGGCGCGCCGGTCGTTCCATCGAAGCGCCGGACGCGGTTGAGCGCATCGTTGACGTAGAGGTGCCCGTCCGGTCCGAAGCAGAGGCCGAACGGCGAGAAGGGGCCGGTGGTGACGAACGTGCCGAGGAAGGCGCCGTCGTCGAGCGCGTAGCGCAGCACGTGGCCGCTGCCGCGGCTGACGACCAGGAGGGTCGGTCCGTCGAGGAGCAGTCCCGCGGGCGCGCTGAGCCCGCCGAGTCCGCGCGGCACAAGGGCGCCGACGAGCGAGCCGTCCGCGGCGAACTCGACCACGCTGTCGTCGCCCTCGCTCGAGACCAGCACCCTCCGATCGGGGGTGATGACGAGGTCGTTTCCGCGGATCACCCCGGGGTCCGAGACCGCCACCAGCGCGCCGCTGAGGGCGTGCATCCGCCGCACCGAGCCCGCCGTGCCGTCGTCGGGATCGCGGCTGGCGACCCATGCGTCCCATGCGCCGTCGCGCGCCGCCTCGTCGGTGATCCCGTCGCCGTCGCAGTCCTCGCACGCATCGAGCAGGCCGTTGCGGTCGAGATCGAGGGAGAGATCGGCCTGGATCTGGGCGTAGTCGCTGACTCCGTCGCCGTCGCAGTCGCGCTCGCACTCGTCGGGAATCCCGTCGAGCCAGAGATCGGTCGAGGTGCCGAGGGCGATGTCGAGATCGTCGGGAACGCCGTTGCCGTTGCAGTCGGGCTCGCAGTGATCGGGAATCCCGTTGCCGTTGAGGTCGGGCGCACCCATGGCGATCGCCTCGGCGTCGGAGATTCCGTCGCCGTCGCAGTCTTCGCAGGCATCGAGAATCCCGTTCCCGTCGAGGTCGAGGGTCGGATCGGCGAGGATCTGGAGCGCGTCGTCCACGCCGTCCCCGTCGCAGTCGACATGCAGACACGGGACGTTCGCGACGTAGGCGCGGATGATCGCCGCGCAGACGGTGTCGAAGCGCAGGTCGGTCATCGCGTTGCCGCCGCTGACTGTCTGCGAGCAGTAGGACATGACCGTTCCGCGCTGCGGCGTGTTGTCCAGGCGATCGCAGTCGTCGAGGCCGTAGAAGTGCGTGTGGTTCGAGGCGAGGTTGTGTCCCAGCTCGTGGGCGCAGACAGGGACGTCGTAGTGGTAGACGCTCGGAGCGTCGAGGTCGGGAACGACGCCCAGCGCGTAGCCGACGACCGAGTATGCGAAGGAACCGCAGAGCGCGCCGAGATAGGCGATCCCGCCCCAGGGAAGATCGCGCCGGCCCGAGAGGAACTGCGCCGCGTCGCGCTCGACGTGGCCCATGTTCTGGTTCCAGTAGGCTCGGAAAGGCTGGAGCGGATTCGGCTGGTTGAAGAGATCGTCGGGCGTGTCCCAGATGCGGACGAACACCAGCTCGACGCGCACTCCCGCGTCGCGTTCGAGGATGTCGCTGACCGCGGAGAAGACCAGCGCGACGTGATCGGCCGTCTCCTCGACGGAGCCGAAGAGGGAGAACAGCTCGTAGTCGGTCTCGACGGCCAGCTCGAGCACCCGGACCTGCCACGGGGCGACCGTCGCCGCGGAAAGCGCGGGAGGCTCCGGCGGAGCGCCGCGGAGCTGCGACGTGGCGTCTCGCTCCGCGACGCTCAGCGCGCCGACGCGGTCGCGGGCTGGACGCAGGGTCTCGTCGAGGCGGCTGGCGGTGCCGAATGCGCCCTGCTCCGCTGCGCGCCGACAGGCGCCCCCGGCGCACGCGGCGGTCGCGGCCGCGCCGCAGCAGGCTGAGGGCTTCGCGCCGTCGGCGCGCTCGGGGGCTCCGGACCCCCAATCGGCGCGTTCGCGCTCGGCGTCAGCCTGGAAGCGCGCGTCGGCGCCGCAGTGCGGGATCCCCGGAGGCGGCATCGTGGGCGTGGCGGGACCGGCGTGCCTCGGCGCGACGCCGTCGCGCAGCCATCGCCGCGCGCCGCTTCTGTCGATGTAGCCGACGGCGTGGCTCGGTGCCACGGCGATGAAGGCATGGTCGCCATCGGGGCCGCGCGACGGCGAGCGCCACGCGCTGACGCGAGCCCGGTCGTACTCGAAGGGGAGGTCGCCGCCTTGGCCCGCGCCTCCCAGCACGAAGCGCGTTCGCTCCGAGATCGTCGTCGATCGTCGCAGGACGAGGTCGCCCTCGACGACGAGGGTCGGCATCCCCCCGGCGGCGCTCGCTCGCTGAGGCCGCGCGGCGGCGCGGAGCCTCTGCGCCAGGGCACCGGTGTCGATGGCGCCGTCGCTGGTGGCTGCGTGCGTCGATCGACCGGCGAGCCGCCTGGCGGTGCCACTGGGAATGGCGGCCTGGGTGTCGAGGGACGCCGCGGCGGTGCCGGTCGATGGGGTCGGGAGAACCGGGTGGAGCGCGACCGCCCGGAGGGCGCCGTTCACAGACGCGGATGCCGACGCGCCTCCGGCGGCCGGGGACGCTGATGGACTCATGGCAGCCGAGGACGCCGCGTGAGCCGCGGACTCCTCGGACGCGGCGGGGCCTGCGAAGCCGGCGGAGGTTCCGAACCCGGCGGAGCCTGCCGAAGTCCCTGTGGCGGCATTCACCAAGGTGGCGGCGACGATGAGAAGGAAGGCTGCGGACATGGGAGCTCCTCGGCGTGAACCCACGGAAGGTGCGGCAGGAGCCTGACGGTGTCTCCCGCTCGCTTCCGAGTGTCGGGCAGGGTGCCGCGGAGTCAAGCCGGAACTCGACTGGTTCTCCGATGCGGCGCCCGGTCGCAAGGGTCGGAGGCACCCCAGTCCTCCCCTCGCCGGACTCCGCAGTCCCGGGGTACCGCCCCGGCCGAGCGCTGAAGGTCGTGCCGACGGCGCACACTCGCCAGACGCCGCTGCCGCGCACGAACGCACCCCGCGCAAGGACACACCCTGTGAGCGCAAGGACACACCTTGCGAGCGCAAGGACACACCTTGCGCAGCGGAGCGGCCGTGGGCTCCCCCGGTGGTGCGTTCTCGGATTTTGGTTATAAGTCACTTTCTAACAATAGTTTGCATGGCATTCAGGGCTGGCGCCGAGGGGCTCCGCCGCGAAGCGCCGCCGAGGCCGCGACGCAGGGCGGAGCCAGGTCGACGTCTCGGTGGGACTTTTCTTTCGGAAGTGGGTACTTGATGAAAACGGCTCCGGGATCATCCGGAGCCGTTGAGGCGGGTACAGGGCTATTTCCGATCGTCAGGGCGTTTCGGCCGGGCGGCTCCGCCCTTTCGAGGGCGGTACTTCCGCGGCGGATCGGGCACGCCTTCGGGCGGGACAGGCTTCGCCAGCGCTTTCTGAACGGCATCATCCCAAGGGATGTCGAGCTTCAGGCGGTCGGGTGTGGGGCCTGTACGTTCGCGCATTGTTACTACATCAGTCCCTTGTGCCCGGAGCGGTGGCCAACCCTGCTGGTAGTGGGTCAACTGCTTGACACATGCGTGCACGGCTGGATAGACTGCCGCTCATGGATCGACTCACACCGTCAGTAGTCGCGGCATGGCTCCGCGAAAGAGCCGCTCGATACCTGCAGATCGCAGCCATGTTGGATACTGATGATTCGACATCGGCGCCGCAAGAGGCTGCTGCTCGTGACGATGTTGCTCGTGTGAGCGTGGGGGCGGTCACCGCGGACATGCTCTCTGCTCGCCTCCGGGAGCGGAGATGGCGTGTGCCGGAACTGGCGCAGGCCGTCGGGGCCCGAGCGAAGGATGTCGAGGCCATCCTCAAGGCTATGCCGGGAGTGGCGCGCAACCAAGGGTGGTGGGGTTACGCGGAGAGTGTTGAGGAGGACGCGTCTGTGTCGCGCGAATGAAAGTGAGCCGGGCCGCGAAAGCGGCCCGGCTCGTAGTCCCCGATGGATCTGCCGCTTCCTGCTAAGTGGCTGGCACAGGGTTCGATTCCCTGGGGGACTGATCAAAACTGGGACCGTGGCGAAACTGGCAAACGCATCCGGTTTGGAACCGGAGTCCTGACAGGGAATTGCGGGTTCGAGTCCCGTCGGTCCTACTGACAGTCTAGCCCCTCGAATGGCGATGGGCAAGCGTCGACACGTTCATTCTCCCCGACAACCTCTGAAAAACACGACGGCCGAGCGGCGGTAACCGCTCGGCCGTCCACGAACTTTCTGTCTGCACCAGCAGGAAGCGCGGTGGCGCCTCCTACCTTGCCTGAGAGCAAGAGTAGTTTAGGGCACTCCCCACCCGTAAAGCAAGGTGCCTGGAGATCCGCCCATGAAGAGGCGTGACTTCAAGCCGCCCAAGCCGGGCTACGTCCAGATCTTCCGCATGGCCATTCGTCACTGGAAGACTGGCCGACTCATCCGGAGAGCGGACGGTCGCCCGTTCGTTTTCTGGGTGCCGGCAGATCGGGTGTGATTCGGTAAGCCCCATGGCGGTGGCGCCAGTGCCACCGCCATGGGGCCATGCTTTCCTTACCCCGCGACCGCTTCCCGGTAGCGAAGCCGCTTGCCGCAACCGGCGCGGATGGCCGCGACGGTTCGATCTCCGTCCTCCATGTCGCGGTGGTTGTACCGGAACTGGACTTCATCCAAGTACCGTTGTAGATGGACCTTAGAGACGTTGTGCCAGATCCCGTTGATACCCCGCTTGAGGAGGGCAAAGACTGACTCGATGCTGTTTGTCGTGACGCCGTCACGGACGTAGACCTTGGACGAGTGGCACACGGCGTCATGGCTTGCGTACTCGCGCCCGATGTGGATATACGCCTGCCGCTCGTCGGTCATGAGGCGAGCGGAGCGGGCGACATGCTCCCTGAGGGCTTCTCGGAGGTTGCGGCTGGTAACCTCCGGGATGACGCGGAGCCGGGTTTGTCCTTGACGCTCTACAGCCCCGAACACCGACGCGAGCCGCTGGTAGCGGGTGACGTAGTTCGACGGGCGATCACCCCTGAGCACTGCCGCTTGAGGGAGCCGGTGCCGGGGCTTCCCGCCAACGTAGGTCTCGTCGGCTTCGACGATGCCGTCCAGCTTCGGGCCATCGACTGGGGCCATGGCCCACCGGATTCGGTGCATGAGGAACAGGGCGGACTTGTAGCTCAGCCCGGTCTGCCGCTGGATCTCGAGCGCCGCGACCCCCTTCTTGGATGTGCACGCACGCCAGAACGCATAGCACCAGTGCCGCAAGGGAATCCGTGACTCCTCCATCACGGTCCCGGTACGAACCGTGAAGAGCTTGCCGCATCCGCGGCACCGCCACCGCTTGTCCGCGTTCCTGCCGCCACTGCGAGACTTCATGCGGTAGACGTCGGCGCAGGTGCACGCGGGACATGTCGGCTTGTCGCCCCAGCGCTGCCGCTCCATGAACTCCACCGCGGCGGCTTCGTCGGAGCACGCGACTGGGATATCGGCCACGACCTGCGACTTGTTCCCACCGACCTTGCATTGAGGCTTTCGTGCCATGCGAACATTGTATCTTATGAAAAGTAGAAGGCAAGCCCTCTGTCGCGGATTTTCAACAAGTACCTACTTCCGTTTTCTTTTACCGTACATCTTCCAAACAGCCGATAGACGCGGTAACCTATCGAAACCCGAACAGAGAGCCGTCGATCCGCCCGCCGGCTCACACGGCGAGAATCCCGAGCCTTGAAAGGCCCGACATCCACGAAGGTCCAGAACCATGGTCACGAGCACGAAGCCCACCCCGAACGCCACCCCGAACACCAGCCCGAACACCAACCCCAAGGCCAGCCAGAGCGCCTCGAACGGCGCTTCGACCAATACATCAGCCAACTCCCCGGCCAGAACTTCTCAAGGGCCCAGCACCGCTCGGCAGGTCGATCCTCGCGCCTCCGATTCCCACAACGGCGCGGTCCACGCCGGTGGTGTCGCTGCGAGGGCTGGCTCAGGCTCTGGTTCCAGCTCCGGTTCCAGTTCCGGATCGGGTTCTGGAGGCAGCCCTGGCTTTGGTGCTGGAAGCAAGCCTGTGGTAAAGGATGGAGCGATGTCGACCACCTCCAGGCGCGAGACCCACGCTCCCACCGCGACGCCCGCCGGCTCTGGGGCCGCTCGAGGTGGCGGACAGCCGAGCGCCGCGAAGCCTGCGGTGGATCGCGCAAAGCTCCAGGCCCTCTCGACCACGCTCGGGCAGATCGAGAAGGCCTTCGGCAAGGGCTCGATCATGCGGCTCGATGGCGACAACATCGCCGCGATTCCCGCCATCAGCACGGGGGCGATCTCGATGGACCTCGCGCTCGGCGGTCGAGGCCTTCCGCGTGGTCGCGTGGTCGAGATCTTCGGGCCGGAGTCTTCCGGCAAGACCACGCTCGCACTGACCTGCATCGCCAATGCGCAGAAGAGCGGCGGCCTCGCCGCCTTCATCGATGCCGAGCACGCGCTCGATCCGTCGTGGGCGAAGCGGCTCGGCGTCAACCTCGAGGACATGCTCGTTTCGCAGCCGGATACCGGCGAGCAGGCGCTGGAGATCTGCGAGATGCTCGTCCGCTCCAACGCGGTCGACGTGATCGTGGTCGACTCGGTTGCGGCGCTGATTCCCCGCGCCGAGATCGAGGGCGAGATGGGCGACAGCCACGTCGGCCTCCAGGCCCGCCTCATGAGCCAGGCGCTGCGGAAGCTCACCGGCGCCATCTCGAAGAGCGAGTGCGTCGTGATCTTCATCAATCAGCTTCGCGAGAAGATCGGCGTCATGTTCGGCTCCCCCGAGACGACCCCGGGCGGTCGGGCGCTCAAGTTCTACGCCTCGGTGCGCATCGACATCCGCCGCATCGGATCGCTCAAGGATGGCGAGCGCGCCATCGGCAACCGCGTCCGCGCCAAGGTGGTCAAGAACAAGATCGCCCCTCCGTTCCGCGAGGCGGAGTTCGACATCATGTTCGACGAAGGCGTAAGCACCAGCGGCGACCTGCTCGACCTCGCCGTGGCAGCGAACGTCGTCGACAAGTCCGGTGCGTGGTTCAGCTACAAGGACATCCGGATGGGTCAGGGGCGCGAGAACTCGAAGGTCTTCCTCCGCGAGAACCCGGACCTGTTCGCGGAGATCCGGCAGGCCGTCCTCGACCGTCACGCCGCGAAGCCGGATGCTGGCACGGCCGCGGCGGGGTCGTAGGGCTCGTCTCGGAGCGCGTCAGCGTTGCGGAATCACGTCGTGTGTCTGCCGGTCCGAGCCGCGGGGTTCCGGTCCAGGCACTCGGTCTCTCCTAACACCACAGCGCTGGACCTCGTCTGCTGCGGCCGCCCGGATGCGGCATTCTGGCGGCGTCGCAGCTCGGCTTCGGGCCTCGACGTAGCACTGCGGCTACGCCGTCGGCCCGAAGCCTTCGCTTCTCCTTGCCAGAAGCCGCCCCGAGCGGTCTCGCGACGACGCGTTCCAGCGCTGTAGTGCTAAGCGCGGCGATTCGGGGCCGCGACATCGCGCGGTTGCCGCAGCCGAGTCGCCCCCGAGCGCCCGAACGCCCGAACTCCCGACCGCCCGAACTCCCCAACGCCCGGCGCCCGGCGCCTGGCGCCCAGTCGACGTCCGGCAGGCCTCGGCTGCCGTGGCTATCCTTGCCGCTCCCGTCGCGGATGTGGCGGAACTGGCAGACGCGCAAGATTCAGGTTCTTGTGGGGTAACACCCGTGGAGGTTCGATTCCTCTCATCCGCACTGAACTGACCTGCGGCCCTCGGGCCGCAGGTTCTTTTTTTGCAGGACCATCGAGTCGCGGCGTCGGCATCGCCGGCTCGCGATCGCCGTGCGATGTGAAGTGAACGGGCCGGATCGAAGTGGCCGGAGTCGACGAAGAGCGACGGGTCACGCCAGAACGGATCGGAGCACGCTGGATCAGCGTGGCCGACCGCGAGACGCACTGATTCGAACGGCCTCTCTTTCGCAACGAGCTACCCGGCGCGAGCGTCGGCGGCGCCCCGGCGCTTCTTCTTCGGCCCGCCCGCGCTCCGAGCCCTCACGCCGCGGTCACCCGTCCCCCGACCACCAGTGCCGCGACCACCAGTCCCCCGACCACCGGTGCTCCGACCACCAGCGCTGCGACCACGCGTCCCGCCACCCCCGGCGCTCCGATCCCTCTCGCCACCCTCCGAGCCCAGACCTGCCGCCGTTCGCAGCGCAGAGAGCTCGCGGGCCGTCAGATCGCGCCACGCTCCGATGGCGACCCCCTTCAAGGTCAGCGGCCCGAGACGAACGCGCTTGAGCTTCTTCACGGGGTGTCCGAGGCGGAGCATCATCCGCCGCACCTGCCGGTTGCGACCCTCGCGCAGCTCCATCGAGAGCAGCGTGCGGTCGCGATCGCGCTTGATCAGCGTGAGCGTGCTCTCGCTCGTCCGGCGCCCCTGCCTGCCGCGCTCGGGCAGGAAGATGCCGGCTTCGAGGCGCCGGACCTCCTCATCGTCGAGACGACCTTCAACGAGCACCTCATACCCCTTGTGCACCTCGAAGCGCGGGTGCGTCAGTCGCTGGGCGAGATCGCCGTCGTTGGTGAGCAGCAGCAGTCCCGACGAATCCATGTCGAGACGACCGACCGGGAAGAGCCGGGGCCGCGCCGGATGCTCGACGAGATCGATCGCGCGCGGCCTCCCTTCCGGATCGTCGTTGGTCGAGACGACGCCGCGCGGCTTGTGGAGCAGGACGTAGACGTGCCGCTCCGGCGCTCCCGCAAGCGGCCGACCTCCGACGACGACGCGATCCTCTCTCGGATCCACCCACGCCGGCAGATGGTCCACCACTTCGCCGTTGACGGAGACCGCGCCTGCCTCGATCAGGGCTTCACAGTGGCGGCGGGATCCCACCCCCGCGTCGGCCATGACGCGCTGAAGCCGCTCGCCGCGGGCCGCATCGGTGAAGGAGTGAGTGTGGCGCCGTGGCATGGCGGCGATCGTAGCGGCAGGCCTTCGGGACACTCTCGCCGCAACGCCCGATCGGAGGTCCCGGGTGCATGACGGAGCACGCGGTCGCGGGTGCGCGGCCGTCCCGGCCGCTCCTGCTCGACCGGAGTTGGTTCCAACGACCGTCGGCACACCGAGAGGTCGGGTGCGGCGCGGCCCGAGTCCGGCGCAGAGGCGGCCGAGAGTGCGGCACTCCACCAGATGCGGCCTGGAAGGCCGCGCACCGAAGCCGCCCGCGCACCGAAGCCGCCCGCGCACCGAAGCCACCCGCGCACCGAAGACGGCCGCGGAAGCGGTCATGCACCCCCCTCGACGGAGCTCCACTCGCCCGGTGGGCCCGGAGTGCGCCCCGCGCGGCACGATGCGAGCCGGCCGCCCTGTGCGTCGATCGTCCGCAGCCCGAATGACTTTCGCGACAGGAAGCTGGGCGCACGCAGCTCCAGCACGCGATGGGCGCGACTCCTGCTCGTCCGCAGCCGGAACTCCGTTCGCCTTCGGCCGCGCGGTACGCTCTCCGGCCATGGACTGTCGCCGCGCGCTTCTCCTCATCGTCGCGGGATCGATGTGCGGCTCTGGCCTGAGAGCGTCGAACGCGCCCGCCGCGCCCGGCGACGGTCCGCGCTTCATCGACGCGACAGAAGCCCTCGGCCTCGGGCCGGAGGTCGTCGACTCCATCGTCGCCCGCTGCGTCTTCGCGGATCTCGATGGGGACGGCGCTCCCGACATCGTGCTCGACCGGCATCGCGTCTTTCTCAATCGCCCAGACGCGTCGAGTTCCTTCGGTCGGCGCTTCGTCGAGGTCTCTCCGGATCGATGCGGTCTGGAGGCGCCGCTCCCCGGAACGACCGTCGTCTTCGTCGATCTCGATGACGATGGTCATCTCGATGCGCTTGTGGCCGAGCACTGCGACATCGGCAATCCGGAGTGGACCGACCATGGGCGCCGCACCCGCTGGCTTCGCGGACGCGGCGACGGCACGTTCGGGCCGGCCGAGCTGATCGAAACGCCACCGCGACCGACGATCGCCGTCGCCGTCGGCGACATCGACCTCGACGGCAGGCTCGACCTCTGGTTCGGGAACACCTACGTCCGCCAGGGCCACTCGCTGATCGCGTTTCCGAACGACCTCCTGCTCTCCGGAGGCGGTGGACGCAATGCGGGAAGCGAGCGCGGCGCGGAGGGCGAGCGCGCCGGTCCGGGCTGGATCCGCGTCGCGCTCCCGGAGGATGACCTCGGCATCGAGCTGCTCGACGACGAGCGCGATGCAGGCGGACGCCCCACCTTCGGCGCGATGATCTGGAACGTCGACGGCGGCGCGCCGTGGCTGATCGAACTCGGCTACGGACGCCGCTGGAACCGCGTCTGGGCGAGGAGCGCCGGCGGCGGCTGGGTCGACGTCGCGCCGGCGCTCGGCCTCGACGGCGACGCGATTCGCCATGGTCGCCATCCCGAGTGGCTCGCGGAGCGGGCGCGCACCGATCCACGCCTCGCGCGGAGCGACGAGAAGCCGTTCCGGAGCAACGGGAACTCCTTCGACCTCGCCATCGGCGATGTCGATGGCGATGGTCAGCTCGACCTGTTGGTGACCGAGATCACGCACGCATGGGCCGGCGAGAGCAGCGATCGAACGCGGCTGCTCTTCGGCGCATCTGCGACCGGCGGATGGAGCGGTCCGATCGAAGGCGTGGTCCTGCCGCCCCCGTTCGTCGAGCGCGCCGGGTGGTCGCTCGATCGCGTGCCGATGCCCGGGGATCAGGATGAGCGGCGCTGGAATCAGGGCGATCTCTTCGGCGCCCTGGCAGACCTCGATCACGACGGAAGGCTGGAGGTGATCGTCTCCAGCGGCGACTACCCCGACGACGAGCGGCTGCGGATCTTCGTCCGAGCAGCGGCGGACCCGGAACACGCCGCCGGTGCGGCAGCGGCGCCGAGCGAGGGCGCCCGTCTCGTCGACGCGACCCGCCGGCTCGGCATCGATCACGACGGGTCGCAGCAGATCTCGTTTGCGGACGTCGACGGCGACGGGGCGCTGGACATCCTCGTCGGCCAGACCTTCAACCGCTTCACCGCCGACCAGATCGAAGGTCGATCGCCACGACCGAAGATCTACCTCAACCGCAGCGCCGAGGGACGACGATCGATCATCCTGCGCCTCGACGGACGCCCCGGCGCAAACCGGCATGGGCTTGGGGCCACGGTGCGGGTCCGCCTGCCCGACGGAGGCGAACGAGTCGCGACGCTTCAGGGCCCCGGGGGTCATGCGGGGAAGCAGCATGATGCGATCCTGCACTTTGGTCTCGGAGGGCACGACCGCGTCGAGGCCGTCACGATCGACTGGCCTGGCGTCGCCGAGCCGCTGCGCTTCGGGCCGCTCGCGGCCGGAGCGTGGGTGCTTCGCCTCGACGGGGCGGCGAAGCGCACCGACCTGTCCCGCCGGACCCCGGACTCCGCCGTCGAGCCTCCGGCGCGCCCCTGAGATCCGCGCCGGTCAGACTCCAGCGCCGGAGCCCCCGCCCGTTGCGAGCGCTGGCGCGAGCGAGCTTGAGTCTCGGCATCGCGTGCGCCCCGCCGCCGCAGCCCTCCGCCGACGATCCGCGCACGCAGCCCCAGTAGACTTCTCGCGTCCCCGCTCCGCGCCGCGGAGCGCTGGCGATCCCCGATCGAGGCGGGCCGACGGCCCCCGACCGCACCTCCCGACGCGGCACCGCCTCGCCCGTCGCCCCCGCCCGAGACGAGCTACGCATGTCCTTCATCAGGCGCACCGCCGAGACGATCCAGCGCATCCTGACTCGCCCGGGTGACGAGTTGACGCGCTGGCAGCGCGCCCTCCGGTGGTGGTACGACTACTGCCGCCACGGCTTCCGGCAGCTCGGAGAGGATGACGCGATCTCCCTCGCCGCCGCGCTCGCCTACAGAACGCTCTTCAGCCTGCTTCCTGTCCTCGTGGTCGTGACGCTGACGGCGAAGGCGTTCTTCGGGAATCGGCTCAACGAAGTCGCCAGTTGGGTCATCAAGCTCCTGGGCGCCGAGGATGTGCAGATCAGCTCCGGCGGGGAGAGCGTGCTGCTGAGCTCCTGGCTCGAGGAGATGGTCGGGAAGGCGCAGGAGGTGAACCTCGCGGGTCTCGGCTGGATCGGCGCGATGATCCTGATCTACTCGGCCATCTCGCTCATGGTCACGATCGAGAACTCCTTCAACCGCATCGCCCGTGCGCCGCACGGGCGGCCGTGGCACAAGCGGGTCCCGCTCTACTGGTTCGTGCTCACGGTCGGTCCGATCCTGCTCGGGCTGACGCCATGGCTGGAGGCGCGCTACGCCGCCGCGGTGGCGTCGATCGGATCATGGCAGTGGCTCTTCGCGATCGCCAAGTTCGCGTGGAACCTGGTGATCATCTGGGCGTTCATCTTCGCGCTGTACTTCCTCGTTCCAAACGCGCCGATGCGCGTCCGGCCCGCGCTGGCCGGCGCTCTGGTGGCGGCGATCCTGCTCGAGCTGGGCAAGCGCTTCCTCGGCGCCTACTTCCAGTCGCTCGCATCGAGCCCGGTGTACGGTTCGCTCGGGCTCGTTCCGCTCTTCATGTTCTGGGTCTACCTGATGTGGATCGCGGTGCTGCTCGGTCTCGAGCTGACCTCGATCGCGCAGAACCTCCATGGGCGTCAGATGGAGGAGGTTCGCCGGCTGCGCGGCCGAGGCGAGCTGGTCGATCCCGCGAGCGTGCTCCTGGTCATGCAGGCCGTGGCCGGCCGATTTGCACAGGGAAAGTCGGCCGAAGCGGCGACGCTCGCGGAAGCGACCGGGCTTCCCGTCGGGGCCGTGGAGCGGATGCTCGATCGGCTCGTCGAGCGCGGTCTTCTGCATCGCGTGGGCGAGGATCACGACGAGGTGACGCTCGCGCGCCCGGCGGACTCCATCGGTGCCGACGAGCTGATCCGGGTCGGTTGGGAGCTCGCAGACGACGCTGGAGGTCCGCGCGATGTGCCGCTGGTCGGGCGGCTGCGCGAAGCCCAGGCAAGCCTCGCCTCCGGCAGCACGCTCGCCTCCCTCGGTCGGTGAGGGGGCGCGTCGATATACTCGCCCCATGCGACCGTCGGCTCTCGCCCGCCGCCTCTCCCTCGCCACGCTGCTCGCGCTCCCGCTGCTCGGCGGCGGGTGCTACGAGCATGTCGTCAAGGAGTCGGGCATCGGGATGCGCTCGCGCGAGGTCTACGAGCCCAACGTCAAGCTCCCGCAGGACGATGGGAACGATCCTTGGGGTGCGAAGAAGAGCTCGTCGAACCCGGGCGTCCGCAACTGGAAGTCGATCTCGAATCAGAAGCCGCAGAGCCGATCGTCCGACGATCGCTGAGCGACTCCTCGACGCTCCGCTCTCCCTCGACGACGCCTTGCTCGCGGTCGCCCTCGCCGCCTCGCTCTCGAGCGTCGGCACGGCCGCGTTCGTCACGTACACCAGCCTCGATCAGTGGACCAGCGCGACGAGCGGCGTGACGACGATCAACTTCAGTGAGTTCCCGACCGGTACGCTCGTCTCGACGCAGTACAGCCCCCTGGGTGTGACGTTCGTCCCCGGCGACGACATCATCTTCGCCGACCTGGGGCTCTTCGCGAGCGACGGTGTCGGCCTCGGCGGCGGCGGCCAGGGAGTCGGGCCGATCGAGATGGAGTTCTCGACGCCGATCACGTCGATCGGGGTGAGGTTTCCGACCATCTTCAAGTACGAGCTCTACTCCGGTCAGGAGCTGATTGCGGTCAGCCAGTTCACGGCGACGAACGGAGGCTGGAGCTTCGCCGGGATCGTGTCGGAGATCCCCTTCGATCGGGCCATCCTCCGCAACGAGTTCGGCGGCGCCACCGTCATCGACACCCTCTTCTTCGGCGGTGCCATCCCTGGTCCCGGCGGTCTCGCGGTCCTCGGCGCCGGCGCAGCCCTCTCCGGCCTCACCGGCGGGCGGAGGAGAAGGAACGAGAAGCTGCCGCGGTAGCCCGATCCACGCCTCCGACACGTCGCGTCTCCCGCACCTCCACGGATACGGGCGTGCCCGGTCGGCTCCCGCTTCCTCGCGGTCGCGACGGGCGGGCGCAAGGACGGCCGTCGGTCGGCTCGATGACGCAGACTCGTGCCCGGAGGGTGGCCCGCCCGCACGCGCGCGGGGCTGGCCCCGGAGTGCCTGCTCCCGGTCTCGATCCCGGTCGCTGCGCGTTCGCCGGGACGCGACGAGCGCCGGTCGTGCTCCGATGATGGCGGTCCGCGGCGCGCAGGAACGCGCTCCGGCCGGAGCCGTCAGGGGGATCCGCGCAGGGGTGGAATCACGTCGCGCCGATGGAGACCTCGACCGGCTGCGGCCGAGGGTGGTAGGTCGGTGTGAGAGCGATCTGAAGCGGGATGCGCTTGCCCTGATCGTCGAAGGGGATGTTGTCCCGGTCGATCATCCGCTGGATCGTCATCAAGCCCTCGATCAGCATTTCCGGCCGCGGTGGACAGCCGGGGACGTACACGTCGACCGGGATGAACTGATCGACGCCCTGGACGACCGCATAGGTGTCGAAGACCCCGCCCGTCGACGCGCAGGCGCCCATCGAGATGACCCACTTCGGCTCGGTCATCTGGAGGTAGATGCGCTGAAGCACCGGCATCATCTTGACGGCGACCCGTCCGGCGACGATCAGCAGGTCGGCCTGGCGCGGGCTGAAGCGCATCGCTTCGGAGCCGAAGCGGGCGATGTCGAAGCGGCTTGCCGCAGTCGCCATCAGCTCGATCCCGCAGCAGGCTGTGGCGAAGGGCAGCGGCCAGACGCTGCTGCGCCGCGCCCAGTTCATCACGCGCGAGAGCTGGGTCGTCAGGACGTTCTCGACGGGAAGGGCGGCTTCGAGTCCCATGGTCAGGTCGATGGTAGCGGGCGGGTGGCGGCTGGTCGGTCGCGAGGGCGCGCCACGGTTCCTTCGCCCGCCCGCCGGTTCGGATGCTTCGCCGCGTCCACCGAGCTCGCCCGCAGCCGGTGCGCACAGCGCGTCAGGGCCGGAGTTCGGACTCGAACGCCCGCCAGGCGAACCAGCGCATCGGGAGAAGCACGGCTCCCGGCGGCGCGTCGATCCAACGCGCCGGAGGTGCGGCGGGTGAGGCTGGCGTCGGCGGATCGGGAGTGCGTCCGTCGGTGCGACCGGTCAGGGCATGGTCGCCGGCGGCGGAGGCCGGGTCGAGCGTCCGGACCGTGACGGTTCCGTCGGCGACGACGACGATCGTCGGGGCCATCAGCGAGACGCCCGCCGGGAGGCTCGCTTCGATGCCGGCGAGCGTCGCGACGGGGAAGAGCGGTGTGCCTGCGCTCCAGTACCGCCGGTAGTCGAACTCCTTGTAGCGGCGGGCGACGCGCGGATCGCGGCGGATGACCGTCGTCTGCGGCCGCCGCTCGAGCCACTCGCTCCATGTGACGAGCTGTACGCCGGCGATCGGCCGCAGCCGCATCCCTGCGGCAGCGTCCGGCCCGGCGACGGCGCGCATCGCAAGCTGGCTCCAGAGGCTGCGCGGCCGAAGCGATCCGCGATCGTCCCGAGGGGCCGTCGCCGGCGCTTCGGGGATCGCGGCAGGCTCGTCGCGGTCGTAGAAGAGCGTGTTCGAGTCCAGGAGGAGACCGCTCACCCCGAATCGAACCAGCCGCGGTGCCGACCTCGCGCGGCTGCGCTGCTCGGTCGTCGAGCCCCCTTCGTCCGGCGCGCCGATCCGCCGATCGAAGACGACGACGCTGTCCGTGAGCGGGCTGTACGTGACGGCGATCGGGAGGCCGCCGAGCACGTCGTTGCAGACCTCGTGGGCGTTCATCACGCTGAGCGGGTACGCCCTCGATTCACCGTTGATCGTGACTCCGATCACCCGATCCGTGCTGACGAGGAACTTCCCGCGCTCGCGACGGTTCACCTCGGCGACCTCCGTCCCCGGGACCGTCGCGGGGTCGTCGAGGGCCCTGAGAAAGTCGCGAGGCTGCCCGCTCGCGGCGAGCGCGCGATCGCCGAAGCGCTCGATCGAGAGATCGAAGGCGTAGCTCTCGGGCGAGACGCCGTCGCCGACAGGCCGGCTTCCGAAGAAGACGCCGAGCAGCGCCCAGCCGAGCACGACGGCGCAGAAGAGCAGGGAGAGGCCGACGACCCAGCCGCCCGAGGCGAAGGTCAGCGTGCGCAGGGGAAGGGCGACTTCGGCGCCGACGGTCCCGGGAGTGGAGCGGTCACGGAGGTCACCCGTCACTTCGGTTCCCCGGCGACGAGCGCGGTCGCAGCCTCGGCGGTTGCGGCGCGGAGCCGCTGCTTGCCGCGCTCGTGATCGAGCACGAGCAGCCCGAGCAGCAGCGGCAGATAGACCAGGCTGCCGACAAAGAGGAGCCTCGCCGAGCGGTCGCTCCGATCGACGACGAGCCGGGCAGCAAGCACCACGAAGCCCGCGCCGAGCAGGATCGCCCCGGCGACATACGCCGGCCCGGCGAGGCCCGCGAGCACCGCCATCAGCGAGAGCGGGACCAGCGCCATGCTCGCGAAGAGCGAGACGACTGCGGTCAGCCTTCCGCGCGGGTCGATCTCGGGGAGCATGACGAAGCCGCCGCGGCGGTAATCCTCGCGGTAAAGCCACGCCAGCGCGAGAAAGTGGGGGAGCTGCCAGAGCACGAGAATCGCGCCGAGAAGCCACGCTCCGAGTGAGAGAGATCCGGTCGCGGCGGCCCAGCCGATCATCGGCGGGATCGCGCCGCTGACGGCGCCCACGAGCGTGTTCAGGGTCGTCCGCGCCTTGAGGGGCGTGTAGACGAAGGCGTACAGGATGACGTTCAGCCCCGCGAGAATCGCGGCGAGCGGGTGGACGGCGAGCAGCAGAAGCGCGGTGCCGGCGAGACCGCAGGCCCCGGCGAGCAGGATCGCCGAGTGCGGCGAGACGCGCCGATCCGGAAGCGGCCGGCGACAGGTGCGATCCATGCGCGCGTCGCGTTCAAGCTCGACGAGCTGATTGAGCGCCATCGCGCTGGCTGCGGCGAGCCCGGTGCCGACGATCGTCAGGACGAGCGTCCACCACTCGATCGGGCCGCGGCTCGCGAGGATGAAGCCGACGGCCGTGGTGACGAGGACCATCGCGACGAGCCTGGACTTGGTCAGCTCGCCGACATCGGCCAGACGCCGACCGAG
Organism: uncultured Planctomycetia bacterium; assembly: GCA_937871505.1. GTDB lineage: Bacteria > Planctomycetota > Phycisphaerae > Phycisphaerales > SM1A02 > CALMPF01. The sequence goes on along the minus strand of CALMPF010000040.1, from coordinate 5,736 downwards.
GGACGCGCGCATCGGGCGTCCCTCAGCGCCGGCGCTCGCCCTCCGAGCCGGCGCGGGCGCCTGGCGTTCCTGCCCGCTGCGCTGCCCACCCTCGAGATCCGCCGCCCTGCGCTCCGGTGCAGCCGCGCCGGCGCCGGAGCGGGCCTGGTCGTCGGAGGAGAGTGTTCGGGAGAGGGAGCTCATCGCTCAAGAGTCCGAGGGCGTTGTCGACCGATTGCCCATGCTACGGGAAGTCCTGCGGGAGTCGCGGAGTGCGAGGGCGCCCGACTCGGCGCCGTCGGAGCATCCCGAATCGGAACCCATCGCCCGCCGAGCGCCTCGCTCGAGAAGGCGGAGGCATCCTGCGTCGGCTCTCGCTTCTCAGTCGGTTCCTTCGTCCGCCTCCGCGTCGTTTCGCGCGCCGGCATCCGTCGCGTCATCGGCAATCACCGCCGTCGAGCCTCGCGCGACCTGCGTCAGCGATGCCCTGCGACGCGCCGTCGACTCCGCCGAGGCGCGGCGGCGGCGCGTGCTCGCGCGCCGGGCGTCGCGGCTACCTTGTCCAAGCCACGGGGCGCTGGAGTCTCAGACCTCGACCACGAACTCGGAGTTCTGTCGGGTCCAGTGCGGCCCAGTGCGGCTCGCAACGGCGAGACGCGACTTCGTGAAATTCCTCACATAGTATTCGCGGCACCTGCCCAGCGGTTCTCGTCGCGTCGCGGGGAAGATGCGGCGGCCGGGCCGCGAACCGAGAGACGGCCGCTTCCTCCTTCTACTGATCGCCCTGAGCGCGCGTCAGGCTCGGGCACCCCCCCGCGCCCTCTCGTCCACCCCCCGGGCCAACCCTCGCGACCATGGCACCAGCGACCACGACCGAACCCGTCCGCTCCGCGCATCCTGAGCGATCGCCGGAAGGCGGATCGCAGCGAGGACGACTGCTCACGATCGGCTGGGCGACCGCCGTCGCGATGTGGTTCATCGCCTACATCGGCCTCATGCGGCCCGGGCTCGTCCTCGGAGAGCTGCTCGTCGTGCTGATGTGCGGCGTCCTCTTTCTGGGAGGGTCGCTGGGAGGGCGCTTCGCCGGCAGCCGCGGCGGGCTCCGCGCCGGGTTGGGGGTCGGTGCGATCTCCGCGGCGGTCAACCTCCTGGTGATCGGGAGTCTCTTCGCGCGAAGCGATCCCGCGCAGCCGGATCGGATCGATCCAGCGAGCGCCGCGCTCTGGCTCACGGCGCTGATCGGGGTCTCGCTCGTCAGCGCCGGGATTGGCGGAGTCGCCGGATCGCGACGTCCGGCGGAGCCCTCCCGGTTGGAGTGGCCCGGCCTCTTCGCGGGCGTCGCCGCCGCGGCGACGTTCCTTCTGCTCATCACCGGCGGGCTCGTGACCAGCCTCCGCGCCGGGCTCGCCGTGCCGGACTGGCCGAACAGCTTCGGCCACAACATGCTGCTCTATCCGCTCAGCGAGATGAAGGGCGGCATCTACTACGAGCACGCCCATCGGCTCTTCGGAATGCTCGTCGGCCTCACCAGCATCGTGCTTGCGGCGCTGGTGTTCCTCGTCGATCGCCGCGGATGGCTGCGAGCGCTCGTCATCGGCATCCTCCTTCTCGTCGTTGCGCAAGGGGTGATGGGGGGCCTCCGCGTGACCGGTCACCTGACCTCGAGTCAGGAGGTCGCAGACGTCCGCCCGAGCACCGCCTTCGCGATCGTCCATGGCGTCCTCGGTCAGGTTGTCTTCTCGCTCTTCTGCGTGGTCGCCGTGGCGATGTCGCGGACATGGCGCGTCGCCGCCGACCTTCCGAGACCGCGGCGCGGTGCCGCGCTCGCCGCCGTGACGATCGCGACGCTGCTGCTCCACCTCTACCTCGGCGCGACGTTCAGGCAGGAGAGGACCTGGGCGGGCTATGTGCACGACGACGCGGTGCGGCGCGTCGCCGAACGGATCGCCGCCTCCCACGGCGATGGGCGACCGACGCCTTCCGACATCGCCGAAGCGATCTCCGAGGTGCCCGCCATCGATGCCACCGCGGCGGCGCCGGCGTGGGCGCTGCACGGACACCTCACCCTCTCGCTGGTGGTCATCGGCCTCGTGATCGCGCTGGCGGTCAAGGCGATCGGGTACGGCGCCGCGGCATCGGGAGCCGGACGATTGACCGCGGAACGGCGCGTTGCCGGTCTTGGGCGCTCCCTCCTGGGAATCCTCAGCCTCCAGGTGCTGCTGGGCGTCGCTGCGCTGGTGGTGGTCCTGGTCTGGCGATCGCCTCCGCTCCCCGCACTCGGCGTCGCCGCGACGACGGCGCATCAGGCGGTCGGCGCGCTGCTGCTCGCCCACGTGGCGATGGTCGCGGCCTGGCTCTGGAGCACGCGCACCGGGCGGACGTGACGGAGCCGGAGCGACGGGCCCTCACGCATCGCCGCACTCCGCGATGCGGGCGCCCGGCGCAGCGTGCGACGCTCTTCGCCGTGCGCATCCGGGCCTCGCAACGGTCGCGTGCGCGCTGCGCGGTTCTTCCCGTCGGCTACGATCGCCCATGCGGATCCTCGGGCACGGGATCGACATCGTCGAGAACGCTCGGATCGCCGGGTTGATCGACGCCCATGGGGAGCAGTTCCTCGACCGCTGCTTCACGCCTGCTGAGCGTGCCTACGCGGAGAGCACCCGCCGGCGGCGCGTCGAGCGGTATGCCGTGCGGTTCGCGGCGAAGGAGGCGGTGCTCAAGGCGCTTGGCACCGGCTGGAGAGACGGCATCGGCTGGCGCGATGTCGAGGTCCTGCGGTTGCCCTCGGGAGAGCCTCGCCTGCTGCTCGCGGGCCACGCCGAGCGTTTCGCGCAGTCGCGCGGCGTCGACGAGTGGAGAACCAGCCTCTCGCATACCGATCACTATGCCGTAGCGAGCGCCATCGCGATCGCCTTCGGGCCCGCCTCGGGCGCCGCGAACGACGTGGCGGAACCGGAGCGGCTGCTCCGTCGGAGCATGGCGCGCGGGTGAAGGCGCGGTCGAAGCGTCGTCGCGGTCGCTCTGCCCGCCGATCTCTGCCCGCCGATCTGGCCGCCGACTGGGTTCGGATCGCCCGGCGCCGGGTCGTCGTGAGGATCGGCCGGACGATCTCGGCGGCCGAGCCGCGCTGCGGTGCGCGGTCGGCGAATCGGCCGGAGCTGATCACGGCGGCGATCACGACGCCGATCCGAGAGCGGACTCGTCCGCGAGCACGGGCTGATGATCGCCCGCCGCCGGGACGGCCTTCACCAGAAGGCGCGAGCGCCCATCACCGGCCGCGCTTCACGCCGCGAGATCGCCCCGCTCGCCCGACTCGCTCGCCCGATCTGCTCCCCTGACGTGTGCTCGCCTGACTTGTTGGGGCCTCCAGCGCCACGCCCTGACCATCCCGCCTCCCGCGTCTTTCACACCCGGTCTCGCCCTCGGCTTCATCACCATGGCCCGCCGCCCCAACCAGCCTGCTCTGTACGAGCTCATCCGCGACCCGAGCGCCCTCACCGCCCCGCGCGACGGCGCGGGAGAGTCGGGAGCCGCGGAACCGACGAGCGCTTCCGCCGCGAGCGGTGCAGCGCAGCGCCGAGCCCCCAGCGGCGTCGCCGGCGCGACGCCGGCGGATCGACCGGGAGCTCAGGGCGCAGCGGGTCTCGTCCGCGGCGGCAGCGGCGCGCTCGCTGGCACTGGCGCGGGCGCTGGGGCTGGTCTGCCAGTCGGATCCGGTGCGTCGGCCGCCGCTGGGGCTCAGGCATCGGAACCGCGCTCGCAGCATCCGGTTCAGTACGCCGCTCCGGCCAATCCCCCTCATCGAGCGCTGCCCGCGACAGCGCCGGTCGGGGCGACCGGGCTCTTGGCGACCGCGAGGGTCCTGCGCGTCCCGATGGGATGGGTCTGGATCGGCGCCGGATTGGTGCTCTTCTCGCTCCTTCTGAGCTTCTCGATCGGGCACGGCATGGGCGCGTCGGCGGAGAGGAAGCGGGCGGAACAGCTCCTCGGAGGGCTCGGCGAGGCTGAAGTCCGCGCGGGGGATCCGCTCGCAGAGGGAGCATCCGGGTCCGCGACGCCGACCTCGCGCACCACGTCGCCGCGAACGGGCGTGGCTCCCGAGTCCGATCGAGGAGGGGCTCGCGGGTCCGCGCGCGAGGGCAGCCGGCGCGACGACGGTGGCGCGGCTCGAGGGCAGGCGACGTCCGGATCCGCTTCAGCGCCAGCAGGTGCGACGCAGGGACAACGTCCCGCCGCCGACCCGCGGACGCCAGGTCACTCCTACTTCGTGGTCGCGCATCCCCTCGCCGAGCGCGCGGACGAGCTGGTCGCGTTTCTTCGCGCCGAGGGGCTCGACGGCGCGGTGATTCGAGAACGCAGCGCGCGGACTCCCAAGGTGATCGCGCTGCCGGGGTTCGCCGACTCACGGGCGCCGGAGGTCCAGACATTCCGGTCCAAGCTCCGCAGCGTGGGCCTGAAGTGGAAGGCCAAGGCCCGAGGGAATCAGGACTTTGGCAACGCCTACCTCGAGGTCTACCGCCCCTGAGGCGAGTTCCGCGGCGTTCCGCGCGCTCCCCTCTCGACCCGGGCGCGGTCGGCCAGCGTCGGAGCCTGCTCCGCAGTCGGAGCGGCGCAGGAGCGTCTCAGAGACAGCATCGGAGAACGAGCTGCGGGCCACCCGTCGGTCTCCTTCTTGGTGTGCCAACAGTCGTCGGAAGCGAGTCCGGTGGCGCAGGAGCGTCCGGGACGGCCGCGCAGCAGTGACCGCGGAATCTGAAAGCACTCCAGCGCTGTCGTGTTACGCACCCTGCGGCGACCCGACGCCGCATCGGCCGCAGGCCGGGCACGTCCCGCGCCGAACCGACTGCGTACTGGCCGCTCACTGGCCACGACATTCGGGACGCTCCGCTCCCAGGTTTCGGGCTGGCGCCGAGTCTGCCGCCGCCTCGCTCATGGCCCGGGCCGGCTGTCAGGGCGCAGGTTCTGTCGAACCGTCCCTTGCACCCCACCCGCGGTCCCGGGTATGCTCGCACAACGTGTTGAGGCACCGGGGTGCTGGACTCCTTGAGCACTCGAACTGGATCTGGGCCAAACAGGATCGGGGCCGAACTGGATCCGGGCGTCGGCATCCGCGGCGTTGCTCCGGCGGGGAGGTTCGTTCGTGGGGGATCCGGTCGAGCCGCCGCGCATCCGAAAGGGGACTTCCGATGGACTACACACACAGCGAATCTCGTGCCGGACCCGAACGGCTGATCGCGGGCACCGCGGACCTCCCCGCCGCCCGGCGGTGCTGGCGGGGCTCGTGAGCGTCGCGGCACTCGGGCATCCAGCGATCGCTCGCGGGGATGAACCGACGGGCGTCACCTGCTACCCGGAGGGATGCCGGCCCCAGCACGACAGCACAGCGCGGCGTCTGCTGCGGCCGCCCGGATGCGGCATTCTCGCGGCGTCGCAGCTCGGTTTCGGGCCTCGACGGAGCGCCGCGGCTACGCCGTCGGCCCGAACGACTCGCTGCGCCTTGCCAGAAGCCGCCCCGAGCGGCCTCGCGACGAAGCCGCGCTGCGCTGTCGTGCTACCGCCTCGTGGTCCTCGCGCCGATCGGCTCGACCGCGGAGGTCGCTCCCGAGCAGCTCGATTCCATTTGAGACCACCCAGCCGGCACCACCCTCGCCTCCTCACCGGAGGACTCTGATGCTCCCACTGCTCTCCCATGTCCGGATCGCCCGCACGCTTCCTGCGCTCGCCCTCGCCGCCTCGCTCTCGAGCGTCGGCACGGCC
>CALMPF010000039.1 GCA_937871505.1 uncultured Planctomycetia bacterium | reverse complement strand
AGGCCTCCAGCATGAGAGCGCCGCCAGGTCCGTCGAAGGAGACGTTCCCCTCGAAGCGGCAGCGGGTGGCGATCAGAGACTCCGTGCTCACGCCGCCACCCCCGAAGTACGCACCGGAATCGTCGCCGAGCGTCCGGTTCCCCGATATGAGGGAATCACGGAGTTCGACTCCGGCGCCCTTTCCGGTGGCAACACCTCCTCCAGCCCGATCGGCGGAGTTGTCCTCGATTCGGCACTGTGTGCGGATGAAGACCTTGATCTCTCCAGAGTGCAGGCCTCCGACAAAGACGCCACCGCCATAGCTGTTGTCGTCAAAGAAGTCGCCGTCGGCGTTTCCGCCACGGATCGTGAGGCCGTAGAGGATGGAGAGCTCGGACTCTCCTCCCACGATGGTCACGATGTGGTAGCTGTTGTCGGCTCGATTGCCGAAGTTCGCGGTGTCGTTGCCGGAGAGATCGCCGATCAGGACGGTCTCGTACATCGACAGATTGCGCTGGTTCGTCGCGCTCTCGGTGCCGGCGAATCCGCCGTAGACCGGGAATCCGCCAACGACGAACGACTCGGAACGATCGCTTCCGGAAGTGGGCTTGTAGACGCCCGCCTTGATCCAGACCTCGTCATCCGTGTCCGCTGCGCCGAGGGCGGACTGGAGCGAGACGAACGCATCCGTCCAAGACGTACCATCGTCCGCTCCCGTCGCCGACGGATCGACGAAGATCTCAACTCCGTGGCTTGCGACGGAGAGAACCAGTGACGCGGCCGTGGCGGTCGTCGCCAGCGTCGTCCAGCTCGTGAAGGGGACAGGACGTTTCGCCTGCGGGTGTAGCGAGCCGGTTCTGCGGTCGGAACGAAGCATGAGTCCTCTCATGGAAAGAGTGAGCGCGCACAGTGAGCCTGCGGTCGACGACAGCATGGGCCACGGCGTCGCGATGCGAGGTCGGGAGCTCGCTTGGAGCCGAGCGTCGTAGAACGAACTAGCTGGACCAGTCGGCAAGCATCAAGCCGAGGTCCGTTCCGTCAACGACCCCATCGGCATTCAGGTCGGCGCCGGACGTGATGCTCCGTGTCTTTGCATCACCCCAGTCTCCGAGAAGAATCAGCAGATCGGCGCCATCGACGAGACAGTTCTGGTCGAGATCGCCGAGGGGTCGAGGAATCGGGGTCAGGCGCATCGCTCTTGGCGCGCTTTGATGACCACCTCTACCAACAATGATGCCACTATCGGAGATGCCCTGAACGGAGTGGATGCTCGACTGGCTGGGAAGCTGCGCGAGCGAGGTCAGATCATGCGGCGTACCACCGAACCATGCGACCGACTTCCGCGGAGCACCGGGACCGGCGGAGGTGGAGTCGCCGACCACCACGGAATGGGCGTTCACCGCCCTTCCAATGGTCTCGTCATGACCTTCCAGTCCGAGTGGTGGGAGTACAGTCATCGTGCCTTCGTGCCAGAGAAATCCGATCCAGGGGTGAGTGTTCGACTCGCCCTTGACAAAGAGACTGGTATAGCCGTAGCCGACCACATGCCCGTCCGAGCTCACACCAAGAGCGATGCTGTTGATGCACCCCGGAACCGCCTCCGCGAAAGTGGTCACACCATCCTGATGCATAAACGCTCGGTAGTGCTCCTGGACGGGGAGTGGCTCGTCGGGCCAGCCCGTCCCCGCGATGGCGCCCTCTGCGGTGATTCCATAGGGCCGACTCTTCGCCGTGGGAATCACTGCCGATACATCCACGAATCCGTCCATTACCGACCACACCCCGGCGAGCGGCGCGGGTCCGGTGACATAGTGTCCGTACTCGGCGACGATGACGCCATCATCGTTGATGCCGCGGGCGTTCGCCTTGTTCGCCCATTCCGGGATGTCGAACACCTCGACGATCTCGCCATCCTGCCAGAGAACAGGGCCGTAGACGATCGCGGGGTCCAGATTGACGACTTCGATGGCAACCTGGTTGTGATTGTTGATGGCCTGTGCCCGTTCACTGATCGACCACGGAATATCGATAATGTGAACAGTTCCATCCGGATACCAGACAAACGCGCGATGTGCGTTAGGCGAAGGGCAACCCTCGTAGTAACCCACGGCCACTCCCGCGTTGTTCACTGCGGTCGCGAAGGAGAGCGAGGTTGCGCCTCCACACCCCGGCGCCACCCAGTACTCGACCTTGTACCCACAGGCCGGCGGACCGATGATGCCGTCTTGGGCATCGGCGGCGAGTGGGATGGAGAGTGCGAGCGCGGCCGAGATCAGTCCGCCGGTCAGCCGCAGCCCCGCCGAGCGCTGCCGACCGGGGACAGGCGACGGAGTGCGCCGTCCGTCATCGACCGTCCTGGCGGGCCGCTGGGATTCTCGGGTGCTCGAGTCCGTCGCGATGAAGGACGCACCCCCGACCTCGTTGGACATCGCGGCGGATCCGACGCTGGACATGACGCCTGCCTTCCGGAAGGGGATCTGGCTCGTTCAGCACGGATCGACCAGGCGACCACCTGATGGGCGACCGCCGCGACCTGCCTGGCGAACCGGATCATGGAATCTGAATCCCGGAGTCCCCGCCGGCGGCGAAGGCACTCCGGACTGGACGAAGCTACCCCAGCTTGTTCTTGTCGTCAAGGGCGATTCTGCAAAGTCCTGAAGAAGCCTGAAGTTGCGTGCGGGGGGGCTGGAGCGTGGACGCCCTCGTCGCCGCCTCTTGTGAAGCCGGCGCCGACGACACACGACGGAGACGAGGGCGTCGCAAGGCTCTCGACTACCGCGCCATGGTGCGCAACGCCGGCGCCGACGACACACGACGGGGACGAGGGCGTCGCCGTTCCGGCGGCGCTGGTGACACACGACGGGGACGAGGGCGTCCCCGCTTCTTAGGCGGGGCCGCGTCCTTCCTGATACTCATGCGCCCCATGGTCTCCGATATCTCCACAACCGCGCCGACCGATTGTCGCACCCGACCTTGGTGCTGGCTCGCCATCGCGGGCGTGATGGCGCTCACGGCGATCCTGCTTCGACTCGAAGGTCGGGTGTGGTGGTGCGAGTGCGGGCTGGTGCGGGTGTGGATCTCCAACGTCTGGACATCGCACTGCTCGCAGCATCTCTTCGACCCCTACAGCCTCACCCACTTCAGTCACGGGCTCATCTTCTGCTGGCTGCTCGGCTGGCTCGCGCCGCGCTGGTCGCTGGAGCGACAGCTCGTGGTTGCGGTGGTGCTCGCGGCGGGGTGGGAAGTGCTGGAGAACTCGCCGATGATCATCGATCGCTACCGCACGGCGACGATGTCGCTGGACTATCTTGGAGACAGCGTGGTCAATGCGCTTGGCGACATCGTCGCCTGCATCGTGGGCTTCTTCGTCGCGCGCTGGCTCGGCTTCACGAAGTCGTTCGGTCTCTTCATCGCCATCGAGCTGGCGCTGCTCTGGTTCATCCGCGACAACCTCACGCTCTGCGTGCTGATGCTGCTCTGGCCGATCGACGCGATCAGGGCGTGGCAGATGGGTGCGGCGCCGACGGTGTCGTGATGCGTCGGTCGTCGACTCCGCGTCGGTCGCCGGGCCCGCGATCGAGCCCGTGAGGATCACGCATGAGCGAGCTCACGCCCCGCCGCGCCGACGTCCGGCGATGGACCGAACTGGCCATGCACCTCCAGGCGGGGCGTGGCCGACCTGGCCATGCACCTGCGGCGGGGTGCATGGCCGATCTGTGCCTCATCAACGAAGCCCAGGTCGTCACCACCCCGGCGCCGGCTTCGGCGCGCGCGGCGAAGGCTCCTTCCGGATCTCCGCGTTCGACTCGCGGGCGAACGTGGAAGAAGTGGTGAGGAGGCTGAAGGCGATGAGGTGGTAGGTCGCGCGGGGCGCTCAGGCTGACTTGGAATACTCGCCCCACGACCCGGGCGGTGTCACGAGGCGATCCCGAAGTCGTCGCCGGGTATGCAGCTCGATGACTCACAGGGCTCGATCGGCGGAGGAGGTGGGACTACGAAGGACCGACGCGAGTCGCACGCCGCTCTCGCGTGCTTGCGCCCGCGGCTTTGACACGTGCGCACCTGCGTCCGAACTACGAACCCCACGCCGCCAGCAGCACTCCCAGATCCTCGCCGTCGACGATCCCGCTGCCGTCGAGGTCGGCGCGGGTGCCCTCCCGGCCCCAGGCGCCGAGGAGGATCGCGAGGTCCGCCGGACCAACCACGCCGTCGCAGTCGAGGTCGCCAGGGACGCCGTTCGGTGTCAGCACGGCGAGCCTTCCTCCGCTCGGGATGTAGCCGACCATCTGTCCCTTCTCGTTGATTGCAGCGACTGAGGTGACGTGGAACGATGAGCCGCTCAGAAACCCAGCGAGCTCGTTGGCGGAGTAGGGCACGCCGTCGAACCAGACCGTTCCCAGAGGGGTGACTGGGCCTGGTGCACTTCCACTGCGCGAATCTCCGACTGCGACTCCGGAAGAGTTGACTCCAACAGCAACGGCCGACGGGTATGGCGAAAGTACCGGGAGTTCACAAACGATATTTCCCTCTCGCACGATGAACGAGTACTGCTTGGTGTCCGAGCCGCTCGGTCCCTGTTCGACGACCCGTTCTACGACGACACCAGAGCCGTCGGCGGCGAGATCCGTCGGGAGCATCCCGCCACCCTTGACCTCGCTGTCAAATGTAACGACCTTTCGGTCCTGGAGGATGTGGGAGACGGTATTGAACGTGGAGAATCCGCCCAGCGAAGACCATCCCAACAGCACTCCTTGGTCGTTGATGCGGAGCAGTCCCGACGACGGGTTCCCGGCTGCATCAATGTAGATGTCAGTGAGTGCGCCGGCCTCTGGTGACCATTTGAATCCTGCATAGGGCAAGAGTGCCCCCGGCTCCGCGTTGGGCGAAGTCCGGTGGCCGACCACCTCATTGAGGTTGTTGATCCCGCGCGTATAGGAGTATCCGCTGGTGCCCGTGGGAAGGATCGAGATCCACTCAGCCGTCGCGCGCCCTTCGGCGGGGACGATGTACCCTCGATCGCCGCCGGGACTGACGTGCGATTGGATGAGCAGCCAGCCGTTGTCGTTCATCTCGACGACCCACCCTTCCCCAATCCCGGAAGGCATCGGTACCCACGCAAAACCTCCTTCCGCCGTCCACGTGAAAGGGACTTTTGCCAACCCCGGCGAGGCCCGACCACCAACCTCTCCCAGATTGTTGATACAAAGAGGAATGAGCCCCGCGGTGAATCCGTTGGGCATGAGCGGACCCTCGATCACCTGAACGTCGTAACTGCACGGTGGCTCGACGCGCGGGAGCTCGCCGGGGCTTGCCGGGACCGCAGCGACAAGCAAGACGCAGAAGACTCCTGCACCCGTCATCACGGCTCGGACGTCGCAACGCCGTCGTAGCGCCGGACAGTCGCCGGGAGTGGTGATCTGTCGGGACATGCGACGGGTTGAGAGCGGGGCGCCATGGGCCATGGAGTGTGCGACACCTTTCTGAAGCGTGACAAGCGGGGGCGTGATGACCGGGACAGGCTGAAGGCGCGGGCACGTGCGCATCGTGTCCGGACGGTCCATTCATAGCGCGCCGTGACGAGCCGCACGGGTGCGGCACGGCCGGATCAGGGTGCTCAGTCAGCCAGCATATCGAGCCAGATGGTCATCTCGCCGAATGGGCCGAGCTGGCCATGGGCCGAGCTGGCCATGCACCTGCGGCGGGGTGCATGGCCGATTTGTGCCTGGCCGGTTTGTGTCCGCCTGCGGGCGGAGCGCCGGGTGGGGCCGAGCTGGCCGCGACCGACCTGGCCATGCACCTCCAGGGACCGAACTGGCCATGCACCTCCACGCTCCCGGCCGAACTGGCCATGCACCTCCAGGCGGGGCGTGGCCGACCTGGCCGTGCAAGCGGCCGAGTTGGCCAAGGGGGGCTGAACTGGCCAGGGGGCCGAACTGGCCATGCACCTCCAAGCGGGGCGTGACCGAGCTGGCCGTACGAGGGGCCGAGTTGGCCGTGGGGGCCGCGCTGGCCATGGAGGCCGCATTGGTCGGGCATCCCTGCGGCGTGGTGCATGGCCAGTCGGGGCGTTGGGGTCGGCCTGCGGGCGGAGCGCCGGGCGGGGCCGAGCTGGCCGCGACCGACCTGGCCAGACCGAACTGGCCATGCCCCTCCAAGCGGGGCGTGATCGAGCTGGCCGTACGAGGGGAGGCCGCATTGGCCATGCACCTGCGGCGGGGTGCATGGCCGGTTGTGGTCTGGCCAGTTGGGGTCTTGGGGTCGCTGGGGTCGGCATGCGGGCGGGGCGCCGGGGAGGAATGGCCTTGGCCGGATCGGACCCGAGAGCCGGCGATGGTCGCCTCGGGCGGCCGGGCCGAGCGGCGCCGTGGCGCGCACAGTCGCGCGGCGGCTGGCGGTGCTCCCTTCGACGCGCTCATTGGATGGCGGTCGCTCTGCATCCCTCGTCCGCAGCGACCACGGCCATTGCGAGTCGCGTGCTCGTTCACTCGATCCGACCGGCAGTCAGCCGCTCCAGGTGCGGACGCGCGACCCGGATCCGATCCGGGGATCGAGCGCCGTGGGCGATGACTCACACTCGGGGAGCAGGTCGGCGATCGGCACCCGCGCCGGAGACCCGCGATAATGGGGCCGGGCTGGTAGCTCAGCGGTCTAGAGCAGCCGACTCATAATCGGCCAGGCCCGGGTTCGAATCCCGGCCAGCCCACTGATCGGAACTGCTCGGAGTTCGCGAGGCGCCCCTCCGCATCGCTCGTCGTCGCGGACGGCCGCGATGAGCTTGGTCCGAATTGAGCTCCGCCGGCGAGCGCGGCCGATCGGCGCGGTGGTCTGCTCTCGGATCGCGCCGCGTGTCGAGCCCCCGCGTCCTCGACCGGAGCTTCAACGGCGATGTTGACCGCGACGTCGCATCTCGGGGGAGACTGCGTTGCGGCAGCGTGAGGACTGACGACCCAGGAGCGACGAATCGCGCAGCCGACGGCATCGCGTGACCGTCACGTCGAGATCGCCTGGCTCGTGTCGCTGGGGGGCAGCGCGTGTGTGCGATCGGATCTTCAGCTACCCTTCCGCCGCTCATGACAAGCCTCCCAGAGTCGCCATCGAGTGCCGGCGCGCCCCGCTCCCGGATCGACCCATCGAGGTCGCCTGTCTCAGCGTTCCTCCGGCATCACTACCGCCATTTCAACGCGGCGACGCTGATCGATGCGGCGGAGGCCTACAGGGCACATCTGGCCTCGGGCGGCCAGATGCTGGTGACCCTCGCGGGGGCGATGAGCACGGCGGAACTGGGGCTGTCGCTGGCGGAGATGATCCGGCGGGGCTTCGTGCACGGGATCTGCTGCACGGGGGCGAACCTTGAAGAGGATGTCTTCAACCTCGTCGCCCATTCGCATTATGTGCGCGTGCCGAACTGGCGCGAGCTGCCCGCGAGCGAGGAGGTCCGGCTGCATGAGCGGCACCTCAACCGCGTGACCGACACGTGCATCCCCGAGGAGGAGGCGATCCGGCGGCTGGAGCACGCGGTCCTCGACGAGTGGCAGGCGGCGGAGCGGGAGGGGCGCCGGCACTTTCCCCATGAGTTCTTCTACCGGATCCTGCTCTCGGGTCGGCTGAAGGAGCACTACGAGATCGATCCGAAGGACTCATGGCTCCTCGCGGCGGCGGAACGGAACCTCCCCATGTTCGTCCCCGGCTGGGAGGACTCGACGCTTGGGAACATCTACGCGGCGCACTGCATCGAGGGGGACGTGAAGGATGTTCACACCGTGCGCAGCGGCATCGAGTACATGATCGCGCTCGCCGAGTGGTACACGGAGACTGCGCCGACGAGCTCCATCGGCTTCTTCCAGATCGGCGGCGGCATCGCGGGCGACTTTCCCATCTGCGTCGTGCCGATGCTCCATCAGGACCTGCGCCGCACCGGCGTACCGCTCTGGGGGTACTTCTGCCAGATCAGCGACTCAACCACGAGTTACGGCAGCTACTCCGGTGCCACGCCCAACGAGAAGATCACATGGGGAAAGCTCGGCGCGACGACGCCGCGATTCGTCATCGAGTCGGACGCGACCATCGTGGCCCCGCTGCTCTTCGCGTACGTCATGGGCGACTGACCCCGAGCCCGCGAGCGGTCGGTCCGCGATGCGGGGCAGGGAGCGCTGAGCCTCACGAGGCGGACGACGTGGCGGAAGCGGGGGGCTCGATCGCGTCCGCTCGGTCCCCCCGTCCCGCGCCGGCATCGTGTGGCGTGGAGTCGCTTGCTCTCTCTTTCCTCGCATCGGAGCAGGCTCCTTCGGACCGCGAGCGATGCCCGAGCATGCTCGAGCGGCGCTCGCGCTCGGTGGGGGTCCGGGTGCCTGGAGCGGTGCGCTCGGGCCCGTTCGGCGATGCACGAGATCCCCTGACGCATCGGCCGCGCCTCCGGCGTGCGTCTCCGCGGCGTGCGTCTCCGCGGGGGTCGTCCGGCGGCGCGCTGATCACGTGCCTGCGTGAGCCAATGGCGGGTCCTGCCTCGGCGGCAGGCCAGTCCGCAATGCCATGAGAAGTCGGCGAGCGCCTCGGCGCGTCGCCTCCTCTGCCAGTCGGGGTGTTGAGCCGATCACGTTCCCCCGAAAGCGAAGCTGTCGAAAGGCCGATGCCATCGCTGGCGCGCTGAGATGCTCGCCATCGAGGACGGACTGGATCGCGCGCGAGGCGAGTGCTTCGCTTGAGGCATCCGGCGCGATCGTCCGCGCCGGAGTGCGGACCAGCTCGGCCAGGGCCGATCCGATCGCTCGGAGCCGTCTGAGATAGGCGCCCAGGGTCATCGACAGGATCGCGATCGGCGGAGCGAGCGGATTCGGCCCGGCGGTCGAACATCGGTGCTTCTGGGAACTCGTCTGCGCATCGGAAGCGGGTCGTCCCCCGTCAGGCTCGCGGCCGCACATCGGACGCGCGCGCGGCATTGACGCCGCGTCGCCAGAGGGCGGCGATCCCTGCCGCTCCTCGATCCCCCCGCGTGGAGGTTCGACGTTGAGCCCGGCTGCGATCAAGTCCCGGCAGCAGGTCCCCGTCGCGGAGACGTCGCAGCAGCACCCGTGATCCGATCTCAACGATTCACCGCCTTCAATGTGGCATTGACGGTGCGCGCCGATCGAGGGAAGCATGACCATGGTGTCGCACGCACTCAGGAGCGCTTCGATCTCCTCCTCCTCGGCTGCGCTCGGTCGGGGCGCCGATCTCCCTTCTCGTCCGTGCTGCGCCGGCGGCTCACCCTCTCTCAACGTCTCGTGCGCTGGCCGCGGTTCGGGCTCGTTCGGCTCCTCAGCCGAAGTCCGTTCTGTGGGTGCCGGCGATCGTCGGGCGCGGAGCGCGACGATCCGCCGGAACCAGATCGCCGCCGAGGTGTGCTCGGCGAGCAGCGGGTCCCTCGTCATCCCTGCCTTCACCGGGTTCAGATCGACGTAGGTCGCGCAGCAGAGCAGCGATGCCTCGTCGAGCAGTCGATGGCTTCGGAAGCGGTCCTGCCAGAAGCGGCCCTCGACCCCGTCTTCGGCGTTGGCCAGACGTGCCAGCGGCTCCTTGAGCTCCTTCATGAACCAGCTCAGGTCGGCCAAGCGCGAGCGGAGGGTCGCGATCCGGCCGGGCTGGCCGCAGATCTCTCGGATCTCAGCCTCCTGCGGCGGAGCGTGCGACGGAAGTCCCTGCCTCCGTCTTCTTCCGAGCCTCGGTCGAACGAGGAGCCACCGAAAGGCGATCTCGCGATCACTCCACGCGTTGATCAGCTCCGGCAGGGTCCGGAGGATGAGGTGAAGGTGATTGTCCATCACCGCGAGCGAGACGACGTCGATGGCGAAGGCGTCGCAGAGCGTGCGGAGGCGGCGGACGATCCACGCTTGCCGATGATCGTCGCCTCGTGATCCAAGCAAGAACGCCCGGCGGACGCATCGAGACACGCAGTGATACAGGCTTGATGCAGAGCGATCGACGATCTGACTGCGCGGAGTGGCCACGTTACCCCCAGGTTGGACACGGCTGACGATGGCGGAGGCCTCTGCGCATGGGGCCGTAGCCGTGCCGACGCCCGCTCCAAGCTCGGGCGTCCGGCCGACGATCGTCGGTGCGGCGGAGGCGATGGCACACCCAGATTCGGTGTGAAGGGGCCCGTCACGCTCCGATTGGAATCTACCACGGATTGCGTGCGGCCCGAGGATCGCAGGCGAGTTGGCGCGAACATGCAAAATTGCACTGCGCATCGCGAAGCACCCATCGGGCGTGGCCGGGCTTCGCCCCCTTCGCCTCGTCGCCGGTCTTCTCCTCCGTGCGTGGCCGGTGTTCGCCCTTTCGCCCCACGGCCGTTCGCCTCTTCGTGGGTGCGTGGCCGGTGCTCGCCCTCGCGTGCATGGCCGGTCTTCGCCCCTCGCGTGCATGGCCGGTCTTCGCCCCACCGTGCGTGGCCGGTCTGCGCCCCCGTTGGTGCGTGGCCGGTGTTCGCCCACCGCGTGCGTGGCCGGTCTTCGCCGGTCTTCTCCTTTTCGCCCCGCTGCCCTTCGCCTCTTCGTGCGTGCCTGGCCGGTCTTCGCCCCTTCGCCCCACCGTGCGTGGCCGGTCTGCGCCTTCGTGGCCGGTCTGCGCCTTCGTGGCCGGTCTGCGCCCCGTGGCCGGTCTGCGCCCCCGCAGCCTGCAATCGCCCCCGACTCCGGGCCTCGACTCTGCGGTCGGGCGACGCAGCGTCTGATGCGGAAGCGCGTGGAATCACCCGGGGTCGTCCGGAATCGCCCCGGTTCATGTGGAATCACCCGGAGTCATCCGGAATCGCCCTGGGTCATGTGGGATCACCCGAGATCCCCCTGAATCGCTCGGAGTCGCTCGGGATCGCTCGGGATCACCCGGGGTCGTCAAGGAGGAGGTCCTCCGCTCGCTCAGCATGCGGAGGCTGAGTCGACTGGATCGCCCGCCATTGGTGCCCCGCCGTCCTCAGGGGGTACGTCAGCGGATCGGCATAGCCTTGCCCAATCGTTCCCGAGCGCGCAGCGGCTCAGAGAGCGGGCTCACTCGCTGATACGACGTATCACCTCCCCGCGATGGAACTCATCGGCAGCTCCTTCGACCTCGGCTTCGTCGACACCTTCGCCAACGAGGCTCGCGCTGCGCTCGCCGATCCCGCTCGCCGACACGCGGTCGTGGTGCACTTTCCCGTGGTGCTTGCGACGTTTGGCGTCCCCGTCGCGATCGTGACACTGGTGCTTCGGCGGAAGTCGATCAGGATCGCAGCGGCGATCTACTTCCTTCTCTTCGCCGCCACCGCGTTCGCGGCGATGAAGAGCGGCGAGGATGCCGAGGGGGCGATTCCAGGGCACCTTTCCGAGGCGGCCGGAGTGATTCTGGATCGGCACGAGGCGCTTGGCGAGTGGCTGTGGATCCTCGGACTCGGCGTCGCAGGCCTCTACGCGATCTCGATCGCGCCGTCGCGACTCATCGGGCTGGGCTCGCGGTTGGCGGGGCTTCTCGGGGCCTTGGTGGTTGCCGGGTGGACCGCCGTCGTCGCTCACCACGGTGGCGACCTCGTGTACGGGCATGGCGTTGGGACCGAGCCGTGGCGCTCCCGCACGTTCCATTCGAGCCCGTCGCACGTCGGCGGTGCCGACCGCGCGGCCGCGGTGGCCGCTTCCCCGCGCGATCCTGCAGCCGTCGCGCTCGACCATCTGCCGGATCACCGGGCCGCCTTCTTCGCGCAGTCGGTGGCACCGCTCCTGGCGACGGAATGCCTCGGGTGCCATGGGAGTCGAAGCCGCGGTGGCCTCGACATGCGGTCGCTGGAGGGGCTGCTCGCGATCGGACGTTCACGGCGCCCCCCGGTCGTTCCCGGAGACCCCAGCGGGAGTCTCCTGATCGAGGTCGTCCGTGGACTCCATGACGACATCGAGCGGATGCCGCCGGACCGACCTCTTGACGACCAAGCGATCGCGATCCTTGTCGAGTGGATCCGCGACGGTGCGATGTGGGACGATGCTGCGATCTCCGCCTACCTCGCGCCGGTGCATCCGTCGGGGTCTGGTCGACGACAGGAATCCTGATGCCGTTTCCGCGTGATCAATCCTCTGAGTCGTGTGCGCCGCGGAAGCCGGGATGGCGCCGTCTCGCGGAGGGCGATCACCTGCGTTCGGAAGGGCCCGAGCTCGGCGAGTTCGAATGGCAGTCCGCCCCGGGCGCCCCGCTTTCTCCGCCCGCTCGCCCGGCGCGGCAATCACCCCTGCCGCAAAGTCCTTCAGCGACCGAGGCAGCTCTCCCGAGCGCGCCTGAACTGGTGGCCCTCGGAGCGGGCTTCATCCCAACGGGCTTCGCCGGAACGGGATCCGCCCCACGGGGCGCCACCAGCGCGGCCGTCAGAGCATCCCGGATCGGAGTGCGAACGCGGTGCGGCCGTCCGCGACCGGCTCCGTGCGCCCGCCTCGTGCTGATCGCGACGGTTGCGCTGCTTGCTGCGTGCAGCTCGCCCGAACCTCGTTCGCCCGGCGCCACCGCGCTTCGCGACCTTCCCAAGGTCGGGCCAGTCCCAGACGCATCGTCCGACGTCCGTTCGCCGCAGTCGGTTGAGTCGAGCGGTTCCGTCCGAGGTGAGGCCTCATCCGGAGGGGCCGGCCGGAGCGCCGCTGCTGCGTCGCCGACGCCCGCCGAAGTCTCGGCCGGCGCGGTCGCCGGTGTCCAGCGCTCGCCGTGGTCCTGGGGCGAGCTCGCGGGGCTCATTCTGTCCTCGCCCAACTATCGGCTGCACACGACGATCCGCGACGAAGTGCTCCTCAGCGACCTTCCCGTCCTGATGGAGCACGCGCTCGACCACTACACGTCGGCGCTCGGGGCGCTGCCGCGTCCGACAACGGCGCTTCGCAGCAGCATCTTCGATCGTCGTCCGGAGTGGGCGGCCTATACGCGTCGAAGGCTCCCCAACGACGCGGAGACCTATCTCGCGATCGGACGAGGGGGGTACACGACGGAGGGCGAATCGGTCCTCTTCAACATCGGACGCGAAGACACGTTCATCATCGCGGTTCACGAGGGCTGGCACCAGTACACCCAGAGCGTCTTCCGGGATCGCCTTCCGACGTGGCTTGAGGAAGGCGTCGCCTGCTGGATGGAGGGACATCGCTTCCGGAGGGGAAGCGAGCGACCGGTGTTTCTCCCGTGGCGAAACTTCGAGCGGTTCGGAGAGCTGCGCGAGGCGGCCCGGGCGGGACGACTTGTGCCTCTCGCCGATCTCATCCGGGGGACGCCGCAGGAAGCGTTGGGGCAGGGGAAGACGACGCTCCTGACGTACTACGCCCAGCTCTGGGCGCTCGTGCACTTCCTGAATGAAGGCGAGGGCGGGCGCTACGCCGCGGCGCTTCGCGAGGTCGTCGCCGATGCCGCCGCCGGGCGGCTTACGGCGCGGGTTCGCAGCTCCGATGTCGTCCCCGCAGAGGCGAAGCGTCGGTGGGGGCTCTCGGGAGGCGGGCGCTGGGTCGCGACCGTCTACTTCAACGCCGACATCGAAGAGCTGTCGAAGCAGTACGACGCCTTCGTCCGTCTGCTGGTGAGCGCGCCCTCAGGTCCGCGGATCTGGCGCGGGCAGTCTCCGGTCGAGATCGCGCCCGAGGAGGCCCGAGCGGGGGATCTTCGCCGCCCGTAGCGAGCTCCGGGCGGACCTCGTCCCAGTGGCCGAGCGTGCGAGCGTGCGTGCGCCGCGCGCTCCCTCACCGCACCGCGGTCATTCGCGGCGCGCATGCCAGTTCGCGCTCGATCGATCCCCGGTGCATGTTGGAAGGGCGCCGCCATCGTGGGCAACAGCGTGTTCTCAGACGCGCTCCGGCGACCGCGGCGCGATGCCACCGCAATTTCTCCGATTTCTGGACGCTCTCGCGACCCGCGCGACTCCGAGCGGCGAATGACGGCGATTCCTTCGCGTCCGCTGCGATCGGCGCATGCGGGCGCGGCCGCGTTCCGCGACGCTGTCGCGGCGCCGGAACAGGTTTCCCACGCAAGGAGCTCCATCCGATGAGTGCATCAGACTGCATCCCCGGCATCGCGCGAGGCCGACCCGGCACCCTCGCCGTCGCCGGGGCGCTCACGCTCGCCACGACGCTGTTCGGATCGGTCGCCTTCGCCTCCGGCCTCCCGGCCGGTCCCGGCGACGGACCGAGCGAAGAGACGACGCCGCTGCCACGGTGGCGCGAGGGCGGCACGCCGTTCGACCCCAACCAGAACCCGCTTCCATACACGATCTCGACCGTCGCGACCGACGCTCCCGGCGTCGGCCTGATCGAGTCTCCGCCCGAGTACGGACCGACGCGCGGCGTGCTCTTCCGCTACAGCGCCGGGGCGTGGCCGAGCGTCGTCCGCGCGTGCGTGAAGGCGCTCACCGCAGACCCGGCCAAGGACGATATCGCCTACGTCGTCGTGGCCAGTCAGGCCGTGGCGAACAGCGCCGCCGCGGCCTTCGCCGCGGATGGTGCGGACCTGAGCAAGGTGGTCTTCATCATCCAGCCGACCGACTCGATCTGGATGCGCGACTACGGACCGCACTTCGTCTTCCAGGAGGGGACGCTCGCGATCGTCGACAGCCACTACTACCCGCAGCGGAAGTTCGACAACTTCATCCCGACGCTCCTCGGCGAGGAGAACCTCCTGATGCCGACCTACGACGTCGGGCTCTACTACTCGGGCGGGAACTTCCTCGTCGGCCCCGACCGCAGCGCATTCATCACGGCGCTGATCAACCTCGACAACCCGGCGTCGCAGGGTTTCAATCTCGACCTCATCAAGGAGTTCTACTCCACGTTCCAGGGCATCGACACCCTCCACGTCTTCCCGCAGCTTCCCGGTTCGGTCGACGGCACCGGACACATCGACATGTGGATGTACATCGTCGACGAGAGCACGGCGATCATCTCCGAGTTCGTACCCGGCTCGAACGGGACCGCGATCTCGGTCACGAACAACGCGGTGCCGTTCATGGAGAGTCTCGGATTCCAGGTCTTCCGTCCCAAGGCCTTCAACGCGGGGGGCAACCACTACACCTACGCGAACGCCTTCCGGGTGAACGACCGGATCTTCGTGCCCGTATACGGCACCGCGATCGTCCCGGGAGGAAACCCGGCGTACAACGGCTTCGACGCCGAGGCGATCGCGACGTGGCAGGCCGCCGCGGGTCCGAACGTCGAGATCATCCCGATCCAGTGCTCGAGCATCATCTCGGCCGCGGGCGCCATCCACTGCATCGTCAAGCAGGTGCCGCGCTACGTGGAGACCATGCCCTCGGCGATCGTGCTCTCGCCCGCAGGAGGCGAGACCTGGCTGGAAGGGTCGACCGAGCGCATTCGCTGGAACGCGACCGACACCGACAACGTGGCGCTTGCAAGCGTCGATCTGCACTACTCGCTCGATGACGGCCAGACCTGGATGCCGATCGCCGCGGGGCTCCCCGACAACGGGTCTTACGACTGGCTCGTGCCCGCGGGCGCGAGCTCGACGGCTCGGATCCAGGCCGTCGTTCACGCCACAGGCGGCGCCACGGTCGCTGCCGTCAGCAATCCGTACCGGCAGGCCCGCGGAACCGCGACCGTCTACGACTTCTCGGCCAACGCAGGCGTCGATCGCTTCGCATGGGGACATCAGACCGGAAGCTGGGCGGCCAACGTCAGCGGGAAGGCCGCTCCCGTGGCGATCGGCCTCACCGCCGCGAACTACATCGCCCTCGCGACCTCGAACGCGACGGGAGGGAATGCCGATCCCAACCGGTTCATCCCGCCGACGATCACCTCGCCCAACGAGGCGACGCACCTCTTCAGATTCGACCTCTCCGAGGATCCAGCCTCGATCGCGGAGATCGAGCTGCTCTGGGAGGGCTACGCCGACCGCTGCACCCAGGTGGAGCTTTACATCTGGGACACATCGAGAGGCCAGTGGGGCGACGGCAGGGGCCTTGTCGGGCAGAACCGATACGCGAACAGCTTTGCGAGGAACACCGACAAGGAACTCGTCGCCCATCTCCGCAACGACATCGGCAACTACCTTGACGCCGCCGGGTCGCTCCGCGTGCTCGTCTATGCGCAGCGTGCGACCGACCGAACGTTCCATGACTACATCGCGGTGACGGTCAAGCAGCTTGATGCATGCACCTTCGACCTCGACGGGAACGGAGTCGTCGATGGAGCCGACCTGGCCGCCGTCCTCGCCGCGTGGGGTCCATGCAGCGGATGCCCCGCGGACGTCGACGGCAACGGCATCGTCGATGGCGCTGATCTCGCGGCGATTCTCGCCGCGTGGGGCGACTGCGGCTGATCCGCCGCCTTCCCCTTCGGCGAGCTGGTCCTCAGGCACAGGCGCATGCGCGGCTCCGGGGCCGGGGTCTTCGACCCGGTCCCGGGGCCGCGCGACTCTTCGGGTGAGGTCCCCGGGAGGATCGGCCGGCCTCCGCTCTCGTCGGTCCCCCGGCGCTGGCCACGCGCAAGCGCTGGGGGACCGGCCCCCCTCGGGGCCGCTCCGGACTTGACAGCGGCCGACGGCGCCGGACCTCCGGGCGGGGGCCTGCCACTTGATCGCAGGGTGCATGGCCGACTCTGCAATCCCTGATCGCAGAGTGCGTGGCCGATTCCGCAGTGCGTGGCCGATCCCGGAGTGCGTGGCCGATTCCGGAGTGTGCGGGCCGCCGGGCCACCGACCGGGTGCGTGGCCGGTGCCGCACGCCCGGGGTGCATGGCCGATGACGCATGCTCCGGGCGGGGGCCCGTCACCTGATCGCAGGGTGCGTGGCCGATTCCGCAATGCCTGATCGCAGAGTGCGTGGCCGATTCCGCAGTGCGCGGGCCACCGGGCCACGGACCGCGTGCATGGCCGATTCTGCACTCGCGGGATGCATGGCCGATGACGCGCGGGTGAGCTCCCCGGGAGGATCGGCCGGCCTCCGCTCTCGTCGGGCGCCGAGCGCTGGCCACCCGCAAGCGCTCGGAGACCGGGGCCCTCGGCGCCGCCCTGGACTTGACAGCGGCCGTCGGCGGCGGACCTCTGGGCGGGGGCCCGCCACCTGATCGCAGGGTGCGTGGCCGATTCTGCAATTGGTGGCCGATTCCGCAGTGCGTGGCCGATTCTGCGATGCGTGGCCGATTCTGCGATGCGTGGCCGATTCTGCGATGCGTGGCCGATTCTGCGATGCGTGGCCGAATCTGCGATGCGCGGGCCGCCGGGCCATCGACCGGGTGCATGGCCGATGCTGCACGCCCGGGGTACATGGCCGATGACGCAAGCTCCGGGCGGGGGCCCGCCACCTGATCGCAGGGTGCGTGGCCGATTCTGGAGTGCGCGGGCCGCCGGTCCACCGATCGGGTGCATGGCCGATGCTGCACGCCCTGGAGTGCGCGGGCCGCCGGTCCACCGATCGGGTGCATGGCCGATGCTGCACGCCCGGGGTGCATGGCCGATGACGCACGGATGAGCTCCCCGGGAGGATCGGCCGGCCTCCGCTCTCGTCGGGCGCCCAGCGCTGGCCACCCGCAAGCTCTAGGAGATCGGCCACCCTCGGCCCCGCTCCGGACTTGAAAGCGGCCGACGGCGGCGGACCTCCGGATCGGGGCCCGCCACCTGATCGCCGGGTGCATGGCCGATTCCGCCTTCCGTGGTCTGGTTCGAGAGGGTTCCGGAGTACGTCTCGCCCTGCGGCGCGCCGGGAACCGGATCCTGCTTCATCCACCACCAGAACACGAAGGGATGCGACGGCGTCGTCGATGGCGGCGACCTGGGTCTGTCGCTCGGCGCGTGGCGTTGAGGCCGCGACGCAGGCTCTGTCGGGGAACTCCGCCCGCGTCGAACGACGCGGAGAGTCGGCTCGGCGTGTCGACTTCGACGTGCCGCGACGCGGGCGTCACGCTCGGCGGGCGGTCAACTCCCGCACCCCCGCACCCCCGCACCCCCGCCCCCCCGCACTCCCGCACCCCGCACCCCCGCACCACTGCGGCCGCACCGGTGCTGGTGGCGTGCGGGGCGAGGAGCCTGCGCACGCGGATTCCTCCCGAGAGCGTCCACGCCCGGAAGCCGGACTGGAGAAGGACTCGTGTGGCCGTGGAGGCCCGCTCCGTCCAGCGACAGAGGACGAGGAGCTCGCGCTGGGGGGGAAGCTCTCCGAAGCGCCGCCGCGGCTCGGTGAGGAGTCTGGCCACGGCGCGCGATCGGGTCTTCGGCGGCTGCGACAGGACTTTGCCATCGAAGAGGACTCGTCCCGCTGCGGAGTTGTGGCCGTCGCGCGGCCTCCCGTGAGCGTTCGAACTGCGCGATGGCGGCGGTGCGCGGTGGAGCGTTCCAGGAGCGAGCGGTGCGTTTCACCGCGCGCTCGGCATGTCGCCGCGGAGAAGGCCGCTGGTTGAAGTGATGGCCGGGACTGCGATGTGGGGGATCGCGCCGCTGGAGCGTGGGCAGGACTCCCGTTCCGCGCGGGGTGGGGGAAGGCAGGATACGGTGCCGCGCGCGGGAGGGTGGGGTGAGGACTGAGGAGTGCCCGGCATCACCGGGACGGCATCACTGGGACGGCATTGCGGGAAGAGCATGACGGGGACGCCGTCGACGTACCCTCGATCAGCGGCTGCCCTCGCCTTCACCCCCAACCTCGCCATCACCCTCGCCCGCACCTGAATGGAGCCTTCACGATGACCGTCCTCGCCACCGAAGTCGCCAGCGCCACCGCGGGCCGTGCCGGAAGGGCGACCAGCCCCGACGGCAAGATCGATCTTCAGCTCTCTCCGCCTGGCTCGGGTGGTCCCGGGACCAACCCTGAGCAGCTCTTCGCCGCCGGATACGCCGCGTGTTTCGGGGGCGCCATCGGCGCCGCGGCGCGCAACGCGAAGGTCGAGCTGCCGCCGGACCGGATCACGGTGACCGCCACTGTCCGCCTGAAGAAGGACGACAGCGGGTTCTTCATCGACGTCTCCCTCGACGCCGAGCTCGGCGGGCTCGACCAGGCGAACGCCGAGTCGCTGGTGGCGGCGGCGCACACGATCTGTCCCTACTCCAAGGCGACCCACGGCAACGTCGCGGTCGCGCTGCACGCCAACGGACGGCCGGTCGCCGCGCTGGAGTGACCGGGCAGGCGCGGTCGGACCGCGGAGCGTGAAGCTTCGCCGAACCACCTCACCCATCGAGTCGCTCGGGGGCGCGGAAGCGCCCGTGCGTTCGTCGAGGCCTCTCCGCCGCTCGATTCGGTGTCATCTCCCGTCGTGGGTCCGGTTGCAGCTTCGGCTCTGGTTACGGCTCCGGCTCTCAAGGTGTCGGAGGTGGCAGGTCGACCGCGGGCCTGTGGTCACGAGCTCCTCGGCGCCGAGGGGTGAGTTGAGGTCTGGGGCGAGATCGGGGGCGCGGTCGGAGGCGCGATCGGAGGCGAGGCCGGGGGCGCGGTCGGGGGTGTAGCCGCAGAAGCGCTCGCCCGCGCGGTGCCGCGCTCCTGCGGGGCGCCTGCGCAACCACGGCCGACCCTGGCCAGACGCGCATAGGCGAGAGCGATCAGGCAGGCCCCGAGGTCGTAGAAGCGAAGGAGATTGGCGGGAACGATCAACCTTCCGCCGAGCTCAATGCCAGCGATCCACATCGCCGTAAGGACCATGAGGACGAACGCGAGGCCGATCGGGATGCACGGACGCTGGCGCGGGAACCAGGCGATCGTGAAGAGAAGCGTCGGGACAAGGCGGATGCCAAGCCACGCGATCGGTCCGAGCAGGAGCGAAGGAGTGATGACGGCGTCGAAGAGCCAGTTCGGCTGGGATCCGTCATCGATCCGCGCCGACGGCACCACGTCAAGAAGGACGAGGGCGCCCCAGGAGATCCAGAGGAGCGCTGCGGCAAGAGCCGCGTCGCGAAGGCATCGCCGTCTCTCGGTGCGCTCCCGCAGAGCGAGCTGCGCAGCCCCGGGACGGCTGCCAGGGGGCACCGGCTGACCCGCGCCTCCGGATCGTCGGGACGCACAGAGCTCCCGCCCGCAGCGCGTGCAACGCGTCGGCCCGTCCGCGTCGACTCCACGTCTGCAACGGGGTGCCCAGAACCAGACTGCCAGGGCGCCGAGGAGCGCCCCGAGAATCGCGTTCGTGACGTGCCACTTGACGAGCTCAGCGAACAGGAGCGCAAGGAGCGACTCAGGCGTGAGCCCGACATGGCGCTGATCGCGGTGCGCGTGCTCCCAGAACACCCAGAGCACCTGCGTCACGAAGACGGCGAGCATTCCCCCGACGAGACCGGCCGCGATCATCGCACCCCACGGAGCCCTGCGGGCTGAAGCGATCCTGAACCCCATGGAGTCTCCGATGGACGGCGTCCCTGCCGGTGCTGGCGGCGAGGATGGATCGTTCGCGTTCACCTGTCGCTCCGGCGCGCTGTCGGCGCGCCGTCGGCCCGGCCCCTGCCACCGGCTGGATTCACCCCGTTGGCCATGCTCCGATCGTACCGAAGGTCGATCGCGCTGCGGCCGACCATGTGCGCGTACGGAGCGCGGGGTGCTCGCCGGTGGCACGGGGCCGGGAGCGGGGAAGCGAGGCTGGGGGCGGCGGTCATCGGTAGTTCGGCGAGAGCCGGACCACGAGCCGCTGCCAGCCACCGTCCTCGAGCAGCTCGACCTTGAAGGCGAGCCAGGAGGGAAGCCCGGCCGGGGACTCGACCTCGTAGCAGCCGAGGATCTCCGACGCCTCGATGATCGCGTAGGGTGCGAGGTATTCGGCGGCTTGGTTCGCGAAGATCGCCATCGCCTCAGGGAGTTGCGCGTTGAACTCGACGTCGGGGGCGTTCGGATCGACTTGGGCATCGAGCGCGGCGGCCAAGGTCACGATGTCCTCCGGCAGCGACAGGGCGACTCGTCCTTCGACGAACGTGATCGATCCCTCGACCACGAGCGAGTCATGCGTGCTGCCCGGGACGGCAAGCTCCTCGCCGGGCACGGGGCCAAGATCCATGACGATGATCGCGCGATCGAGGTGCGTGTCGCCTCCGATCTCGAGCGTGCCGTAGAGGTCCTCCGTCTCCGGCAGTCCCGGAGCGATCGTCAGCCCCGCGGCGCCGGTGAAGAAGGGTCCGGCCGCCCCGATCGGAGCGGCGGCCGGTTCGAACTTGCCCTTGCCCCGGAGGTCGCCCTGGGCGTTCGTGACCTTGCCGCAGCGAACGCGGGCCTTTCGTCCCAAGTGCACGTTCACGTTGTTGGCGAGCGCGTCGAAGTCGAGCTCGCCCGTGACGTCGAGGAGGATGGGGCCGTCGGCCGCGTGGGTGCCGTCCAGCACGATGCTCGCATTGTCCCCGACAGTCATCCGATCCACGACTTTCACCATCGGCTTATTGGCGGCTGCCAGCAGGCCGTCGATCAGGAGGGAGCTGGTTCCGAGCGGGGAGCCCATGTGCAGGCGCTGTGCCTTCACCGTGCCTCGACCGTCGAGTCCGAGGACAGCATGGCCCTTGCCGCCGATGTGAAGCGATCCGGTCACGCAGAGGGTTCCTCGCTTCAACGTGTATGTACCCGTGGCGAGGAGGCCTTCCGCAAGCGTGAGCTTGGAGACGTGCACGGTGCCCCCGGTCTGCGCGAAGAGACCATTCCCGAGGGAACCGACGATCAACTCGTCGGCCTCGACCGCTCCACCTGAGAGCTTCCATGTCCCGTCCTTGTTGAGCGCGTTGGCGAGGAGGAGCTGGTCCGCTTCCACCGAGCCACCGGACTGAGTCCACAGACCGCTGCCGGTGCTGCCCACCGTGATCCAACCGTCGCACTTTACAAATCCGGCACTGAGCAAGAAGTTCCCGGGACCCGCTCCGCCGACACCGAGATGCGTCTCGACGGACAGCTCCCCTCCGTCGACCATGCACCATGCGTCGCGCTCGCCGGTTGCCGAGATCCGGAGAGCCGCGCAGGGTGCCGCGGTCCCCGCACCCACGGCCGGCCCTCCGGCGGGGATCCTCGCGACGTCCCCAGCGGTCGGGACTCCATTCCGCCAGTTGCCCGCAACGTTCCAAGCGCCGGCGCCGCCTATCCACTCCGAGGTCCCGGCACCGCTCACCGGCGCGACGAGCAGGGCGAGGAGGACGGCGCCGACGGCGCCGCGTGATGCCGAAGATGTCGTGATCTGCTTCATGGCGATTTCTCCGAGGAGCCCGACATCGCCGCGCGAGGAAAGGACGCGAGCGATCTGCGCGCCCCGGCGGGCCGCCCGGACTCGCGCCGGGCTGAAGCCTGCCTGCATCGGGATGGCGGCTCCTCGCTCTCACCTATGCGCTTCGCTGGCGCTCCTGACGCGTCCGGCGGGAGACTCCCGCCCGCGAAGCGGCGCCGTCGCCGACCGGCGGCGAGCACGGCCGCGCGACCCTGCGGAGGGCCGATCGCGACTCTCTTCGGCGGCTGTGAATCCTCTCAGTCACCAAAGGATCTCGACGCCGGCGCGCTTCTTCGTCACGAGGCCGACACGGCGCTGCGGGGACATGCAGATGGCCGTGTTCGTCGGATCTCTCCACCGAGCGATCTTCATCGCGGTGGTGGCGATGCTCCTCCTCTCCCGGAGGCCCGTTCCGATCCCGTGAGGCCTCGCGGCGGGCGGAGTCGTCGGGGCGAGCGTGCCCTTCGGCTCCTTCATCGGCGATCGCTGGTTTCACCGGACTCCGTTCGCGTGCACGTGATCGCCGCTGGCGGAGCCGCGCGAGGCGCGGGGCTGCGGAGCGCCGGGGCTGCGGTCGGCATCGGAGGGCGCGTGGCCGGTTCTGCCTCGCCGCTGAACGTGCGTGGCCGGTTCTGCCCTCCTCCGCGACCGCTCCTGGCGGAGCCCCGGGCGAGGCGCGGGGCGGCGGAGCGTCGGGGCTGCGGTCGGCATCGGAAGGTGCGTGGCCGGTTCCGCCCCGCGTGGCCGGTTCCGCCTGCCTGCGATCGCCCCTGGCGGAGCCCCGGGCGAGGCGCGGGGCGGTGGAGCGCCGGGGCTGCGGCCGGCATCGGAGTGTGCCTGGCCGGTTCCGCCTGTTCGTGGCCGGTTCCGCCTCGCCGCTGAACGTGCGTGGCCGGTTCCGCTCCCGTGGCCAGTTCTGCCCCTCCGTCGGGACGATCGTGCCCTTCGGCCCCTTCATCGGCGATCGCCTGCTTTAAAGGACTCGGTTCGCGTGCACGTGATCGCCCCGGGGCGGAGCCGGGCGAGGCGCGGGGCGCCGGGGCTGCGGTCGGCATCGGAAGGTGCGTGGCCGGTTCCGCCCCTCCTTCATCGGCGATCGCCTGCTTTAAAGGACTCGGTTCGCGTGCACGTGATCGCCCCGGGGCGGAGCCGGGCGAGGCGCGGGGCGCCGGGGCTGCGGTCGGCATCGGAAGGTGCGTGGCCGGTTCCGCCCCTCGTGGCCGGTTATGCCCCCGTCGCCGGTTCCGCCCGCCGGACCGTGCGTGGCCGGTTCCGCTCCCCCGTCGCCGGTTCCGCGCCCCGGTCGCTGCGAGAGCAGGTCGACGGGACTGAATTGGCAGCGTCGCCGAGAGGGCGCCTCGAGCGTTCAGAGTCCGTGACACTCGCAGAGCACTCCGAGTCGCTCAAGCATCGTCGCCGAGAGGGCTCGTCGAGCGTTCGGAGGGGGTCGCTTCACGATCGCGAGCCGCTTGATCCCGCCCCTCTCATCACGGCCACCGCCGCCTCCACCGCGACCGCGGCGGCGAGAATCACCAGGAGGAGGGCGGTCCAGCCAACGGCGCCGGCGGCGAGGGTGAGGGTCGTCCGGCCGCCCTCGCCTGTGACGACGAAGCCGCGCTCGACAAAGCGCAGGAGGGCCCAGGTACTCATGACGTACATGAAGAGGGTCGGGAGTCCGAGGACAGGCCAGATCCAGTGCGTGCGCCACTGCGAGCTCCATCGCAAGCCCCACTTCGAGCTCCATCGCAAGCCCCACTGCGAGCTCCATCGCGAGCGGCCGTGCGAGGCCCCGCTCGAGGTTCCACCGCGGATCACATCAGAGTTCGAGTGCGAGGTCCCATCTGGATCTTCGTTTGGGCTTCCATCGGGGATTGCGGCTCGATCTCCATCTGGGTTTCGATCTGGGTCTCCATCTGGGCTTCCGTTTGGGCTTCCGTTTGGGCTTCCCTGAGCGATCCGATCGGCCGTCCCCGGAGCGGTCCCCTCGGAAGCGCGGGGCGCCGCGCCGCTCCGCGCGTGTCGCGTCCGCCAGAGCCAGACGGTGACGCCTGCGAGGGCGAGCGCGGCGAGGAGCTGATTGCTCGCGCCGAAGAGGGGCCAGAAGAGGCGCCACGCAGGCACGGGGTTTCCCTCGGCGTCCGTCGGTGTCGTGAAGATGAAGAGCAGAGGAAGCGCTGCGGTGACGGAGGTGCCGATCCAGCGTCCCGAGCGCCCGGAGAGTCCGGTGAGCTCCTGGACGATGAAGCGACCGAGGCGCGTGCAGACATCGAGCGTGTCGTAGACGAAGGTGGTGAAGGCCAGCAGCGCGAACGAGATCGCGATCGCCGCGGGAATCCCGAAGACGGAGACGAAGCTGCCGAGGCCGCGGGCGAAGATCTCGTTGGGCTGGAGTCCGCGGGCCGCATCGACCGAGAGCACCATCACGCAGCAGAGGGCGACGATGGCGATCATCCCCTCGACGAGCATCGCGCCGTAGCCGACCGTCAGCGCGTCGCGCTCGGAGCGAAGCTGCTTCGAGGTGGTTCCGGAGGCGATCAGGCAGTGGAACCCGGAGCATGCGCCGCAGGCGATCGTGATGAAGAGGATCGGGACGAGCGGGGCCCCGCCCGCGTCCACGAAGCCGCGGAAGGCGGGGTACTCGATCGTCGCGCGTCCCGTGAGCGAGGCGATGACGAGCCCGGCGCCGCCTCCGAAGAGCGCCGCGTACATGAACCAGCCGCCGAGATGCCCGCGAGGCTGGAGGAGCAGCCAGAGCGGGATCGCCCCTGCGATCAGGCAGTACGCCAGCAGCAGGACGGCCCAGAGCCGCCGACCACCCACGGGGCCGACCCCGGCGAGGGTCTCCAGATCGAGCGGGAGCGCCTGCCCGAGGGCGATCGACGCCGCCACCGCGGGCAGCGCGACGCTCGTCGCGACCCAGAGCGGAACTCGGAAGCGCCGCAGCGCCACGCCCATCGCCATCGCGATGAAGAGGTAGATCACCGAGGTGCTTGCGATCCCCGGACCGAGGACCTCCGAGCCATCCTCGAGCCGCTGGACGCCGACGAAGGATGCCGCGACGATGTCGGCGAAAGCGACGATGATGTAGATCAGCGCGATGTAGATGAAGGCCAGCAGCAGCAGGTAGGCGCGCCCGCTCATGTGCTCGCGGACCACTTCGGCGATCGAGCGGGCCCGGTGCCGGACGGAAGCGATCAGCGCGCCGAGGTCATGGACGCCGCCGACGAAGATGCAGCCGACGAGGATCCACGCGAGGGCAGGGGCCCAGCCGAACGCGGCTCCGGCGAGGATCGGACCGACGATCGGTCCGGCGGCGGCGATGGCGGAGAGGTGCTGTCCGAAGAGGTAGCGCGTCGGGGTGGGCTCGAAGTCGACGCCGTCGCGCAGGGTCTCGGAGGGAACCGGGGCGGCGCCATCGAGCCGGAAGAGCCGGGCGAGCAGGCGTCCCCACGTCACGTACGCGACCGCAAGCACGGTCGCGGAGGCGAGGACGATCCCGAGCGGCGTCATGCGGGGAGTTCACCGCGGCGATGCCGGGAGGTCAAGCGCGGGGGTGTCCGAGTGCAGTTCGGGGGATCGGCCTTCTGGGCTCTTCTCCTGGGCTCTTCTCTTGGGCTCTTCTCTTGGGCTCGGGTCGTCGGGGGTCGGAGCGACCGAAGTGTTGCGACCGCGCCTGCGGGATCGGTCGCACCCGCCGCGCACGCGCTCCAACTCCGGCGAGATACGCTCGCCGATGATCTCCCTCGCCCTCCGTTCGGTCGGCAGCGCCCTGCTCGCGGCGGTGTTCCTCGTCGTCGCGGCCACCGCGCGCGATGGCTCCGCACCGTCCCGCGGCGGTGCGGAGGATGCTGAGGCGCCGCCGCTCGCGTCGCCGTCGTCACCGCCGCCGCCGGCTGCATCGCCCGCATCCGCCGCGCACCCGCCCGCGCCGCCCGCATCGGGCACGATCGCCGCGCTGCGCGACTTTCTCGCGATCCCGCGCAGCGATCGAGGGGAGCTCGCAGCGCAGGCCTTCGCGATCGCGCCCCTCGATCGAGCCGAGGCCGAACTCGCCGCCGCGCTGCTCTGGTCGGACCGCGAAGCGCTCCTCCGCGACGAGGCGACCGAGGCGTGGCAGCGCGGCGAGGTGGTGCTCGGCGAGGACACGATGCGGTTGCTCATCCGCCGGTATGGCGACGCTCCGCATGGCCGACGGAGCCTCTGGATCTCGCTGCACGGCGGCGGGGGCACGCGACCGGCCATCAACGACGGGCAGTGGCGGAACCAGATCGAGCTCTACCAGCCGGGCGAGGGGATCTCCATCGCCCCGCGCGCTCTTCAGGACACGTGGGATCTCTGGCACGAGCCGCGCATCGATCGCTTCATCGCCCGCATCGTCGAGTGCGCCATCGCGATCGAGGGCGTCGATCCCGATCGCGTCTACCTGCTCGGGTACTCCGCGGGCGGCGACGGGGTCTACAGGCTGGGGCCGCGGCTCGGCGATCGCCTCGCGGCCGCGTCGATGATGGCCGGGCACCCCGGCGATGCCGATCCGCGCAGCCTCCGCAACCTCCCGTTCGCGGTGCAGGTCGGCGCCGAGGACGCCGCCTACGACCGGAACATCCGCGCCCGGGAGTGGGGGGAACGGCTCGCCGCGCTGCGCGACGCAGACCCCGGCGGGTACCCGCATCTCGTCCGCGTTCACGACGGGCTCGGGCACTGGATGGAGCTGCGCGACGCCTTCGTGCTGGAGTGGATGGCGCGGCACACGCGCGTCGCGTGGCCGACGCGCGTCGTCTGGCACCAGCACACGGTGACGCATCCGCGCTTTGCGTGGCTCGGCGTCGCGGAGGAGGAGACCGTCCCGGGGAGGACGATCGTCGCGGAGCGGCGCCGGCTTCGGCCGCGGCGCGGCGGCGAGGCGACGCAGCCCGGTGCGCCCGCGACCGCTGAGGGCCTCGCCGCGACGCACGCGATCGAGATCGTCCAGGCCGATGTCGGCGCCGTGACGCTCTGGCTGAGCGATGCCCTGATCGACCTCGATCGGCCCGTGGTCGTGCGCTCGAACGGGCGCACACTGCACGACGCGACCGTCGGTCGCACCATTGCGACCCTCGCGGAGTCCCTTGCAGGGCGGAGCGACCCGCGGCTGATGGCACCGGCGAAGGTGCGCGTCGAGCTTGACGAGCGGTGACGGCGCGACCGGCGCGGGCGAAGGCCGTGGGTCGCACGCTCTCCGTCGTCGCTTCGTCTCCGGTCGCTGTCCCCCAGGGCGCCGAGTCGGCGCGGGCCCAGACTCCTCAGCCGACCTCGCGTCGCTGGAACAGGATCACGCCGATTCCGAGTGCCACCACGATCTGAAGCGCGGCGTACGAGCCGAGCGTCAGCATGTACGCAGGGGGAATCGGGCGGGCCTGCGTCAGCGCGTCGGCCAGCCAGAAGTACTGGAAGTTCGGGACGATCGCGTGGAGCAGGCTGCTCCCGTGGTAGAGCAGGGAGTCCCCCGAGAAGAAGCTCACGTCGCCGCCGAGTCGATCGAACTCGAGCTGGAGCCGCTGCGCCGGACGGCCGAACATCCAGTCGGAGAGCATCCCGAGCATGAACATGCCGAGGGTCACGGCGACGGTCATCACCTGCCCGAGGCGCGTCGACGCCGCCACCGCGATCGCCGTCAGTATCAGGATCGCCATCGTCATCGCGGCGATGGCGGTCCAGATGTCCCCGCGGAAGGCGACCGCGACCACGTCGGAGGAGAAGTCCGGCCGGAAGAAGAGCGAGAGCGTGTACCCCGCGAGCAGCAGCGGCACCGCGCTGAGCAGGACGGTGCTG
Organism: uncultured Planctomycetia bacterium; assembly: GCA_937871505.1. GTDB lineage: Bacteria > Planctomycetota > Phycisphaerae > Phycisphaerales > SM1A02 > CALMPF01. The sequence continues at coordinate 14,985 of CALMPF010000039.1, read as the reverse complement.
CCGAAGACCATCCCGTAGAAATAGTTGCACCACGCCCCGCCGGCCACCGCGATCAGGAGCGTGCCGAGGCCGAAGGCGATCACCGGAAGGTGGTAGGGCGTCCGGACGGTCTGCATCGTCCCATGGCGCTCGACGAGCACGAAGACGAGGCTCATGTAGGCCATCGTCAGCAGGATCGCGCAGGCGACCCCGAGGTACTTCCCCAGAAGGAAGGGAACCCGGCCGACCGGCTTGGAGATCACCGTCAGGGCGGTGCCGTTCTCGATCTCGCGGTTGACGACATTGGTGGCGAGGAAGGCCGCGAGAAGCGTTCCCATGATGAAGACCGTCGACAGCCCGATGTCGAGGAACATCCGCTGATCGTCCTGCATCGTGAACGCGGAGAAGGGGATGCTCAGGACGATCAGGAGCGTCGCGATCACGAGCAGGACCAGCACGATCGGCTGGCGAATGCTCTCGGAGAAGGTGTTCCGGGCGATCGCGAGGAGTTGGACGGGCATCCGGGAGGCTTCTGCGGGGGGTGCTCGGGGGAGGCGGCGCGGCGGCACTGTACGGCAGATTCCCGTAAATTGTTCGATGCGGCAGGCTTCCGCTCCGAACAGAGCGGCCTTCGGCGCGGTAGTTTGCTCCGCCGCGCCGAGGCAGGCTCTCGTCGCGGGGCCGCCGCGCGCCCCGAATCGCGCCGCCCGAGAGGCGCGGTGCGCGAGGCGCGGCCCGACTGGCAGGAACGGAACCGAACGACCGATGTGTCACCGATGCAGACCCAGCGACCTCCGGCGTCCGAGAGAGCACCCAGCCCTGACCAGCCCCGACCCACGTTGCGCCAGCACCGACCCAGCATTGACCCAGCATTGACCGAGGACGGCCCCAGTTGAACGCTGCGATGAACCCGGCGATGAACCTCGCGATGAAGTCAGCCCCCAGCGGAGAGATCCGGCCATGAAGATCGATTACGTCGCCTTCCAGCAGGCCACGCGGGTCGCGGGCATCGGGTTCCTGATCCAGTTCGGCCTCGCCTTGCTCCTGCTGGTCTTCGGCCTCGCCACCGGCGACACCACCACGCTCTTCGCCTCCTTCCCGGTGCTCGCGGGCATCCTCGCGTGGCTGAGCCTGGTCGTGCTCTTCAACCAGCATCGGCTGGAGCGGATCGAGTCGCTCGAGGCGGACGAGCTGGCGACCAGCCGCGGAACGACGATCTTCGATCGCGACGTCGAGGCGACGCGGGTCGCGGCTCGCCGGCTCCGGCTGATGCACACGTGGTTCATGCCCGCCGCGAGCCTGGCGGTCGCGGCGTTCCTCGTGGGCATGGGGCTCTGGATCATCCGCTGGTTCGGGATGCTCGGCGAGCTCGACGGAACCACGTTCCGGATCACCCAGCACGCGGGCTGGGCGCTGGCGATCTGCGCCGGATCAGCTCTGATCTGCTTCATCTTCTCCCGATTTGTCGCGGGGATGTCCAAGCAGCCCGCGTGGCAGAACCTGCGCGGCGGGGCGGGCCTCATGGTCGCCAACGCGCTGGTCGCGGCCGCTGCGGCGATCGGCTTCGGCTTCCTGATCGCCGGTCGTCCCGGCGTCCTCGAAGGGGTCGCCTTCGGCGTGGCGATCTTCATGTTCGCCCTCGCGGCGGAGATCCTCCTCAACTTCGTCCTCCATCTCTACCGCCCCCGCCGACCCGGCGAGATTCCGCGCCCGGCGTTCGACTCCCGGGTCCTCAGCCTGCTCGCCGCTCCTGACTCGATCGTCCGGACGATCAACGAGGCCGTGAACTACCAGTTCGGCTTCGACATCACCAGCTCGTGGGGGTATCAGCTTCTGCTGCGCAGCTTCGGCTGGCTGCTCATCGCCGGGACCGTGGCGATGTTCGCGCTGACCTGCTTGGTCACCGTGCAGCCCGACCAGCAGGCGGTGAAGCTGCGGTTCGGGAAGCTGATGAGCGTCCACGGCTCGGGTCCGATGCTGAAGCTCCCGTGGCCGATCGAGACCGTCGAGATCCACGAAGTCGGGCGGATCGGCCAGCTCTCGCTGAGCATCAATCCCGTCACGATTCCCGCGCGGCTCCCGCCCGGGGTCACGCCGGTCAACTTCTGGACCAATGACGACCCCTCGGGCCCTGATCGCGCGCTCTTTCTCACCGGGGCGTCCCGGCTCGGCCTCGTCGGAGCGCCGACGGGCCGCGGCGTCGCGCCGGCGCCGGTCCCCATCGACGGCGAGACCGAAGAGGAGGCCCGCATCGGCGCCAACCTCTCGATGGTCGACGCGGAGGTCGCCCTTCAGTACAGGATCCGCCCCGACGGAGGGCTGCTGAAGTTCCTCTCCTTCTCGTCGGATGCGACCGGCCGCCGCAGCGAGCTGCCGATGCGCGAGCGGGCGATGCGCTCCCTCGCGCTCCGCGAGCTCGTGGACTACTTCTCGCGGCTGCCGCTTGAGGATGTCCTCAGCCCGGGGCGTTCCGGCGTCCTCGACGGGCTGCGCCAGCGGATCCAGGCGCGCTTCGACGCGCCGGAGAACGACATCGGCGTCGAAGTCGTCTCGATCATCGTGCCGGTGATGCGCCCGCCGGCGACGGTCGCGGAGATGTTCGAGGAGTTCTCCATCAGCGTCCAGGCGCGGCGCGAGCGGGTCGACAACGCCCGGCGCAATGCCGACGTGACCATGGCGCTGCTTGCGCGCGATGCCGAGAACGCCGACCGGATCGTCGAGGCGATCGACCGGTGGCGCGCCGCGCGGCAGTCGGGGGAGATCGACGTGGTCGAGTCGCTCCGCCGCGAGATCGAGGAGATGCTCGTGGCGGCGCGAGGACAGCCCGCGGCGAAGATCGAGTCCGCCGAGGCGACGCGCTGGCGGACGCAGATGCGAGCGCTCGCGGACGCCAACCGGCTCCTCGGCGACCAGCCGATGTTCGACGCGGCGCCGGAGCTCTACCGGCAGCGGCAGGTGATGCGCGTCCTCGCGCAGGCGCTGCCGCGAACGCGCATCAAGTACCTCCTCGCGCTGCCGCCCGAGCGGATCCACTTCGACCTCGAGATGCAGGAGGTCGACACCGGGCTGAACTTCCTCGACACCGTCGAGCAGGCCCGCGACGCCAACACGGCGCGACACTCGCCCTGACCGCAGAGCGGCTCGCCGGCATCATCGAATCGGATCGGATCGGACACGCACCCAACGCCATGAAGAAGCTCCTGCCCATCGTCGTCGGAACGCTGCTGCTGATCGTGCTGGTGCTGTACAACGTCACCTACACGGTCCGATTCAACGAAGTCGCGATCCGCACCCGCTTCGGCAAGGCGGAGGGCGTGGAGCGGCGCGAGGGGCTCCACCTGAAGATGCCCTTCTTCGTGGACCGGGTGACGAAGCTCGACAACCGGCTCCAGCTCGTCGACTCGACGATGCAGACCGTCCAGACCCGCGACGGCGAGCAGGTGATCGTGCAGTGCTACCTGCTCTGGCGGCTCGCCGAGGATGACCAGGGAGTCCGCGACTTCTTCACCAGCTTCGGGAGCATCGAGAAGGCGAACCTCGATCTCGGGCGGATGCTCCTCAGTTCGATCCCGGTCATCGGGGGTTTCGAGTTCCAGGAGCTCATCGGCCCCGGCAACCGGCTCGTCGCCGCGGAAGCCCGGGTCCTCGAGGACCTCCGGCGGACGCTTCCGGCCGGAGTCGACGCCGTCGGCGTCGGCGTGACGCAGCTCGTGCTTCCGCCGAAGACCAGCCAGGCCGTGATGCGGCGCATGCGCGCGACGCAGCAGCGCCTCGCCCAGACCGAGCGCAGCCGCGGCGAGGCGGAGGCTGAGCTCATCCAGTCCGAGGCGGCGACCAAGGCAGACAAGATCCGCGCGTTCGCCGAGGCCCGCAGCGCGGAGATCGAGGCCGAGGGCAACCGCGCTGCGGCGACCTACTTCGAGCAGATGCGGGCGAATCAGGACCTCGCGATCTTCCTGAGCTGGCTCGACACCTTCCGCGCCTCGCTCGGGGGCAACACCACGGTCTTCCTCGACGCCGCCCAGGCACCGATGCATCTGATCGACCTGAGCTCGCCGGTCGGGCCCGACGGGATCCCGAGGCCGCGGCGCGACGCCGCATCGCCGATGCCGATGCCGCGCGGCGCCGATCCGGCGCCGCCCCGCGGCGGAGGCGCTCCGGCTCGTCCGGCTCCGGCCGCCGCCGCCGACTCGGGAGACGATCGATGACGACGGACCCCAATGCACTCCCGGAGCCCGGCTCCGATCTCGGGCCGGAGCGCGGTTCGGCCGCTCGCAAGCGCGACGGAGGGCGCACGCAGCCGCTATCCGGGGGCTATGCCATCGAGGGCGAGGAGGCCGAGCCCGCCGCACCGCGCCGTGCCGCCTCCGCCCAGCTCGTCGTCGACCGCTCTCCGGCGGCGGAGGCGACGCTGCGCGATGCGATGGACCCCGCGAACCAGTCGCTCGCCGAAGCGCTCCGGCTGAGCTACCGGGTCCTCCAGGTGGTGATTCTCGCGCTGGTCGTGCTCTTCCTCCTCTCCGGCTTTCAGTCGGTGCAGGAGGGCTTCACCGGCGTAAGGACGCTCTTCGGACGCATCGTCGGCGCGCCCGGAACGCAGCAGCTCTCTCCGGGCATCATCCCGTTCTGGCCCTATCCGGCCGGCGAGATCGTGACAATTCCCGCGCGACGGAGCGTCGACGTCGAGCGGGCCTTCTGGCCGATGCTCCGCCGCACTCAGACGACGATCGACCAGGCGGTGGCAGAAGCGTCGGAGAGCGAAGCGCTCTCGCCGGGCGGCGACGGGTCGATCCTCACCGCCGAGGGGGACATCGCGCACCTGCGCATCGCCGCGGACTTCGTCATCGACGACGTCGCCGACTTCCTGCGGCAGATCGAACCGGCGCAGGCCGATCGCGTCGTCCAGCGGCTCCTTCAGAGGGCTGCGATCCACACGGCCGCGGGCATGTCGACGCAGGAGTTCGTCGACAGCCGCGAGGGACCGACGCTGGCGATCCGCGAGACGGCGCAGGAGTCGCTCGTGCAGATCGGCAGCGGGCTCAGCCTCGTCGATGTGCGCGTTCCGTTCCGCTCGCTCCCCTTGATCGTCCGCCGCGAGGTGCCGCAGGTGCAGAGCGCCCGCGAGGAGGCCCGGGCGCGGATCGAGGAGGCGATCCAGCGCAGGGACGAGCTGCTCACCGGAATCGCGGGCGGACAGTACGAGCTGCTGGAGCGGCTGATCGGCGAGTACGAGCAGGCGCTCTCCGGGGGCGACGGCGGCAGGGACGGCGAAGCTGCGAAGGAGTCCCTCGCGGCGCTGGTCGCCGCTCTCGACTCGCCGGCGACCTCCGGGGAAGTGGCCCGCATCATCGGCCGCGCGCGGGCGTACCAGTCGCAGATCGATGCGACGATCGGCAACGACTTCCGCCGCTTCGAGAGCCTGCTTCCCGCGTTCACCAGCAACCCGCGCCTCATCGCGACCGAGCTCTGGCTCGACGCGTACGCGGACGTGATGAGGCAGCCGCTGCTCGAGGTCGTCAGCGTTCCGATGGAGGTGGGAGTGCTCCGGATCGCGGCCCGGAGCAGCGCAGAGCTCATGCAGGCGCGGCGCCGCGCCGAACTCGACCGACGCAAGCGCGAGGCCGATGCCGAGGCGCTGATGGGCGGCGCCTGGCTCCAGTGGGGCCGCGACACGCCGAGGATCGGCACCGCCGGGCGCCGCCTCGAACGAGATGCCGAGACCGGCTTCGGTCGAGGAGGATCCCGATGAACATGCCCGCTGCGACATCCGCCTTCCGCGCCACCCGCACCGGCCGAGCGGGGACGCGGAGCCATGCCCCGGGCGAGACGGTCGTCGAGGCGGTGGGTCTGGTGCGCGTCTTCCGCGACTTCTGGATGCGCCAGAAGGCCCGCGCCGTCGACGGAATCGACTTCTCGATCGCGGAGCACGAGATCTTCGGCCTGCTCGGACCGAACGGGAGCGGCAAGAGCACGACGATCAAGATGATCCTCGGCCTGCTCAACGTCACCGCCGGCCGGCTGCTGGTCTTCGGTCGGCTTCCGAGCGACGTGGCGGTGAAGCGGCGGATCGGCTACCTCCCCGAGGAGTCGTACATGTACCGCTTCCTCACGCCGATCGAGACGCTGGACTACTACGGGAAGCTCTTCGAGCTCGACCGCGCGACGCGGCGGCGGCGGATCGACGAGCTGCTCGACATGGTCGGCCTCTCGCAGGTGGCGCACCGGCCGGTGGGGGAGTTCTCGAAGGGCATGGCCCGGCGCCTCGGCCTCGCCCAGGCGCTGGTCAACGATCCCGACCTGCTGATCCTCGACGAGCCGACGTCGGGGCTCGATCCGATCGGCACGCGCCAGGTCAAGGATCTCCTCCTCGAGCTGGGGCGCCGCGGCAAGACGATCCTCCTCTCCTCGCACCTGCTTGCGGACGTCGAGGATGTCTGCGACCGGATGATCGTGCTCTACGGCGGGAAGATCCGCGCCCAGGGCAGCGCCGAGGAACTGCTCGCCGACACCGAGAAGACTGTCATCCAGACGCCGCGGCTCCGGCCGGAGACCGTCGCGCGGATCGAGCACGTGCTCGAGGCCGAAGGGCTCTCGATCGATCGCGTCAGCGCGCCGCACCAGCGACTCGAGGATCTCTTCATGGAGATCGTCGAGCAGGCGCGGCGGGAGCAGGTCGCCACGTCCGGCGCGCTCCACGGAGGGACGACCGCAGCGTTCCTCCGGGGCGAGGAGGAGCGGGCGCGCGGCGAAGGCGACGAGCTGCTCCGGTCGCTCGTCGAGGACGTCGACGCGCCGAAGGCGGCGCGGCTCCGCGCGGCCGCCGAGAAGCCCGCGGCCGAGGCGGGGCCGAAGGCGGAGGTGCTCGACGCGCTCGTCGCCGACCGTCCGCCGCAGCCCCTGGCAGCGCAGCCCCCCCGCGCGCGGGACGCAGGGGCGGCGGCGCCGGAGGTCGACGCCGGCCTGATCGAGTCACTGCTTGAGAACGATGGCGCCGAGGATCGGCGAGACCAGCCCAAGGAGTGACCGTGCTGCGACGACTCAATGAGATCTATCGGCGGCTGGATCTTCTCCAGCGGCGCCTGGGCGTCCGCGTCGCGCTGGCCTGCGCCGCGCTGATTCTCTCGCTCGCCGTCGTGGTTCCCGCGACCATCGCCGCGAGCTCGTTCACGGGCACGCGCGATCGGCTGATCGCGGCGATCGAGGGTCGCAGCCTCGCGACTTCCGATCCCGCGGCGGTGAGGCTTCGTGACTTCGGCACGATCGAGCTCGATGGACGAAGTTACGGCGGTCAGGAGATCACCGCCCTCGGGGACCTGCTCTTCGACGCCTCCGGAGAGGTCAACGCCCCGGCCCGGCTCGTCGAGCTGATGATCGCGGACGAGCGTCCGCGCTTCGTGCCGGAGTTCCTCCTCGAGCGATCGGGGACGCTCTGGCTGATGGCGGCGCTGCTGGTGATCTGGTTCCAGCTCGTCGTCTGGCTGGGGCTGACGTTCCCGTTCCTGCTGGTGCTCGTCGGCACGGTCCTGGCTGCGACGCCCTTCCACCTTGCCGGACAGACCGGCGCGGTGGTGGGGATCGCGGGCATCGGCCTCCTGACCTTCAGCTTCGTGCTGCTGGTGCGGCTGACGCTCGCGGCGCTGGACTGGCGGGTGCGGCCGCTGGCCGTGGCGCACACCGTGGTCAAGGAGTCGCTGCGGCTGCGCGTCTCGCTCGGGTTCATCGTGGCGCTGCTGGTGCTGCTGCCGCTGATCCCGCTGTGGATCTCGCCGGAACAGCCGCTGCGCTACCAGATCCAGACCTTCATCAGCCGCAGCCTCACCCTGACCTATGTCGCCGCCGCCTGCATGACGCTCCTGCTCGGCTGCGCCACGGTGGCCTTCGAGATCCGCGACCGGCAGATCTGGCAGCTCTTCACCAAGCCGATCGGGCGCGCCCAGTACATCTTCGGCAAGTTCATCGGGATCGCCGCCCTGAACGCGGTGCTGCTGGTGGTCTGCGGGATCTCGATCTTCGTCTTCGTCCAGTACCTGCGCACGCGCCCGGCGGCGGACATGCTCGACGCGGCCGCCGTCCGCGACCAGGTGCTGACGGCGCGGGCGAACTCGATGCCGGTCTACACGCGCCTGAACCGCGAGGAGCTGCTCTCGCGCGTCGACATGAAGATCGACTCCGACGCGATGCTCCAGGCGGAGATCGAGAGCGGGCAGCGGACGCGCGACGACATCCGCCGCTCGCTGGCGCTGCCGATCCAGACCGAGCATCTCCAGCGGCAGCGGACCATCGGAGCGGGGGAGAGCCGCACGTTCGTCTTCCCCGGCCTCGAGTCGGCCAGGCGTCTCGACGCCCCGCTGACGCTGCGCTACCTCTTCTATTGCGGCCGTTCGGACGCGCATGAGACCCACCCGGTGATCTTCGAGTTCGACGGCTTCGAGCCGCCGATCTACCGGCTCTACGTCCCGGCGCAGGCGCACGTCCTGACGGTCCCCGCGAGCGTCGTCCGCGACGACGGGACGGTCTCCCTGACGATCTGGAACGTCGGGCTGGACCAGGAGGGGAACCCGGCCCCGGCCCGCTACACGATCAGCTTCGACGCAAAGGACCTCGAGCTGCTCTACAAGGTCGCGGAGTTCGAGACCAACTTCGCCCGCGCGATCTTCGTGGTCTGGATGAAGCTGGCGTTCCTCGCGATGCTCGCGGTCTGCTCGGCGACCTTCCTCAGCTTCCCGGTCGCCTGCATCCTCTCCTTCAGCATCTTCGCGGTCGGGAGCATGGCGCCGTTCCTGGCGCAGAGCCTCGAGTACTGGTCGATCGACGACAACTGGCGGCTCGACCAGATCGCCGTCTATGGGATCGCCCAGGGCGCCGAGTTCATGCTCCGCTCCTTCGGACGCCTCCGCCCGACCGAGGCGCTGGTGCAAGGGCGCGTCGTGCCGGGACGCGAGATCCTCAACGGACTGCTGATCATCGGCCTGCTCTGGAGCGGATTGGCGATGCTCCTCGGCTGGCTCATCTTCCGCCGGAAGGAGCTGGCGATCTACAGCGGCCACGGCTGAGCGCGGGGACGGCGCCGCCCGAATCGGCCGGTGGCGCGGCCGTCCCCGGCCGCGTCCGACCGATCCCGCTCCGATCCCGATCCAATGCCGCTCCGCCCGCGTACCCCTTGACCCGCCGGCCTCGCGACCCTCCCGGCCGCGACCCTCCGACCCAGCCTCGCTTCGAGCCGGCTCCTCCGAGGCTCGCCGAGACACGACCCCGTCCCCCAAGCCGATCGATGAGCCCACGCACCATCCAGGCCATTGCGCTCGCCGCCGTCATCGCAGCCACCGCCCTCGGCGGGACGCTCGTTCCGCGGCTGACGCGCATGGCCGAGGATGCGACGCTGCGCTACACCGACGACGCCATCGCGGGCGCGCCGCCGATCGTCCAGCTCGGAACCGCGATCGGCGCCCTCCGCGGGCTGATCGTCAACTACCTCTGGCTGAAGGTCAACGCGCGCAAGCAGGAGGGGCTCTTCTACGAGATCCTGACCGACTCGGAGCTGATCACGAAGCTCCAGCCGCGCTTCCCCGAGGTCTGGGCGTTCCTCGGCCACAACATGGCGTACAACATCTCGGTGATGACCAACACCCCCGAAGAGCGGTGGGAGTGGGTCAATGCCGGGATCCGCCTCGTCCGCGAGCGAGGACTCCGCTACAACCCCAACGACGTCGTGCTCCACAAGGAGCTCGCCTTCTGGTTCGCCCACAAGCTCGATGGCGTCGCCGACGACGCCCATCTGTTCTACAAGCGCGAGTTCGCCCGCGAGTGGCATCTGCTGCTCGGTCCGCCCCCGGTGACGCACGCGGAGCGGGCGGAGTGGATGCGCGAGATCGCCGATGCGCCCGCGACGATGGCCGAGGCCATCCGGGGGCGCCCGGCGCTGACCGTTCCCGTCGATGCGGTCGCGCGGCTGATCGAGGTGCTCCAGCCGCAGGTCGATCGGGTCCGGGAGCGAGAGAACCGCCGGATGACCGGCCGCGAGACGATCGACCTGCTTCGGCCGACGATCGACTCCCTCGGGATCTCCCCGGCGGCGGCCGCAGAGCTCCGCCGTCTCGTGCAGGCGGTCGACGGCGGCGACGACGCGCTCCGCCGCCTCCGCCGGCTCGAGGCGGATCGCGGCGAGCTGATTCCCGCCTTCGCCGGGGAGCCGCGCGTCGCCGAGCTCGTCCAGCGGCTCGAGCGCGATCTCGAGCCGTTCGGCCCCAAGTTCCGCTTCCGGCCGGATCGCGAGTTTCTCGCCAACTACGGCCGCTGGGCCTCGGTGGCGACCTCGCGCTATGCGCAGCTTCTCGGCCTGCGCCAGGTCTTCCTCGCCAACGACCCGGTCTTCAGGACGTTCGAGGCCATCGGTCAGGATCCGGAGTTCGCCAACGCATGGCGCGTGCTCCTGGCGCACCTGCGCAAGCGGGCGCTGCTGGACGAGTTCAACATGGACCCGCGGCTGATGTTCGAGTACACCCGCGACCTCGGGCCGCTCGACTGGCGCCACCCGCAGTCCCACGCGCTCTTCTTCTCCCGGCGGGGGAGCCAGTTCGGCACCAAGCGTTACGAGGACGAGGAGGACGTCTACAAGATCCTCAACAACGACCGGCTCCAGATCCAGGCGATGCAGGCGCTCGCGCGGTCCGGCCTCATGTCGGTCGATCCGTTCTCCAACGACAACCCGGGTCGGCTCAGCGACGTGCGCTGGATCAAGGTGATCGATCGCTACTTCGCCATCCTGTACGACCGCTACTACGGGACGCGCGGAGGCGGCGGGGACAGCTTCACGAACTTCCATGAGAACTTCATGAAGCAGGCGCTGCGCGAGCTCTACCGCGCAGGCGACATCGAGGGAGCCCAGGCCGTCCTCGATGATCTCGACCGCCGATACGGCAGCGGAGGCATCCCGCCGCACGGGTTCTATCGCCGTCCGATCGACATCGTCGTGCACGAGGTGACGTATCAGGAGTACGAGGCCCAGCCCGACGTCGCCCGGACCGACGTTTACGCCGCGCTGACGCGCGGCTTCCGCGAGGGCATCCTCGGCGGAAACGAGCGGGTGCTCCGCGATGCGATGACCTTCGCCGACCAGGTCACGACGTACTTCAAGTCGACGATGTACACCGACTTCGTCAACAAGTTCGGCGAGGCGCGGCTGGGCGCCCTGATCGGCTCGCTCGACGACAGCGTCCGCAACGTCCTCATGGCGGTGCTCACCGATCCGACGATGCCGCTGCTCGATCGGCTCTTCATCTACTCGCGCGTGAACGAGGCGCAGCAGCGCATGGTCTACGACGAAGTCCGGGCGCTGCTGGCGGCCGAATACGAGCGAGATCCGCTCTCGCTGGCCCGCGGCTTCGACACCGTCTTCCTCGAGCCTCCCGGGATGGAGGAGTACCGCGTCCAGCGCGCCGAGGCCGCGCGTCGGCGCGAGTCGCAGCAGCAGGACCGGAGCACCTTCGAACGCCGCTGAGCGGCGGCTGCGCCGATGGGCGGCGGGTGCGCCGATGCGGATGCCGATGCGCCGGCTGCGCGCGGCGCCGCGCGGTGGATCGATCGCCGGCTCTACCCGCAGATTCAGGCTGGTTGACGCACTCGGGCGATGCGGGCGCCGAGGCGGGGTCACGGCGCTACCCGGCTTCGGCCGCGACGGAGTTCCTCACGCGTCCGACGCCCTCGATGGCGACCTCGACCACGTCGCCTGCGCGCAGCCAGCGCGGCGGCTTCCGCGCAGAGCCCACGCCTGCGGGCGTGCCGGTCAGGATCACCGTCCCGGGCAGGAGCGTCGTTCCGCGCGAGAGCTCCGCGATCAGTCGGGGCACGGGAAAGAGCATGTTCGCGGTCGAGTCTTCCTGGACGACCTCCGTCCCGAGCCGGACGACGATGCGCAGGGTCGAGGGATCGGCAACCTCGCCGGCGGGCTTCACCGGGCCGATGGGACAGAAGGTGTCGAAGCTCTTGCCGCGGCAGAACTGGCCGCCGGAGCCGTGCCGTTGCCACCACCGCGCCGAGACGTCGTTGGCGGCGGCGTAGCCGCCGACGAAGCCCAGCGCGCTGCGCTCCGTCGCGTCGCGGCATGCCCGGCCGATGATGACCGCGAGCTCGCCCTCGTAGTCGACCTGCTCCGGCCCGCCGCTGTCGGGATCGGCGCAGCAGCGGGGGATGATGATCGTTTCGCCGTCACCGATGATCGCAGCGGGGTTCTTCATGAAGACCATCGGATGCGGCGGCGGCGCCTCGGGTGCGGAGGCTCCCATCTCGCGGGCATGCTCGGCGTAGTTGCGGCCGATGGCGAGAATCGCCGGGACGCGGCGCGGTTCGATCGAAGTCATGGCTCCGGCGAGCGTATCAGGATGCCGGGGGCTGCGCCCCGGAAGTCTCGGCGTCGCGCTGGTGCGTCGGAAGGCGGCGCGGGGCAACGCGCCGCCCGAGCGCCGAGGCCGCTGCGCGCTTGTCGCGCGATGGCCGCCGTCTCCGGAACGCGCCTCAGCGCGGAACGGGATCGTCGCCGGAGGGTCCCCACGGATTGCATCGTCCAATGCGGCGAAGGGCGAGCCATGCCCCGCGCACGGCGCCGTGCCGGTCGAGCGCCTCGATGGCATACTCCGAACAGGTCGGCGAGAAGCGGCACTGCCCGCCCAGCACCAAGGCGAGGGTGCGCTGGTATCCCCGCACCGAAGCGATGAGGAGCCTCGCGATCGGCCGCGCCGTTCGAGAGCGTGCGGAGAGGGAGGCGCTCGCCGGGAGCGGCTCGACGGGCCGCGCGGGGGACGTCGGGCGGGTCGCCGCCACGTCGGGCTGGAGCGACCCGCAGCGCGGGACGTTCACGCCTGCGTGGCGCTGCGGAAGCGCGGCGCTCGCCATGGGCTTCGGATGATCCTCGCTCGCACCGCGCCGCGGCGGATCTGGTTCTGACTGTGCGTCCCGGGAAGGCGGTGGCGAGCCGGGTCCGGTGGACGACGAGCGTGCCGACTCCGCGTGCCCTGTGGGAGGCGAACGGTCCCTGCGCCAGGCGTCAGCCAGCCCGCGCGCGGCGCCGAGCAGCAGGCTGCGGTAGCGCTCAAGCGTCAGCGGGTCATGCGGCTTGACGACGACGAGGAGATCGAGCGAGCCGGGGAGCTCATGCTGCGCGAGTCGAAGCGCCTCTCGAAGCAGCCGCTTGATGCGGTTGCGGCGCACCGCGTTGCCCACGCGCCGCCCGACCGAGAGCCCCAGCCGCGGATGCCCCAGCTCGTTCGGCGCCGCATAGATCACCAGCGGCCCCGCACCGCGTCTGACCTTCGCATCGAAGACCGCGGCAAAGGCGCCGCGACCCGCAAGGCGCATCGCCCGCCCGAAGCGATGGCGCCGAGGCTCGTCCTGAGAGGGCACGCGCGAGGGTAGCAGCGAAGTCGAACGCCTCCGGCACCCGCGCCAGCGGTCGTCACGACCGCCGAAGTCCTCCGGCCCCATGACCGCGATCACGCCGCGAGCCGCGCCGCTCGCTCGGCCGGGGAAGCTCGAGAGGTGGGCACGGAGCGGTTCGCCCTCCGCCGAGGCCGGGCGTGTGGACGCCCGGGATCTCCCGCCCGCTGCGCCGAATGCTGTGAATCACCGGCGGCCGACGTCGATCAGGGGCAGGTCCTCGACCCACGCCTCTCGCGGCGTCGGCAGCCCTTTCTCACCGGCGAGCCGCGATGAGCCGCGCTCGAAGGCCGTGACTCACGACCGCGACCCCGAGTCGGTCGATCCGGAGAGACGCGTGGGTTCGATCGACCGCGCCGGTCCCGTGAGTCGAGACCGCGACCTCGAGCCGGTCGATCCGGAGCGCAGATCGCGGAGCTTGGAGCCGGGAGCGTGGAGCCGGGAGCTCGGGGCGTGGAGCTCGGGGCGTGGAGACTGGAGCGGGGAGGTTGGCGCCCGAGAGCCTGCGTCACCGGACGGGTTGATGTCGGATCGGGCGTCCGGCAGTCACCTGTGAAGCAGGGCGAGTGTTCATGGTCGATGGCGGCGCGGACGAGCACGGACACGTCGTCCCCCACGCACCTCTGAAGCGGGGCAAGTCTCCATGGAGTCTCCGGGCCGACCGGCTGTGACGATCCGGCGCGGGGCTCGCGCTCGATTTGCACGGCGCGCGTCTCCCCCAGCAGCTCGTGGCGAAAGTGCTTTGTAGGCGAGGGCGAGCGGGGAGGCGAAGATCGAGGAGCCGCGACGAAGCAGTATCCGCAGTGATGCCGGCGAGTTGCGGCGACGACGAGGTTCGCCTGTCCGCTCGTCCGCAGCCCGAATGACGTTCGCCACAGGCTGCCAGAGCGGTCCTCGGAAGGTGCACGTCTCGGTGCGACACCAGCATCCTCATCGCTCCCCGATCGTCGCCAGCGTCGAGAGTTCGGCCTTCGAGTGCACGCCTCGGCGCGCGACCTGAATCCTCATCGCTCCCCTGATCGCTCTAACCCGTTCCGGCCCGCCAATGCACTTGAGGTCCCCCAAGGGACTGCCGTCGCGAAGCAACGGGCTTGCTTCGCCCCGTTGCGGTCATCCAACTCACGCGCGGATGCACTTCCCAAACCACCGGGCCGACCCCGCACCCGCGAAGGAGCCGGCGGCCTGGCCACGGACCGGCACCATCGGACCGCCGGACTGGCCATGCACGGGCGCGGGCCGCCGAACCGGCCATGCACTTGCGAAGCGAGCCGCGAGGAAGCGCCGAACTGGCCATGCACTTGTGAAGCGAGGGGACCGCCGAACTGGCCATGCACGGGCGCGGGCCGCCGAACTGGCCATGCACTTGCGCGGACCGCCGAACTGGCCATGCACTTGCGAAGCGAGCCGCGCCTGGCCATCTCGGGAGCTCTGCTCGGCCACGCCGGGACTGGCCATGCACCTGCACGCCGGGACTGGCCATGCACCTGTGGAGCATGCCGGAACTACCGGACCTGCCACGCGCCGGGACCGCCGGACTGGCCATGCACGGGCGCGGGCCGCCGAACTGGCCATGCACTT
>CALMPF010000038.1 GCA_937871505.1 uncultured Planctomycetia bacterium | reverse complement strand
CGCAGCAGAACGCCGCTTCCGGACGCCGCAGCAGGAGACAAGGGGCGCTGGAGTGTGAAGCCTGGACGCGAGGCCGGGAGTGCGACCTGGCGCGCGACTGGACTCCGGGTCGGGATCCAGATCGGGAACCGGCGCGAGCGCCGGGTCGAGGCGCTCCCGAGTCGGCGCGCCGCAGATCGAGCGTGCCCGAGAACGAAGGTGGTCATGGCGTTGTTCATCGGTCGTCCATTCGAGGGAGGGCGTTGCCGGGCCCTTCGCGGCTGGATGCCCGGTCCATCCGCGTGACGCCGGGCCGGTCAGGTGAAGGCGATCGCTCCGCGACTGCGCTCAGTCTTCGCGAAGCGCCGGGGCGGGATCCGCCGGCGCCGGGCGGTCGCGGGTTGCGACGCGGCCGCCGCCGAAGGTCATCACCCACGTTCCATCGGGCTCGAAGACCTGGGCGCGGTGGTTCCCGAAGTCGATCACCACGAGCCGGCCGTCGGGGAGCTGTTCGATGCCTGCGGGCTTCCAGAGCTCGCCGTCGGCCGTCCCCTTGCGACCCCACTCGGTGACGAAGCGACCGTTCTCGGTGAACTTGACGATTCGATGCCCCGCCTCGTCGGTGACGTAGACGAACCCGTCCCGGCCGCCGGCGATGCCGAAAGGCCGCCGGAAGCGCCCGGCCCCGTCGCCGTGGCCGCCGAAGCGCAGCTCCTGGTTCCCCCGCGGATCGAAGGCGACGATCTGGCAGCTTCCCGCGTCCACGACGAAGAGCCGGTCGGCTCCGACACCGACGACAGCGTCCGTCGGCTCGCGGATCTGCGCGGTGCCCGCGGCGGGGCTCGCGATGGAGAAGCTCGGGCTCATCTCCCGGTCGTAGACGAAGATCATCCGATTGAACCGGTCGGTGACGAGCGTGCGGCCGCGCCCGTCGCGGCGCATTCCCTCCGGGGTCATCGGCCATCCGGCGCGGGCGAAGGGCGCGGCCTCGGTCGACGTCGAGAGCGCCCGGATGAAGCGGCTCATCAGCGGCGCGAACTTCGGCGCCGCCGCAGGATCCCAGTCGAGCTGGAAGGTCTGGATGCGGCGCTCCGCCTCGTCGGTGGCCATGATCCGCTTGGTCGATGCATCGACGACGACGCCACCGAGTCGCCGGAACTGCCCGAAGCGCGTGCCGCGCTCGCCGAACCTCGTGATGAGGACCGGCGCCTCGCCGCGCATGTCGAAAACATCGATGAGATGGCTCTCCGGCTCGGGAATCGCCAGCAGCCCGCCATCGACGCCGAGGCGCTTTCCGAAGTGCGTCTGCTCATCCGGCGGGATCGGAACGCGGCGCGACTCCTCTTCGCCCGGCGCGAGCGCCGAGAAGAGCTGCACCCGGTCCTCGAAGGGCTCGACGATCGCCGCCATCGAGCCGTCGGGAGCCACTGCCACCGCCGCCGGATAGTGAAGTCGCCCGGCGCCTTCGCGCGGAACGCGGGCATGGTCGCCCCACTCGCGCAGGAACGCGCCCCGGCTGTCGAAGACCTGCACACGGTGATTGCGCGTGTCGGCGACGAAGACGTCGCCGCCGAAGAGCGTCACCCCCGTCGGCGCATCGAGCAGCCCCGCGAAGGGGCCGAAGTCGCCCCAATGGCGCCGGAAGCGCCCGGCCTTGTCGAAGACGACGATGCGGTTGTTGTCGCTGTCGGCGATCACCACGGTGTCGCCGCGATCGACCGCGACGCCCGTCGGCCTCCGCAGCCCGCCCTCGCCGGACCCCGGACCGCCGAGGATGGTCACGAAGCGCCCGTCCTTGTCGAAGACCTGAACGCGGTCGTTGCCGCTGTCGGCGACGTAGACCCAGATCGAGTCGGCGGCGATCCCGAGCGGTCGGTTGAACGCCTCGCGCTTCGAACCGCGCTCCCCCCACTGCCGGATGAACCCGCCGCTGCGGTCGAAGACCTGGACGCGGTGATTCCCGGTATCCGAGACGAAGATCCACCCGTTGGCGTCGGTGGCGATCCCCTCGGGGAATCGGAACTCGCCCGGTCCGGAGCCGAAGCTCCCGAAGGAAAAGTCCGGCGCCAGCCGACCTCCGGGATCGGCGGCGATCCTCGCCCACGGCGACCGGAACCCCGCAATGCGATGGTTGTCGCGATCGACGACGTAGAGCGTCCCGTCGGGTCCGAACGCGGCATCGGCGGGCTCGTCAAGCCCCTCGAGCTCGCCCAGCGACGTGCCGAAGCGAAAGGGGCGCGCCGAAGGCGCAGCGGTCGTCGGGTTCGATGGAGCGGCGACCTGGGTCGGTGCCCCTTCGATCGGCCCCGGGGAGGACGCGAACGGCGCCGCGTCGAGAGCGCCGGGAAGACAGCCGAGAAGGGCCGTCGTCACCGCCGCAACGGAGAGGGGGTGCATGCTTGCTCGCATGGGATGGACAGCGTCGGCCGGGCGTCGGCCAGCGATCGGAGAATAGCGCCCGGCGCTCCCGTCGAAGGCCTGTTCCGCCCCTCAAGCGACGTTTCGGCGACGGGGAAGCGATCATCGGGGAGCGCCTCCGGTCGTCGCGAGCATGGCGGCGCGAGGGTGCGGCGGACTACCCTCTCCGCCATGCGCAGCGCCGTCCCCAGCGCCGGAGATGGCGAGAGACTCGACGACGAGGACGCCGACCACGACCAAGGCGGCGGCGGTCGCGCGGGGCTGAGATTCGCGGGCAGCACCGACTCAGGCTTCGCACACTCCGGGGCGGACGACGCCGTGCTGCGCGGCACACGCAGCGCGCTGGCGTGCGTGGCCCTCGGCGTCCTTCTGCTCACGCTCCTCGTCGTCGGGCTGCTGGGTGGACACGGTTCTCACGCGGACTCGGTCGACGCCGTCCATTCCGCCGCGCTCGGCGCCGAGCGCGGGGATGCCGCGCACGCCGCCCACGCGCCGCCGGGGTGGCCGCTCGGGGTGGTCCCCTTCGTCGTCCTGCTTGCAGCCATCGCCTTCCTCCCGCTGGTGCCGGCGCTCGCGCGCTGGTGGCACAGCAACCTGAGCCGGCTTCTCGTCTCGCTCGGGCTCGCGGCGGCGACCTGCGCCTATCTCATCGCGGTCGAGGGGGTCGCGGCGGCGGGAACGGCCGTCGAGCACGCGGTGCTCGCGGAGTACGTCCCCTTCATCGTGCTCCTCTTCAGCCTCTACGTGGTGACCGGCGGCATCGCGATCCACGGAAAGCTCCCGGCGACGCCGGCGATGAACACGACGATCATCGCGCTGGGCACGCTGCTCGCGAGCGCCATGGGGACCACCGGCGCGAGCATGCTCTTCATCCGGCCGCTGCTCCAGACCAACCGCAACCGCAGGCACCGCGCCCACACCGTCATCTTCTTCATCATCCTCGTCAGCAATGTCGGAGGCCTTCTTCTCCCCGTCGGCGATCCCCCGCTCTTTCTCGGGTATCTCCGCGGCGTCCCCTTCCTCTGGACGCTCGGGCTCTGGCCCGAGGGGCTCTTCGCAGCGGGGATCCTGCTCGCGGTCTATTTCGCCTGGGACACGGCGCTCTACCGCCGCGAGGCGACAGCGGACCTCCAGCGCGACCTCGCCCGGATCGTGCCGGAGCGGGTCGAGGGCGGAATCAACTTCCTCTTCCTGCTCGGAGTCCTGCTCTCGGTGGCGCTCGTGAGCGACACGAAGCCTCTTCCCGGCACCGAGTGGACGCCGCCGTGGCTCGCGCGCGAAGCCCTGATGCTCGGCTTCGCGGGCCTCTCGATCGCCTTCACCCCGCGCGCGGCGCGGCTGCGGAACGAGTTCGACTATCACGCCATCCTCGAGGTCGCGGCGATCTTCATCGGCATCTTCATCACGATGCAGGTGCCGCTGATGGTGCTGCGCGTTCACGGAGCGGAACTGGGCATCCGCGAGCCTTGGCAGTTCTTCTGGGCCACCGGAGTGCTCTCGAGCTTCCTCGACAACGCCCCCACGTACCAGGTCTTCTTCGAGACGGCGCTGACGATGCAGACGCCGCCGGAGTCGGGGCTGGCGCTGCATGGCGGCGCGGTGATCGACGCCCGGCTCCTCGCGGCGATCTCGGTCGCGGCAGTCTTCATGGGGGCGATGACCTACATCGGCAACGGCCCGAACTTCATGGTCAAGTCGATCGCCGACCGCTCCGGCGTGCGGATGCCGACCTTCTTCGGCTACATGGTCTACAGCTCCGTGGTCCTGCTCCCCGTGCTGCTGGCGACGACGCTCATCTTCTTCCGGTGAGTCCGCAGGCGATCGGACGGCGCGACGCCTGGGAAGGCGCGCTCGCGCACGTCCGACCGGAGCGTGGCGGGAACGTGCTGGGAACGAGCCCCGCGTCTCGCCGGCGGCGCCCTCCGTCAGAGTGCGTGGATCCCCTGCGCCGCGAGGAAGACCCCGTAGACGAGCAGCAGGAGGACGCCCTCGACCCGCGCGATCCTTCGATCGTGCGTGACGCTCATCGGCAGGAGGAGCACGCCGAGCACGGTGAGCACGGCCAGCGCGCCGACGCCTCCCTCCGGAATCGGCACGCTCCAGAGGAGCGTGCAGAGACCGAGGATCGCGCCGACGTTGAAGATGCAGCTCCCGACGATGTTGCCGACCAGCAGCCCGACCTGGCCTCGGCGAACGGCGATGATCCCCGTGACCAGCTCGGGCAGCGTGGTGCCGATGGCGACGATCGTGAGGCCGACGACGCTTTCAGGCACGCCGAGAAGCCGGGCGGTGCCGACCGCTCCCTCCGCCGCCAATGCGCCGCCGAGGCCGAGAAGCACCAGGCCCGAGATGGTCTTGGCCGCATCGCGCGGAGCGGCGCCGTGCGGCGGCGGGGCGACGGCCTCATCGGCGCCCCCGCGCTTCACCGAGAGCGTGGTGACGACCGAGACCGCGAGGAAGGCAAGCAGGAGCGCGGCGCCGTCGATCCGGGTGAAGCTCCCGCCGCCCCCCCCGCCCAGCCTCACCAGGGCGACGACGAGCAGCGTCGACTGGAGAACCGCCACCACGGGCATCTCGAAGCGCAGCAGCCTGCTCGCGACCGCGATCGGGCGCATCAGCGCCGCGATCCCCAGGATCAGGGCCAGATTGCAGATATTGGCCCCGACGACGTTGCCGAAGACGAGGGCGCCGCGCCCCTGAGACGCGGCGATCGCGTTGAAGGCCAGCTCGGGCGCCGACGTTCCCCACGCCACGACCGTCAGCCCGACGATCAGGGGCGGCACCCGCATCCGCGCGGCGATGCCCACGGCGCCGTCGATGAGCAGCCGACCGCCGAAGACGAGAAGCAGGAGCCCGCCGAGGAGCAGGAGCGGCGCGAGCGGTCCGGTCGTCACGGCACGGAGCGTACCCGATCAGCGCGGCGGCATCCTCGCGCCGGCCGGGCTCGGCGCGTCCAGCGCTGCCGCACGCAGCCATCGCGGGGCTCTCCCGCGTTCCGCCGCGCGGCGCCGACGTCGATCTCGGAACGGCCAAGGGTCGACATCCCCGCCCGTGACTCCTCGGGCGGGGATGCCGACGACGGTGACGACTTCACTCAGCCGATGGCGATCTGCCGCGGCTTCGAGCTCGGGGACTCGGGGAAGCGCAGCGTGAGAACGCCGTCGCGGAGCTCCGCCTTGGGCTCGGTATCCACGAACCGCGTGGGGAGCTCGAGCCGCCGGACGACCGATCCCTCCCAGCGCTCGCGCCGGTAGTACCGCTCGCCGCTCTCGAGCCGCTGGAGCGGGTCGGGTTCATCGCCGCCGCGCTCCTCGGCGCGCCGCGCCTCGATGGTGAGGACACCGTTCTGAAGGTGGACGTTGATGTCCTGGCGCGAGAAGCCGGGCAGGTTGGCCCGGACGACGAGCTCGCCGCTGACCTCGGAGATGTCCATCGGGAAGCCCATCTCCGTGTCGCCGGAGCCGAGCGCGGTCGCGACGGCCGAACCGACGTCGCGGTTGAAGGCCTCGATGAAGTCGCGGACGGGAGCGAGATTGAAGCTGGAGCGTCGAGTGATCATGGTGGTGTGTGCCTCCTTTCGGCGGGAGGACGAGAAAGCACACCGCGTGCCAATCATCGCGCCAGCGGTCGGCACGGCCGCGCGCGATGGCGAGCGGGCCGTCCCGCCCCGCGATCCCCGGACGCCTCGGCGTGGCCGCCGCAGCGCACCGGCCGCGCGGCGATCGGTCGGGCTTCCCGCCACGGGCGCCACCGCCACGCCGGCTGCCAGCGTGGCAGGTCGTCATCGCGGCGGCTCTGCGACCCCGGGGCGGACCGGCGCGGGACGTGCGCGGTCGAGGCGCCGACGGCCGCACGCCGATGCCGACCGCACCGCCCCGGCGGAGCGCACGGCGCCCGCGCTGGACGCCTCACCCTCCGGGCTGCCCAGCCTTCCCCTTCATGAAGGCATAGATGATCGACTGCGCGGCGACCGACTCTCCGACGATGCGGCCGGCGCGCTCGCTCGCCTGCCGCAGCGTGCGGAAGCGGCCTTGGTCGACTTCGCGTTCAAAGTCGCGGAGCGAGTTTTCGATCCCCAGCATCATCGCCGCGACCACCGCCCACTCCTCGCGCGTGTCCGGCCACCAGCCGCTCGCCCGCGCGAGCTCGATCGGCACGGTGAAGCGCCATCCCTCCCGCGTCTCGACGAGCATGATCGTCCCGCCGAAGGCGGGCTCGCCATCGATCTCGAGGGCTGCGGTGCCGTCGCCGAGATCGGTCGCTTCGAGCCGCGCGAACTGCTCGTCGAGCAGCCCGCGCGGGTCGCTGAGCAGCCGTCGGGCGACGCCGCCGAAGCGGGATCCGGCGGCGAGCGCCGACGCCGCGGCCCCTTCCGCCGCGACTTCGCCGGGGAAGCGTTCGTTGAGCTTGGAGCCGACGCGCATCAGCCGGCCCAGCATGTCGCCGGTCTTGCGCCGAACGTCCTCGATGGCGCTCGCCTCGGTCACGCCGTCGGCGTACGTGATGTCGCGCGGCTGGAGGTGGATCAGGTTCGGCAGCAGGTCAGCGCGGCCGTCGGCGAGCATCGTCCGAGCCGACTCGAGCGCGGCGAACGGCGTCGCGGTGTCGTAGAGCGGGTCGGAACAGCCGCCCGCGAAGGCAGCGCCGAGGACCAGCACCGCCGCCGCCGCTCGGCGGAACAGGCCGGCAACGCGCCCGATTCGACGCCGAGCGCCGTCCCCGGGCGGCGCACCATGGACGAAGGAACGCTGGAGCTCGGGCGACGCCATGCGGGAAGACTACAGCGCCCCTCGGCTTCGTCGCGCGGTTGACCGGAGCGGCCGCAGGACCCCGCTCCCGGAGGGCGCATGAGCACCGCGCGGGCCCTGGAGCCGTACGGTCTGCCATGATCGGCGTCACCGTCAACGGCGAGCGGACCGAAGTGGCCGAGTCGACCACCGTCGCCGAACTGCTGCGCCGCGCCGGCGTCGCCGATCGGCCCTGCGCCGTCGAGGTCAACCGCACTGTCGTGCCGCGCCGCGAGCACGGGCAGCGCACGCTCGCGGAAGGCGACGTCGTCGAGATCGTGACGCTCGTCGGCGGCGGGTAGCATCGGGGCTCTTGGCCACGACGCCCCCATCTTCCTCGCGCGGATCTCCCGCGTCCGACGACCCCGTCGCAGGCCCCCCTCCGCTCAGGATCGGCGGGCACGTCTTCACCAGCCGGCTGATCGTCGGCACCGGGAAGTTCTCGACGCCCGAGATCATGCGCGATGCGCTCGGGGCGTCGGGGGCCGAGGTGGTGACGGTGGCCGTCCGGCGCGAGCGGCTTCTCGATGCCTCGGGGAAGTCCCTGCTCGAGTCGCTCGACACCGGGCGGATCACGATCCTCCCCAACACGGCGGGCTGCTTCGACGCCGAGGACGCCATCCGTGTCGCACGGCTCGGGCGGGAGATCCTCGACCAGCTCGACAATCCCGGCCGCGACTGGGTGAAGCTCGAAGTGCTCGGCGATCGGCGCACGCTGCTTCCCGATCCAGTCGGCACGCTCGAGGCCTGCCGGGCCCTGGTCGCCGATGGCTTCACCGTCCTCTGCTACTCCAGCGACGATCCGATCATGGCGATGCGCCTGCGCGACGCGGGGGCCGCGAGCGTGATGCCCGCCGGCAGCCCGATCGGTTCCGGCCGCGGCATCGCCAACGCGGCGGCGATCAGCATCATCCTGGAGCTCCTCAAGGACCCCGCCTCGGGCGGCGATCCGGAGTATCCGGTGGTCGTCGATGCGGGCGTCGGGACGCCCAGCGATGTCGTCCTGGCGATGGAGCTCGGGAGCGACGGCGTGCTGCTCAACACCGGGATCGCCCACGCGCGCGATCCGGTCGCGATGGCGCGGGCGATGCGCCTTGCGTGCGAGTCCGGCTGGCTCGGCGCCCGCGCCGGCCGCATCCCGCGGCGCCTCTACGCCAGCGCCAGCAGTCCGTGGGAGGGGACGATCGCGCCGGCGTCCGGCGCCCCTCGCGGCGTGCGTCCCGGACCGTCGGGCGATGAGATCCCCGGCGAGTAGCGTCGCGGGCACCGCACAGCGCGGAGGAAGCGGTCGGGCCGCCGGCGCGCGACGACGCCCCCTTTGCGGGGGCGTCGTCGCGCCGAAGTGGCTCTCGCGTCGATCAGGGGACTCAGCAAGGACCCCAGTTGCCGAGCAGGATGCCGAGGTCGGCGCCGTTGACGACGCCGTCGCCGTTGAGGTCGCCCGAGCCGGGGCCGCCCCACTGTCCGAGCAGGATGCCGAGATCGGCCCCGTTGACGGTGCCGTCGTTGTTGAGGTCTCCGGGGCACCCGCAGGTGACCGTCAGCGTGCCGAAGCCCTCGGCGCCGTTCCAGCCGCCGACGCGGACGAAGACGCACGTTCCCATCGTCATGTTGACCGATGCGATCGTGGAGGTTCCGCAGAACGGCGTGTCATCGACGCAGGTGAGCGCCGCGCCGAGGCTGCAACCGAAGAACGGGAAGGCGCCGAAGGTGCAGCCGCCGTAGATCGCGATGACGGTGTCGAAGTTGACGCTGTTGCAGGTGCTGAAGGTGACCGGCCCGGTGCAGGTGGCCGTGTACCGATACCAGACGTCATTCTGAAGGCTGTTCAGGCAGGTCGAGCCGCTGGCGCCGCCACCCGCGCCGATGTTGGTGATCGGGTTCGGGCCATTGCTCAGCGTCGTCACGGTAAAGCTCGTGCACGCGTCGTTCGTGAGCGGCGAACGGTGGATGTAGGCGCGTCCCGACTCCGACGGGCCGTTCGGGAAGTCGTCGCTGCCGAGAGCGCCGATGATGAAGTCGCCTTGGCCATCGCCGTTGGCGTCCTTGATCTTCGCGACCTTGCTCCCGAAGAGCTGGTTCGCACCGAGCGGATCCGGCGTCGAGATCGTCGAGAGCAGGGCGTAGTCGCCGGTGCCGCGGAAGACGTAGACGAAGTAGCCGGGCCAGCCGGGAGAGCCGATGACGATGTCGCCCAGGCCGTCTCCGGTCCGGTCGTAGAGACCGTCGACGGCGGCGCCGAAGGAGTTGTCGTCGTGCGTCTCGGCCTCCGGTGGCAGGTAGGTCTTGAGGAGCCCGCCCGCGTTGCCGGAGAAGAGGTGCGCGCGGCCCGCGCGGAAGTAGGTCGTGCCCGAGTAGGTCACGTTCTCGCCCGGAGCGCCGACGATGATGTCGCCGCGTCCGTCGCCGTTGGCATCGGGCACACCGCCGACGGCCCAGCCGAAGTTGCCGCTGCTCACCGCGTTGGGAGAGGCCAGGGTGAATCGCAGGGAGCCGTTGGCGCCCGAGTAGACGTACGCCCGGCCGCTGTCCGACGGAGCCGCGCCGGGATCCTCGAAGGGCGCCCCGACCGCGTAGTCGCCGCGGTTGTCGTTGTTGCCGTCGGGAAGTCCCGCGACCGCGTAGCCGAACTGGCCGCCGATCTCGGCATTGGGCGAGGTGTGGGTGCGGATGAGCGCTCCGTTCGTGCCTGAGTACACGTAGACGCGGCCGCGCTCCGAGTTCTCGCCCGGGGCGCCCACGACGTAGTCGCCGCGGTTGTCGCCGTTCACGTCGTCGACGCCGCCGACGGAGAAGCCGAAGAGCCCGAAGCCCTCGCTGTTGGGCGAGCTGTGCGTGCGGATCAGGGCGCCGTTGGCGCCCGAGTAGACGTAGACGCGTCCGGCGACGCCGTTCTCGCGCGCCGCGCCGATCACGTAGTCGCCGCGGCCGTCGTTGTTCAGGTCGGGCACGCCCGCGACGCTGATCCCGAACTGGCCGTTGTTCCCGGCGTTCGGCGAGGCGTGCGAGCGGATGAGCAATCCTGTCTTGCCGGAGAAGACGTAGGCGCGGCCCGACATGTTGACGCCCGCGCCGTTTTCGCGATGGGCGCCGACGATCACATCGTCGACCCCGTCGCCGTTGACGTCCGGGATGCCGGAGACCGAGCGCCCGAAGTTGCCTTGCGCCGCTTCGTTGGGCGAGACGAGCGTGAGCACGTCTGCCGAGGCGGTGCCGACGAGGAGAGTCGCGGCGACGGTGGCGGCCGTGGCCGCGAGGGAGCTGTGTTGAGAACGATGCATGGTGTGGGTTCTTCCTGGGGCGGCCGGACGCTGCGGGGATCGGCGGCGCGGATGCCGCCGACCATCCCGCCGAGTCCGGCGCACGATACCGCGACTCCGGTCGAGCACCGCAACTGCGGTCGAGCGATGCCTCGGTCGGTGCGGTCAGACGGATACACGCGAGGCGTCCTCACGATGCGCAGCCTCCGCTGCGATCGTGAGGACGCCGCCGGCAGCCTGAGGCGAGGGTCGCACGGGGTGCCGGCGCGAGCGACCCCGCTGGATCGCTTCGCGATCGGCCGTACGCCGACCGACGGGGATGAGGGCGCAATCGGCACGCGGTGCGCCCGGAACAGACCCAGATCGCGGGAGTTCCCGGCCCGTGGGCTCTCGCCGATGCGCCTGAGGAGGTCGGCACCCCGCGACGAACGCCTTCGGACTCCCCGACGCTTCTGAGAGGCGGCGCGACCACCCTCCCCCGGCTCGAGGGGCATCATGAGATCGACCCGAGGCGCTTCTCAGAGAGCGCGCGACCACGCGCCGCAATGCGCCCCCCTCCGGCGGCTCACCGCAGAGCGCGCTCGCCTTCGGTCCCCGCGCTGTCGAGCCCGGGCGCCCTCCGAACTCGTCGGCATCCCCCGCTGCGCGCCGGACCTCCATGAGCAGGCGCGCGACGTCGGTGGCGACCCGCGATCGTCCACCCGGGGGCGGCGCGCGCGACGCGTTCCGCGGCGACGGCCGCTCGCGCAGGTTCCATGCCGGCTTCGGCGTCAAGCTACGGTGCGCAGCCCTCTTCGATGCGCGGCCATCCCGGGCGCATCCGGTGGTACGCCGCACGCTCGGCCGGGTCTGCGCCGGACTCGGGCCGCAACGCAGCAGACTTCGTGGTGTGCCGACAGTCGTCGGAAGCGAGTCCGGTGGAGCAGGAGCGGCCGGGACGGCCGCCCACCAGCGCCCGCGGAATCGGTCCTGCACCCGCTCGCGCAGCACGATCCGGAGCAGCCGCTCCCGCGGCGGGCACAGGACCTTGACCTGGAGAGGGATGGACTCGCGACGCCCGCAAGCTCCGGCGAGCGACCGGCTTGAGCGATGCGCTTCGGCGCCGGGCCTCCGAGCTGGGCTTCAGCATTGGGCTTCGGCGCTGGGCTTCGGGGGTGGGCTTCAGCCTTGGGCCTCAGCTCGCCGGAGCGCGGGGCAGCCGCAGATCAAACCACCGTGCACCGCGCCCTCCTGCAACTCTTCGAGTCGCCGGAGCCCAAGGGACGACCGGGATCGCAGGGTCACGGTCGTCGCTGGAACCGCGAAAGAGCCAAAATCGGGGTGATAGGATTTGAACCTACGGCCTCTTCGTCCCGAACGAAGCGCTCTACCAAGCTGAGCTACACCCCGAGATCGTCGTCGCTGCCGTCGGCGGTCGAGCGGTCCTGCCCCGACGGCGGGCCGACTGGGCGAACCCAGTCGGTCGAGGCCATCTGGTTGGAGCCAGCGCGTTGATGCCAGTGGGTCGGCCAGTTTCACTGGCCTGCTGGCGGGACGGGCTGTCCTTCTCGACCGCCGCTCCAGCGGGGCGGCGGCGTCTCGTTTCTCGCGTCGGCGGTGGACCGACTGGCCTGAATGGGCGGAGAGGGATTCGAACCCCCGTAGGGCTGAGCCCAACAGATTTACAGTCTGTCCCGTTTGTCCACTTCGGTATCCGCCCGAGGGTGGCCTTGGGTCGCTGACGCGAGCGGGAAGCATACCGACGGCTCCCGCTGCGATCAACCGAGGGAACCGCGTGCGGGGATCGGGGCCCGATCGCGGGCGCATGGCCGCTTCCGCGGTGCATGGCCGTTTCCGCGGTCCTGCGAAGCGCACGGGCAGGATGCCCGTGCGACCTGCGGGCAGGGTGTCTCTGCCACCTGCGGGGAGGATGCAGGCGCGACCCGCGCGGGAGCAGGGCCTTCCTGGCCGTGGGTATCCCGGCCTTCCAAGCCGGGTCTTCGGAGGGCGCAGGTCAACGTCGCTGCGCGCCAGTTCAGCAGCGGATCGCGGAAGCTCGCCGCTGGAACGCACCAGCTCGCGCATGCCTCCGAGGTCCCGAGCGCGCCAACTCGCGCATGCCTCCGAGGTCCACCGACCCACCGACGCCCCGACCGATCGGGCGAGTCCGCGACCGGAGCGGGCGGGCGACTGGCGGAAGCCCGTCACGTCCCGACGGCCGCGAGAGCGCCGATCGCGTCCTGCGCCGCGGCGACCTCGAGAGCGCGGATCGGCGACCCGCGTCGCCGAAGCGCCGATCCGCACGGGCCCGCGCTCGCCGGGGGTGACCTTCGTCGCGCGGCCCGTGCGTTGGCGCACTCGGATGATCGCGGCACTCGGATGATCGCGGGATCGGGGCGTTCGACGCGCGCTCCTCCTCGCTCAGCAGCCGCCCCACGCCCCGAGCAGAAGGCCGAGGTCGGCCCCGTCGACGACTCCATTGCCGTCGAGATCGGCGAAGCCGGGACCGCCCCACTGCCCGAGCAGGATGCCCAGATCGGCGCCATCGACCATCCCGCTGCCGTCGAGATCGGCGAGGCACCCGCAGATGACCTTGAGCGTTCCGACCCCCTGCGCCCCGAGGTAGCCGCCGAGCCGGACGAGGAAGCACTGATTCTCGACCGCGTCGATGGTCACCCGCGTCGTGAACCCGCCGCAGCCGGGGGTGTCATCGACGCACGCGATCGGTCCGTCGCCGAGCAGGCAGGCGCCGGTCGGGAGACTGATCGGGCACCCTGCATAGACCGCGATCACCGTGTCGAAGCCGGCGCTCCCGCAGGTGCTGAAGGTCAGCGCCCCGGTGCAGGTGGCGGTGTAGCGGTACCAGACATCCGACTGGAGCACGTTCAGGCAGGGCGAGCCGCTTCCGCCTCCCTGGGCGCCGATGTTGGTCACCGGGTTGGGGCCGTCGCTCAGCGTGATCAGCGAGAGCGCGGAGCAGGTGTCGTTGGTCAGCGGCGAACGATGGATGTACGCCCGTCCCGATTCGCTCGGACCGTCGGGCGCGTTGTCGGCGCCGAGAGCGCCGATGACGAAGTCGCCGCGACCATCGCCATTCGCGTCTCCCACGGAAGCGACCGCACCGCCGTAGAACTGGTTCGCGCCGAGGAGATCCGGCGAGGTGATCGTCTCGAGAAGTCCGTAGTCGCCTGCGCCGCGATGGACGTAGACGTCGTAGCCCGGCCACCCCGGCGCGCCGATGACGACGTCGCCGAGTCCGTCACCGCTGCGGTCCTTGATGCCCGCCACCGACCAGCCGAAGAAGTTCTCCGCGTGCTGATGCGCCGCGGGCGGCACGAAGGTCTTGAGCAGGGCGCCGCCGAAGCCGCTGATCAGGTGGGCGCGACCGGCTTCGAGGACGGCGTTCGCTCCGGAGCCGACATCCTCGTAGGGACAGCCGATGAGGATGTCGCCCGAGCCGTCGCCGTCGGCGTCGGGAACGCCCGCGACCGCCCAGCCGAAGCGCCCGGTGTCCTGCGGGTCCGGGGAGGAGAGGATCGCGATGACTCCGCCGGAGTAGCCGGAGTAGACGAACGCGCGTCCCGAAAGCGCGGGCTGTCCGCTTCCATGGTCGAAGGGAGCGCCGATCACGTAGTCGCCGCGCCCGTCGGCGTCGAGGTCGGGAACGCCGGCGACGGAGTGCCCGAATCCGGCGAGGGGATTGCCGCCGGGGACGTCATGGCTGTAGAGGTTGGCCCCGCTCGAACCGGAGAAGACGTAGGCCCGGCCGCGCTGGCTCACTTCGCCCGGAGCGCCGACGATGTACTCGCCGCGGCCGTCGCCGGTGAAGTCGTCGATTCCCGAGACCGAAGCGCCGAACTCCCCGTTGGGCTGGCTCCCCGGAGAGACGTGGGTGCGAAGGAGCGCTCCGGTGCTGCCGGAGTAGACGTACACCCGCCCCGCCGCCCCGAGCTCGCGCGGCGCGCCGACGACGTAGTCGCCCGCACCGTCGCCCGTGATGTCGCGCACGCCCGCGACGGCGTTGCCGAAGCGGCCGAGGAGGGTCGGATTCGGCGAGACGTGGGTGCGGATCAGGAGCCCCGTGCGGCCGGAGAAGACGTACACGCGCCCCGAGTTGGTCACCCCCGAACCGTGCTCGCGCGGGGCGCCGACGATGACGTCGTCGACACCATCGCCATTGAGATCCGGGACGCCCGCGACGGCGCGCCCGAAGTTCCCCTGCGCGGTCTCGTTGGGGGAGGTCACCTCGAGCATGTCCGCTGCCGCCGAGGTCGGGAGGAGGACTCCCGCCGCCCCGAGCCCGAACACGCAGGTGAGCGCGACGCCGGAGCCCGCCGCCGAACTCGATGTTCGCACGACGCCCGATCCCGCCGCGTGGAAGCATGATCGAGAGGGCAGCCGGAGGCCGCGCCGGGACGCTCCGAAGGACCGCAGCACTGACAACACGACTGACCGCATCACGGGCTCGCGCATGGCGGGGGCTCCTCCGTGCCGTGGGACTCCCGCGGCATCGAAGGCGCGACGAGTGAGCGCCGATCGCGGGAGGCCTCCGGTTCCTGCACGGCGGAACCGGAGGCTCCCGCAGGAACGCAATCGGCGCAGCGACTCCGCAGCGCCGCTCAGAGTCTCCCCCCGCGACCGCGAGCCGCGCCGACGGAGTCTCGAAGCGAAGCCCGAAGGGCACCAGCGGTCGGGCCCCGATCAGGCTGCGATCAGCGTGCGAGCGGGGCTCCGCCGGGCCGCGAACAGGCAGCGATCGGGCTGCGATCGGACTGCGAGTGGGGAGCCGAGAGCCGGGCGGCAGCCCGCCCGTAGCACACCAGCGCCCTTTGGGTCCGTCGCGAGGCGGTCGGAAGCGGATGTTCTGCAAGGAGAAGCGAAGCA
>CALMPF010000037.1 GCA_937871505.1 uncultured Planctomycetia bacterium | reverse complement strand
AGCTCGCTGTCGTCGCGAGATACCTCCGACTGGGGTTTTCAGACAGAACCTAGCACTCCAGCGCCCCTTCTCTCCTGCTGCGGCGTCCGGAAGCGGCGTTCTGCTGCGTCGAAGCTCGCAGCTCGTTTCATCGACGGGGGCTTGATGGCCCGCTGAGGGGCCAGCGGCGCCCCATGGGCGCTCTCGGCGGCGCTCCGAAAGCCCCTCCGTCAGCGGGCATCTCCCGATGCTCCGAGGTCGTCGAAGAGCGTGCCGGAGCGCCGTCTGCGACCGGAGCGGGGGGCGCTTTCGGCGGCGGGACGGGACGCGCTCGCCGCGGCGTCGGAGGCCGGGGGTCTCTCGCTGCGCTTCGAGCCCGCCGCCTCGATCTCAGCGACCGGCGCCGCCGCGGGAACCTCGCGCTGCGGGCGGAGGAACTCCTTGGCGACCTCGTTGACCGGTCCGGCTCCCATCACCACGACGAGGTCGCCCTCGCGGCAGATCACTTCGAGCTGCTCGACGATCGCCTCGAACGGGTGCAGATGCATCGCCTGGATGCCGCGCTCGCGCAGGCGATCGACGAGGTCGGCGGCGCTGACGCGCATCCGCTCCGCCTCGCTGTCGCGGACGAAGTGGATCTGCGGGACGATCACGACGTCCGCGTGAGCGAAGCTCTGGGCGAACTGGTCGAGCAGGAAGCGCGTCCGGCTGTGCTGATGGGGCTGGAAGACGCAGATGAGCCGCCGCGGGCGCTCGACGGCGCGGAGCGCTCGCAGCGTCGCTTCGATCTCGGTGGGGTGGTGTCCGTAGTCGTCGTAGACGACGGCGTCGCCGTTGGGAAGCGAGCGGACGCCGAGCCGCTGGCTGCGGCGCTCGAGCCCCCTGAACGACTCGATCGCCGCGATGATCGTCTGCCACTCCGCTCCCGCCCACGATGCGAGGATCGCGGCGGCGGCGGAATTGAGCGCGTTGTGCTCGCCGGGGACCGGCATCGACCATGAGCCGATCTCGCGGCTGCCGCGGCGCAGCGTCGCGATGCCGCGGCGCCCTTCGTCCGGTCCCTCGAAGCCGACGACCCAGTCGGCGGCGGGATTGAACCCGAAGGTCTCCGTGGTGCAGCGGAGTCCGCCGCAGATCTCGCGTCGGTGCGCCCCCTCATGGGCGATGAGCAGCCGCCCGCCGCCCTCCTCCGGCTCGCCCTCCGGAAGCAGCCGGGCGAAGTCCCGGAAGGCCAGGACGATCTCGTCGATGTTCCGGAAGCAGTCGAGGTGGTCCTCCTCGACGTTGTTGATCAGCGCCAGCGACGGGTGATGCTCGAGGAACGACCGATTGAACTCGCAGGCCTCGCAGACCAGGAGGCCCGGTCGTCCCGCGATCGCGCCGGCGGGGATCGTCGCAGATCCGGTCCGCGAGCCGCCGCCGAGCTGAGGACAGGTCGCACCGACGATGACGGAGGGATCGAGCCCCGCAGAGAGCAGGATGTGCGCCGTCAGCGCCGTCGTGGTGCTCTTGCCGTGCGTTCCCGCGATGCAGATCGTCGTGCGCCCGAGCTGGGCGAGCCCCAGCGCCTCCGCGTAGGTGATCGCGGGCAGGCCGCGCCGGGCCGCCGCGAGCAGCTCGGCGTGGTCGGGCCGGATCGCGGCGGAGGCGACGACGAGGTCGCACTCCTCGGGGAGCGCTCCGGCTGCCTGGTCGAAGGTGACGGGGATTCCCTCGCCGATCAGCGCCGCCGTGGCGGCGCCGGGGCTGGCATCCGAACCGCCGACGATCGCTCCGCGCTGCCGCAGCATCCGGGCGAGTCCGCTCATGCCGCTGCCGCCGATGCCGACGAAGTGGATCCGCCGGCCCTGGAAGCGCTCGTCGCCTGCGCCGTCGACGAAGAGAGCTCTGGCGCGCGGGCTCATGCAGCGGAGAGTATCGACGCTTCCCGCTCCGGCGGTTCAGCAATCCGCGCCGTGGGCGGCGCTTCGCCACCAGCAGCCTTCGAGGTGGTCGTTCACCATGCCGGTGGCCTGCATCATGGCGTACAGGGTCGTCGGGCCGACGTATGTCCAGCCGCGGCGCCGCAGCTCCTTGCTCAGCGCGACCGATTCGGCCGTGCTCGCCGGAACCTGGCTCATCGCTGTCGGTCCGGGCCGGGGAGCGCTCGGCCGGGAGACCTTCCCGCGACCCGGCGTGCGCGGCGGCGGCGGCGGCGACGGGGCGAAGCCCCAGAGGAACGCATCGAGGGTGCCCTCGCGCTCGACCAGCTCGATGCACCGGCGGGCGTTGTTGATCGCCGACTCGATCTTGCCCCGGTGCCGCACGATCGAGGCGTCCTCGAGGAGCCGAAGCACGTCGCCGGCACCGAAGCTCGCCATGCGCTCGAGGTCGAATCCCGCGAATGCCCGCCGGAAGGCGTCGCGCTTGCGGAGGATCGTCAGCCAGCTCAGCCCTGACTGAAACCCCTCCAGGACGATCTTCTCGAAGAGATGCCGGTCGTCGTGCGACGGCCGGCCCCACTCCTCGTCGTGATAGCGCACGTAGAGCGGATCGTCGCCGCACCAGCGGCAGCGGAAGCGCCCGGGTCCGGCGGGGCTGAGGTCAGGTGAGGTCACGGGCCTGCCCTCGGAAGGACCGCATCCGCGCTGCCGCCTCCGCGGCGTCGAGGGCGGCGATCGACGCCCGCCATCCGTCGGCGACTGCGGCGCGGACCACCAGCGGCGTCGAAGGTGGTACGTGGCGCTCGATGAGCCGAAGCAAGAGGGCGGGGGCGATGGCGCCGGCGCCCGGAGCGGTCGTGACCAGGCGGGTGCGCTCGTCGGGACCATCGTCGCGGTCGTCGAGACCCCCCGGTTCAGTCTCGCGCCCAGTCTCGCGTCCAGTTTCGCGCCCAGCATCGCGCTCAGGCGCGCCCGCATGGATGCCGGCAGTCGCTCGATCGGCTGGGGCGACATCCTCCGCGACGATCAGCGCCGCCGAAGGGCCGAGCGCCTCGAGGAGCCGGTCGAGGTGCTCCTCAGCGACGTCGAGCATCGATGGCTCGAGGAGCGCCGTGGGGTCCAGAGCCAGCTCGAACGGTCCGCCCGAGTGGGCTGCGAGGAAGTCGCGGCAGCTCCGCGCGTCGTTGAGCACGTGCCGCGCGTGGGGGCGAAGGGCGAGCTTCCAGCCCTCGCGTTCGAACGCGGGCGCCACGCGCTCGCAGAAGCGGTCCAGCGCGGCGCGCCCGTGCGCCCACGTTCGCCAGTCGCGCGCGAAGGGGACCTGGGCGAGCGATCCGCTCCAGGAGACCAGTCGCGCGCCTGGCAGTTCGGGATCGAACCCCCACCCATCCGGAGCCAGCGGGTTCGCCTCGATGCGGCAGCCGAGGATCGAAGCGGGATCGCCGTCGCGCAGGATCACGCCGTCGCAGGGGCCGTCGCTCAGACGGGTGCGTCCGAGCAGCGCGCCGAGCGTCGCGGCGTCGTGATCCAGGTGAAGCGGTCGCATCGATCGTGTTCGCGGGGTGCGATCGACCATCGTGCGCTCCTCGGGGGCGCCAGGCGAACCCCGCCGGATGCGCGGCACCGCGTCGCGGGGGTGCGCCGACGGTCCGACCCGGCGATCGGCCGCGGGGAGGAGGTGTTCGCCGCGCTGCTACGCATCGTTCCGGCGGCTGCGTCGCTCGCCGCCGTAGGCGCAGGAGGTGGTGCAGGTCTCCTTGACGACGACCTCCGAGAGCAGCGGAAGCGTCGGGGCGAGCCGGGCCCAGATCCACGCCGCGATCACCTCGCTGGTGGGGTTCTCGAGCCCCTCGATCTCGTTGAGGCAGCGGTGGTCGAGCGTCTGCTCGATCGGGGCGATCGCCGCCTTGATCTCGCCGTAGTCGACGAGGTAGCCGCGGCCGGGATCGACGTCGCCCTCCACGCGGACCTCGACATGGAACGAGTGCCCGTGAAGCCTCCGGCACTTGTGCCCCTCCGGAAAGGTCGGCAACCAGTGGGCGGCCTCGAAGGTGAAGGACTTGGAGAGGCGGACGCGCATCGGCCGGCCGGAGGTGGGCGCCCCCCCCGGAGGGCGGTGGGTGGTGCGTGGTGGGTGGCGGGTGGCGGGAGGGAGGGAGGCGGTTCCCCGGGGGAGAGAGCACGCTGGTCATGGCCCGACCGCGGCCGCGCGGGGGTCGCGCGGCGCGAGCAGGCGCGTGATCGATGGTCGCGGTGGCCAAGCCGCAACGGCGGCTGGGGGCGACCGGGGGCGACTGGCGGCGATACCGCCGCTCGCGCTACTCGGCGGCGGGGGCGGGGGCGGTCTGCTCCTCCCGTCCGAGGCCGCGGCGCTGATCGCGAAGGCGGCGGCTCTTGCCGACGCGCTGGCGCAGATAGAAGAGCTTCGCGCGGCGCGCGTCGCTGCGGCGGACGATGTCGATCTTCGCGATCCGCGGCGAGTGCAGCGGGAAGATGCGCTCGACGCCCTCGTTGGCGACGATGCGGCGCACCGTGATCATGCGGTTGATCCCGGCGCCGCGCATCGCGATCAGGACGCCCTGATAGATCTGGATGCGCTCCTTCTCGCCCTCGATGATCCGGCAGTGGACGTCGAGGGTGTCGCCGATCTGGAGATCGGGCAGCTCGGCGGCGGGCTTGACCTGCTTGGCGACGACGCTCTCGACGATCTTCTGAAGGTCGCGGCTCGACGCGGTCGGTGTGGTGGCGGTGGCCATGACAAGTGACTTTCCCGGGCCGATGGAGGCCCGAATCGTTCCGCGGCGCAGGGGGCGCGAGCCCTGCGGGCGTTTCCGCGACTTGAGCGATGCGGAGGGGCCCGACGCGGGGCTCCGCGAACCTCAGAGGTCGCACGGTCTCAAAGCAGGTCCGGACGCCGGAGGCGCGTCCGTTCCAGCATCTGCGCCCGGCGCCACGCCTCGATCGCCGCGTGGTCTCCGCCGAGCAGGACATCCGGCACGCCCCGTCCGCGCCATTCGCGCGGTCGGGTGTAGTGAGGGGCATCGAGGAGACGGAGTCCTCGATCCGCCTCGGGTCCCGGCGAACGCGCCGCCGTCGAGCGGTCGGCGCCGCGGGCCTCCGCCGGGGCGGGGGGCTCGCGACGGGCGAAGGAGTCCTGCGCCGCCGAGAGCTCGTGTCCCAAGGCCCCCGGCTGAAGGCGGACGACCGCGTCCGCAAGCAGCATCGCCGGGATCTCTCCGCCGCTGAGAACGTAGTCGCCCACGCTCAGCTCAAGCGGTTTCAGCTCGTCGATGACGCGTTCATCGACACCTTCATAGTGCCCGGCGATCAGGAGCAGCCGGGGAAGTTCAGCCAGTCTCTCGACGCACCTCTGCTCAAGACGCTCGCCCTGGGGCGTGAGCAGGATCCGCTGCGCCAGCCGCTCGTCAAGCCGCTCCGCTGCCAGGACGGCGTCGTGGAGCGGCTGGCACATCAGGACCATTCCGGGCCCGCCTCCGAAGGGCCGGTCGTCGACCTTGCGGTGGCGATTGCCGGCGTGCGCGCGGATGTCGTGGACATGAAACTCCGCGACGCCCGCTGCCGCCGCTCTCCCGAGGATGCTGGCGCCGAGCACCGGCGGGAACATCTCGGGGAAGAGCGTGAGGATGTCGATCCGCAGCGCCATGTGGGCCGGTCGACTCAGACTCTGCCGCCGGCACCCTTGCGAGCTCCGCCGCCGGCTCATCCGCGAGGCCCGAGCCGGGGCCAGTTCAGGCCGCTGGGGCGTTCTCGAGGGCCTTTCCTGGCTTGGGGTCGATTCCGGCCTTGCGCATGAGGCTCGCGGCCGTCTCGCTCGGCTGGGCGCCGACGCTGAGCCAGTAGCGGATGCGGTCGGCCTTCAGCTCCATCTGCTTCCCCTCGGGGGCCGTGGGGCTGTACCAGCCGAGCTGCTCGATCACGCGGCCATCGCGCGGCGACCGTTTGTCCATCGCTCCCAGCCGGTAGAAGGGAGAGTGGATGCGGCCCATGCGCTTCAGGCGAAGAACGACCATCGGAGACTCCGTGAAAGGCACTCGCTGCGGCGGACCTCCGGCCGACGGGGCAGGGGTCGCTGGGGACCGGAAGCGCCGTGGAGGAGGGAGGGCCCTCCCGTGCGGGGCTTCTTGGGCGGTGCGGATGCGAAATCGAAGGCGGAGAGAATAGCCGCTGCGGCGACTTCCGGCAACGGTGGAGGCGAAGCGGCGGAGGCGCGTGCGTGACTTCGAGCGACCGCCGCTTCCGGACGCCGCCGCAGGAGACAAGGGGCGCTGGAGTGCTAGGTTCTGTCTGAAAACCCCTCCCGGAGCCGATCATGGAGGATCGG
>CALMPF010000036.1 GCA_937871505.1 uncultured Planctomycetia bacterium | reverse complement strand
AGCGGCGTTCTGCTGCGTCGAAGCTCGCATCTGGTGCTTGATGGCCCGCAGAGGGGCCACCGGCGCCCCATCTGCTTCGCTCCTCCTTGCAGAACATCCGCTTCCGACCGCCTCGCGACGGACCCAAGGGGCGCTGGAGTGCTGGCACTCCAGCGCCCCTTGTCTCCTGCTGCGGCGTCCGGAAGCGGCGTTCTGCTGCGTCGAAGCTCGCATCTGGTGCTTGATGGCCCGCAGAGGGGCCACCGGCGCCCCATCTGCTTCGCTCCTCCTTGCAGAACATCCGCTTCCGACCGCCTCGCGACGGACCCAAGGGGCGCTGGAGTGCCAGGGTCCGGTCCTTCCGGCTGCGCTGATCGTCGTCGGATCGGTCCCCGCGCGCTCCGCCCCGCCGCGACTCCTGTCGCTCCGGCGATCATCGCGGCCGTCGCGGCGCTCGCTGTCGTGACCGTTCCACTGCCTGTCGGCGAGGCCATGGGGTCGGTCTCCTCGGTGCCGTGCCATCCAGAGGGGTGCAGGCCCTACCGGCTCGTCGTGCTCGCGCCGATCGGGCAGGTGGGCGAGCTGAGCCTTCCCGAGCGACGGGTTCGGACTGAACGGAGGCGTCAGCGTCATGCCGAGCACGATGGACTTCTCGACGCCGATGACGGCGATCGGGGTGCACCTCCCGTCGTTCTTTCAGTACGAGCTGTCCTCGAACGGGGAGCTCATCGCCCTGAGCTTCCACCTCGCGTCGATGGGCCCCGGGAGCTTTGCGGGGATCATCTCCGAGATCCCCTTCGATCGGGCGATCATTCGCAGCACTGGCGGCGCTTCCACCGTCATCGACACGCGCTTCTCCGGCGGCGCGATCCCCGGTCCCGGCGGCGTGGCGGTCCTTCTCGGCGGTTGCGGGCTCCTCGGACGCGGCCGCCGCCGCGGGGCTCGCGGGTAAGCGGCAGGCGGGCAGGCGCCGAGGCCGCAGGCGGCGACCTCGGCGGCTCAGAGATCGGCCTCATGATCGTCCGCAGCCCGGATGAGGTGCGCCACAGGCTGGAGCGCTACGCCACCAGCCCCTTCGTCAGGCGCATGAAGGCGGTCTCGAGGTTCACCTGCTCCTGCTTCAGCTCCGCGAGGCGGAAGCCGTTGGCGACGAGGCGGCTGGCGATCTCGCTCACGACGAGGCCGCTCTTGGGGTCGATCGTGACGTCGATCCGCGCCGACCCTTCGAGGACCGGGACGATGTCGACGCGGAGGATTCCCTTGACCGCTCGGAGCAGATCTGCGGCCGCCTCGGTCCTGTCATCCACGACGACGTGCACGACGATGCCGGTGCTCGTGCGGGCCATGATGTCCGCCACGGGACCTGAATAGATGAGCTGGCCCTGCTCGATGATCCCGACGACGTTGCAGAGCTCCGCGAGCTCATGAAGGATGTGCGAGGAGATGATGATGGTCTTGCCCATCCGGCGCAGCTCCTTGAGCAGCTCGCGCATCTCGATGCGGGCGCGCGGATCGAGTCCGCTCGCTGGCTCGTCCATGAGGAGGACCTTCGGATCGTGCAGGAGCACGCGCGCCACCGAGAGCCGCTGCTGCATGCCGCGGGAGAGCCCGTTCACCTCGCTGTTGGCCTTGTGGACGAGATCGGTGAGCGTCAGCACGTCGCCGAGAACCCGTCGTCGCTGCTGCCCGTGGATGCCGTAGCAGGCGGCGAAGAACTCCAGGTACTCCGTCACGACCATCTCGTCGTAGGCCCCCATGAAGTCGGGGACATAGCCGATCACCGGGCGGATGAGGTGGTTCTGGTAGCCGACGGTGAAGCCGTCGATCCGCGCCTCGCCCCAGGTCGGCTTCAGCAGCGTGGCGAGGATCTTGATCGTCGTCGTCTTGCCCGCGCCGTTGGGCCCGATGAACCCGTAGCAGGAGCCCTGCTCGATCGAGAGATTGAGGTTGTTCAGCGCAATCAGCTCGCCGTACTTCTTCGTGAGGTTGATCGTCTCGATCATCGCCATGGGCTCCGCTTCTCATTGCAGGAACTGCGAGTCCGCATCTCCTGCCCCGCTACGGCGTCCGGGCGCCGCCGCCGGACGGCTGGGGATCCGGGGCCGGCGGCACCGGCTCGGGGGTCATCGCGTCGAGCGACCGCGGAAGGGGCATGATCCAGCGGACCAAGACCAGCCCCGTCGACGGAGGTTCGGCGCCGTCGATGGTGAATGGGATCGGCGGGCGGCCGGGAGCCGACTGCTCGAGGAACCCCATGACGATGAGACAGGGTCGGCCGAGCCACCACGAGAGATCCAGCTCCCGGCCCATCAGCCGCTCGAAGCGGATGTTGGGTCCGAGCGCGGCCTGCTCCGTCAGCCACGTCGGCGGCTCGAGGGCATTGAAGAAGCCGAACATCTGGAGGACTCGTCGCCGCGACTCTCCGTCGGGCGTCAGGGCTCCCGTCGCACCGGTCGCAGCCGCCATGCGCGCGCTGAAGCGCTCGCGCAGTCCGTGCGCGAGGGAGTTCGTCCTCCCGCGCGGCTCGGGGATCTCGATGGGGTTCTGGACGTACTCGAAGGCATCCATCAGGGAGAGCGGGGCTCCTGGATCCCAGCGCTCGGTGGCGACCATGCGCCCGAAGTTGAGGACCTCTCCGGGAATCGCCGGGAGCGCGGCGCCGATTCCGGAGCGGGCGGCGGCGCGCCGCAGCGGCGTCGAGAACGAGCTCACGTGGATGAGCACGACGTTCCGGAGCGGACCGTCGAGTTCGTGGACGAGGGTCCCTTCGAGGCGCGACGTGATCAGGCCGGCGCGGCCGATCACCTCGCGGATCGGCGACGCGGCGTAGGGCATCCGTCCGATCGACTCGCCGACCGGACCCAGCCACTTCGCCTCCAGCGTGGTCGCGGTCGCGCGGCTGGGAAGGGTGTAGGCGAAGGGTGACGCGTAGGGGATGACGTAGCGATCGATGTTCGGAAAGCGCCGCGGCGTCGCCCCGGGCGGGGGGGCCCACGACGCGAGCAGGTTGCGGTGGACGATGCCGCCGTCATCGCTCTCGAGGGCCACCCGTGCGCCGCCGTACTCGGGCAGGTATGCGGAGAACCACGACGTGGCCCGCTGGTACTGCGGCTCGCCGGAGGTGTCGAAGGAGCCGTCCGCGCGCGGCATCCGGGCGATGTGGTCGAGGACGGTGACCTGCTGGATGCGCACGTTGCGCTGCCGAAGGAGGGCGCCGCTGCCCCAGGAGATCGCCGTGAAGAACGCGCCGAGGATCACGAAGGCGAGCCACGCGTGCCGGACGCGCCCGGTTCGTCGCAGCAGTGCGTAGCTCACCGGCCCGGCGACGAGCCAGTAGGCGCCGAAGAGGAGGACCGCCACGAGCAGGTTCAGCGCCGCCTCGCCGGTCATGCCGATGAGCCCGGCGACCTGGTCGCCCTCTCCGAGCCGCACCAGCGTGTGCCTGAAGTTCGAGAGCCGGCGCGGCTGCGCCTTGTCGAGGACCTCGAGATCGGCGGCCGTCGGCGTGTCTCCGCGCCGACCGAGGATGCGGTTCCAGAAGGCGTCCGGCTGGGGGACATTCCCTGGCTGGAGCGCCAGCCTCGAGAGCCCGGCGACATCGATGCCGATGATCGTGATCCTCCCGAAGCCGAAGGCGCGCTGGATCGCCACGACGGCGCCGGCCATCGCGCCGGGTCGCGGTGAGGGCGAGCGCTCGGCGCGCCGCTCCGGTCCGGAGCGTTCGGCGGGGACGACCAGCAGCGGCTCCCAGCCGCGGTCGAGCCGATCGGCGTCGAAGACCTGCACCGAAGTGCGCACATCGGCGTTTCGGACGACGTCGCTCTTGCTCAGGAGGTTGATGATCTCGCCGATGGCGACCCCGTCGACCCGGCGCGGGCCGACGCCGGGGAGCAGGTCGTGAAGCTGGTGCGACGCCGCAGCGCCGAGACCCCACGGGTTGCCCGCGGGAGGCAGCACGATCACAAGGTGTCCGCCGCGGCGCAGGTACTCGCGCAGCGCCTCGGACTCCTCCAGCTCGAGGGCCTGGGGCGACGGCTCGTTCCAGATCAGCGCCTCGAATCCGCCGAGCCCATCCCACCGATCGGGCAGGTCGCGCGGCGTCAGTCCCGCGACGATCCGGGTGACCTCGTGGATCGCCGGCGGGGATGGCGGCATGCCGAAGACCGTCGAGTACGCGTCGAGGTTCATCCGGACGTCGCCGAAGACGCCCAGGAGCGACTGCTCGAGCGCGACCGGAGAGGCCGGGAGACTCGCGGTCGCCGGACTGATCCGCGCGGTCGCAAGCTCGCGTCCGCGAGCGCCCTCGACGTCCGCGTGGAGCCGCACCGTGTAGACCGATGAGCCCGTCGCCTGCGGCGGGATCCACGCCGAAAGCCAGCGCGTCGCCGGCTGGCCCGGGCTGAGCACGATCGGACGGACGTGCTCGGCGATGTCGCCGTCGGAGTTCTCGACCTCCCAGACGAGCAGCGCGGGCGTCGGCTCGCCCTGGCGCATCGTCACCCTGAATCGGGCGGCGACCCACTCCCCGGGCCTGAAGACCGAGCCGACCCCGAAGCGGTCGAGTTCGATCGCGAACTCCTGAGCCGCCGCCGCGCTGATGGCGACGAGCGACAGGAGAAGCGGCAGGAGGAGCGAAGGAAGGCGGGAAGGGGGGGGACGGAGCGCGGGGCGACTCGATCGCGACGCCGCGCACGAGGCAGCGCCCCGCCCGGGATGAGCGTGCCGGTCGCACGCCGGCGCAGCGAGCCGCGCCGCGTCGCGCCGGTCGCCGCGCACGCGCGGCCATCGAAGAGGTGAATCATCCGGGCGGCGGACCCCGCTCATCGGGCGGAGTGTAGCGGTGGGCCTGCGCTTCACCTCGAGGCCGCGCGCCGAAGGGCGTGCGGGTCGCCGGAGTGCGCGGTCAGTGAACCGTTCCGCCGAGTGCTGTGCCGGGGACGTGCCGATCTCGCAGCCACGAGGCGTGGCTCGGTCACGGCCGCGCCCCGGCAAGCTCCGCGAGGATCGCCGCGTGGGCGTGGATTCCGCGCCGATAGCAGGTCAGCTCGAACTTCTCGTTCGGCGAGTGGACGCGGTCATCCTCGAGGCCGAATCCGACGAGCAGGCTGTCGATCCCGAGGATCCGCTGCATCGAGCCGACGGCCGGGATCGACCCGCCGCTTCCCATGAGAATCGGCGCCTTCCCGTAGATGCGCTCGAGCCCCCGCGCGGCCGCCTTGAGGTGCATCGAGTCGGTCGGCACCTCGATCGCGGGGCTGCACCCGTGCTGATGGAACTCCCACCGGCCATCGACGGGCGTTCGCTCCTCGAGGAAGCGCTGGAGCGCCTCGCGGATCGTCGCGGGGTCCTGGTCGGGGACGAGTCGGCAGGAGATCTTCGCGGCCGCGAAGCTGCCGATGACGGTCTTCGCGCCCTTGCCCGTGTAGCCGCCGGAGATCCCGTTGATGTCGCAGGTCGGGCGCGACCACATCCGTTCCAGCGTCGTGCGTCCCGGCTCGCCGAAGGGCGTCTTCATGCCGACCCCGGCGAGGAAGGAGCGCTCGTCGAACCGCAGCGCCTCCCACGCGCGCCGGCGGCCCGCGTCGAGCTCGCGCACCTCGTCGTAGAAGCCGGGGATCGCCACGCGCCCGTTGCGGTCGTGGAGCTCGCCGAGCACCTCGACGAGGCCGTTGCACGGGTTCATCAGAGTTCCGCCATAGACCCCCGAGTGCAGGTCGCGCGAGGGCCCATGCAGGATCGCCTCGATGTAGACGAGCCCCCTGAGCATCGAGGTGATCGCGGGGGTGTCGATGTCCCACATCCCTGTGTCGCTCACCACGGCGACGGCGGCGGCGAGTTCCCGCGCGTGATCGCGGAGGAAGGGCTCGAGGCTGCGGCTGCCGCTCTCCTCCTCCCCCTCGATGAGCACGGTGATCGGCGTCGGCATCGTGCCGTGCGTCTCATGCCAGGCTCGGAAGGCCTCGATGAAGGTCATCACCTGGCCCTTGTCATCGACAGCGCCGCGCGCCACGATCTTCTCGCCGTGGTCGCTGGGCTGGATGATCGGATCGAAGGGCCCGCTCTCCCAGAGCTCCAGCGGATCCGCCGGCTGCACGTCGTAGTGGCCGTAGTAGAGCGCCCGCGGGGCGTCGCTCCCCTTCGGGCCGTCGTGCGTGGCGACGACCATCGGATGTCCGATGGTCTCTCGCAGTTCGGCGTTGAAGCCGATCTGGCGGAGCTCGTCGACGACCCACTGTCCCGCGCGGCGAGTCTCGGCGTCGTACTCCGGATCGGTGCTCACGCTCGGGATGCGGAGGAACTCCTTGAGACGCTCGACGCTGACGCCGAACTCTCGATCGGCGTGGGCGATGACCTTGGCGGTGTCGAGGGACATGGGAGGCGATGGTAGTGGCGCGGGATTCCAACGGCCGAGCGGGAGCGCCGACCCGTCACCGCTGCACTCGTGGATGCATGCTCCGGGTCTTCGGCGCCGCGCGCCGCTGCGTTCGCTCCGAGGCGTCCGCCTTCGGCGCAGCGCTCGGGCGCGCAGGCGGACGCGCGGCGCCGAGAGCGTCGGCGAAGCCTCGAGCGCCCTCTGCGCACGCGCTCAGCCGAAGCCCGCCGCTCCGAAGGCGACCCGCGTCAGGACGGCGCAGGCGATGACGATGACGATCAGGGCGCCGAGAAGTCCCAGCAGCCAGCGCTCGATCAGCCGCTGCTCGTCGCGCGGCATGGCGTCGCTCTCGGCCGGCTCCCGCTGGACGAAGCCCTCCATCTCGGCGTAGCTCAAGGGAGGCCGCCGCTTGAGGTCGCACCCGCATCGGGCGCAGCGCGGAGCGCGGCCATCGCGAAGCAGCGAACCGTCGTAC
This sequence comes from uncultured Planctomycetia bacterium, assembly GCA_937871505.1. Taxonomy (GTDB): domain Bacteria; phylum Planctomycetota; class Phycisphaerae; order Phycisphaerales; family SM1A02; genus CALMPF01. The sequence continues at coordinate 9,936 of CALMPF010000036.1, read as the reverse complement.
CCGCAGCGCACGCACCGCCGTGCGTGGAGTCGGGACGGAGGTGCGCGCAGCGGATTCCGCATCGGAAGAAGCGTATCACTCCGCGATCGCGCCTTGACGCTGCCGGCGATGCGGAACCCGGCGGCGATACGGTTGCGGCTGCCGATGATCCGACGTACACCCGCCGAGTGGATCCACCTCCTTCGCGCCGTCGCGGGAGTCCCCGCGGGGAGCGAGACTCCCGGCGAGCTTCGGGAGGCGGGTCGCCCGTGGTTCGGAGCAGCGGCCGCCGAGGGCGCGGGCCTCGATCCGCGCTCCGCGTCGGGCGTCGGTCCGGCGGACGAGCGAACGAGCCCGCCTGGCGAAGGCCGACGGCGCCGCGGCGCGGGTGCCGGGGGCCTCGAGGCTCGACTCTGGAGCGCGGTTCACTCCGCTGATCTCGCTGCGCTGCATGGGTTTGCGCCGACCTCGCCGACCTCGCCGACCTCGCCGAGAACGCCGAACCAGCGCGCAGCGGAGGGCGCGCCGCTGGCCGCGAGCCTCGGGACCGAGGGGCCGCTTCTTGAGCAGGACGCCTACAGGACGATCGAGGTCTGGACGGAATCGGAGCTCTGCGCACTCCACGCGCTCCGCAACCTCGCCGGACGGCGCGATCTCGACGCGCCGAGTGCGGCCGCGCTGGCTGCGAGGCTCGCGAGCGCGATCCACTGGCACCTTGTGCACACGCAGCCGGACAATGCGACGAACCGCCCCTGGGCGATCCACGCGTTCGCCGAGCGCGATGATCCCGACGCGCAGCTCTACGCCGAAGGGCTGCTCCATGCCTGTCAGATCAGCGCCTTCAGCGCTGGCCGATCAGCGCCCAACGGGCCCGCTTCGGCTGTCATCGCGCCGCTGTCGAGGGCGATTCTCGTCGATGCCGCGGCATCGCTCGAGCGCCGGGTCCTGACGGGGCGCGCCGGACCGCCGTGACGCGGTGCGGCCGCGACGAACGCCCTCGAACTGACCCGCATGCGCTGCGGCGACCTGGCAGGCTCGTCCGGTCTTCCCGTGCCGCCGGTGCGGGAGTGACCCGGGCAGGCGGTACGATCTCCGACTATGACGGAGGTCCACGACGGTGAGGACGGGGGATCGGTGCGCCGCGACGGGACGGCGGCGGAGTCGACGATGGATTCCGACCGTTCCAGATCACGCCCCGGTGCGGTGATCGCGGGCGGCGGCGATGGCGACTGGCCTGCCGATCTCCCCGAGCGGCCACTTGTGGTCATTCGGCGGCTGCTGCGCCCGCTCGCAGCGGTGCCCGGCGCGCTGCATGCGCCGCGAATGGTGCTCGCCTTGCTCCTGGTTGCGATCATCGGAGCGGCGGGCGGTCTGTGGGACGCCCTGCGCGGCGAGCGGATTCCCCGGTCCAGCCTGGTCTCAGATGGGGTCTCAGATGGGGTCTCAGATGGGGTCTCGGGGCCGGTCGCCCCGGCCCTCGTTCCGCTCGCCGTCCACTCGGGCGCCGACGGCGACAGCGCATCCGGCGTCGCGATGGCGCGGGAGCCCGCGCTGCGACGGATCGGCGCTGCGGCGGAGGAGTCGGCGACCGCCGCGTCAGTCCCCTCGGATGGGCCAGCGACGCACTCCGCAGCAGGCCCCGCGGGCGAGCTCGGCGAGCGCCGCCGGGGCGCTGCCGGAGAAGCGAGCGCCCAACCCCTCGCCGACGGTTCCTTCGCTCACGCCGCGGAGACGGTGGCGCGCGGCGTCTCCGGGCTCAGCCGATCGGTCATCACGCTCCAGCCCGCAGGCGCGCTCGCGGCGCTGCGCGACGTGATCGTCGGGCTGCCGGTGCGTCTCTTTCAGCACGACCCGGTCTTCCTCGCCGGCTTCGGCATCCTCGTGATCCTCCTGACGGGGCTTCTCGGCGGGGCGATTGCGCGGATCGCGGCGATCGAGCATGCCACCGACGAACGCGTCCGCGCCATCGACGGACTCCTCTTCGCTTCGGCGACCTGGACGCGGCTGGGCGGCGCTCTGCTCGCGCCCGTGGTCGGAATCGCCATCGTCGCCATCCTCCTCCTCGGCGGCGGGGCGCTGCTGAAGCTCCCCGGAACCGACGTGATCGCGGGCCTGCTCTACGGGATCGCGCTCCTGCTCGGCCTCGGCGCAGCGCTGTTGATCGTGGGGACCGCGATCGTCTTCCCGCTGCTGATCCCGGCCGTCGCCGCCGAGCGTGCCGATGCGCTCGAGGCCCTCCAGCGATCGATCGCCTACCTGCTCGCACGGCCGGTGCAGCTCGCACTGATCGGCGTCGTCGCGATCGTCGGGCTCGGGGTGGGCTACCTGCTCGTCGCGGGGTTCGTGGCGGTGGCGCTCAACTTCACCAACGCCTGCGTCGGCGCCTGGTCGCCGGCGACGGAGGCGGTCCTGCCGACGGACCGCGGTCCCTTCGCGCTGCGGGGGATCGATCGCGCCGAAGCGCTCGAGGGGATCACGACCCGGGCGACCGCGGCGCTGCTGGTCTGGTGGCAGGGACTTCTCGTCGCCCTCGTCGCCGCGTGGGTCGTTTCCTATTTCTTCAGCGCCTCGACGATCGCGTATCTCTCGGCCCGAGAGGCGGTGGATGGACAGGCGCCTGACGAGATCTGGCGGCCCGGGCACGCCGACGGGACGTCCGTGCCCGGGTTCGGTGCTCCGCGCCGCGGAGACCTGCCTGCGATCGTCCGGGCGGCGAGCCGCGTACGGCCGATCGGCTCGCTCCTCTTCGCGCTCCTGCTCTGCTGCGGCTGCGAGAGCGGGGGAAAGCCGGTCGAGCGCCCGCCGGACTTCGAGGCTCAGCTCGAAGCGCAGCGCCGCACGGTCGACCAGGTGGTGGCGTGGATGTCCGGGGCGTTCACCTCCGAGGCGCAGGCGCTGCGCGATCCCGCGTTCCGCGCCGTCGCGCTGCACATGATGCCGATCGACCTTCCGACGCCGGCGCTGCGGCCCGAGCGCTGGCTCTACGTCGAGCAGGCGATGATGAGCGCGCCCGAGCGGCCCTACCGGCAGCGCGTCTACCGGATCACCGCGGCGGGAGATGACGTGGTCAGCGATGTCTACGAGTTCATGGGCGACCCTCTCCGCTTCGCGGGCGCGTGGGCCGATCGCTCGCGCCTCGCCGGCCTCCAGATCGACGATCTGGTCCACCGCGAGGGCTGCGCCGTTCGGCTCTCGTGGTCGGGCTCGAGCTGGATCGGGCGGACCGAGTTCGGCACCTGCGCCAGCACCCGCGACGGCGCCGCCTTCGCGACCAGCGAGGTCGAGCTCGCCGATGGCTCGATCAGCTCCTGGGACCGCGGCTTCGACGCAGCCGGGGCGCAGGTCTGGGGATCGCGCAGCGGTCCCTACCAGTTCCAGCGCATCGGCGCGGCTTCCGGCTCCTGATCGCAGCCGCGGTCGATGCCCGCAGGCCGCACTCGACGCCGCCGATCCACCGAATCACCGATCCTTCGATCCATCGATCCGCCGATCCAACGGTCCATCCAGCCATCGACTCACTCCGACTCGCCGCGATGCTCACGTCTCACGAATGTCGTGTCCTCGGCACCCTGGTGGAGAAGGCCCAGACCACTCCGGGCCAGTATCCCCTGACCCTGAACGCTCTCGTCAACGGATGCAATCAGAAGAACAACCGCGATCCGGTCACGTCGATCGACGAGGAGCAGGCGCTCGCCGCGCTTGATGCCCTGCGCGCGAAGGGTCTCGTGCGCGAGGTCTCGATGGACGGGAGCAGGGTGGCGAAGTTCCGCCATGTCGCGCGCGAAGGGCTCGAGGTGGATACGGCGTCGCTCGTGATCCTCGCCGAGCTGCTTCTGCGCGGACCGCAGACCGTGGGGGAGCTTCGCGGACGCGCGACGAGGATGCACCCGCTCGAGTCGATGGAGGTCGTCGAGACCGTGCTCGCCGGCCTCGCCGGACGCCCCGAGCCGCTGGTCCGCGAGGTCGCGCCGGCGCCGGGCTCGCGGGCGCCGCGCTGGGCCCAGATGCTCTGCCCGACGCTGCATCCGATCGACGGTCGCCCCCCGGCTCAGCGTCGCGACGGCGCCGAGATCGGAGGAGGGGCCGGCGCCGGTGTCGCCGGGCGCCGCGACGAACTCGCCGAACGCGTCGACGATGTCGCAGCCCGGCTCGAACGGCTCGAGCGCGAAGTGACGCTGCTCCGCGCGGCGATCGGCGGCGGCGCTCCGGCACGCCACGCTGCGCCGCTCGATCCACCGGATCGGCCGTAGCGCCGGCCACCGCGCGCCGCGGCGGGTCCGCTCCGCTGCGCGCTCGGACGCCGGGAGTAGACTGCCCCGTGCGCGGTCGGGAGGCGGTCTCTCGGCCCGCGCGTCCGCGTCGCCTGCGGCCATCCGGGAGCCCGCGGCACACCTCCTTCCGCGGCATCCATGCATCGGATGCGCCCGACCTGACCGTCGATCCAACCATCTGCGCAACTCCATGACGACCTCCACGACCGGCAAGGCACCAGACACCCGCGGGCTCGCAGGCCAGACCGTCGGCGAGACGGCGATCTGCGCGGTGACGCAGACGCAGTTGATCTACCGCGGCTACGAGATCGCCGATCTCGCAGCCCACGCGACGTTCGAAGAAGTGGCGTACCTGCTCCTCGTCGGCCAGAAGCCGTCGGCCGCGGAGATCGCCCGCTTCCGCGACGAGCTGGTCGCCGCGCGGGCCATCCCCGAGCCGGTGAAGAGGGTGATCAGGGAGATCGTCGCCGCGAACCGCGACACGCACCCGATGAGCGTCGTGCGGACGGCGGTGAGCACGCTCTCGCACGTCGACCCGGAGACCGAAGACAACTCCCCGCCGGCGGAGATGCGCAAGGCGCGTCGGCTGCTCGCGCAGATCCCGACGATCATCGGCTACCACCAGATGACCCTCGACGGCAAGTCGCCGGTCGAGCCGGACCCCTCCCTCGGTCACGCGGCCAACCTGCTCTGGTGCATGACCGGCACGAAGCCGAGCGAACTCCACGCGAAGGTGCTCGACGTCTCGCTGATCCTCTACGCCGAGCATGACTTCAACGCCAGCACCTTCGCCTGCCGCGTCATCGCATCCACCGAAGCGGACATGCACTCGGCGGTCTGCGGGGGGATCGGCGCCCTCAAGGGGCCGCTGCACGGCGGCGCCAACGAGATGGCGATGGAGATGCTCAAGGAGATCGAGCGCGACACGCGCGGCGGGAGCATCTCCGTCGAAGCGTGGATGCGCCGCGCCTTCGAGGAGAAGCGGAAGCTGATGGGCTTCGGCCACCGCGTCTACAGGAACGGCGATCATCGCGCGGGCATCCTCCGCGGCTGGGGGCTCAAGATCGCCGAGGCGCAGGGGCCGGAGGCGCAGAAGTGGTTCGCCCTCGGCGACAAGGTCCAGGAGATCATGCTGCGCGAGAAGAACATCCACCCCAACGTGGACTTCCCCTGCGGAACGACCTATTTCGTGATGGGGCTGCCGGTGCCGCAGTACACGCCCGTCTTCGTCGCCAGCCGCGTGAGCGGCTGGTGCGCCCACATCATGGAGCAGCACGCGAACAACCGCATCATCCGGCCGCTGGCGGAGTACGCGGGTCCGTCGCTGCGCGAGTGGGCGGCGACGTAGCGGTCCGATCCGGGGCGTCGCGAGCGGACCCCCGTCCGTTCGGCCCCGAGCCCGGCGTCGGTTCGCAGGGGCTCGGTCCGCCCGCTCCGGTCCGCGCTCACGTCGATCGCCGCGGACGAAGCCCCGAGCCGCCGAAGCGCGTCGCGATCCTGTCCGAGACCGCGTCGAAGGCGCGGCGCCGGTCGTCCGCCTCGGCCTCGAAGAGCGATGGCTCCGGCGGCGCAGCGACCAGCTCGGAGAGCGCGGCCCCCACGAGGCGGAGCGGGGACGGCCCCGCCTCGAGCCAGCGTTCGAGCAGCGAGAGCGCCGCGGCCCGGAGCAGGTCGGTGCGGTCGGTCGGCTTCTCCAGCGTCGTCGAGCGGGTGATCGTGCGAAAGTCGGGCGAGCGAAGCTTGATGGTCACGCAGCGGGCGCTGAGCTCGGCTCGGCGCAGCCGACGGGCGGTCGATGCGATCGCCTCGACGATCTCGGCTCGGATCGCCTGCGCGTCGTCCAGGTCCTCGTGGAACGTGCGCTCGTGGCCGATCGACTTCGCCGTTCGGTCGGCTTCGACGGGACGGTCGTCCGCGCCGCGTGCAAGCCGGGCCAGTCGGAGGCTCTGGGCGGGGTCGCCGCCGACGATCATCGCGAGGCGCTCGGGCGCTGCCGAGGCGAGATCCCCGAAGGTCCGGACTCCCTCCGCGACGAGGCGCGCCTCCAGCGCCGGCCCGACACCCCACATGCGCCGCACCGGGAGCGTCGGAAGCGCATCGCGCAGGAATGCCTCGTCGACGACCGTCATCCCGTCGGGCTTCCGGATCGCCGAGGCGAGCTTGGCGAGGAACTTGTTCGGTGCCACGCCCACGGAGGCCGTCAGGCCGCTCTCGTCGCGGATGCTCCGGCGGATCGCCGCGGCGATCGCTGCGCCGTCGCCGTGAAGGCGGCGCGATCCGGTCACATCAAGGAACGCCTCGTCGATCGAGAGCGGCTCCAGGAGATCGGTGAAGCGTCCGAGGATCGCGAAGACCTGCTCGGAGAGGGTGCGGTATCGATCGAACCGCGGCCGCACGACGATGGCCGTCGGACAGAGCCGCAGGGCCCGGCCGGTCGGCATCGCGGAGCGGCAGCCGAAGACCCGCGCCTCGTAAGAAGCCGCCGCGACGACGCCCCGGCGCCCGGCACCTCCGACGAGAACGGGCTTCCCGCGCAGCTCGGGCCGGTCGCGCTGCTCCACCGACGCGAAGAACGCGTCCATGTCGACGTGCAGGATGGTGCGGGCCTCGGACATGCGACCGGAGAAGGCTACAGCGCGGATTCGGGTGCGGCGCCGGCGTGCCGCACAACCCGGCAGGCTGAACGGTTAGCATCCGCTCCATGTCCCTCCCTCGTTCCATCGCAGTCATCGGCGCCGGCACCATGGGCTCCGGCATCGCCCTCGTCGCCGCCCGGAGCGGTCTTGACGTCTTCCAGGTCGACGTCGCTCCGGCGCAGCTCGATCGGGCGAAGGCGTATCACCGCAAGACCGTCGATCGAGACGTCGAAAAGGGCAGGGCGACGCGCGAGGAGGCCGACGCCGCGCTCGGGCGCATCCGCTACGTCGAGACGATGGGGGACGCCCGGGCCGCCGAGTTCGCCGTGGAAGCGGCGACGGAGAACGCGGAGGTCAAGCGCGCGCTCTTCGCCCGGATGAAGGAGAGCTTCTCGCCCGCGGCGATTCTCGCGACGAACACCTCGTCGATCTCGATCACCGACATCGCCCGGAGCGTCGGAGACGGGGCGGACCGCGTCATCGGAATGCACTTCTTCAATCCGGTTCCGGTGATGAAGCTCGTCGAGGTCATCAAGGGTCTCGCGACCAGCGCTGCGACGACCGCCGCGACGATCGAGCTGGCGAAGGCCCTCGGGAAGACGCCGATCCCGGCCAACGACCGCGCGGGGTTCGTGAGCAACCGCGTTCTCATGCCGATGATCAACGAGGCGTTCCACGCCTGGATGGAGGGCGTCGCAGCGCCTGCGGACATCGACGAGATCATGAAGCTGGGCTGCAACTTCCCGATGGGCCCGCTCCGCCTGGCGGACTTCATCGGGCTCGATGTCTGTCACGACATCATGATGGTGCTGCACCGCGAGCTGGGCGATCCGAAGTACTTTCCCTGTCCGCTGCTGCGGCAGCTTGTGCAGGCCGGTCGCCTCGGCGACAAGTCCGGGCAGGGGGTCTTCGAGCACGCGCGCTGAGGATGCCCGCAGAGCGCCGCGCGGAGTCTCCGCTCCCCGCTGCCGACTTCGGATGCGAACGCGCGACCTCCGGGCGCGGCGCCTGCCGCACGGCCGCGCTGCCGTCGAGCGGCTCCGGGCGACGCGGGCTCATCGGGATGGCGGCGAACCGAACCCGCGACGCTCCCGGCGAGCGCAGCAGCCATCGCGCCCGCCGAGCCCGGACGCGGGAATCTCGGCATCGGCGCCCGCGCGCGCGGCGCCGAGGCGCCCGGCGCTTGGCGGCAGGGCGCGCCGATCACCAGGCGAAGTGGGCGAAGGCCTTGTTGGCCTCGGCCATCTTGTGCGTGTTCTCGCGGGTCGTGATCGACTTGCTCTGACCGAGGGCCGACTCGTAGAGCTCCTTCGCGAGGCGCATCGCCATCGGCTTGCCGCGCTCGTCGCGGGCTGCGCCGATGATCCAGCGGAATGTCAGGGACTGCTGCCGGCGCTTGTTGAGCTGCATCGGCACCTGATAGTTCGCACCGCCGACGCGCTTCGAACGCACCTCGACTTCGGGGCGGACCAGCTCCAGCGCCTTGTGGAAGACCTCGATCGAGGTCTTCGGGAGGTTCTCCGACTTGTCCTTGTCGAGCCGGCGCTGGATCTCGTCGAGGGCGTCGTACACGACGCGCGTCGCGACCGCCTTCTTGCCGTCGACCATGACGCAGTTGATGAACTTCGAGAGCGTCCGGTCGCCGAAGCGCGGATCGGGGCGGAGCTGGGTGTCGGACTTGGTGATTCTGCCTGCCATGGGGGGGTGGATCCCGGTTCGCTCCCTGGGCCTGCTTCACCGCGATCGGGGACTTCGGGAGCCGGATCGCGATTACTGCCCGCGCCTCGCGGGGGCCGCGAGGCGACGCCGTTCCGAGACGCGGGCGGCCGGTCGGCCGGCGCCGCGCCGCGTCGGCTCACTTCTTCTTGCCGCGCTTGACGCCGTAGTGGGAACGGCTCTGCTTGCGCCCTTCGACGCCGAGGCAGTCGAGGGCGCCGCGCACGATGTGGTAGCGCACGCCGGGAAGGTCGCGGACGCGCCCGCCGCGCACGAGCACGATCGAGTGCTCCTGAAGGTTGTGGCCCTCTCCGCCGATGTAGGCGGTGATCTCGCGGCCGTTGCTGAGCCGTACGCGCGCCACCTTGCGAAGCGCCGAGTTCGGCTTCTTGGGCGTCACCGTTCGGACCTGGAGGCAGACACCGCGCTTCTGCGGACAGGCGGCGATGTCCTTGACCTTGGACTTCGCGACCTGCGGACGGCGTGGGCTGCGAACAAGCTGGTTGATCGTGGGCATGGTCGACGGCTGACGGCTGCGCGGTGGGGGAGTCTCTTCGAGCCAGACTTTTGGCGAAGGGGCCAAGGATACCGGAGATCCCGGGGATCGGCAACTTGGCGGAGTCGTTCGCCGGCCCCCCGCTCCCCTGCGGAATGCCCCCGGTTTTCCGCCGGAACTCCTTCGGACCACTCCGGACCCCTCTGGAACCCCCCGGGGGAGTGAGGGGCAACTGGGGACGCTGGGGCATCTGGAGCACCTGGGGCCAACTGGCGCCAACTGGGGCCACTTGTGGCAATCTGGGGGGAAATCCGGCGAGCGCTTCGCCGGCGATCGCCGAGGGGCGGCTCTGGACCGAGGAGAGGGTCGTTGCGGGCGGATGGTGCCGATCTTCCGAACACCCACGTGGCCCTCTCTCGGTGGACCCTCGCCGCGTGCGCCTTCGGCCATCGGGGTCCCGGCGACTGGATCCGCGGCGCCTGGGGCCCCGCGAGCAACCCTCTTCGAAACGTCGTCTGGGGCATTCGACGCGCCGATCGACGCGGCGGCTCCCGTCACCTCCACGGCCCGCCCGGAGGCCACGTGCGATCGAGTGAGCGGTCCGCGGCGACCGCCTCGGTGACGGGCCCGAGGAACTCGGCGATCCGGGCGCCCACCTCGGCGAACGTCTCCGGCGCTTCGACGGTCCCGAGCCGCCGGCGAAACGCGGCCCGTTGCACGGCCTTCCGTGGATCGGCGGGGGGGGGCGGCCCGGCGGGCTCCCGGGGGGGCGCCCCCGCCCGCCCGCGCGGGTCGGCCGGGGCCGTCCACAGCGCCGCGGAACGCCGCCCGCCCGCCC
>CALMPF010000035.1 GCA_937871505.1 uncultured Planctomycetia bacterium | reverse complement strand
CCCTCCCCGGGGCCTCCGATCGACGGGCGGGGGGCGCTATTCGGGCCCGACACCCCCGCCCCCCTCGCGGGGGCTCCCCCCCGCTCCGTCGAGCGGGGGCCGCCCGCCGATGGCACCCTTGAGGAACTCGAGGCGTTCTGCGCAACGCACTACGTCGCCGATGCCGAGGAGCGCCGAGCGCTGGTCGACCGGCTCGAGGCCGCGCTCGAGCGGCTCTTCGGGCATCTCTACGAGGTCCGGCGCTCGCTGCGCTGGTGGTCCGATGTTCGGACGCCGCGGCTGGCGGCGATCGATGACGTCCTCGCGACGTTCGATCCGGCGCCGGATCTCCCGGATCAGCTCTACCGCCAGAAGCTCGCCTTCGTCGTCCTGCTCAATCTCGACCGGCCCGATCTGGCCACGATGCTGCGCGACGGTCCCTCCTGGACGCCGCAGCGCTGGGCCGAGGCCCGAATCGCCCAGGCCTTCGGACCGCGCATCCCCGCAGAGCTCAACGACATCGCCCGCGCGGCGGGACACGCAGCGCAGCAGTGGGTCGCGGGCTTTCACGTCCCGGTCGGCGCCGCGATCGACGATCGCGGCGAGCCGATCGTGGACGATCCGCGGCGCACCCTGATCGCCCATTGGCTGGTGCGCGAGGAGATCAAGGCAAACTACGGCCGGACGGACGCTCCTGAGCAGGCCCTCCGGCGCCAGCGGGCGCTGGCGTGGATCATGGCGCGGCACGTCGATGGGTCCATCCCGCGGCGCGTGATGGAGGGCGGAGCGACCCGGTGGGATCCCGCATCGAACCGCGTCGATGACAGCGATCCGGGCGACCTCGTCGGTCCGACGCGCTATGCGCACATCCTCGCCCAGCGAGCGGTGGCCGTGCGATTCGATGCCTACCACCCCGACCACCCCACGGCGATGGCGCGGAAGTTCGAGCTCGCCCGGGAGATCCCCGAAGCCGACGTCGAGCGCCTGATCGTCGCCCTGCTCGAGGCTCCGGTGCGGCGCGAGCTCGCGGCGTACCTGCGCAGCAGGCTCGGCCGTCCGCTCGAGCCGTTCGACATCTACGTCGACGACGTCGGCGAGGCCGCCGCACCCGCGAAGCTCGACGCGGCGGTGCGCCGGCGCTTCGGCGACGAGAAGGCGTTCCAGGCCGAGCTTCCCGGGATCCTCGAGTCGATCGGCTTCCCGCGGAGCGAGGCGCGGTACATCGGGGAGCGGATCGTCGTGGAGATCGCGCGCGGCAGCGGGCATGCCGTGCGGCCCGGACTTCCGGAGTTCGGCGCCACGCTGCGGACGAGCCGCCTCGACGACGAGCTCGGATGGGACGGCTTCGAGACCGGGATGCACGAGCTCGGACACACCGTCGAGCAGGTGATCTCCTGTCAGTTCGCGCCGCGGCCGGCGCTGCGCGGGGTGCCCAACACCGCGTGCACCGAGGCATTCGCCTTCCTCTATCAGTCGCTCGCGCGGCGCGTGATCGGGCTCGCCGACGACTCCGCCCCGCACAGGCGGCGCGCCGCGGCGATCGACAGCGTGCAGACGATGCTCAACGCCTGCCAGATCGCCGGGCCCTCGCTGGTCGAGCTGCGGATCTGGCACTGGCTCTACGCCAATCCCGATGCGAGGCCGGAAGATCTCCGCGACGCCGCCATCGCGATCGCGGAGGAGGTCTGGCAGCGCTGGTTTGCCGTCGACTTCGGTCCCGACCCCTACCGGCTGCTCGCGGCGTACCAGCACATGGTGAACCATCCGCTCTACCTGGCCGACTACACCCTCGGACACATCATGTCGCACCAGATCCGCTCCTACATGGCCGATCGCGATCTCGCTTCGGAGACGCGCCGCATCTGCTCGATCGGCCGGGTCACGCCCGATCTCTGGATGCGCACCGCCGTCGGCGCCGGAATCTCGGTCGATCCGCTCGTGCGCGATGCCGCGGCCGGCGTGGCGGCCCTCACGGCGTGACGAGGCCGCCCCATGCCCGCTGCGCTCCGCGTCGTCTCGCTCCTGCCCTCGGCGACCGAGCTTCTCTGCGCAGCGGGGGGCGGCGGGCTGCTGGTCGGACGTTCGCACGAGTGCGACTGGCCGCCCTCGATCCGGGATCTCCCCGTCCTCACCGGCCAGCGCACCCTCGGCATCGGCGAGGGCGGCGACTCCGCGTCGATCGACGCTCAGGTCCGCGCCGCGCTGGCGCGCGGCGAGTCGCTGTACACCCTGGATGAAGCCCGCCTCCGCGGCCTGCGTCCGGACGTGATCCTCACGCAGGATCTCTGCGAGGTCTGCTCGATCGACCTGCGGAGGGTGGAGCGCGTCGCGGCGACGATGACCCCGTCGCCCGCCGTGGTCTCGCTCGATCCGCGCTCGATCGAGGAGGTCTTCGACGACCTTCTGAAAGTCGGCGAGGCGACCGGACTGGCTGCCGAGTCGGAAGTGGCGATGGTCCGGCTGCGCGAGGAGTACTGGAGCGCGGTCGACTTCGTGAACCCCTACGTCGACGGACCCGAGGTCGCCTTCCTTGAGTGGATCGACCCGCTCTTCGTCGCTGGCCACTGGACGCCGCAGCTCATCACCGCGGCGGGGGGTCGCCACGCGCTCAATGCCGCCGGAGCGAAGTCGCGGAGCATCGCGCCGGCGGAACTGGTCGAGTCCCAGCCGGATCGCATCGTGGTCAGCCCCTGCGGCCTCGACGTCGGCGCGACGCTCCGCGAGCTGGAGCGCGTCCGCGGGACGCGCTGGTGGAACGCCCTGCCTGCGGTCGTCGAGGGCCGCGTCGCCGTCGTCGACGGCAACCAGATGTTCAGTCGCCCGGGACCGCGCCTGGTGGACGCCTTCCGCTGGCTCGTTGGCTGGATCAACGATCGCCCCGAGGTCGTTCCGGCCGACTTTCCGGTCCGCATGCTGACCGGCTGACCCGGCGAGCGCCGTCCGGCGCCGCCCGCGGGCGGGGCGTTCACATCGCAGCGTCGATCCGTCGGCCCCCTCCGAAGCCTCGGCATTGGCAACGTGCGCTCCGCACGGCCCCCGAGCGCAGGCCCGCGGAACTCGCGCCGCGGCCGGGCGGCGGCGAACTCCCGAGGCGTCACTTGACCTCGCGGAAGTCTCCGCCGTGCTCGCTCGCGATCGCCCGCAGCACGCGGCTGTCCGCGTCGGCGCCGAAGGCGATCGTGTGGACTCTCACCTTGGGGCCGGCGCTGTTGTGCGTGCGGAAGCCTCCCGCGACGTCCTGGGGGGTGATGCCGTCGGTCATGAAGAAGATCGTGTCCGGGCGCGGCGAGAGCCGCCCGAACGCGTGCTCGATCGACGAGAGCGGCATCGTGCCTCCGGCGGCGCCGACGCCGCGGAGCTTGCCGAGGAACGCCGCGCTCTCGGCTGTCCCTGCGGTGATCCAGTTCTGGTCGAGGACGAACTTGTCGTGGTTGAAGAACAGCACGAAGAAGCGCGTCCCTGCGGAGAGCCCCCTGATCGAGCGATTGAGTTCCTCGCGGAGCCGCTCGATCTTGTCGCCCATCATGCTCCCGGAGATGTCCACGATGTAGCAGATGTGCCGACCGCTGCTGCGGATCCCGAAGAACTCGACGTTCTCCGCTCCGGCCGGACCGGGCCGGCCGTCGGTGTGCGCGCGGAGCGAGTCCGGCGGCACCTCGACGATCGCTTCGCCGCGGCGGAGCCGATTGAATGTCGCCGCGTCGATCCTGGCGAACTCCTTGTCGCCGAGGGCCAGCCGGTCGTCGCGGAGCGTCCACGCCATCGGGCGCTTCGCGGGCCACGAAGGAGGCTCGACGACGATGCCACCGCCGTCGAGCACCAGGCGCCGAGCCGGGAAGATCGCGTTCGTCGAGGCGTCGTCGAGGATGCGCAGCTCGCCGCGCTCGGTGAACGACGCGGCAACCTCGCCGCCGAACGTCGTCCTGGCATCGCGGCCGAAGGTCGCATAGAGGGCAAGGCGGCCCCGGTCCACGTCGACGGCGATGACGTGCTCGGAGTATCCGCCAGCCACAAGCGCGGGGCCGTTGCTCTCGACGTTGACCTGTCTCCAGTGGCCGTTGAGCGGGGCCATCGGATTGCCGCTGGGCGCGACCCTTCCGGTGGCGATTCGGTCCGCCTCGCGGATGCGCTCCGCTTCGCGCGGCTCCGGGATCGTGACCTTCTCACGCTCGGCGGGCGGCGTGCGCCCGCGCCAGAAGTCGCCGTCGTCGCCGCGCGACGCGCCCTGCGTTCCGGTCGCGCCATGGTCGACGCCCGCGGCGCCGACTCCGCCCCCGCCCTCCGCGGTCCCAGCGCCGCCGGCGCTGCCTGCGCCGCCGCGCCCCTCGCGGGTGCCGCCGCCGGCGCCGAGCGATCCGCCGCCTCCCTGAGCGGCCCCGCGTCGATCCTCGTCCATCCAGCCCCGCTCGCTCGAACCGGTCTCGCCCGAGCCCGTTCCAGCGGTCCCTCGCTGCGAGCCTGCGTGCCCGCCCGGTTGCGCGCGCTCCCCGCTCCCGGCGGAACCGGCGCCGCCGACGACGCCGCGAACTGCAGGTTCGTCACCGCGCGCCCCCGGCGCCGGGCCGGAGGCGCCGCCCTGCCCGCCGCTCGACTGCTGCCCAGCGCCGCTCGCTCCCGCCTGCGGCAGACCCGCGCCCGCAGACCCCTGCGCACTGCCGGCCGAACCGGAGCCCAACGTCTGTCCTGCGTCGGAATTCCCGGGCGACCCGGCCGTGGCGCCGCCAGCGCCACCGCCTGCGGGTGAATCCGACGAGAGTCCCGCCGCCGAGCTTCCCCCTCCCTGCGCCGCGCCGGAGCCGGTCGAGGCGCCCGCTCCGCTGACAGGTGCCGTCAATCCGCTCGCACCACCGCCACCGCCTCCGGCGGCGCCTCCGGACTGACCACCTGATGCACCACCCGCGTCGCCAGCCGACGCCCCGCCAGAAGTGCCGCCGGAAGCCCCACCAGACGCGCCACCAGACGCCCCACCAGACGCACCACCGGACGCGCCACCGGACGCGCCACCAGACGCGCCACCTGCTGCACCGCTGCCGCTCGATCCGCCGGCGCCGCCAGCGCTCCCGCCGCCACCGCCTCCTCCGCCGCCTCCGCTGCCACCACCCTCACACGCGCCGCCGTCGCTCGCGCCGCTGCTCGCGCTGTCACCCGACGCACCGCTGGCGCCGCCCGACTGCGATTGCGACGAGGCGCTCTCGCTCTGCGTTCCCCCCTGAGCACTCGCTCCCTGCGCCGCCTTCATCGACGACGCCGACCCCGACCCAGACCCAGACCCAGACGCCGTCGCGGCTGCGGCGCCGGACGAAGCCTGTCCGCCGCGGGAACCCGCCGGCGACGCGCTGCCGGAGGTCGAAGGGACCGCGGAGCGTCCGGCTGCCGTTCCCTGCGGCGCGGACGAGTTCGCGCCAGCCTGCGGCCAGCCTTGAGTCCTCGACGATGCCTCCGCGCCGGCGCTTGCGCTCCGGGGCCCGTGCACGGACGGGCCACCGAGATCCTCGGTTGGACCGCCGACGCGCCGCTCGTCTGCCAGCCCCTGCGCCTGGCGCTCCGACTTCTGCGCGGTCGACGCGCAGCCGGCGATCGTGCCGACTGCCGCGAGCAGCGCTGCGAACGCCCTCCATCTCCGACGCCGCAGGACGCTGCCGCCGGACGCCGCGGCGGGAGCGGTCGGGCGATGGAGTGCGAGCGGCCTGTGGTGGTGGGGTGCAGTCATGGCGTTGTTCCGTCGCGAGCGTCCGTCGCGGGCGCGCCTGCGTCATCGGGATCGTTCGCATCGTCCTCGCCCGGCGGCGCCTCGCTCGAGCCCGGCTCCGTCGCGGCCGGCGCGAACTCGGCCGAGAGGCGGTCGAGAAGGTCGTTGCTCATCCGACGGATCGTTCCGTCCACGCCTCCGATGGCGTTGGCCGAGAGCGCGTGCCGGCACCAGAGGCGCACCCACGCCTGGCGCGCATCGAGCGATGCGTCGGTCGCCGTCCACCACGGTCCCTCGACGCAGAGCATCACCGCGATCGACGTCTGGGCGCCGATCGGCTCGACGATGACGCTGAGCACGAGATAGTGCCGCGCGTCGGCGGAGATCGTGAATCGCTTCGAGGGGACCATCCCGCGAATCGCCGATTCCAGCGCGTCGACGGTGACGCCCGACTGGGGCGGTGCCTCGACGAAGACGCGCAGGCGCAGGGCCGGATCGCTCCCGATCAGCTCGCGGAGGCGCGCCGCCGGAAGTGCGCGGGGATCGAGGATCCCCGCGATCAGCGTGCGGCGCTCCGCGTCGAGCGCTTCGAGATCCGCGATCCGGCGATCACGCTCGGCGCGAGCGCGCGCGGCCTCGGCGGCGGCCGCCTCGGCGCGCCGCTGCGCCTCCTCGCTTCCGACGACGGCCTCGTCCGAACTCTTCGCCATCGCACCATGTCGCTCCAGCGCCGTGCGCAGCTCGGCCTCGACCCGTGCGCGCTCGGCGATCGCCATCCCCGCCCGGCTCGACTGGATCAGCCATGTCGCGATGCTGGCCAGGAGCGCCGCCGCCACCACGACCAGCGCCGCGCCGAAGAGCACCCACGCGCGGCGAGCATCGTTCCGCAGGGCCGCGACCGTCTCCGTCGCGGGGAGTCCGGGCGGGATCGCGCCCGCGCCGACGGTCGAGGCGGCGCCGGCGGCTCCGTTCGAGGACGAACCCGCGACCGAGGCGGAGTCCGCGAACGGCTCGCGTCGGATCTCGGGCGGGCGGACTGGACCCCGTCTGGCCATGAGAGACCTACGTTACCCCGTCAGTGGCCGCGTTCGGCCGGTTCGTGCGGAGCGGAATGAACTCGCCGATGGCGCGCTCAGCCGGTTGGAATCTCCCGGAGTCGGCTCGGACTCCGCGCCCGGTCCGGACCCCGTGAACCGGTGCGCCGGCGCCGGTGCCGGACTTCGGTGGTGCGGCCGCCGAGCCGCTGGAGCAGACGGGTGGACAAGGACGCCTTCGATCACGAGCGACGCGATGACGATCCACCGGCAGCCGGCGATCGCGCCCAGTCGCCGACGGAGGAGGACGAGCTCGAGGGCGGCGAGATCGACTTCGCCCAGCCGGAGGCGCGGCCGCGCGAGCGGACGGCCGCGGAGCCGGCGCTGCGCAGCGACGTGCGCATCACCAAGGTCGAGACCGCGGAAAGGCAGCGCGACGCGGCAGCGACGGCGAAGCTGGCGCCGCCGCGCGATCGGATCGTCGTGCTCGGTCGCCGGGCGGCTGGCAAGACGATCTACCTCGCGCGGCTCTACGACCTGCTCTGGCAGGGCCGTGATGGCCTGAGCGTCCGGGCCCTCGACGGCAAGGGGCATCGCGCGTGCATGGAGGTCGTCAGCGAGCTCAAGGAGGGCCGCTGGCCGCCGGGCACCCTGGCATCGACCTACCTGCGCCTGGAGATCTCCTTCGGCGGCGCTCGGCAGCGGCTCGTCGCGCTCGACTATCCCGGCGAGGTGTTCCGACGCGCCTTCGTCGATGGCGTCGACGCGCCGGACACCCGCGAGCTGATCGAGCATGTCGACCGCGCTTCGGCGGTCATGCTCCTCATCGATCCCGGGGTCGCGCTGAGGGAGGAGTTCGACGAGTTCATCGACGACGACTTCGGCATGGCCCAGGCGATCCACCGGATCCGCGCCGCTCCGGGCGGCGCCCGGGTTCCGGTGGCCGTTCTCCTGACGAAGTGCGATCAGCACCGCGCCGCGCTGCGCGAGGCGGGCGGGCTGCGCGCCTTCTGCGTGCGGCGGTACCGCGGACTCTTGCGCGGAGTCCAGCTCTTCCGGCTCTACGGCACGGTGGCCGTGCACGCCGAGCGGGTGCCCAGCGGACGCACCGTGCCGCAGTACCACCGCGATCCCATCGGGGTCGTGGAACCGCTTCGCTTCTGCCTTGCGATCAGCGCGGAGAACCGCGCCCGCGAGGAGGCGCAGCTCCGCGTGGTCGAGAGCGCCCGCGCCGCCGTCGCGGCGCAGGGCGCGGCGCTGGAGTCGCAGCGGCGAAGCGTGCTGACGTGGTCGATCGCGGCGGCGGCGACGCTCTTCGTCTTCGGGCTGGTCGCGCTGGTCACGCTGCTCATGTCGGGTCTGCTCTGAGCTCGCGATGCACTCCTGCGGCGTCCATCTCTTCGGTTCGCGGCGCGGCTACCGGACGCTTGCACGCTCCGCCGACGTGACCGCCGCCGAGGATGCGGCGCTCTCCGGGATCGGGTTCGGACAGGTGACCGACGCCCGCGCCATCGCGATGCTCGCCACCCGGGTCACCGCCGTCGGGCGTCCCTTGCCCGGTGGACGCTTCGCGATCACGCGGGCGCTGCCGGGCGGCGCCGATGACGCGGGTCGTCCCACGCTGGCGCTCTGCACGCTGCTCATCGGCCCCCGCGCCTACTGCGATCGCGCCCGGTACGCGCTCGCGCCGCTGCTCGGCGACCGCTCGCTCTGGGACCTCCGCCGCTTCGAGAGCGGCGCCGCGATCGAGCTGCCCGTCGCGTCCCCGCGCGCGCGGCAGGCGAATCGGCGCGATCTGGCCGTCGCCGACGCATGGCTGCTCGCGCTGGAGGCGGACGCCGTCGCGGTGCTCCCGCCGGGGAGCGAGACCGCGATCCTCGCCCTGCCCGAGGTGCTCGCATCGGTCGACGCGATGCGCTTCCGCTGGGGGGTCAACGTGATCGGCCTCGATGCCGGCGCCGATGTCGTGACGGCGGCGCCGGAGGGCGGCGGAGGTCGCCGCGGCGTGATCGAGTGCTCGCTCGATGGTCCCCTCGTCAGCGACTGGATGCGCTTCCAGATCGAGCAGGGGACCGTTCGGACGCCGCTGGTGCTCAGGGACGTGGCGCTGGCGATGCCGGAGTCCGGCGCTCGCGGAGCGGCGGTCGAGCGCCGCCGCGGCGCGGGGCGGGGCGTCCGGATCGCGGTGCTTGTGCCGATCCTGCTCGTGGCCCTGCTGATGGTCGTTCTCGTCGGCGCGCTCGCGGTGCGCGGAGCTGCCCGGAACAGCGCCACCCGTGGCGCGGAGGCGACCGACGGCATCGCAGCGCTGCGCCCCGACGGCGAAGGTTCCGGCGCCGGTCGCGCGCCGCGGGATGGCGCCGCGAGCGCGGCCTCGAGCGCCGCCGGCGAGAAGGGCCTCGGCGATCGCGCCGTCGCGGCGACGGGGGCTGCGACGACGGCTGCGGGCCCGGCGATCCTCGGACCGGAAAGCCCCGTGACGAAGAGCGCGCCCCCCGAAGGCGGCGCCTCGGACGAGTCCGAGGTCGCCGCTGCGCAGGCTGGACCTCCCGCGACGGCGAGCGGCGGAGTCGCCGACTCGGGCGATCGACCTGCGGGCGCCGGAGCCTCGGGAGACAAGGGCTCGTCGGGACCGGGTCAGTCGAAGGGCGCCGAGCGACGCGACGACGCGCTGCCGCCGGGGGCGACCGGAGCAGGATCAGGCGCCCCGAGTGCGCCTCCGGCTCCGCCGGACGCGGCTGAACCAGCGTCCAACGAGCCCGCTGCGTCCTCGGAGGCGGATGAGCCCGCCGCCATCCTCCGGCCGACGCGCCCCGACGAGCTGCTCAAGGCGATCGCCGATGCGAGCGACGAAAGGACGCGTCGCGCATTGATCATCGTCGACGAAGTCCTCGCGGGCGCGATGCGGCGCCTCGAGGGCGATCTCAAGGCGATCGCGGCGAACCCCCTGCTGAGCCTCGGTGATTCGCGACCTCCGGTGTCGCAGGAGCGCGAGGAGCTCCGGTCGATTCACCAACGCACCGAGCGCCGTGCGAAGATCGTCGCCGCGGTCGAGTCGGAGTATCTGGAGCTCGTGCGGGGCGCCGCCCGAAGCGGTACGGCAGGCGCGAAGCCTGACGCGGACGTTCACCGCGCCGGGCTTGCGAAGCGGCTTCGGCTCGCGCGGGGAACAGGCGATCGAGGGGACTGGAACTCGATCGAGCGCGTGAACGCGACGATCTCGGCCCTGGCCATCGCGAGCGATCTGGGCGCGTCGATCATCTCGGCACGGGACCACATCAACCGGATCGACAGCGGTCTCCTCGCGATCCGCGACTTCGACCAGCGGCGAGTCGATCTGCCTCCGCTCCGCCCCGCCGACCACCAGAGCATCCGGCGAGCGATCAAGGAGTTCGGTGACGACCTCGCGCGGTGGAGCCAACGTTCAAGGCAGCTCCAGACGGGCCAGAGCCCCTCGCCGCCCCCGACGCAGGAGCGCTGACTCGCGAACGGGTCCGCTCCCCGGGCGCGGGCGGCGCTGCGACTCCCGTTGCGCATCCGTGACACTCGGCGATCCGCACCGCGCTTTGATGCGGAAGCCGCAGTGTGCGACTCCGGTCGCCGCGGTCGCGCCCGTTTCGCCGCGTTCCGTACGATCGAACGCATGTCTCGCCGTCCGACCATCCTCGTCGTCGAGGACGACCGACCGATCCGGCGAGGCATCGTCGACGCCCTCGCCTTCGGCGGCTTCGACGCGGTCGAGGCGGGCGATGGGGCGACCGCGCTGCGCGGTCTCGAGGGGATGCCGATCGACCTCGTGCTGCTCGACGTGATGCTCCCCGGCGGCATGGACGGGTTCGCGACCCTCGCGGAGGTGCGGCGGCGCTCGGCGACGCTCCCGGTCATCATGCTGACGGCGCGCGGCGGGGAGAACGACAGGGTGAACGGGCTGGTCGGCGGCGCCGACGACTATGTCGTCAAGCCATTCAGCGCCCGCGAGCTCCTGGCGCGGATCGAGGCCGTCCTTCGTCGAACCCCGCAGCGCGCGGGCGATGCGGCCGGCCTTCGCGCCGGCGACCTGGTCATCTGCCTGCGCCGCCGTGAAGCGCGACTCGGCGAGCGGGAGCCGGTTCCGCTCTCGGCGCGCGAGATCGCCGTGCTCGAGCACCTCGCCCGAAACCCGGCGCGGACGATTCACCGCGACGAGCTGCTTCGAGTCGTCTGGGGGCTCGATCCGCGCGGGCTGGCGACCCGTACCGTCGACATGCAGGTCGCTCGTCTCCGCGAGAAGCTCGCGCCCTCCGAGATCGTCTCGACCGTCCGCGGCGCGGGATACAAGCTCGCGGCCGACGTGGAGGTGCTCCCGTCATGAAGTCGACGGGTTCCGAGCGAACCGAGCGCGTCGGGCAGCGCCCGCAGCGACGCGCATGGGGGCGGCCGCGGCGCGGACGCGGGGCGTGGGCGGCCTTCGCCCTGGCCTCGCTCGCCGGGATCGCGGCGATGGCATGGGCGAGCGTCGCGGTCGTCCGTCTCGAGAGCGACGAGCGCGCCGCGCGGGCCGAGAGCGAGCGGGCGCAGGCGATCCGGCTGGCGCTCTGGCGCATGGACTCCTGGCTGGCGCCGCGCCTCGCCGCGGAGTCGACGCGACCCTACTTCCACTATCTGTCGCTCTATCCGTCTCGACGGACTTATGGCGAGTTTCTCGACCCCATCGAGCCGGGAGAGTCGCTCGCGATCTCGCCGCTGATGGCCTTCGAGGACGAGGTGATTCGGCTGCACGTCCAGGTCGATGCTCGCGGAACGATCAGCTCGCCGCAGGCGCCGGAGGACGACTTCTGGCTGCTTGCGGTTGCGGGCGTTCCGGCGGAGCGCATCGCCGCCGCCCGCGACGCGCTGGCTTCGGCCCGCCGCGTCCTCTCGCGCGTTCCGCTCGTCGCCCGGGTGGACTTCGCCGCCTCGTGTCAGACGGCGCAGTTCGAGAGCGCCCGGGCGATCGTGCTGGGTCGGGCGGACGCATTGGCAGGACCGGATGCCGACTCCTCCGGGACGCAGGTCGCGGCGCTGCCGGCACCAGCTCCGACGGCACCAGTTTCGACGGCAGCGGGGCCCGTGGAAGCGCTTCAGTTCGACAACCGAATCGCCGATGCGCGAAAGGAGGCGGGTGCGGGCCTCGCGCCGGAGCTTCGAGCCCGCGGCCTGGAGCACCCCGCCCGCGCGGCGCCCTCTGACCGAGACTCCTCGACGACTCCCGCGGCGGCTCGCGGGACCGATCAGGATGCTCGGGCCGATGCAGCGCACGGCGGGGGCCGCGGAGGCGATGCGGCGATGCCGCGCAGCGAGGCGACGAACGAGCCGTCCCTCGCACAGCGACGGCAGATGGCGAGCTCCGCAGAAGAGGACTTCGCGAAGCGCGTCGTGACGAGCGGACCCGGCCAGTTCGCGGGGAGCCGGCAGCAGCGGGTCGAGCCGATCGGGGCTGCCGTCGACGTCGGTCCCTTCGTACCGATCTGGATTGAACTGCCGGGAGCGCACGAGGGCGACGCCCCCGATCGGACGCTCTGGTACTTCCGCACCGTGCGCGTCGGCGCGGAGTCGCTGGTGCAGGGCTTCGAGGTCGCATGGCCGAGCCTCTGCGCCGCGCTGCGCGCCCAGGTCGTGGACCTGCTCCCTGCGGCGGAGCTGGTCCCGAGCCAGACGCCCGATGCGCCCGGCGCGGGTGGGCTCGCCACAGGCCCGACGCCGCAGGGGAGCGGTGACGCGGACGTCACCCGAGGGAGTGGGGCCGATGGTGATCACGGCCAGCTCCGGCTGGCCAGCGTGCCGGCGCATGTGCTTCCGGGGCCGACGCGACCCTCGGAGGACCCGGGCCTTCGCCCCGCCCGCGTCGCCCTCGGCGCCGCGTGGCTCGGCCTGCTCGGCGCCATCGCGGGCGCGGGGTTGACGCTCCGTGCCGTCCGCGCCGACGCCGAGCGGCGGGCGCGGTTCGCCGGAACCGTCACCCACGAGCTGCGCACGCCGCTGACGACGTTCCAGCTCTATGCCGAGATGCTCGCCGACGGCATGGTGCCGCCGGAGCGCAGGACGCAGTATCTGGAGACGCTCCGCACCGAGTCGCACCGCCTCGGGAGTCTGGTCGAGAACGTGCTTTCGTACGCGCGGATCGAGCAGGGCAGGCATGTGCCCCGGCGCGAGGGCATCGACACCGCAGGCCTCCTGGCCCGCCTCGTTCCGCCTCTTCAGCGCCGCGCCCGGGAAGCTGGAGTGGAGCTCGCGGTCGAGGGCCCGGAGGCGGTCGATCGGCGCGACCCGTGGTCGCTCGACATCGAGAGCGTCGAGCGGATACTGGCCAATCTTGTCGACAACGCAGCGAAGTACGCCGTGCACGAGCGCGCGGGCGACGTCGCGTCGGGAAAGGCCTTCGGCGGAGCCCGGAGCGGCGCCGGCGATGGCCGCTGGGGGTCGGTCGATCATCCCGACGTCGCGGGCGGTTCGGCCGCATCGAGCGGGGAGGTGTGCGCGTCCGCCGAGGCCGCGGAGACCGACAGGATCAGCGGAGCGAACGGCGCCCTTCCAGCGGACGGGACCGCCGGGCCGACTGCGACCATCGACGCACCCGGCACCGTCGAGACACGAGGGGCCAACGATCTGCGCGAAGGCTGCGCCGTGAACGAGGCCGACCTCGGCGCTCCCGCGGTCTTCGGTGGTGCCTCGGCAGCGCCAGCCGGGTCAGCCTCCGGTGGTGCCGCTTCGCCGGATGCCGCGACCCCATCCGGGGGCGCCGGACCCCGCATCAACGGGAACGGCCGCGCTCACGTCGTCCTTCGGATCGAGCCGCGTCGCGACCGGCTCGATCTGCTCGTCGTCGATCGCGGTCCGGGGATCGCTCCGGCGCTCGCGGCGCGGCTCTTCCGGCCCTTCGAGCGCGGGGGTGACGATCTCACGGGCGAGATCCGTGGAATCGGGCTCGGACTCGCCCTCTCCCGCGAGCTCGCCCGCGCCATGCGCGGTGACCTGACGCTGGAGCCCACCCCGGGCGGCGGGGCGACCTTCCGGCTCCGGCTGGACGCGGTCTGACTCCCGCCACCCGAAGTTCGTCCGGCCCCGGAGGACCCCATCCCCGGAGAGCGCCCCCGGAGATCGCCCCCGGAGATCGCCCCCCCCGGGGGGGGGCAGCTTCCCGGCGCAGATCCCCGGCAGTTCCCGTCTCACTCCGCCAATCACTCCCCGGCTCGCCCGCACGGCGCCTCGTCCGCACGCCTCGCGCATGGACACACCCTGCGCAGACCTGATCACGCCCTGCGCGGCCCGGCTGGCGGCCGCAGCATCCGCTCCCCTTCGGCGTCGGACTCGCGCGGCTTCTACACTCCGGCCCTCGTGGAGGTGATTCGCGGCATCCCGGTCTCGCCAGGCATCGTCATCGGGCGCGCATTCGCGCTCGGTGAGGCCGACGAGCACGTGCCGCTCCGCCGCGTCCCGCCCGCGGACATTCCGCGGCAGCTTGAGCGCCTCGCCGCGGCGTGGGAGAGAAGCTCCGCCGAATTGGAGTCGCTCCGCGAGCGGACCGCCCGCGAGCTCGGCGAGGAGCCAGCGAAGATCTTCGAGTTTCACATCGGTCTCCTGAAGGATCGCTCCCTTTTCGAGCCGATTCGCGCCGAGATCGAGCGTGAGGGGGTGATTGCGGAGTACGCCGTCTCGTCGCGCTTCAAGGCTCTTGCGGCCCAGTTCAAGGCGATGGGCAACGAGGTCTTTCGCCAGAAGGCCAACGACGTCATCGACCTCGACCGCCGTGTCCTCGGGCATCTGATCGGACTGACTGCCAATCGGCTGGCGACCCTCGATCGGCAGGTGATCCTGATCGGGCATGAGCTGACTCCATCCCAAGCCGCGGCGCTCGACCCGGCGAAGGTGGTCGGCTTCGCGACCGATGCGGGCGGTCGCACGAGCCACACCTCGATCATCGCCCGGGCGCTGGACATTCCCGCGGTCGTCGGGTGCCAGACGCTGACCCATGTCTGCGAAGACGGTGACGAGATCATCGTCGACGGCGACATCGGGCAGGTTCTCGTGCAGCCCGACGCCGAGACGATCGAGCGATACCGGCGCCTCGTGCAGCGCGACCGCACGCTCCGACAGGGGCTGCGCGAGATCGCGCCGCTCGCCCCTGAGACGCTCGACGGGGTGCGGATCTCCCTGCTGGGCAACATCGAGTTCCCTCGGGAGATCGAGACGGTGCTCGCCAACGGCGGCGACGGCGTCGGTCTCTACCGGACGGAGTACCTCTTCCTGGCGAGCGAGCGCGAGCCGACCGAGGAGGAGCACTTCGAGGCGTATCGAGAAGCCGTCGGTCGCCTCGGCGGGCGGACGCTGACGATCCGGACGATCGATCTCGGCGCCGACAAGTACACCCAGCTCCGCGCCGAGGAACCGGAGCGAAATCCCTTCCTGGGGCTCCGCAGCATCCGCTACTGCCTTCAGAACCTCGGGCTCTTCCGCACCCAGCTCCGCGCCCTCCTGCGCGCGTCGGCGCTGGGACCGATCAAGGTGATGTTCCCGCTCGTCTCCACGATGACCGAGCTGCGGCAGACGCGCCTGATCCTCAACGACGTGATGGAGGAGCTCGACGAGGAGGGAGTCCCGTTCGACCGCAAACTGCCGGTGGGGATCATGATCGAGGTCCCGAGCGCGGCCTTGATGGCGCGGGTCTTCGCCCGCGAGGTCGCCTTCTTCTCCCTCGGCACGAACGATCTGATCCAATACACGCTCGCCGTCGATCGCGGGAACGAGCGCGTCGCAGGTCTCTACACCGGCGCGAGCCCGGCGGTGCTGCAACTGATGAAGATCGTCGTGCGGGCGGCCCGGCAGGCCAGGATCGACCTGAGCATCTGCGGCGAGATGGCGGGCGAGGC
This sequence comes from uncultured Planctomycetia bacterium, assembly GCA_937871505.1. Classification (GTDB taxonomy): domain Bacteria; phylum Planctomycetota; class Phycisphaerae; order Phycisphaerales; family SM1A02; genus CALMPF01. The sequence continues at coordinate 88,514 of CALMPF010000035.1, read as the reverse complement.
GCTCTACACCATGTTGCTGATCGGAATGGGCTTGCGTACACTCTCCCTCGTCCCGTCGCAGATCCCGCAGATCAAGCGCGTGATCCGGGCGGTCGACGTTCCTCAGTGCGAGCGGCTGGCCAGAAGGGTCGGCTCGTTCGATTCCGAACGCCAGGTGCTCAGCACGCTGCGCGACGAACTTCGGAAGATCGTTCCGGAGTCTTCAGGCGGCCTCGGGGCCGATTGAGGGCTCCCCCAGTTTCCGTCCCCGACCCCTGTTCCTGCGCCGGTCCCGGGCCCGAAGCCCGGATGACTGTGGCGGAACAGCAACCTGCGGGACGTGCAAGGCGGCCCCGCCGGGGCCCCGGCGGCAGCAGCGCCGCGACCGTGGCTCGTCCGAGCCCGGACCGACGTGCCGATCCCGCGCGACGCGCTCGGATCGCGCGACGAATCGGTTGCCGAGCGGACCACGGAGACCGAGTCGCTGCGTGTCGGGCCACCCCGGCTCAGACCGGCTCACGCCGGGTCGGATTGGATGAGGCTGGATGAGTCTGGACGAGGCTGGATCAGATGGGCCCGGATGGACCCAGATGAAACGGACTCAGACCCAGACGAAACCGGCTGAAATCCGACCGATCCAGTTCGAGCTGGCCCAGTCGGAGTCGGTCCAGTCGGAGTTGGTCCAGTTCGCGTCGGTCAGGTTCGAATCGTGCACGCACGTTCGATCCGGCCCGACCCGATCCGACCGGACTCGGCGCCGGCCCCGATCGCCTGAGCGTCCCGCGCGAGCCGACCGCTTGTCCCTCACCGCAGCCTGCGAGACCGACGTTCCGACCGCCGCGAGGATGCCATGGCGTCCTGCGTCGGCCGGCCGCGCCGCGACTTCGCGGAGCTCGCAGCGAGAGGTGCGCCCGCCCGGCTCTCCACGCCTGGAGAATCACGCCCGTGTCCACGAATCCCCTGCTCGACCCCGCCCGCGAACCCGCTGGCGGCTCTCGATCACCGCGCGCCGCCGGTCGCGGTCGCGCCGCTGACGCCGCCCCTGCGGGGGCGGCGAGCAAACCCTCGCCCGCCAGCAAGCGATCCTCAGAACCGAAGACCCCGGCCGGGGCAAAGAAGACGGCAGGCGCCGTCCCGGTCGGCGCAGCGCCCGCCAAGCAACCGCGAACCGCCGGCGCCGCGGCGAAGCCGACGAAGGTGGCCGCGAAGCCGAAGTCCTCCGCGCCAGCGTCGAAGTCCCGGAGCACCAAGACCGGCGGCGCGAAGCCCAAGGGCGTCGGAGGTACGGCCTCGGCCGCGGAGCCGTCTGAAAGGGGAGCAAACGGGGGTGCGAAGGTGGGGGCGAAGGTGGGGGCGAAGGGCGCTCGCGCACGAGCGGCCAAGTCCACCTCGAAGGCAGAGCGCACAGCGCCCGCGGGCGCTGGTCCGCGCTCCCGCGGCGCGGGCGCCGGCGCCGAAGGCGGCTCGGCGGCCTCGGCCGAGCAGTCGATGGCGTCGCAGGGAGTCCGAGCCGGTCGCTCCGGCGCGGGCCGCGGCCGCCGCGCTCGGGCTGAAGCCGCGCCGGAAGTGGCCCCCGCATCAGAGCAGAGCGTGCTCAGCGGGGGCAGGTCCGCGGTCGGATCCTCTGAGGAACCGCTGGCAGGGTTCGACGAGCGCGAGGGTACCGACGTGCTCGAGGCCGCCGAGAGCGCCGACGATGCCGCGGACTGGATCGACGCCGACGACGAGGGCCGCGCTGAGCGCGGTCCGGACGAGGCTGGTCGCGATCCCGCGCCGCAGCGGCGCGGCGAGGTCGGCGATGCGCGGAGCGGGCGGCGCGAGCACCCCGAGGCGAGGCGCGACGGCGACCGAGAGGGCCGGCGCGAGTCGGCGCCGCCGCGGCAGGTCGGCGGACAGGTGATGATCGTCAACGACACCCCCGGCGAGGAGTGCCGCATCGCGATCATGTCCGGGCACGCGCGCAGCACCCGGCTTGAGTCGATCTTCGCGGAGCGGGCCTCGACGACGACGCAGGTCGGCAACATCTACAAGGGCCGCGTCTCCAACGTCGAGCCCGCGATCCAGGCCGCCTTTGTCGACTTCGGTCACGGACAGGCCGGGTTTCTCCACATCTCCGACCTCCATCCGCGCTACTTCCCCAAGGGCGACGGCACCGAACGCGTCGGGAAGAAGATCCCGCGCCGCGAACGTCCGCTCATTCAGGATGCGCTGCGGCGCGGCGACGAGGTCCTGGTGCAGGTGCTCAAGCAGGGGATCGGAACCAAGGGTCCGACGCTCACGAGCTATCTCAGCATCCCGGGCCGGCTGATCGTGATGATGCCGTGGATGGACAAGAGCGGCGTCAGCCGCAAGGTCGAGGACGAGGAGCAGCGGCGCGAGATGCGCCGGATCCTCGACTCGCTCGATCTCCCCGAGGGGTTCGGGTTCATCCTCCGCACGGCCGGATTCGACCGGACGAAGGAGGAGCTCCAGCGCGACGCCGCCTATCTGCTGCGGCTCTGGGAGGTGATGGAGAAGCGCATGCACGCCGTCGGGGCGCCGTGCGAGCTCTACACCGAGAGCGACCTGCTCATCAGGACGATCCGCGACGTCGTCGACAGCTCGATCGAGACCATCGTCGTCGACAGCGCCTCCGCGTTCCGCCGGGCGACGATGTTCCTCTCGGTCGTGGCCCCGCGCTCGGCGCCGCGGGTGGTCTTCTACGACCGGGACGTTCCGATCTTCCACGCCTTCGACGTCGAGCGGCAGATCGAGCTCACCCACGCCCAGGTCGTTCCGCTTCCCAGCGGCGGCGCGCTCGTCATCGACCAGACCGAAGCCCTCGTCGCCATCGACGTCAACAGCGGCCGCAGCCGCGCGGCGAGGGACAGCGAAACCAACGCCTATCACACCAACATCGAGGCGGTGGAGGAGATCGCGCGGCAGCTCCGGCTGCGCGATCTGGGCGGGGTGATCATCAACGATCTCATCGACATGCGCGCGGCGAAGCACCGCCGCGACATCGAGGATCGGTTCCGGCAGGCGCTCCGCGTCGACCGGGCCAAGACGACGGTGGCGCCGATCAGCGAGTTCGGCATCCTCGAGATGACGCGGCAGCGGATGCGCCCGAGCCTCCGCAAGACCCACTACATCGACTGTCCGCACTGCGGCGGGCATGGCGAGATCAAGATGCCCGATGCGGTGGCGGGGGACTCGCTGCGCCGGATCGCGTGCCTGCTCCACTATGAGCGGGTGCGGCGAGTCGAGATGGTCTGCTCGACGCGCGTCGCGAGCATCCTGCTCAGCACGCGTCGCCGCGCCATCGACGAACTCGAGGACCGCTCCGGGAAGAAGGTCGAGATCCGCATCAGCGACGCGCTCGCCGTCGATCGGATCGACCTCTACGCCTACGACGACCGAGGCGCCGACATCGACATCGAGAAGCTCCCTGCGGTCATGCCGCCGCGCCTCGCGGAGCTGCCGACGGAGCTGCCGCCCGAGGACTCCGAGGCCGACGAGCCGGAGGCGCGCGGAGGCCGGCGGCGGCGCCGGCGCAAGCCCGCTCCGGCGGATGCGACCGCGATCGCGCTTGCAGGCGGGTTCGAGCACTTCGCCTTCGGCGGCGCGCGACCGAAGCCCGCCGCGGCGGTCCAGGAGCCGCGCTCCGCAGATGGAGCGAAGCCTCCGCAGGGAGCTCCGGGAGGGCGTCCCCCAGTCGCCGCGGGAGCGCCGCCGGCGGCGCGCGCGGCTGGCGCGGCGGGAGCCGCACCCAATGGTGCCGCGACGACCGGAGGGACGGTGGAGGGCGATGGCCAAGGCGAGGGAGGCGGTCGTCGGCGTCGCCGTCGCCGTCGCCGCCGAGGTGGCGGGGGCGTCGGGGCGGAGATGGCAACCGACAACGGCGCCGCCGCGACGGGATCGGAGCGGGGCCAGGCGAGCGCGGCGCCGCGCGGACAGGCTCTCAACGCGCCGACCGGGTCGGTGGGTGCGTCGAACGACGGCGCCGCACCGAGCTCCCGGCAGTCAGCCGCGGCAGTGCCGCCGCCGGCCGTCGAGGAGCACCCGCGGCGCGTCTTCGAGCTGGCGAAGGACCTGGGAGTCACCTCGAAGGAGCTGCTCGCCCGCTGTGCGGAGTCGGAGGCCATCGATGTGAAGAACCACATGGCCGTCCTGTCGCCCGACGAGTGCGCGGTGGTCCGCGCGTGGTTCGCCCCCGAGCCTTCGGTCGAGGCGCCGGATCTTGACGGCGCTGCGGCCGCGGAGTCCGGGAGGGATGACGACGAGTCCGATCGTCTCGATGAGCCCGACGCGGAAGGGCTCGCGTCGGAGTCCTCGGGCGACGGCGCGGCGGAGGGCGGCGGCGGACGCCGTCGTCGTCGCCGCCGGCGGCGCGGCAAGGGCGGCGGAGGCGACTCCGGAGAGCGCGGCGAGGGCCTCCGGGATCGGGATGTCGCCGCCGCCTCGCCCGCGCGCGGTGCGCCGTCACCCTCCGCTGAGCGCGCAGGCGGCGCTGCGCACTCCGGCGGTGATTCGTCGCCGCACCACCGCGGCGCGCAGGGAGCGGCCCCGGAGGGCGCCGCCTCGGCGAGTCGCGGCGCCGGACGCGATGACCCCGCCCGGCAGGCCGGCGCGGTCTCGCCGGCCCCCGCCGCGCCCGCGTTCCGACCGCTCTACGGCGCCGGGCGTTCGAAGAAGGTGTCGCCTGCCCTGAAGGCCGCGGCGGCGCGGCGCGAGGGATCGCCGTGACCGCGCCGGGGCCTTCGGCAGCGACGAGCGCCAGGACCGCGGCGAGCGGCCCGACCGGACGGGACGTCGCATGACGGCGCCGCCGCGCCGGCTGATCCTGCTCGGTTCCACCGGATCGATCGGTCGCAGCGCGCTTGAGGTCGTCGAGCACCTGGCGCAGCTCGGGGAGCGCTTCGAGGTGGTGGGACTGGCCGCAGGCGGCAACGCCGCGCTCCTCTTCGAGCAGGCGCAGCGTTTCGGAACCCGCGAGCTCGCCCTCGCAGAGGCGCAGGACGCAGGCGGTGCGCTCCCGGGAACGAGCTCCTCGACGCATCGGCTGCGGCGCGGCGCCGATGCTGCGCTGCGGCTGGTCGAGGAGGTCGCCCGACCCGGCGATCTCGTCGTCGGCGCCATCGTCGGCGCCGCCGGGCTCGCTCCGACGATCGCGGCGCTCGAGCGGCGCTGCGACGTCGCGCTGGCGAACAAGGAGACGCTCGTCGCCGCAGGCGCGCTGGTCATGCCGCTGGCGAAGGCGCGCGGCTGCGCGATCCTCCCCGTCGACAGCGAGCACAGCGCGATCTTCCAGTGCCTGCGGGGCCTCTCCGCAGCCGATCAGATCGACACCGAGGTGCGCCGCGTGGTCCTGACGGCCAGCGGCGGACCCTTCCGGACGTGGAGCGCCGAGCGCATGCGCACCGCGACCGTGGAGGAGGCGCTCAATCACCCGACGTGGAGCATGGGCAGCAAGGTCACGATCGACTCCGCATCGATGATGAACAAGGCGCTGGAGATGATCGAGGCGCGATGGCTCTTCGACCTCGACGCCGGCCGCATCGACGCGATCATCCACCCGCAGTCGATCGTCCACAGCTTCGTCGAGTTCGTCGACGGGAGCGTGATCGCGCAGCTCTCCCCGCCGGACATGAAGCTGCCGATCCAGCATGCGCTGACGCACCCTCGCCGCGTCGAGGGGATCGCCGCTCGGCTTCCGTGGGAACGACTCGCCCGACTGGACTTCGAGCCCGCCGACCCCGGGCGATTTCCGGCCGTCCGGCTCGCGCGGATCGTCCTCGAGCGCGGGGGGAGCGCCGGTGCGCTCTTCAACGCCGCGAACGAGGTCGCAGTCGCGGCGTTTCTCGCGGGCGAGATCCAGTTCGGACGGATCGCGGAACTCGTCGAGCAGGCCCTCGAGACGGTTCCGACGACGCCGGTGGGCTCCCTTGCCGACGTGATGGCCGCCGACGCCGCCGCCCGCCGCGCCGTCGCCGACGCGATCGGACGATCGGCGGAGGAGCCGCTGCGCCCCGCGCGACGCTGAGCGCGGAGCGCCGCGTCGACGGCTGCGTCCGCCGGCGCTGCCCGCGCATCGAGACCGCGAGGGCGCGCTGCGATGCGTCGCAACATCGGACTCGATCTCGCCGGCCGAGCCTGCCCATCGGCACTCGTCGCTCTCCGATGCCGGAGACCGTCGCGACCGCACTCCCGGCCGCGCACGCCGCGCGGACCGGGTCGCTTCCGAGCCACGCGGGGACCACGCGGGGGCCACGCGGGGGTCGCTCGGGGCGAACCAGCGGTTCCGCCGCGCCCGTACAGTGCGGCGTGCTGCTGAACGTCCTCGCGATCCTCGGCGGGTTCACCCTGCTGATCGTCGTCCACGAGCTCGGTCATTTCCTGGCGGCGCGCTGGGCGGGCATCCGCGTCGACGGCTTCGCCGTGGGCATGGGACCGACCGCCTGCTCGTACCGTGCCGGGATCGGCCTCGTGCCCGGTTCGACCGACCCGATCGTGCGCCGTCGCTTCGGACGGCCGGCGATCGAGCTGACCGACGAGGAACTGCGGGCGGCGAGGCTCGGCGAGACCGAGTACTCGCTGCGGTGGCTGCCGATCGGCGGATTCGTGAAGATGCTCGGGCAGGACGATCTGCACCCGACCGATGCGGCGACGGGCCAGCGGAGCTACCTCGCGGCGCCGATCGGGCGCCGGATGATCGTCGTCTCCGCGGGCGTCATCGCCAACGCCGCGCTGGCGGTGCTTCTCTTCATGGTCGCGTTCATGGTCGGCGTGCGCTTCGAGGCGCCGGTGCTCGGCGAGGTCGCGCCGGAAGGCCCTGCGGCGAAGGCGGTCGCGACGGATGCGTCGGCGCTCGGGATCACCGGAGCGGGCCTGCGGTCCGGCGACCGGGTGCGCTCGATCGACGGGGCGCCGGTGCGGACGTTCTCCGACATCTTCATTGCCGCCGCGATGGCCGCGCCCGGCGCCGTGCTCGATGTCGTCGTCGAGCGCCCGGGCGTCGAAGGCGCGCTGCGCTTTCCGGTCGTGCCCGAGCGGAGCGGGACGAGCCGCCTCTACTCCATCGGCGTCGCGCCGGCTTCGAGCACGCGGCTCTCGCGACAGCGCGAGGTCGCCTCCCTGGTCGAGCTTTCGCTGCTCGAGAGCGGCCTCGGCGCGGCGGGGGTCGTGCCCGGCGCGGAGCTCATCTCCGTCGGTGGCGAAGCGGTGGAGACGTGGAATCGGGTCGAGCGGATCGTGGCTGCCTCGGGCGAGACTCCGCTGACGGCGCGGTGGACGCTTCCGGATGGCGCGACGGTCGAGACTCCCTTCGCGCCGCGACCGGGGCTGGAGATGGTCGAGGTCGCGGGCGAGCCCGGGGGCTCCGTCGAGTTCGCCGAGGGACTCGCGGGTCTCGTGCCGCTGATGCGCGTCGGCGCGGTGTCGCCGGAGAGCCTCAATCGCGAGCTGCTGCGGCCTGGCGACGTGGTCCTCGGAGTCGCCCGGTCGCCGATGGTCCGGGGCGCACAGCTCTCGTTTCCGCGGCGCGGAGAGTTGCTCGAGTTCCTCCGCTCCGGGAAGAGCCAGCGGGTCGACGTCACGATTCTCCGCGACGGCGTCGAGCGGCGCGTCGAGGCGAGGACCGACGCCGCCGGACGGCTCGGCGTGCTCCTCTCCGCGGCGCTCGAGCTTCCCGTCATCGCCCGGCCGATCGACGCGATCGTCGGTCCGGAGCAGACGCGGGTGGCGACGGCGATCGCGCCTCTGCGCCTGCTCGGCGGCACGCGGATCCTCGGCATCGGCGAGCGCCCGGTCGAGGACTGGAATGGCATCTGGCGAGCCCTGCGCGACGTGGCGGCCGCCGCGGCGCCGGGAAGCGCCGCGTCGATCACCCTGACGGTCGCCCAGCCGATCGCGACGGAGGGGGGGGAGGCTCCCGTCGAAACGCTCGCGATCACCCTCTCTCCGACCGAGCTCGCAGCCCTCCGCGCCCTCCGCGAGGCGCCGCCGGTCGATGGGGCCGCCTTCGATCCGCTCGAAGTGACGCTCACCGCCGGGGGAAACCCGATCGCGGCGGTGGCGATGGGGTTCCGCGAGACTCACAAGATGATCGTGATGACCTATCTCACGATCGCGCGGCTGGTGCAGCGCACCGTCGGCGTCGACCAGCTCCGCGGTCCGGTGGGCATCGTGCATCTCGGCAGCACCGTGATCGACCACGGCTGGGCGTACGGGCTGCTCTTTCTCGCGATGATCAGCGTGAACCTGGCGGTGCTGAACTTCCTTCCGCTTCCGATCGTCGACGGCGGACTCTTCCTCTACCTGATCTATGAGAAGATCCGCGGTTCGCCTCCGCCGGTGGCGTTCCAGAACTTCGCCACGATGATCGGCCTCCTGCTGATCGGCAGCCTCTTCGTCGTCACCTTCTACAACGACATCGCGCGGCTGATCGGGTAGCGCTGCCGGTGATCGCCGGGGGCGCGCTGATAGGCTTGCCCCGTGAGCATGCCAGTCGCGATCGTGACCGGGGCGGGCAGCGGCATCGGCCGGGCGATCGCCCAGCGGCTGGGTCGCGCGGGGTGGAACCTTGCGCTGGTCGGCCGCAGCGAGGAGCGACTGCGCGAGACGGAGGCGCTGCTCGGGGCGGCGGCGTCGCTTCCGGCGGGGCTCGAGCTGATCGCGGCGGATCTCTCCGATCCGGCCAGCGTCCGCGCCGCGATCGAGACGACCGGCGGTGTCTTCTCCCGGATCGACGTGCTCGTCAACAACGCCGGCTTCGCCCGGGGAGTTCCCATCGAAGCGACCGAGATCGGGTTCCTCGAGGAGCTCTTCGCCGTCAACACGTTCGCGCCGGCGCTGGCGGTCGCGGCGGCGTGGCCGATCTTCCGCGCCCAGCGGAGCGGCCGCGTCGTCAACATCTCCTCCATGTCGGCGTTCGATCCCTTCCCGGGCTTCCTCGTCTACGCAGGAACGAAGGCGGCGCTCGACGGAATCACCCGCGCCATCGCGGTCGAGGGAGCGGCGCTGGGGATCAAGGCGTTCTCGGTGAATCCAGGGGCGGTCGAGACGCCGCTCCTGCGCTCGCTCTTCTCGACGCAGGCGGTGCCGCCCAGCAGCGCCCTCGATCCACGCGGCGTTGCGGAACTCGTCTGGGAGTGCGCCGCGGGACTTCGCGACTTCGACAACGGACGTGCGATTCCGATCGTGGCGCGGTAGCGCTGCGCCGCCCTGCATCCGCTATCGCCGCTTCGACATCGCCCGCTCGATGTCGCGCTTCGCCTCGCGATCCGCGATCGACGTCCGCTTGTCATAGGCCTTCTTGCCCCTCGCGACCCCGACGAGGAGCTTCGCCTTTCCCCGGACGAAGTAGACCTTCAGGGGAACGAGCGTCATGCCCTTGGCCCGCGTCGCCTCGACGAGCTTGCGGATCTCGCGCGCGTGGGCGAGCAGCGCGCGGGGCCGCGCCGGGGCGTGCTGTCGATGCTCGCCGGCAGGGGGGTACTCGGCGATGTGGGCGCCGCGGAGGGTCAGCGCCAGCGGCGACTCCGTGGCCTCGACGAAGCCCTCCTGAAGGCTGATCTGACCCGCGCGCACGGACTTGATCTCGGTTCCGGTGAGCCGGATTCCGCACTCGAGCGTCTCGTCGACCTGGTAGTCGTGCCGGGCCCGGCGGTTCTCGATGACCGGTTCGTGCGTTGCCACGCTGGCCGGAAGGTAGCACTCCCGCGCGGCGCCGTCGGTGGAACTGAGGATCGGCCCTCCTCGCACTACAGCGCTGGAACGCGTCTGCTGCGGCCGCCCGGATGCGGCATTCTGGCGGCGTCGCAGCTCGGCTTCGGGCCTCGACGTAGCACTGCGGCTACGCCGTCGGCCCGAAGCCTTCGCTGCTCCTTGCCAGAAGCCGCCCCGAGCTGCCTCGCGACGACGCGTTCCAGCGCTGTAGTGCTAGTCGATCCCGTTCGACCGCCGCGCCGGGTGACCGCCCGGCTCACACTCTCCGATAACCAGAGCGGGAGGGAATCGAAGGAACCTGCCAGCCTGGATTGCGTCGAAAAGCCTTGCGTGTGATCGGTCGGCTGCCGACACTCGGCGGGTCGTTCATGGTCGGGGGGCCATCAACGGCGGTGTCGGTCGGAGGCCCGCGGTCGAGTTCTGTGCGCTTCGCTTCGTCCGCAGGCCGCAGCGGAGCCCGATCGGCGCCCGCCGTCGCCGGAACTCGCCGCTGAACCCAGGCACCGCACCGGCATTCGCGGCGCACGCCGCACGTGAGAGAGATCGAGGACCACAGGCCCTGTGCGTCCCCCAGAAGTTCCATGAACAAGGCTCATTCAGCCTGAACGCTCCCGAACGAGGAAAACCCATGCAGCAGAGAATCGCAGCCGCGCTGGTCGCGGCCGGAGTCGCATTCATCCTTTCCGCGACGACGATCGGAGGCATCGGAGGCGCGGACGGACCGGCTGGTGGCGGTGGGGGCGTCAGCCTTCCCGCCCCGGACTTCTCCGGCCTCTCGCCGGAGGCCGGAGTGGCCCTCTCGGCGTTTCTCGACCAGCATCCAGGCACCGGCATCTTCACCTACGCGGGCCGGATCACGAGGCTGTACGGCACTCCGTTCTCGAGCGGCCCCTCTCCGGTCGCCGCCGCGGAGGCGTTCCGGAACGCCCATGCCCCGATCTTCGGGGTCGCGGCGCCCGATCTGCTCCCCGGGAGCTCGATGGGCGACGGCCGTCACGTCGCGCCGGTCCTGTTCGAACCGGACAAGGGCTCGTACAAGTTCACGCTGGTCAGCTACCTCCAGCATCGTGCGGGCGTTCCCGTCTACGGCGGCGAGCTTCGGCTCCTGGCGCGCAACGAGCCCGGATTCCCCGTCGTGCTGGCGTCGAACTCGACGCGCGACATCGGGAACTTCACGCCCGACGCCGAGCTGGCCGCCAACGCGGGAGTCGCGGGCATCGCGGCCCGCGCGACCCGGCTGGTCGGCGGCGGCGACGTGCATGCGGCGCGCATGGTGATCTTCGCCGGCGCGACCGACGAGGACGTCCATCCCCCGACGCTCGCCGTCGAGGTTCACGTCATCAAGGGCCACGAGGAGTGGCGCGTGATCGTGGATGCGCAGACCGGCGCCGTGCTCCACACCGAAGACCTGATCTGCTTCCAGTCGGTCTCGGGCGGCGTCGACGGAAACGTCACCGACGGGCTCGGCGCCGAGCAGTGCGAGCCGGAGGTGCCCAAGGCGCTCCCCTACATCCGCGTGACCGCGGCCGGGCAGACGGTCTATACCGACGCCGGCGGCAACTACGCCATCGAGGCGGGCGCGCCGGTGGCGCTCGTCGAGTCCTCGCTGGACGGCCTCTGGTTCGACGTCTTCAACTTCGCCGGCCCCGATCACGCCGTCTCCGCGGTCCCCTCCGGCGGCGCGGCCAACCTGCTCTTCAACGAGGCCAACGACGACCCCCTCGTGCGGGCGCAGGTGAACCTCTATCGCGAGTCCAACGTGGTGCGCGACTACGTGCTCCAGTACAACCCCGCGTACCCGACGCTCTCCAATCCGAACTTCACCGTCAACGCGAACCGCACCGACGGCTTCTGTCCGGGCAACGCCTGGTACTCCCCGGGCGGTCCCTCGATCAACTTCTGCCAGGCGGGCGGCAACAGCCCGAACACCGCCTTCGCCTCGGTCATCTACCACGAGTACGGACACCACCTCGTGAACGCAGGCGGAAGCGGACAGGGCGCCTACGGCGAGGGCATGAGCGACTGCATCAGCGTCCTGCTGCTCGACTCGCCCTTCCTCGGTCTGGGCTTCTTCAACGACTGCAACAGCCCCCTCCGCAACGCCGACAACGACTGCCAGTACCAGACCTCCGGCTGCTCCTCCTGCGGCAGCGCGATCCACTCCTGCGGACGGCTGCTCTCCGGCTGCGTCTGGGACCTGCGGAAGAACCTCTTCAGCACGAATCCGGGCAACTACCGCGACATTCTCTCTTCCCTGACGATCAACTCGATCCTCCTGCACGTGGGAACGTCGATCAACCCCTCGATCACGGTCGACTTCCTGACGCTCGACGACGACAACGCCAACATCTTCGACGGCACGCCGCACTACGGCCAGATCAACGGCGCGTTCTCGCTGCACAACATGCCCGGTCCGGCCCTGGCGACGATCTTCTTCTCGTACCCCGACGGGCTCCCGTCGAGTCTCTCGGCGACCGGCGGCCCGCTGGTGACCGTCGAAGTGATCGAGGTCACGGACTCGCTCAAGCCCGGCACCGCGAAGTTCTTCTATCGCCCCGCCGGCGGCTCCTGGTCGCAGGCGCCGCTGGAGTCGATCGGCGACAGCCTCTTCGTCGCCAACTTCCCGGCGCTGCCCTGCGGCGAGACGATCCAGTACTACTTCCTCGCGCAGACCAACGGCGGCAGCTTCGTCGCCGATCCGCCCGCCGCCTCGGCGTCGCCCTACTCGGCCTTCGCGTCATTCGGGCCGCTGGTGGAGAGCTTCGCGGACGACTTCAACACCGATCTCGGATGGACGGTCTTCAACGGCCCGCTCCTCACCGACGGCGCGTGGGAGCGCGGGATCCCCTTTCAGATCGGCTGCAATCGCGGCGCTCCGGAAGTCGACGCCGATGGAAGCGGGTTCTGCTACCTGACCGACAACCCGCCCTCCGGATGCAACAGCGACGTGGATGGAGGCCCGACGATCCTGACCTCGCCGCTTCTCGATGCGACCGTCCCCAACGCGCACATCGAGTACTGGCGCTGGTTCTCGAACAACCTCGGCAACGCTCCGTTCCAGGACGTCTTCGTCGTCCAGGTCTCCGGCAACGGTGGCGGGTCGTGGACGACGCTCGAGAGCGTCGGCCCTGCGGGTCAGGAGGTCCAGGGCGGCTGGTACTTCAAGCGCTTCAGGATCGCCGACGTGATCGCGCCGACGGACCAGTTCCGCATTCGCTTCATCGCCGATGACGCGGAGCCGGGCTCGGTCGTCGAGGCCGCCGTCGACGGCGTGCGCCTGTTCGGAATCGACTGCACGCCGCCGTCGATTCCCGGCGACCTCAACGGCGATGGGGTCGTGGACGGCGCCGACCTGGGCATCCTGCTCGGAGCGTGGGGCCAGCCCGGCGGCCCGGCCGACCTCAATGGCGACGGCATCGTCGACGGTGCCGACCTCGGCGCCCTGCTCGGCAGTTGGACCTGATCCGGCCGGGGCTCCCCGCGCCGGCACGCGCGCGACCGCGGACGCAGCAAGGCGTTCGCGTCCCCTCCGCACAGACGCCGACGGGCGGCCTGAGAGGCCGCCCGTCGGCGTTTCGACGCGGTCGGAGCGCCGGGAACTTCGGCAGTGGGCTCGCGCGACACGCGCTGCGGGCGCCTGCTGCGCCGATTGAACCGGATGTTCACGTTCTGCGGCATGGGCGTCGGGTACCCTCCAACTCGAATCGGAGCGTCGGCGGAACCCAGTGAGGGTTGCCCGAGGGAGCGTCCGGCCCGGTCGCCCGGCTGGGCTCGACGATGGCCGTCCCGAACGTCCTGTCCGACCGGTCAACGGCGGGCATTCGTGGAGGACCATTGCGCAGGGGCTTCGGCCCCGGAGTCCGCAGATCGGCAGCGGGCGCCCCGCGCGGCGCCGGACCGAAGGAGTCAACGGTCCGTCTGTCCGACCCTCGGGCGCTCGGGGTCCGCCGACGCACACGCCGAGCGCCGCGTTCGGAACGCCGCGCACCGCGGCGGGAGAGCTTCGCTCTCGAGCCGCATCGACCTCATCACCGTCAAGATCGAAGGAGAACACGCATGCTGTCCAGGAAGTTCACCGCCCTCGCCGCCCTCGCCGCCGTCGGAACGCTCGCCACCGGGGCGATGGCCGACGACTCGCTTCACCTGCTCACCAAGTGGACGTTCGAGGTGAGCGTGCCCGTCAACGCCGGGCCCCACGCAAACGAAGAAGGCGACGTCGAGGGCTTCGCCAGCGGCTTCCACGCCGGCGCGGCGACTGTCTACTCGAACCCCGTCGGCAATGGATCGCTCGAGTCGTTCTCCTCCAACAACTGGTCGGAGGGCGACTACTACCAGTTCACCACCTCGACCGTCGGCTTCGAGGACATCGTCTTCGGCTGGAGCCAGACCCGCAGCGGGACGGGCCCCGCCAACTTCGTCGTCCAGTGGAGCGGCGATGGCGAGGACTTCGAGACCCTCCTCGAGTACACCGTTGCGCAGCTCACGTGGACGAGCCTGGCGCTCGTCCCGGAGTCGGTCTTCGAGCCCGTCGCCCTCCCGGTCGAGGCCGCCGGCCTCGAGACCGTGTGGGTCCGTGTCGTCTCGCTCCAGACGACCGCGGCCGCGGGCACCAATCGCATCGATGACGTCTTCTTCAGCGGCGTCAAGAAGGGTGGTCCGACCGATCCCTGCCAGGGCGACATCAACGGTGACGACGTCGTCGACGGCGCCGATCTCGGCCAGCTTCTCGGCGCATGGGGCCCGGTGGACGAGGGTGCGCCGGAGGATCTCAACGGCGACGGCGTGGTCGATGGCGCCGACCTCGGCATCCTGCTCGGTTCGTGGGGACCCTGCCCGCGCTGACCGGAGCGGCGCCGGCCGTCCATCGTTCGTGGACCTGCCGAGAGCGCCCTCTCGGCGGGGATGACCCACCGATGGCGACGCGTCCAGAATGAGAACGCCCCCGGCTCGAGCCGGGGGCGTTCTTCTTGCCAGTGCGCAGGAGAGGACTCGAACCTCCAAGGGATTTAACTCCCACCAGCACCTCAAGCTGGCGCGTCTGCCAGTTTCGCCACCTGCGCAGCGAGACCTGCGAAGCCGCGTACGATAGCGGCTCACTTCGGATTGATCCAGTGCAACGAGACCTGACCACCGCACCCGCAGCGCGCAGAGCCATGCCGGACGCCGATCCGGAAGCCCACCCTGAAGCCAACCCTGAAGCCCACCCTCACGCCAACGGGGCTCCTCACGCGATGGCCGCGCAGGACGCGCCCCCGCCCGGGCGGTGCGGGGGTGGGGAGGGGCCCGACCGACGCGCCGGCGCGGTGCTCCCGAGTGCGCTCGCCGCCGCGGTTCGCAGCTCCCAGCCGCCTGCCCCGTCGCGACGCACGAGCGCTGGCCGCGCCTCCGCCGGTCCCGTTCCCGCAGGCATCGGACCAGACTCCTCGGACCGCACGGGTTCCGCGGCCGCGTGCGCTCGCATTGAGCTCCCCACGCTTCGCTCATGGCCCTCCGGCCCGCACGCGGAGGCGGCGATCGAGGGCGAGGCTTCCGGGCACGACCCCGACGCTGCGAGGGTCACCGAGGCCGCCGCAGCCGAGTCCGACGGCGAACGCGACCTCGGGACGCTGCGCATCAACGAGGTCTTCCACTCGATCCAGGGCGAGTCGACCCGCGCCGGCGAGCCGTGCATCTTCATCCGGCTCGCCGGGTGCCATCTCCGCTGCACGTACTGCGACACCGAGTACGCATTCCGCGAGGGCTCCACCCGCGCAATCGGCGACCTCGTCGCGGAGGTCGCCGCGATCGAGTGTCCCCTCGTGGAGATCACCGGCGGCGAGCCTCTGCTTCAGCCGCGCGTGCATCGGCTGATCACGCGGCTCTGCGACCTTGGACGCACCGTCCTGATCGAGACCAGCGGCGCGTGCGATATCGCCCCGCTCGACCGCCGCGCCATCGCCATCCTCGACGTGAAGACGCCCGGAAGCGGCGAGCTTCATCGGATGCTCTGGAGCAACCTCGAGCGTCTCCGCCCCTGGGACGAGGTCAAGTTCGTCATCGCCGACCGCGCCGATTACGACTTCGCGCGCGACGTGGCCCGTCGATACGCCCTTGCGGAACGCTGCGCCGCCGTGCTCTTCTCGCCGGTCGTCCGGCAGGATGCGGGCCTCGAGATCGCCGGCTGCCCGGGCCTGCCGCTGCGCACGCTCGCCGAGTGGATCCTCGCGGACCGGCTCCCGGTCCGTCTCCAGGTCCAGCTTCACAAGTGGATCTGGGATCCCGGCACCCGCGGAGTGTGAGACCGGCACGGCCCGCGACGACGGGGCTCTCTCGAGACCGCGCTCCCGCCTGCGCCCCCGGGCCCCCGGCCCCAGACCCCAGACCCCAGACCCCAGACCCCAGGCTCCCGCCCCCGGCCCCCGGCTCCCCCGCCCCCTGCCCGCGCTCGCAGGCGCGGTTCGGCGGGAAACCCGCCATCACATGTAGACCCACCCCTCGATCGGCGCCTGCCAAGGCACGACGGTCGGCGCCGGGTCGAGGACGAGCACGAGGGCGTCCACGCCGTCGCCCTCGACGTCGTCGATCGCGCGCCGCGCGGCGTCCGCAGGGATCGGAACCCCGGAGGCGCGCAGCGCGGCGACGATCTCCCGCCGCCGCTCCGCTGGAGGGTCTCCGGCGCCCTTGTAGCCGCGCACCGGCCATCCGCGCAGGTGCATGGCGCTGGCGGGGCATCCCTCGGCGACGACGACCGCTGCGGAATGGACTCCGCCTCCGCCGACCGGAACGAACGGGGCCACCACCACACCGCGCTCGACGAGCGGCGCGAGGACCTGGGTGATCGCGGCCCATGTCTGCTTGAAGATCCGGAGGTTGGTCGGGGCCATCGGCGTCCGCGCGGCGTCGTCTGCGACGCGCCGAGGCTCGCGGCGCGAGACGCTCCGGCAGGCGCCGCGCCAGCCGCGGGCGCTGCCCTGCTCCGCCATCCACCGAGCCATCGCGGGCCACGGCGCTCCGAAGCGACCCTCCGCACCCGAACCGTTCGGCAGGCCGTGCGCCGCAAGCGTCTCGATCGCCAGCCCGAACGGTGCGTCGATCCGCCAGAGGTGGCGACGGCCGTCGCTGAGCGACGCCAAGATCAGATCGACGATCGCGCGATGATCGAACCCGCGGCGCAGCGTCGTCCGCTCGGCATCGCGGGTGGCGACCCAGATCTTCCCGGCGGGGTTGGCGCCGCCGGAGAAGTCGATCCCGTGCAGCACGATCGCGTCATCGGCGTCCGTCGCGCTCATCCGCCGCACATGCCCCCGGGCTTGCCGCATGGGCAGCACCCGCCGCCCGTCGGCGCGGCGGCTCCGCCGCTCCTGGCCGCCGCGACCATCGGTGTCGTCAGCGCCCGGACGAAGCTCCGCCCCCGGCCCGAAGGATCTTCGACGGGCGCATCCGCGTCGCGCATCGGCCGGATCAGCTCGATCCGCTCGCCATCCTCTTCACAGATGTACTCGTAGACAGGCATGGCAGACGGTAGAGGGGAAGCCGGCGGCGCATCCGGAGCCACCGGCGATCCCGCGACGCGGAGCGTCGGCCAAGGAACCCGGCGGGGCCGTCGCTCCTCGCCCCGCTGGTGCGCGTCCGGCTTCGGCGACGCGTTCACGCCGAAGGCTGCCCTTACGATCGACCCTCATGTCGAAGCTCTTCGATCCGATCACGTTTCGCGGCGTCACGCTCCGCAATCGCATCGCGCTCTCGCCGATGTGCCAGTACTCGAGCGAGGACGGCTTCGCGACCGACTGGCACGTCACGCACCTGGGGTCGCGGGCGGTGGGCGGGGCGGCGCTGATCGTCGTCGAGGCGACCGGAGTGACGCCAGAGGGCCGGATCACGCCCAACTGCCTCGGCATCTGGAAGGACGATCATGTCCCCGGTCTCCTCCGGGCCACGTCGTTCATCAAGCAGCGCGGCGCGGTGCCCGCGATCCAGATCGCCCACGCGGGCGTGAAGGCATCGCGCCGACGGCCCTGGCATCCCGCACCGAACGCGTACGTTCCGGAGCACGAGGGAGGCTGGATGCCCGTCGGGCCCTCGGCGCAGCGATTCTCGGAAGACGGCCCGGTCCCGCACGAACTCACCGTCGCGGAGATCCGCGCCATCCGGGACGCCTTCGCCGCCGCGGCGCGGCGCGCCGTCGCTGCGGGCTTCGAGATCGTCGAGATCCACTCGGCCCACGGGTATCTCAGCCACAGCTTCCTTTCGCCGCTGATGAACCGCCGAACGGACGCGTATGGCGGCCCGTTCGACCACCGGACTTCGTTCCTCCTCGAGACCGTCCGCGCCGTGCGACACGCGATCCCCGCCTCGATGCCGCTCTTCGTGCGGATCTCCGCGACCGACTGGGTCGATGGAGGCTGGTCGCTCGAAGAGTCGGTCGAGCTCGCGCGGCGGCTTCGGGCCGAAGGCGTCGACCTGATCGACTGCTCCAGCGGCGGCGCCGCGCGCCAGGCGAACATCCCGGTCGGACCCGGCTACCAAGTGCCGCTGGCGGAGCGCATCCGGCGCGATGCCGAGATTCCCACGGGCGCGGTCGGCCTGATCACCGAGCCCGCGCAGGCGGAGGAGATCATCGCCGCTGGGCGTGCGGACTTGCTCCTCCTCGGCCGCCAGCTTCTCCGCGAGCCGTACTGGCCGCTCCGAGCGTGGAGCGAGCTCCGTCCGGGCGTTCCGGCCCCGATCGCGACGGAGTACGCGTGGGCGCTCCCGGAAACGCGCCGGCGCTGAGCGCTGCGGCGCCGCTCCGGATGCGCGAGCTGCCGCCGGGGTCGAGCGCGCAGCGCGATGAGCGGGAACGCGCGCGAGCGGACGGCTCGTTCGCAGCGCAGCTCGGCGCTGCCGGACTGCTCGCCGCCCGAGGGCGGAAGGCGGGGCGCCCGACGCGGGCCGGGCGGGCGCCGCGCAGCGCTCCGCGGTACCCTTCGCCCATGCCTGAGCCATTGACCACGCGCGAGGTCGAGCATGTCGCCAAGCTCGCCCGGCTGCGCCTCAGCGAGGAGCAGGTCGAGCGCTATCGAACGCAGCTCTCCGACGTTCTTGCCCACATCGCCAAGCTCGGCGAGCTCGATGTCGCCGGCGTCGAGCCGATGGCCCACTGCATCGAGTTCGTCAACCGCCTCGGGAACGACGAGCCCGCCCCGGCGATGCCGCTCGAGGCCCTCCTCCGCAACGCGCCCGCGGTCGAGGGGTCCTACCTCGCCGTGCCGAAGGTGCTCGACGACGGCGGTGGCGCTTGAGCGCGATCGCACCCCTGCTGCGCGACGTCACGGCGCTCCGCGCGGCGATCGCGGAGCGCCGCGTCGGCGTGCTGGAGGTCGTCGACCACTGCATCGACGTGATCGGCCGCAGAGACGGCGAGCTCCGTGCGCTTCGCGAGGTCTATCCGGAGCGCGCCCGCCGGCGCGCCGACGCCATCGACGCCGCGCTCGCCGGCCGCCGCGACGATCCCTCGGCCGCGGGGCTCCTCGCCGGGGTGCCGGTGGTCGTGAAGGACAACATCGTCACCGACTACGGCACGACGACGTGCGGCTCGCGCATGCTCGATGGGTATGCATCTCCCTACAGCGCCACGGTGATCGAACGGCTGGAGGAAGCCGGAGCGATCGTCCTCGGCAAGGCCAACTGCGACGAGTTCGCCATGGGTTCCTCGACCGAGAGCTGCGCCTTCGGGGCGACGCGGAATCCCTGGGACCTCTCGCGGGTTCCGGGCGGGAGCTCGGGCGGCAGCGCCGTCGCGATCGCGGCCGGCTACGCGGCGCTGGCGCTGGGATCGGAGACGGGCGGATCGGTCCGGCAGCCGGCGGCACTCTGCGGCGTCGTCGGGATCAAGCCGAGCTATGGCCGCGTCAGCCGGTACGGTCTCGTCGCCTTCGGCAGCAGCCTCGACCAGGTCGGTCCCTTCGCGCACTCGGTCGGCGGCGCGGCGATGCTGCTCCAGGTGATCGCGGGGCGCGACGAGCGCGACTCGACCTCGGCGGATCTCGGCGTGCCTGACTACCTCCAGGCGCTCGACGATCGCGTCGAGTCGCTGGTCGTCGGCGTTCCCGTGCAGTACCGCAGCGACGCGAACGATCCCCGGGTCGCGCAGGCGATCGAGCAGGCCGTCGAGGTCTATCGCGGCCTCGGAGCCGAAATCGTCGAGATCGACCTGCCCCTGACCGACTACGGGATCTCGACCTACTACGTGATCGCGCCGGCTGAGGCGAGCAGCAACCTCGCGCGCTTCGACGGGATCCGCTACGGTCACCGCGCGGTTCCGGAACCCGGGGAAGTTCTCGAGGATCTCTACGCCCGGAGCCGGGCCGAGGGCTTCGGTCCCGAGGTGCAGCGCCGCATCATGCTCGGCACCTACATGCTCAGCGCGGGCTATTACGAGGCGTACTACCGCCGCGCGCTCCAGGTCCGCCGGCTGATCGCGCAGGAGTACGCCCGGGCGTTCGAGCGCTGCCACGTCCTCCTCGGGCCGACGGCGCCGACGCCCGCGTTCCCGCTCGGAGGCAAGGCGGATCCGCTCTCGATGTACCTCTGCGACGTCTACACGGTGAACACCAACATCGCCGGAGCATGCGCGATCTCGATTCCCTGCGGGCTCGCGGATGAGGGAGGGCGGAGGCTCCCCATAGGACTGCACCTTCAGGCGCGGCCCTTCGACGAGTCGGTCCTGCTCCGCGCGGCGCGGATGTTCGAGCGGGCCACCGACTGGTCGGAGCTCGTGGTGGCGCCGAGCGCCTGAGGAGCTTCGCACGGGTGCCGGGGCCGCCCGGGCGGCCGCGGTGCCGCCGGAGATCCCGGGAGCGGCGACGGTCCGTGCAGGCCCCCGGGCGGATCGCGTGGAGGGCGGCCGCTCGCTCCGCAGCCCTGCCGGGAGCCGCGCTCCGGCGCGGCGCCCGGTCCTCCGATCCCGCGCTCGACCCCTTGTCAAGCAGGGGCGGCAAGCTCGACAATGCGGGCGAGCCCCCTGCGCCGGCGAATCGCCCCGACCGAATCCCCGACCCTCTGCGCCGCGAACCGCTGCCCGTCACGTCATGTCCGACGACGCCCGTCACTCAGCTTCGGCCATCGAGTGCGTCAGCCGTGCGCTCTCCGAGTGGATCGTGCAGCGCCAGTACGAGCGCGACGCGACCCTCGAAGCGCGGTACGGCGGGGCGGGGCGGCGAATGTGGAGAACCGATGTGCAGGGCCGCCTTCACCAGCTTGTCCAGGCGGTGGGCGTCGCGTCGCCGGAGCTCTTCGTTCAGAGCGTGGCGTGGTCCAAGATCGCCTTCCGCACCCGGGGCGTCGCCGAGTCGGATCTTCGCCTGAGCCTCGAGTGCATGGCCGAGGTGGTCTCCGAGCAGCTTCCTCCGTCGGTCGCGGAGAGCGCGGTGGCGATGATCCGCCGCGCGGTCGATTCGCTCGAGGGGATGCCGGATTCGGTCCCGACGTTCCTCAACGGCTCCGCGGGTCTCTCGGACCGGGCTCGGGCCTATCTCGATGCGCTGATGGAGGCCCGTCGGGACGACGCCTTCGAGGTGCTTCTTGCCGGCCGCCGCGAGGGTCTCGACTTCGCAGGCATCTGCGGACGGATCGTCGTCCCCGCGATGCAGGAGGTCGGCCGTCTCTGGCATCTGAACGAGGTCACGATCGCCGAGGAGCACTGCTGCACGGCTGCGAGCGGCTCGCTCCTCGCCCGTCTCTTCGAGCTTGAGCTGAGGGAACGACGGCCCGTGCCCAACGGCCGCACCGCGGTGATCGCGAGCGTGGGCGGCGACCTCCACGAGCTCGGGGCCCGGGTGGTGAGCGACCTGCTCGAACTCGATGGCTGGCGGTGCATCTTTCTCGGGGCCAACATGCCCGCGATCGAGGTGGTCGCCGCGCTGCTGCATCATGGCGCGGCGCTCCTGGCCGTCTCGGCGAGCTCAAACCTCTCGGTGCAGTCCGCCCGCGACCTCATTGCGGAGGTCCGCTCGACCGAAGGCCTCGAGTCGGTCCGCGTGATCGTCGGCGGAACTCCCTTCGCCGCCGTGCCCGAGCTCTGGCGCAGCGTCGGTGCCGACGGATCGGCGAGCGACGCCACCGCGGCGGTCGCCCTTGCGGCGCGGCTGACGGAAGCCCAGCCGGCGCGGTAAGGCGGCTTCGGCCCGTACGCTCCCTCCGTCGTGCCGACGTTCGCCTACATCGCCAGGAGTTCCCGCGGAGAGCGCGTCAGCGGAACGCTGGAAGCGGCGAGCGAGCAGGTCGTCCTTGGCGAGCTGGCGACGCGCGGGCTGGCCCCGATACGCGTCAGCGCCCTCTCGTCCGGCGGGAGTCGGCGCGGCAGCGTGGGAATCCGCCGGCTGGCCGCGGCCTACCAGCAGCTCGGGGATCTCCTGCACGCGGGGGTGCCGCTGCTCAGGGCGCTCCGCCTGCTTGCGCGAAGTCGATCGAGCCCGGCGCTGGCGAAGGTGATGGGGGAGGTCGCCGACGACGTGGCCGACGGCCAGCGGCTCGCCGATGCGATGGCTCGGCGGTCCGCGACGTTCCCGCAGATCCAGGTCGCGATGGTCCGGGCCGGCGAGCGCGGCGGCTTCCTCGATCAGGTCTTTCTGCGCATGGCGGAGTTTCTCGGCCACCAGGCCGATCTCCGCGCCAAGGTGATCGGCAGCCTCGTCTATCCCCTGATTCTCCTCGTCGTCGGCGTCGGGATCGTCGTCGCAGCCCTGGTCTTCTTCGTGCCGCGCTTCCGGGACTTCTACAAGGACATGGCGCTGCCGCTGCCGACGCGGATCGTGATGGGCGCGTCGGATCTCGTGACCGCGCATGGCTGGGCGGTTCTCGCAGCGGTCGTTGCCGCGGCGATCGCCGCGGCGTGGGCGATCCGCCGACCGCAGGTGCGGCGGGCGGCGGCGATCGCGCAGCTCCGGCTTCCGCAGCTCGGTCCGCTGGTGCGCCAGCTTGCGGTGGCGAGGTTCTGCCGCGTGCTCGGCACCATGCTCCGCAACGGCATCCCGATGCTCCAGGCGATGCGCATCAGCCGCGACGCCGCAGGCCATCCGCTGATGGAGGAGGCCATCGACGCCGCGACCGAGGCGGTGCGATCGGGCGAACAGCTCGCAGAGCCGCTGCGCGCCAGCGGGCTCTTCGACGACGATGTCGTCGAGATGATCTCGGTCGGCGAGTCGGCGAACAACCTCGACACGGTCCTGGTCTCGGTCGCCGAGACGATCGAGCGCCGCGTCGACCGGCTGCTCGCGATCGCGCTGCGCCTGCTGGAGCCGCTGCTCCTGCTGGCGCTTGCGGGGGTGGTCATGTTCATCTTCCTCGCACTGGTCGTCCCGATGATGAAGCTCAGCGCGGGGATGCGCTGAGAAGGCGCGGCGAGCGGCGGGCGGCGCTGCTTCGTCCGGACGGGGTTCGTCGAGCCCGCGCCGCCGCGGCGGCGCCGACGAGACTCGCGCGGCCGGCGCGCCGAGGCTGGCTACCCTTGCCGATCAGGTCGCTCCGGGCCCGCTCGATCGGAGCCGCGCACCGCCGTTCCATCCTCGGGCCACCGGTGGACGGCCACCTCCCCGCGCGCCGCCGAGCGCCTTTCTCCAAGCGGGGCGCAGCGCGAATCGCCCCTCGAATCCCGACCACTTCTCGAACATGAAGAGCCTCAAAGCCCCCTCGCGCCCGCGCAGCCCGCTCGCCCGCCGGCGCGGCTTCACCCTCCTCGAGCTGCTCATCGTCATCGGCATCCTCCTCGCCATCGGCGGGATCGTGCTGGTCAATGTGCTCGGTGCGTCCGACAAGGCGGACCGCGACCTGGTGCAGGTCGAGATCCGCGGGTTCGAACAGGCGCTGGAGCGATTCAAGCTGGACCTGAAGCGATGGCCTACCGAGGAGGAGGGCATCGTCGTCCTGTGGTCCCGAGACCGCCTCGACGACGACGAGGATCGGCGGCGCTGGGCCGGTCCCTACCTCAAGGAGCCCAAGGCGAAGGACACCTGGGGCAACGAGTGGATCTACCGCGCGCCGAGCACCCTCCGCGAGGGCGCCGCGTACGACATCATCTCGCCCGGTCCGGATCGCCAGGAGGGCACGGAAGACGACATCACCAATCACGCCGGCAAGACCGGCGAAGCGGGCGACGAGTTCGGCGACTTCACCCGGTAGCGATCGCGTCTGGACGCTCACAGCCCGCCGGTTCGCGATCGGTGTGCGCGAGTCGGGGATCGCTTCCCTTGGCGTCGTCGCGCCGCCTCCGCGCGATCGGCCACCGCGACGCGAGGAGTCCGCGCCGCGCGGCGCCCCCGGCGGTCGACGCGGAACCGCGTCGGAGTCCCTGCGGCGAGCTCGGCGGCACGATCAGCGGTTGGCTGGATGGTCCCATGCACCTCCCCCGAGCATCCCGCGGCTTCACGCTGATCGAGCTTCTGCTCGTCGTCGCGCTTCTGGTCGCGCTGGCTGCCATCGCGCTGCCGACGGCGCTTGAGTCGCTGGAGCGGCGCCAGTTCGAGTCCGAGGTCGACGAGCTCGTCGGGCAGCTTCGGGCCGCGCAGGCCCATGCCCGCCTCGAAGGGCTGGTGCTGGAGGTCCGCGCGGTATCGACCCCCTCCCGAGGGGGCCGAATCGAGTCCACAGGGACCAGCTCGGCAGGTGGGAGCGATTCCGGGAGGCGCGGCTCAGCGAGCCCGGGGCCCCTCGACGTCGTCGTCGAGATTCGGCGCGTGGAGCCGGGTGACGCGATCGATGCTGCCCCTGACGAGGGCTTCGGCGGCGACTCGAGCGGTGAGCGGCGCTCCGGGAGGATCGCGGAGTCGTGGGCGCGGCGGATCTACAGGCTTGACGTTGTCCGAGTCGAGGCGGCCGCGGGCGACGCTTCGGAGCGGGGACTGATCGATCTGGATCCGCTGGAGTTGGGCGGCGGCGCGGGCATCGCCGACGATCTCGGCGGTTCGCCGCGCGACATCCGGCTCGCGCTCTTTCTTCCCGACGGCTCGGCGCCTTTCGGCGGCGAGATCCGGGCGACCGATGCGGCGGGCCGACGGGCCTCGATCGCGGTCAATCCGTTCACCGGCATCGCCTCGCTTCGAGAGGACGCAGGGCTGCCCGTGCTGCTCGGCGCCGATCCCGAGGAGTTGCCGTCCGAGGACGAGCCCCCGGCCGCCGTCGACGCCCCCGCGCCGGAGGAGCCCAAGGCGCCGCCTCTCAGCGGCCCCGCGGAGCAGCGCGGCCCGCGAGGAGGGATGGGGCGGTGATGAGCGCGCGGTCGGCACGGCGGAGGCGGGGCGGTGTGCTCCTCGAGACGCTTGTCGCGGTGGCGATCTTCGTCGCCGCTGCGGGATTGCTGCTTCGACTCTCGACCGACGCTCTCTCGGCCCTCGACCGCGCTGAGCGCCGCTCCGCAGCGGTCGATCTCGCCCGCAGCGCCCTCGCGCGGCTGGAGTCGGGGGCGATCAACCTCGCCGACCTTCGCGCCGGGCGCGTCGACGCCGAGCGCAGCGGCCGCGACGAGCCCGCAGGCGATGCCGCCCGGTTCCGCGTCAGCGTCGCGACGCGTCGGAGTCCGCACCCCGGGCTCACCGTCGTCGAGATCGAGATCCGCGACCGGGCCGATCCAGCAGATGCGTCGCCGCTCGTCTCGCTGCGGCAGCTCGTGGAGCTGCGCCGCGACGACGGCGATGCGGGTCCGGGCGCAGAGGCTGCGCGGGCGGAGGAGGGCTGAACGGTGCGGCGCGCGATCACCCTGGTGGAGCTGCTCGTCTCGATTGCGATGGTGCTCCTGCTCCTTGGCGCGCTCTTCACGTTCGTCGGCGATCTGCTCGCCGCGCGCGCGCGGGTCCGCACCGTCGGGGAGCGGCAGGCGATGGTCTCGATGCTCATCGACCGGATCGAGCAGGATCTCGCGATGGCCATCGTCGGCGATCCTGCCCTCGGCGCGGGCGTTGCGGGCACTTCCGAGACGCTCACGCTCCTCACCCGCGGCGTCCTTCCCGGGGATCCCGATCCCGCGGCGGCCCTCGCCGACATGCACCGCCACGAGTACCGGTTCGAGGCGGACGCTCGGCATGCGACCGCCCGCCGGTCCGCGCCGCGCCGCGCGCCCGCCGACGGCTCTTCGCGTCGGTCGGCGGAAGCGGCGATCGTCGTCGCGGCGCCGCTCGAGGGCCTGAGGTTTCGGTACTTCGACGGCCGGACTTGGCAGGACTCCTTCGACTCGCTCCAGCGCCGCGCGCTGCCGATGGCCGTCGAAGTGGCGATCTGGTTCGAGGGGGCCGCGGAGGGCGCCGCCGGGGAGGAACTCGATGTGGCGGCGGAGCTCGGGATGGAGACGGCGCTCGCGCCCGATGATCGTCTCGCGGACGACGCCGGTGCGGCGCCCGCGCGGAGACCGGATCGACTGCGCGTGATCGCGATTCCCGATGCCCGCCCCTCGGAGGTCGACGCGGCGGCGCCGAAGGACGCGCCGGGCGACGATGCTCGACCGCTCGCGGCCGCGACCCTGCGCGGAGCCGCGCTCGGCGGCCACCGCGCCCGGAGGAGTGCAGTGCGGCG
Organism: uncultured Planctomycetia bacterium; assembly: GCA_937871505.1. Lineage (GTDB taxonomy): Bacteria > Planctomycetota > Phycisphaerae > Phycisphaerales > SM1A02 > CALMPF01. Next base: position 62,312 of record CALMPF010000035.1, on the reverse strand, counting down.
TTCGACCGGGCGCACCCGGGCCCGCGGAGCCGCGATGCGGCGCCGAACCGCGCGCCGCGGCTTCATCCTGATCGCGGTCGTCGTCGCCGCGGCGGTCGGAGCGCTTGTCGTCCTCGGCGTCCTCTCCATGGTCCGCGCCGAGAGCACGTCGGCGGCGGCGCGGGAGCGGCGCGCCCAGGCTGCGGCGCTCGCATGGTCGGGCGTGCAGGCGTACGCGGCGGCGCTCGACGCGCAGCGCGACCGGATCCTCGCGGGCGAACTGCCGACGCTGCCCGGCCAGCTCGTCATCGACGATGGCGGCGGGAGCGACGGTCGTGGTCGGATCGCCGTCGCCAGGCTCCTCCCCTTCGAGGCCCCGACAGGCGAGGCCGCGCTCTTCCGCGCCGAGGCCGGCTGCGTCGATCTCAACCGGGCCGATGCCGCGCAGATCGCCGCGACGGGACTCGTCGACCTCGAGGAGGCCAAGGCGATCGTCGCTCGTCGGACCGCGCTCGGCGGTCGCCTTCAGTCCGAGCTCGACCTGCTCGGCGCGCCGGGCGTCCCGGTGCGGCGGCTTGTCGGCGAGATCGACGCTGCGGCGTGGGCGGACGTCATCGCCGGGCGCGGTGCGAACGCAGGCGGCCTGCGGGCCCGCGGCGGCGTTCCCCAGACGGCGCGCGGTCTTCTCGATGTCGCGACCGTCCACGCCGTCGAGCCGATGCTCCAGCGCAGCGGCTCCCCGCGCCACCGAATCGGACAGGGCTGGTCGGACGAGCTTGCCGTCGCGATCGAGCGGCAGTTCGGCAACGACGTTGCCGTCGCCGTGAAGGGACTGGTCGAGTCGGGCGCCCTGCGCGACGAGGCGAGCATCCTCGCTGCGCTGCGGGTGCGCGAGGTTCCGCAGCAGGCGTGGCCGGACCTGGTCGACGCGTTCACGACCGACCCCGACGAGCTGCACGGCGGCCGGCTCGACCTGAACACCGCGCGCTACGAGGCGCTGCTCTCGCTCCCGGGCGTGACGCCGACGGTGGCTGCCGAGATCGTGCGCCAGCGCGATGCCCTCCCGTCCGAGGACCGCGCGACGCCGATCTGGCCGCTCCGCAGAGGCATCGTCGATGGCGCCGTGATGGAGGGTCTCGCCGGACGCGCGACCACGCGGTCGTTCCTGTGGCGCGTGCGCGTCGCTGCGGGCGAGGTGGAGAGCGACGATCCCGAAGGTCCCCTCTCGCCCGCGACGGTCTGGGAGGCCGTGATCGACCTGACCACCGCGCGCTGGCGGATTGCGCACCTTCGCGACGTGACGCTGCTGCCCGCCGCGATCGCGCTTGCGACCGAGGAGCTCGATCGGGACGACCGCGAGTTCGCCGGCGGCGGCGCGGCGCAGCCCGCGGGCGTCTCGCGCGGCGCGGACGAGGATCCGGAGAGCTCGGCGCGTCGCGGACCGCGCGCCGCCGAAGGTCCGGCGCGGACCGAGATCGCGGGGCGCGAGATCGCCCCGCGCGAGGGTCCGCGCCGCGCCGATGGTCCGGGACGGCGAGGCGGGGAGCGCCGGCGCGGTCCGCGCGAAGGCGACCCCGGTGCGGCAGCGCCGCCGCCGCCGCCGCAGCGCCCCCCGGGGCCGGCCCCGGTCGGGCGCTGGCGGACGTGATGCTCCAGCGCGCGGTGATCCCGGTGCGAGCGAACCGCGCCGAGTGCGGCGTGGTTCACCCCGAGCTCTGCACGCTGTTCGGGCGGTCGCGTCGCTCGAGGTTCCGAGGGCTGCGCTGGAGCTAAACGCGCCCCGAACCCGCGGCGGCGACGATCCGCTCCGCCGTGCGAACCGCGGCGAAGCCGGCCTCGGCATCCACCTGTGGGCGGCGTTCGCCGCGCACCGCGGCGAGGAACTCGTCAAGCTGGCGGCGCAGGGGTTCGTCGCTGCCGACCTCCAGCGCGTCGATGGTCACGAGCTCGCGGAAATCCAGCCCCGACAGGTCTTCGCCGTCGCGGAGCCGTCGGCGCAGGTCACTCAGCCGCTCGGCGTTGGCTGTCTTGCGGACAACCGTGCCGGTGCGGGCGACGAAGTCCGCGGAGACGTAGAGCTCCTCGCCGATCACCCGGATCTTGCGCTCCGTCTTGAGCGCGAGGCGGCTCGCGGTGACGTTCGCCACGCACTCCGGGGCCCCGCCGCGGGGGCGGAAGACGAGTCGGGCGTTGCAGACATCCTCGGCCTCGCCGAGGACGCCGACGGCGCTCGCGTGAACCTCGTCCGGCTCGCGTCCGACGAGCATGAGCAGGAGGTCGATGTCGTGGATCATCATGTCGAGGACGACGCCGACATCGACGCTGCGGAAGGTCATCGGCGAGATCCGGTCGACCTCGACGAAGCGCGGCACGACTCCCGGCAGGGCCCGGATCGCGACCATCACCGGGTCGTAGCGCACGACATGACCGACCTGGAGCACCGACCCGCTGCGATCCGCCAGATCGGCGATGGCTCGCGCTTCGGCGACATCCGGCGCAAGCGGCTTCTCGATCAGGCAGGCGACGCCCGCCGAGAGCAGCGGCTCGGCGACGCGCCGGTGGTGGACGGTCGGGACGGCGACGGTCACGGCCTCGACCCCGAGCGCGAGCAGCTCCTCGACGGTCGCGCAGGCGACGCCGCCATACTCCTCGACGACGATGCTGCGGCGCTGCGGATCGGCGTCGACGACGCCGACGAGCTCGGCGCCGTCGACCTGGGCGTAGAGCCGCGCGTGGTGCCGACCCATCCGACCGACTCCGACGACGCCGCAGCGCACTCTTCGCGTGCTCATGCGGCCATGCTACCGCCGCGCCAGGGGTGCCCGGCGCGGCGGCATCCGCTCCGCGCCCGGCCTCGCCTCGGAGGCGCGATCGAGGATCGAGCGGCCGTCCGCGCTCCATCGGCGTCGTCTCCCCGTCCGGATCCGCCGCCACCGCCCGCGGTCGCGATGCACCCGGAGGGCGCCGCTCGGCCGATGCGCCCCGTCCGCCCGACTACCATCGCCCCCATGCATGTCCCCACGCCGCAGACCTCGGCGGAGCAACTGCGCATCGGCATCGTCGTGAGCCGCTATCACGACGCGATCACTTCGGCGCTGCTCGCCGGTGCGACCGATGCCTTCGCCCGCGCCGGCGGAGATGCGAGCGAGGATCTCGTGGTCCTCGGGGCGCCGGGCACCTTCGAGCTGCCGGTGATCGCCGCGCGGCTCGCGCATGGAGGAAGCGTCGACGCCGTGGTGGTCCTCGGCTGCGTCGTCACCGGCGAGACCCGGCACGACGAGTACCTCGCCTCCGCGGTCGCGAACGCCTGCGCAGCCGTCGCCATCGAGACCGGCGTGCCGGTCGCGTTCGGCGTGCTCACGGTCGCGAACCTCGACCAGGCTCGGGAGCGCTCAGGGGGAAGCAAGGGCAACAAGGGGGCGGAGGCGATGGTCGCCGCGATCGAGGCGAGCCACGCCATCGAGGCGGCGGACCTCGAGGGCGAGCGGTTCGAGCGCCTGGTTGAGAACGACCTCGACGACGACGGACTCGAGGACGGGGACTCGGGCACCTGGGGCGAGGACGACCGGTGAGCTCGGCGCGCCCCGTGCGCCGCTGTGCGCTTCAGTGCCTCTATCAGTTCGATGCGGGAGGCTCGGGCGTGCCCGGCTCGCTCTGGCAGGAGCCCGAGCACGAGCCGCGCGATCCGAGCGAGAGCGTGGTCTCCGAGGAGCTCGCAGCGCGGGGCCACGATCTCGCGACGCTCGCGTGGGAGTTCCGCGACGAGGCGGATGCCGCGATCCGGCCCCTCGTGCCAGAGTGGCCGCTCCACCGGCAGCCGCTGGTCGATCGCAACATCCTTCGGCTGGCCTGGTATGAGGTCGTCCGCGGCGAGGTGCCGCCGAAGGTCGCCATCAACGAGTCCGTCGAGCTGGCCCGAGAGTTCGGCGGAGAGCGGAGTCCTGCCTTCGTGAATGGCGTGCTCGACCGGCTCTTCCGCGAGCGCCTCGGTCCCGCGGAGCAGCCGGAGCTCGGATCGCGCGAGCAGCCTTCGACGCCCTGACGCCGCGGAGCGGAGCTCCCGCCGGTCGCCGGTTCCTCGACGCTCGCGCACGTCTCTCGCCGCCGCTTCACTCAGGCGCCGACGCCGCCCGGAGCGATCCGCCCCTTCCCCTTGCTTTCGACTCTGATGGGTCTCTTCACGTCCACGATCGCACTTCTTCGCCGAGGCCTGCGGAAGACCGCGGATGCGCTCGGCGCCGGGCTCCGCTCGATCCTGCACGGCCGTCGTCTGAGCGAGGAGCTCATCGATGAGATCGAAGCGAGGCTGATCGGGGCCGATGTGGGCGTGAAGGCGACGCGGGAGATCATCGATCGCCTCCGAGCGGACTTCCGCTCGGGGAAGGTGGATCGCGGCGAGGACGCGCTGGCCTTCCTCAAGGCACAGCTCAAGAGCCGCTGGTCCGAGGCCGAGTGCGCCATCACCATGGCTCCGACGCGTCCGACCGTGATCCTGGTGGCGGGGATCAACGGCGCCGGCAAGACGACCAGCGTCGCCAAGATCGCCCGGACGCTTCGGGACCAGGGTCGAAGCGTCCTCCTCGCGGCTGCGGACACCTTCCGCGCGGGCGCCGTCGCCCAGCTCGAGATCTGGGCGCAGCGGCTCGGCGTGGAGATCGTCAAGGGCGCGCAGGGTGCCGATCCGGCTGCCGTGGTCTTCGACGCCGTCGACGCCGCTCTGGCCCGCGGCGTCGATGTGCTGCTGATCGACACGGCGGGCCGCCTGCATACGCAGGAGAACCTGATGCGGCAGCTCACCAAGATCCGCAACGTGGTGCGCAAGAAGATCCCGGACGGGCCGCACGAGGTGCTGCTGGTCCTAGACGCCACGAGCGGGCAGAACGCGATCCGGCAGGCGGAGCTCTTCAAGCAGGCCATCGACGTGACCGGGATCTTCCTCGCCAAGCTCGACGGCACCGCCAAGGGCGGGATCGTCGTCGCGATCCGCGACACCCTCGACGTGCCGGTCAAGCTCGTTGGAGTCGGCGAGCGGCCGGAGGACGTTCAGCCATTCGATCCCGAGGGGTTCATCGACACGATCTTCGAGGCCGGCGACGGGAGCGGCGGCGGTGACGACGGCGGAGGCGGCGACGGCGGAGGCGACTGATCGGGCCGGGCGCCGCAGCCCCGGCTCGAGGCCGCACGCTCGGCTTCAGACGTCCATCGCAGGCTCGCCGACCGGACGCGATCGGGCGCGACGGGATGCGATCGGCGGAGGTCGATGGAGCGCGAGCGCCGATCGCTATACTCGCCCCGTGCGTCGGGAGAGGAGTCATCGCGGCTTCACGCTGGTCGAGGCGCTGGTGGTGATCTCGATCCTGATCGTGCTCGTCGGGCTGCTCTTTCCGGTGATCGGGCGAATCCAGGCGGAAGCGCACTCGACCGGCTGCCTCTCGAACCTTCGCCAGCTTCACGGAGGCATCGACGCATTCCGCTCGGCGAATGCGTCGCTGCTCCCCAACACCGATCCGATTCCCGTGGTCACCCCCGGCGGCCCGGTCGGCGGGCTCCCGTGGGCGCTCCGCTCGTACATTCCGCGCGACAACCCCGCATGGCGATGTCCGGGGGACTTTGATCCGGAGTCCTACGAGACCGGCACGAGCTATCTCTATCTGCCGGGGCTTTACGTTCTCACCCCCGAAGTGCAGTTCCAGCTTCCGCCGAACGCGCTCTTCATGCCGCCGCGGCAGCGGAAGGAGCTCGAGGCGCGGGTCGTCACCGCGCTCTATGAGCGCGCGGCTTCCAACACGATTCCCGTCCTCCTCGACACTCAGGAGCGCCACAAGATCGGCGACCGCGTTCCGCGCAACGCCCTCTACATCGACGGCAGCGCGCGGATCGCCGCTCCGCCGGAGCCGCTCGAGCCGGAGACGGCACTGGACTGACGATGATGGACCGCGACTCCATCGCCGACCTTCTTTCGCGCCACCGCCGTGCGGTCGTGGCGACTGCGGCGGCGCTCGCCATCGCCGGGCTCGTCGCGGGCGGAGCCGCGTGGTGGTCGTCGCGGTGGAAGCCGCCGCCGAGCATCTTCGACTCGCCCGTCGACGGGGTGATGGCGTACCTCGCGATGGAGGATTTCAGCAGGCTTCCGATCGAGGAGCGCATCCGCTTCCTGCGGGATTTCGCCGATCGCTTCCGCGGCCTGAGCCAGTCCGAGTCGGCGGTGCTCGCCGGCTTTCTTGCGGGCCTCTCCGGCCCGGCGCGGGAGACGCTGCGGCAGAACGTCAGGCTCATGGCGAAGGAGATCCTCGCGGATGGCGCGGGGAGGTACCTCGCGATCGGAGACGAGGCGGAGCGACGGCGCTTCCTCGACGAGTGGGTCGTCGAGTGGATGCGCATGGGCGAGCGGATCGCCGAAGGACGCGAGCGCACGGTCAGCGACGCAGACCGCCTCGCCGAGGCGCGGCGCGACGGCCGGCGCGAAGCGGAGCGCCGCCCGCGGAGGCCGGTGACATTCGAGACCGAGGGAGCGATCCGCTTCCTCGACTTCTGGCAGCAGGACGTCGAGGCGGCCTCGACGCCCAAGGAACAGGGTCAGATCGTGCGATTCCTCACGGACCTGCGCGATCACATCGTCAGGGAGTGAGTGGTCATGGCACGGAAGACGGCGGCGAAGAAGGCGACGCGCAAGAGCTCCGGCAAGGCGGGGGGCGCAGCGGCATCTGCGAAGGACGGCGCATCGAGGCGCAGGACGGGGACGGCCGAGAAGCCCGCGGCATCGGCGAAGAAGACGCGTTCGGCGGCCCCGCCCGCTGCGCCCGCGAGGAAGCGGGCGGGCGCGAAGCCGACCGCGGTGCGAGGAGCGACCGCGGGAACCAGGCGGGCCGCCCCGGCGCGATCCGCGGGCCGCGCAGCGGCGGCAGGATCTCCGCTCCGCGGCGATCGCATCCGCGCCGAGATGCGCGAGCTGACCACCAAGGCACTGCACGGGCAGGGAGTCTCGCCCCGCGCGATCCGCGACGTCGCCGAGACGATGCTCGGCGGCGCGGTCGAGGCGCTCCGGGACGCGATGCCGTCGGCGCGGGAGAGCGCCCTTCGAGAGGTGGTCCGTGGCGTCGCCGAGGGCGCCGACGCCGCCGTGGACGCCGGCCGGCGCGGCGCGGCGGGAGCGAAGAAGCAAGCGCGGGCGGTCACCGAGGCGCTGACGCCGCTTCAGGAGTCGATGACCAAGGCGGGCAGCGCCGCGTTCGACGCGATGATGGAGTACTCGAGGACGCTCGCCGGCTCGCTGCGCGACCAGGTCTCGACGCTCGTGGACGACGCTCGCCGGGCCGCTTCGGAGATGCGCCCGGCCGTCGAGCGCGTGGCGAACGCGGTCGGCGACGATCCGGCGCAGCTCGCCCGCGAGTCCCTGAAGGCGGCGTCGCGCCTCGCTTCCGGGACGGCATCGCACCTGATGACCTCTGTCGGCGGCATTCTGAGCGGCCTGGGCGAGGGATTGGGAGAAGGCCTGCACAAGACCGGCGCGCAGAGCGGCCGGTCGGGCTCGCGCGGCGCTCCGCGCGCGAAGACCCGAGGTCGCTGAGCGTCGCGCCCCGAAGTCGGCTGACCGGATCGAGTCGGGGCGCCGCGGGGAGTCGTCCGCCGCCTCGTGCGCAGCCGGACGGCCCCGCCATCGGGCGGCAGCGGCGGCCGGATGCCGCGGCCTACCGCCGGATTCCGGGCTTGCGCGGCGAGAGCTCGCGCTTCCGGAAGCGCCGGTTGTCGCGGATGAAGAGCAGCGCGATCATCCCGGCGAGGATCAGGCCGCAGATGCCGACGATGTGCCAGGCCGGAGCGCCGCCTGCGGTGCGCGACGCGAGCACGATGATCGAGCTGCCGACGACCAGCGCCGCGATCGTCAGCGCATAGGCGATGTTCCGGCTCGCGTGCTCGATCACCGTCGTGACTTCCGAGAGACCGCGATGCTCGAGGTTGACGGTCAGGCGGCTCCGCCGCAGCCGCGTCATGAGATCGAGCAGCTCCTGCGGAAGCGTCTCCGCGAGCTGCGCGTACACCAGCGCCGCCTCCTTCATGCGCCGCGCCACCGCGAGCGGGCTCGCCTGCTCGAGCATGATGCGCTCGATGTACGGGCGGACATAGGCGACCATGTCGAAGTCGGGGTCGAGCATCTTGCCGACGCCCTCGATCGAGCTGAGCGCCTTGATGAGCAGGGCGAGGTCGGCGGGGACCTTCACGTGATGGCGGCGCAGCGCGGAGAAGAACATCTCGAGCAGCTCGGAGAGGTCGAATCGCTCCAGCGGCACATCGTGAAAGAAGCCGACGATCTCCTGGACATCCTGCCGCAGAGCCCGCTCGTCGACCGTCTCCGGATCGACGTCGCCGATGGCCAGTGCGGCCCGCGCGACCTCCTCGACGTCGCCTGTCGCGGTCCCGTGCACCAGCCTGGCGATGGTCTTCCGGGTCTGAGGCTCGATCCGCCCGGTCATCCCCATGTCGATGAAGACGATCTTGCCGCCGGGAACCAGGAAGAGATTTCCGGGGTGCGGATCGGCGTGGAAGAAGCCCAGTTCGAGGCACTGGCGCAGCACCGCCTTCGCGCCGTGGTCGACGGCGAGCTTGCGCTCTTCGAGGGGGATCGCGGGGATGTCGGCTCGGGAGAGCGGGACGCCGTCGATCCGCTGGAGGGTGAGCACGGTGTCCGCCGTCGCGTCCCAGTGCACTTCGGGAAAGCCGACGCCGGGATCGTCCGCGAAGGCGGCGCGGAGGCGGTCCGTCGAGCGTCCCTCGTGGGTGAGATCGAGCTCGCGCTTGAGCTGCCGCGCGAACTCGTCGACGACTTCGACCGGGCTCACGCCGACATTGGAGACGTGACCTTCGATCTGGTGAGCGATGAACCGCAGCGCCTCCATGTCGCTGTCGACCATGTCGTGGAGCCCTGGCCTGAGGATCTTCAGGACGACCTCGCGGCCGTCCGGGCGCCGCGCGGCGTGCACCTGCGCCATCGAGGCTGCGGCAAGCGGCTTCTCGTCGATGAACGCGAAGAGCGTCGCCAGCTCCTCCCCGAACGCCTCGTCGAGCCTGACCTTGACCTCTGCCCAGGGATCCGCGGGAACGCTGTCCTGAAGCCTTGAGAACTCGACCGCCCAGTCGTCGGGGATGAGATCGCGACGGGTGCTGAGGATCTGGCCCAGCTTGATGAACGTCGGCCCGAGCTCCTCCATCGCGCGGCGGACGCGCTCGGCGGGCGTCATCGAGGCGATCGACGTCGGAACCTCGCTCCCGAAGAGCCGGAATCCGCGCTCGAGCAGGCGGTCCAGCCCCGCCTCGTGGACGAAGCCGCCGAAGCCGTAGCGGGCGAGCACGCGCAGGACCTGCTGGTAGCGGCGGACATTCCGGAAGGTGTGCTGGAAGGGAAGTGCCATGGTGATGGGGATGCGCGGCTTTCGTCGCTGCTGGGCCGCGCCCGGGTCGCGCATCGGAACGATGCTGGGTTGCCGTCGGCGGCGCCGCCGGAGGCCGACTGCGGGCGGTGGAGGGGGACACGGGAATCGCTCCGTTCTGGAGGCGGGCGACTGTATCGAATTGACGATCTTCCATTCGGCCGAGATGGCCGATTCCGTGGGTTAGAAGGCCTTGGTGGCCGCGCTCGATCCAGGGTCGTCCCAGGGGGTTCCGTCGGTGCCATCGGTGCGACCGGTGCCATCGGCACCGTCGATTCCGGAAGTGTCGGCGAGGGCGATTCGGCCGGTCGACCGCGAACCGGCAGGCCTCGCGAGCAGGCACGGTGCTGAGCCGCGCCGGTGTCCGACCGGCTCGGATCCGCGCGACGTGCTGCTCGGGGCGACCGCACCGCCAGTGCAGCGGTGCCGCGCCTTCCTGATCGCCATCGCGCTGCGGGGCATCGCCGCAGCGGGTCGCTGGGCTGGTGCGGTCCTCGCTCGGGTCGAGCACGAGCTTCTCGGAGAGTCTCGGCCCGATGCGCGGGGGCACGTGCGAAGCTCAGGCTGGTCTCGCGACGCCGTCGAAGCGTACTGCCCGCGTTGCGGCTGCGATCGTCCGAGGCGAGACCAGTCGACGGAGGCGGACGCGCGGTTCCGGGCGGAGGCACACCACCGAGACGCGCTCGCCGTGATCGGCCCAAGTGCGGTTCCGGCGGCGCCGGAAGATGCGACGCTCGCACTGACGCGCGAACCGAGCGACGATCGAGAGCGACGTGCTCAGGACTCCGGACTCGGCGCGCGGGGCCATCGGGGATCGGGCGCGCTCGAAGGCGAGATCCGCCTCGGGAGTCGAATCGCCGGCTGCGCGGCCTGCGCCGATCGCGGCGGGATGCCTCGCCTTGGCGATCGCGTGATCCGCCTCGGGCGCTACGACGCGCCGCTGCGCGACTGGTTGCTTGCGTTGAAGTACACGCGCTGGCAGGCCATCGGGGAGCTGCTCGGACGCGAGCTGGGCAACGCCGTTCTGGAGGCGCTGGGGCCGACTCGGGCTGGGGACTCGATGCCCGTGGTCGTCCCGATGCCGATGCCGTTCCTGCGCCGGGTGCATCGCGGGATCGACCACGCCAGGGTGCTTGCAGATGCCGTTGCCGCGGAGGTTGGCGGCGTCGTCCGCCAGCCCCTCCGAAGCGGTGCCGACTCGACTCAGGCAGGACGACGGTCAAGCGCTCGCCGCCGACTCGGCGGGAGGCGCATCCGGATCCGACGCACCCGCCTGGAGGGGTCGCTCAAGGGACTCGGCGCGCTCTGGAGGTCGGTGATCGGAGTGGCCGTGCCGGCGCGGGGGGCCCTCCGCGGCCCCTGGGAAGGGCCTCGACTGGATGCCCGACTCGATCGGTCTCGGATCGGCGGCTTGGGCGCGGAGCCGAGATCAGCCCCCGCTCGGGCATACGTTCGCCATCGGTGGATGGGTTGGGGATTGTCTGGACGGACGGTGATCCTGGTCGACGACATACGGACGACCGGCCGATCGCTCGAGGTCGCCGTCAGCCTCCTGCGCTCCCTCGGTCCCGCGAGAATCGTGGTCGCCGTCGTCGCGACCGCCCAACAGGCGGGCCGCAGACGGATCCGGGGGCGCCAGCGGAAGTCCGGTCCGAGTGCGATGGCAGCTCGTGAGGGGGTCTGAATCGAGCGGGAATCGCCCCCGAGAGGGCTCCGTGACCACCCTTGGGCCAGGAAATCGCCGGCGGTCAGGACGGTTCCGGGGATTCTCGGCGGGGCGATCGAACCGTCCGGGCACACAGAACGTAGAAGGAGTCTTGACAGGCACGCCGCCGGGCGTATACTGTCCCGTCCCAGTCAGCGATGACTGAATCGAAGCGGGCGAGCCCCGAATCACTGGCTCGCCCGCGGCGCTTCCGTCGCCGCCGACTGGCTTTCTTTGACAAGTGAACAGTTGGGAATGCCGCGAGGATGAGTCCCCAACCGGTCGACGGTCACACGTCGGTCGAGGCGGGGGATCCACGGGGCGCCGACCTCACAGACGGCGTCCTTCGGACATCCTTGTGATGCCATACATTGGTCGATTCCAAGGAATCACCACGTGACCGGCTTTGGCCGGTCAGGTAGTGATGTCCGTAAATTCCGGCAGGTCTAGCCGCCTGCCGGCGTCGCGTCCGTCATACGACGGCGCGGCGAAGACCGACCCGGTCGTGCCGTCGCCGAGAGGCGTCGGTGATGGCCGGGTCGCCAGGAACCCGCCGAGGCACTTTGGTGCCGCGTGCGGGACCCTTCAATCGAAGCATTCGCATCGTCCGCCGCGAGGCGGCGGTGCGTGCAACGAATATCAATTGAAGAGTTTGATCCTGGCTCAGATTGAACGCTGGCGGCATGGCTAAAACATGCAAGTCGAACGCGAAAGGGGGCAACCCCAAGTAGAGTGGCGAAAGGGCGAGGAATAGATTTCTACGTACCCCGAGGTAGAGGATAATCTGGGGAAACTCAGACTAATACTCTATACGGTCCGAAAGGATCAAAGGCTTGCTGCCTTGGGAGCGGGGAATCTCCTATCAGCTAGTTGGTGAGGTAAAGGCTCACCAAGGCGAAGACGGGTAGCGGGTGTGAGAGCACGGCCCGCCGCATCGGGACTGAGACACTGCCCGGACTCCTACGGGAGGCTGCAGTAACGAATCTTCCGCAATGCGCGAAAGCGTGACGGGGCAATGCCGCGTGCAGGATGAAGCCCTTCGGGGTGTAAACTGCTGTCAGGGTTTACCAAAAAAATGAGGCGACCCAAAGGAAGCACCGGCTAACTCTGTGCCAGCAGCCGCGGTAATACAGAGGGTGCGAGCGTTAATCGGAATCACTGGGCTTAAAGCGTGCGTAGGCGGACTTGCAGGCATGTTGTGAAATCCCATGGCTCAACCATGGAATTGCTTCGTGAACCGCAAGTCTCGAGGCTGGTAGAGGCGGTCGGAACGCTAGGTGGAGCGGTGAAATGCGTAGATATCTAGCGGAACGCCGAAGGTGAAGACAGGCCGCTGGGCCAGTCCTGACGCTGAGGCACGAAAGCGTGGGGAGCAAACGGGATTAGATACCCCGGTAGTCCACGCCCTAAACGATGCGCACTAGATCGAGGAGGATGACACCCCCTTGGTCGAAGCAAAAGTGTTAAGTGCGCCGCCTGGGGAGTACGGTCGCAAGGCTAAAACTCAAAGGAATTGACGGGGGCTCACACAAGCGGTGGAGCATGTGGCTTAATTCGAAGCAACGCGAAGAACCTTATCCTGGGCTTGACATGCACGGATCAACTCTCCGAAAGGAGAGCCACAGTCGCAAGACCGGAACGTGCACAGGTGCTGCATGGCTGTCGTCAGCTCGTGCTGTGAAGTGTCGGGTTAAGTCCCTCAACGAGCGAAACCCCTGTCGTTAGTTGCTAACAGGTAATGCTGAGGACTCTAGCGAGACTGCCGGTGTCAAACCGGAGGAAGGTGGGGATGACGTCAAGTCCTCATGGCCTTTATGCCCAGGGCTGCACACGTGCTACAATGGTGCGTACAGAACGACGCAAAATCGCAAGATCGAGCAAATCGCTCAAAGCGCACCCCAGTTCGGATTGCGGGCTGAAACCCGCCCGCATGAAGTCGGAATCGCTAGTAATCGCGGATCAGCTACGCCGCGGTGAATACGTTCCTGAGCCTTGTACACACCGCCCGTCAAGTCATGGGAGCTGGCAGCGCCCGAAGTCGCCCCGATTCAGGGGTGCCCACGGCGAGGCTGGTGACTGGGACTAAGTCGTAACAAGGTAGCCGTAGGGGAACCTGCGGCTGGATCACCTCCTTTCTACGGGATCCAGTAGACGTCGAAGCAGAGCGATCTGCATCGGCGACCAAGTCAGCTCGTCTCTCGTCCGCCCTCGAGCGGAGCGCCGCACGGCGACGTGCGGCAAAGGCACCCCAACTGTTCCTGTTCCATAGCCAGCAGCCTCGCGTTCATCGCGAGGCTGCTGTCGTTGGTGCTCTGCCGAGCGGCCTTTGGCGAAGGTCATTCGGGCTTCGGACGAGCGGACAGGCGAATCTCGCCGTCGCCGCAACTCGCTCGCATCGCTGCGGATGCTGCGCTGCGGCGGCTCCTCGATGTTTGCCTCCTCCTCGCCCTCGCCTCCAAAGCACTTTCGCCACAGGCTCTCAGCGCGACACGCTCGAATGCGGCACCTGGGTCGCGCCAGCCTCGGGAGGATGGGGGTGCGGGGGTACGGGGGTGCCCGGGGTGCGGGAGTCCGGGACATCCGTCCGCGTCCTCGGATCTCCTGACTGCCTGCGGGCACGCCGGCGCTCCCGGGTGCGTACCGCGCGCGGCCGTCGCCGCCGTTCATCGACTCCGGCGATCCAGCCCCTCGAGCCACGCGAGGAGGTCGGCTCCTGAGCGGAAGCCCACGGCACGGCCGACTTCGACGCCGTCCCGGAAGGCGATCATGGTCGGCATGGCTGTGATCCCCAGCCGCTGCGCATCCTGCGGCGAGCGGTCGACGTCGAGCGCAATCGCGGTGCCGCGCTCCTTCATCCACGCCGCGAGGGAGTCGTCGCGCAGCGACGTGCGGTCCATTTGCACGCAGGGCGGGCACCACTTCGCGGTGCCCTTGACGAAGAGGATTCGTCCGTCGCTCTGGTTCTGCTCCAGCGCCTCCGTCAGCGTGAGGTCGCTGAAGATCGGCGGCGTCTCGGCGGGCGCGGTCCGGGACGGCGAGTTCGCCACGACGATCGCGATCGTCGCGATCGCCGCAACAGAAGCGACGATTCCGCTGATGAGCCTGGTGCCGCGGGTCATTGGGTTGCCTCCTCTGTGGGCGTCTCGGCTTCCGGCTGCGCGGAAGCCCGAGCGACCTCCGTGATGGGCTGCGAGGGCGTGCCGCGCAGCGACCTCAGCGAGGTTGCTGAGCGGCTGACCGGATCACTTCGACCGACCTTCCAAGCGCTCCTGAGAGAGCGCTGCGCCGCGCAAGAGTATCCGCTCGCGCTGGGCGCTCCCGCCGTTCGGGTGGCGATCCGACTCGGATCCCTGATCTTGGTCAGGCTGTTCGGCTGCCGCTCCTCCCCCTCTGGGGTTCCCTCTCGCCCGCATTGTTTCAGGGCATCCGGGGCGTCCTCGATGCCGCCGCAGCCCGGAGCAGCCTGCGGCTCCGGCTCGAGGCGGCTGGGAGCGGAGGTCCGGGTCGGGCGAAGCTCGAATCCTTGGCTTGATGTTCCGTTGCGGAGGCCCCTGCCGCTCCGCGCGTCACCGCGGCCCGATCGTCGCCTCGACGATGGAGAAGTCGTCGGCGTAGCCGTCCGCATCAAGCATCGCCCGTGTGTGCGCGGCGATCGCCCCGATGCGATCGGTCGCCGGCGCCGCCGCCATGAACTCGAGGAACTCCTCCATCGACCACATCGTGCCATCCCGCTGCTGGATCTCGAAGACGCCGTCGCTGTACAGGTAGAGCAAGTCTCCCTCGCCGATGGGCACTGCGCGGTTGGTCGACTCCGGCGAGGGAGCCACCCCGATCGGCAGGCCGTCGGAGTCGAGTCGCTCGTACTCTGCACGCCCGGCGCGGAAAAGGACCGCCGGCGGATGGGCAGCGCCCGAATAGGTCAGCGTCCCCGCGCCGCGGTCGACCACGCCGTACCACATCGTGAAGTACATGTTCCGATGCCGCCGCATCGGAAACGCCTCGTTGATCCTCGCGAGCAGCGCCGCCGGATCGCTTCCCATGGCCGGATCGGCGATCGCGGCGCGGATGTCGTTCAGCGCCGTCACCCCCAGGAGCGCGGGACCCACGCCGTGGCCGCAGACATCGAGGATGAAGATCGCGAAGCGGTCGTTGTCGATCCACCGGTATCCGAAGCAGTCGCCGCCGAGCGACGACGACGGCAGGAAGGTCCAGCGCACCCCGACCCTCCCGGAGATGGGCGGATCGAGCAGGGAGCGGACGTACTCGGCGGCGCGGTCGATCTCGTCGGCGAGGTGCTTTCGGCTCGACTCCAGCGCGGCGAACGCAGCGTTCCGCTCAAGCAGCGCCGTGTAGCCGCGCGAGTGATGCCGCACGCGAGCCAGGAGCTCGATGGGGTCCGGCAGCTTGACGAGATAGTCGTTCGCCCCCCGCGCGAACGCCTCCGCCTTGGTCGTCGCCTCCTCGCGCGAGGAGAGGACGATCAGCGGCACCTCGCGTGCGACTTCGGTCCGGCGGTACTCGGTCACGAGGTCGAGACCGTCGATCTCGGGCATCACGAGATCCTGGAGGATCACCGTCGGCCGGACGCGCGTCGCGGTCTCGATCGCCTCGCGCGGATCGCGGCAGAAGTGAAAGGCGATCGACGGATCGGCGGCGAGCATCCGTCGCACCGCCTCCCCGACGATGGGCTGGTCGTCGACGAGCAGGACGATTGTCGGGCTCACGGGCGTCGAATCGCTGGACATCTCAGGGGGCTCCTCGTCGGACAGTACCGGCCTGGCGCGCGAGCGCGCGCTCGATGGCGGAGGCGATGCCCTCGAGCGGCAGCACCTCGCACGCTGCGCCGAGGCGGATCGCCGCCTGCGGCATTCCCCAGACGACGCTGGTGGCCTCGTCCTGCGCGATCGTCCACCAACGCGCGCTGCGCAGCGCCGCGAGGCCTGCCGCGCCGTCGCTTCCCATGCCGGTCATGAGCACCGCGACTCCCGCATTCGGCAGCGCCGCGAGGCTCTTGAAGAGCTCATCGACGCTCGGACGATGGAGGCTCTCCGGGGTCGACCGCGTGCGAAGGGTGCCGTCAGGGGCGACCGTCAGGTGCCGATCGCCCGGGGGAAGCAGGACCGTCCCGCGCTCGATCGTCCGGCCCTCCTCTGCCAGCCGCACGGGCCGGCGGATCTCGCGCCCGAGCCACTCGACGAGCCCCGCCGCGAACGGAGCGCCGATGTGCTGGACCGCGACGACCGCGCAGGGAAGCGGAGCGGGAAGCGCCCCGAGGACCCGCGCCATCGCCTGCGGGCCGCCAGTCGAGGTGCCGATGGCGACGATCGGCGGCAGCGGCGGCGGGGATCCCTGCGGCCGCGACGCACCACCGGCGTGCGGCGCCGCCTCCGCAGCGGGGCGCTGCGGTCTCACCGATCGCGGCGGCGCCGCGAGCGCGCTCTGCTGCGCGGAGGCCTGCGGCGGCGAAGAGACCGCCGATGCCCCGCCCGCCGCAGGCGCCGTCTCCGCTGCGATCCGCGCGACCAGCTCGATTCGCCGGAGCAGAGGTGCCGCTCCCGAGACGTCCCCGGCGGGACCGAGCACCGGCGTGTCGACCGCGTCGAGGGCGCCGGCGCCCAGCGCTTCGTAGACGCGGGTCGCATTGCCGGAGACCGTCGCGGTCACGACCAGGATCGGGCACGGGGACCCTCCCATGATCCGCCGCGTCGCCTCGACGCCGTCCATCACCGGCATGATGAGATCCATGAGCACGAGGTCCGGCCTGTCCGCGGCGCAGCGCTCGACCGCCTCGACTCCGTCCGCCGCAGTCCACGCGATCTCGTGCCCGCCTCCTCGGAGCGAACGGACCAGCGCCTCGGTGGCGATCCGAAGGTCGTTGACGACGGCGACCCTCACGCCTCGGCGCCTCCCACGAGATCGCGGATGGTCGACGCGAAGGTCTCGTCCTGGAAGCTCCCCTTGGTGAGGTATGCGTCGGCGCCGACCTCGAGACCTCGAAGCCGGTCCTCCTCGCGGTCCTTATAGCTGACGATGACCACGGGCAGCCGGCGAAGGCGGTCGTCGGCGCGCACTCGGCGCACCAGCTCGATGCCGTTCAGCCGCGGCATGTCGACGTCGGTCACCAGCAGATCGAACTGGCCGACGGAGAGCGAGTTCCACCCGTCGACGCCATCGACCGCGGTCTCGACGACATACCCCTCGCGGACCAGAAGCTGCCGCTCGACCTCGCGGACCGTCGCCGAGTCGTCCACGACGAGGATCCGTCGGCGCTTCGAGCGATCGCCCGCATCCGCTCTCGACATCCCGATGCGGCGCCCTTCGAGCAGGAGCTGGCGGAGCGAGGCGACGAGGTCCTCCACGTCGAGGATCAGGCACGGATCGCCGCGCTCGAGCATGGCGCCCGCGAGCACATGCGGCACCTTCCCCAGGCGCGGATCCAGCGTCCGCACCACGAGATCCTCCTCGCCCAGGAGCTGATCGACCACGAGTCCGAAGCGGGCGCCGTCATCTTCGAGGACGATCGCGAAGCGATCCTGCCTTGAACCCGCGGCATCGCGCGCGGGCGCGAGCTCCAGCAGCTCGGCGGCGCTGACGAGCCCGATCGAACGGCCTTCGAGGAGGATCTGCTCCCTTCCCTGCACGGTCGAGAGCTCCTCGATCGAGAAGCGCACCACGCGGGAGAGCCGCGCGAGCGGGAAGGCGAAGGGCTCTCCGGCGATCTCGGCGATGGCGGCCCGCAGCACCGAGACGGCCACTGGAAGCACGAGCGTGAAGGTGCTTCCCTCGCCGGCCCGCGTCTCCACGCGGGCGCTGCCTCCGACCTCGTGAGCCATCGTCTGCACGATGTCCAGCCCGACTCCCCGCCCCGAGATCTCGCTGACCTGCGTCGCGGTCGAGAACGCCGGAAGGAACAGGAACTCGAGCACCTCGCGCTCGCCAAGTCCGGCGGCGAGATCGGCGGGAGCGAGTCCGCGCTCGACCGCGCGGCGCCGGACTGCCTCGACGTCGATCCCGCGGCCGTCATCGACGACGCGGATCATCAGCCGCCCCGCATGATGCCGCGCCTCGAGGAGGATGCGCGCCTCGGGCGACTTGCCCGCGGCCTCGCGCGCCTCCGGCGGCTCGACGCCGTGGTCGAGCGCGTTCCGCAGCAGGTGGCTCAGCGGCGCCTCGATCCGCGCGAGCAGCTCGCGATCGACCGCGACCTGCTCTCCCTGGATCTCCAGCCTGACGCGCTTCCCGAGCTGCCGCGCGATGTCGCGGACCATCCGCGGGAACCCCCCCGCGATGTCGCCGAAGGGCCGCAGCCTGCTTCCGAGCGCCGCGTTGTAGAGCGATGCCGAGAGCTCCTCCGTTCTGCGCGTGAGCGTCTCGACCGCCTCGAGATGGCTGCGGACATCCAGTTGCGCGGCGCCCACCGCCATGGCGAGCGCATCGCGCGCCTGGTCGGCCTCGCGCGAGGTCGCCTGCCGGAGCGCCCCGATGGCGTCCTCGGCGTCGCCGAGCGTGCGCCTGATGCCGAGCACGTCCTGCCGCATCGAGTCCATCTGCCGCCCTGCGACCATGATCTCTCCAGCGAGCTGCATGATCCGCTCGAGTCGATCGGCTGCGACCCGAACCGCCTCGCTGCCGCGCGCGGACGAGAAGCCCCCCGGGGCCGGCGCGGCCGGAGCCTCCTGCGGCGGCATCCTTGCCGAGGGAGCCTCCGCGACGGGAGCCGCCCCGAAGGGATCCACCGAGACGGCCGGAACCACCGGACCCACCGGGACGGCCGACCCGGGATTCCCGGAGGGTTCCTCTGACGCGGCGACGGATGCGGCGGCCGCGGATGCGCGGGACTCCGTTGCGGCGGCGCCCGCCGCAGCGGGGCCCGGCGCTTCAAGGCCGGCCGAGCGCGGCGCCGACGTCGATGGGGCGGTGGCAGGCATCGCCCCCGCGGCTGCGCCCGCCGGAGCGGGCGCGTGGAGCTCGGCGGTGATCGAGGCGACGGCGTCTCGGTGCGCCTCGCACCAACCGGCGATCGAATCGCCGTCGAGGGCTGCCGCCGCGGCCAGCAGGTCGGTTGCGCGGAGGAGCTGGTCGATCCGCGCCGCGCCGAGCTTCTCCTGGCCGCGCTGCGCCGCGACGAGCACGTCCTCCATCGCGTGGGCGACTTCGACGACCGGCGCCAGGTTGACGATCCGGGCAGCGCCCTTGATCGAGTGCGCCGCGCGCATCAGGGGCTCGATCAGGGCCGTGCCGGCGGGATCGCGCTCAAGGCTCAGGAGTCCGTCGTTGAGGACGGCGAGCTGGGTCGAGGCATCCTCGCGGAAGAGATCGAAGAGCGAGAATCCGCTCACCGAAGGGCTCCGGCGAAGGCGGAAAGCACCCGCCCGGTGTCGAGCACGGCGCCGCGGGCGCCGCCGAACTCGCCCAGGGCGCGGATATAGCGGCCCATGGTGAGAGCGACCGTGGCAGGGGGCTCGACGAAGCTGGAAAGGTCGGCGCGGCGGACGCCTTCGACGCGATCGACCTCGACGGCCCAGTCGCCGCGCTGGTCGCCGAAGACGATCGTCCGCGCGGCTCCGGCCGGGAGCTGGGTCTCCTGAAGCTCGAGGAGCCTGCGGAGGTTCGCCGCCGGAACGAGCCGGCCATCGACGGCGCAGAGGCCTGCGAAGAAGGGGCTCATCCGATGCGGCACGCGTCGCACCGGAGCCCTCCGCACCACGCGCCGAGCATCGATGGCGGGCATCGCGAGCCGCTCCGCGCCGAGTTGCATCACCAGAAGCGTGACCGGCTCGGCCATGGTGCGACCCGCAGGCTCGGCGACCCGGCGAGTCTGTTCGGCGATCTCGTCTGCGGAGAGCCTCCGCGCGAGGTACTCCGCGCCGTCCGGCCCGGTCGCCGCGTTGTCCGGATCCACCGCCGGCGCATCGAGGCGCGAGCGAGGAGACGGGGCATTCTGGGAGGAGCGGTCCATTCCGGAGGGATGCGCTGATCGGTGCGGCGAGCGGCCTCTGGCGCGGCGGCCATCGCCATTATGAGCACGTTGCTCGATCGGTGCCGGGGAGCCTCATCGGGTCTCAGCGTCGGCGGCTCGCTCGGCACTCGCCAGGTGAGTCCTGAGCGCGCGGCGGCGCAGCCGCTCCGCCTCGGCGTGGCGGCCATCGTGATCGAGAAGCGTCGCGAGGCCGAGCAGCGCCGGCTCGCAGCCTGGCTCAAGGTACAGCGCGCGTCGGTAGAGCGACTCCGCACCGGAGCGGTCGTCGGGCAGTCGGACCCTGGCGAGCGCGAGCAGCGCATCGACGGCATCGGGCTTGATGCGCAGGAGCGCTTCGGCGGCCGCGACGACCTCCGCCGGGCGACCGCTCGCCAATGCGGCGCGGAACGTCCGCTCGGCGCCGTCGCGATCGGGCGGTGCGCCCGCTGCGCCGGAGCGCCCGCCGCGCGGCTCGCCCGATGCGATCTTCGTCGTCGCGGCCGGGCGGCTCGACTCCGGGGCCGTGACGGCATCCCGCGGCCTCGCAGGAACGCCCGCGCGGGCTTCGGCAGGCGCTTCCGAACGAGGGAGGTAGCGCTGGGAGGTCGTCCCGCCGCCCTCGGCGGCGCGACGCGGGACCGCCGCGGATGCTCGCGGGCGCCAGGCGAAGGCGCGATGATCCACTGTCTCGAAGCGCGCGGAGAGCACGCCGGCCGCGTCGGCGTGGCCGACGAGCAGGACGCCCTCGCTGGAGGTCCAGCGGCGAAGCCGCTCGACGAGCCGCTCACGGGCGCCGCGGCCGAGATAGATGAGGAGGTTGCGGCAGGCGACCACGTCGAAGGTCCCGGCGATCGGGTCCGCCGCCGCGACGAGATCCGCTTGGACGAATCGAATCCGGGCCAGCAGCTCGGGCCTGAGGGCCACTCCGTTCCGCGGATCGGCGACGAAGAACGAGCTCGCCCACTCGGGCATCGACTCGCGCAGCGCCGACAGAGGCGCGACGCCCCGGCGCGCCACCTCGAGGTGGGACTCGGCGAGGTCGATCGCCGTCACCTCGATCGCCGCGAAGGTGAACTCCGCGGCAGCCGCGGTCGCCGCCATCGAGTACGCCTCGGCGCCGCGAGCGCAGGGAGCGCAGAGCACGCGCAAGCTGGTCAGGCCGGCGGCGCGAAGCCCGAGCAGATGCCCGCGCAGCCAGTCGAAGCTCGCCCGATAGCGGAAGAGCCAGGTCTCCGGCACGGCGAAGGCGACCTGGAGCCGGATCGACTCGTCGGCGTCGGCCTCGAGCCGCCGCAGGTAGGCCCGCTCATCGCCGTCGCCAAGGGCGATCCGCCGCGCCCGGATCGTCTCCTCGAATGCCCGGCCCGCGAGCAGGTCCTCAGCCAGCGGCGTGTGCCTGAGCAGCCATGCGCGGATCGCCGCGGCGCTCATCGGCCGATCTCCTTCGAATCGGCGCTCGGCGACCGAGCGCCCTCCGCCGCGCTTGCGTCGGCCATCGTTGAAGCCGACCGCTGATCCTCCGCCGGGGCGCTCGCCGACCCGCGGTCATTGTCGGCCGCGGCCGTCGCCTCTGCGAAGGCCCCTTCCCCGCCGTCGCTCCCGCCGTCGCCGTCGATGCGACCGAAGAGGGCGCGCCAGCCGTCGGCGCCGAGCGCTCGCGACAGCCGAAGCGACTGGACCGGCCCCGCCGGCGCGGGTGCCAGCGCTCCCAGATGCTCACCGCCCTCGACCGCCAGGCCGGGGTGGGTCCCTGGCGCGGAGAAGTCGATCTCGGCGAGCGCACCCGTCGCCTCGACGAGGAGCCCGACGATCCGCTCCGCTGCTTCGTCGACGCGGATCAGCACCACGCGTGATGATCGGCGGGGTTCGACCGCAGCGCCGCCGAGCAGCAGGCCGCCGTCGATCAGCGGCAGAAGCCGGCCGCGGCGATTGATGGCGCCGAGCAGCCAGCTCGGCGCCGCCGGGATCGGCCGCGACTCGACCATCGGAAGGACCTCGACGATCTCCTCGATCGCGACGGCGTACGCCGCGCCGGCGATCGACACGATGAGCGCGCGGGTCGGCGCGGCACCGCGATCGGCCCGGGCGCCATGTCGAGCGGTGTCTCCCAGAGATGGACTGCGCTGTTGATCCATGCTGCGTCGCGCTCTCGGGTCCGGCGCTCGGGGGTCCTACTGACGAAGCCGGAAGATCGCGATGGAGGACTTGAGCCCGGCGATGGCCTCCTGGAGATCGCGCGCCGCCTGGGCGAAGCCGCCCGCGGCCTCCATCGTCTGGCGCGCTCCCGACGTGAGCGTGCCCATCGCCTCGCTGATCTGCGCCGCGCCCTCGGACTGGCTCCGCATTCCCTCGTTGACCGTGGTGAAGCGCTCGTTGCCCTCCTCGACCTGCTCGATGATCCGGGTGAACTGCGCCCCGATCCGCTCGACCTCGCCGACGCCGTGGCGCACGGCCTCCGCGAAGCGGTCCATCTCCATCACGCCGCTGGAGACCGCCGACTGCATCTGTCCGACCATCCGCTCGATGTCGACCGTCGCGCTTCCCGTCTGGTCGGCAAGCCGCCTGATCTCGCGGGCGACGACGAGGAAGCCGGCGCCGTAGTCGCCCGCCTTCTCCGCCTCGATGGCGGCGTTGACCGAGAGCAGGTTCGTCTGGTCCGCGACGCGCGAGATCGTGGTGACCATCCCCGTGATCGCCGAGGCCTTCTCGCTGATCGTCCCGAGCTTCTCCGCGATCGACCGCGTCGCCTCGTCGAGGCGGCGCATCGAGCGGTCCATCTCGTCCAGTCCGGAGCGGCCGCTCCGCGCGAGCGTCGACGTCTCGCAGGAGAGTGCCTCGACCGACTCCATTGTCTGACCGAGTTCGGTCGAGGTCGCCGCGATCTGCCGCGCAGCCGCGGCGATCTCGCTCGTCGAGGCGCCGAATGCGCTGACGGTCTCCTCCTGCTGACGGCTGGTCGCGGCGAGCTCGTTCGCCGTCGAGTTGATGCGGATGCTCGCATGCTGGACGTTCGCGACGAGGCCATTGAGATGGTCGCTCATGGTGTTGAGGCCGCGGAGAAGGTCGGCGGTCTCGTCGCGGGCGCGGTCGACCTCGACCGGCTGAGTCAGGTCGCCCGCCGCGATTCGCTCCGTCGCGAGCAGGGCCCGTCGCACCCGGCTTCGAATGGCGAGCGCAAAGGCGACGATGAGGCCCGCGACGACGAGCAGCCCGAGCGACGCCGAGATCGCGTTGCCGATCAGCGTCGATCGGAGCTCGGCGAAGAACGCCCCCCGAGGCATCCGGACGAGCAGCGTCCAGTCGCCGGTGGGCACGGTCGCGAACACATACTCGTGCGACTCGTCGTCGTCGCTCTCCGCGAGCTCGAAGAGGGTGCCGGCCGGAGGCCGCCCGGTCCCGGTGAAGAGCGTCGCCAGCGGCGACTCTGCGATCAGGCGCAGCGGCGCCGCCCAGTCCTCGCCGAACGTCGAGGCGATCACCTTGCCGCGCGTCGCGACGAGCAGCTCGACCCCGGACTGCCCGCTGATCGTCCGGAGAATCCGCTCGTACTCGGCGAGCGTCCTCTCGACGCCGGCGACGCCCTTGGCGACGCCGCCGATCACGATGGGGTAGACGAACTCGACGATCAGCGCGCCCTCGTCGTCGTAGGGCGCCGTGACCATCACTTCCGCGCGACGGAGCTCGCGAAGCTGCCGCAGGGTCCCGTGGTACCAGAGGTTGGTGGGATCGTCGACCTCCGTGACGGTCGTGAGCAGGATCTCAGGCGAGTCCGGCCGCTTCCGCTTGAGATAGGGAAGGAACCGGCCGGAGGCGTCCATCGACTCGCGCGGCAGCCCGGTCTCGAGGGCGACGGCGCCGATCATGTCCGCGTCGGGCTCGTAGGCGATGAACGTGCCGTGCAGCGTCGGATGCGCGGTCAGCACCGCACGCAGGTGATCGAGCGTCCGCTCCCGCTGGGCGAAGAGCCCCGCCTCCTGGGCCAGGGCGAGCGACCTGGCGACGTTGGCGTCCTGCCGGTTGATCCCGTCGATGGTCGCGGCGGCGAGATCCGCGGCCGCGACCAGTTCGCGCTTGAGCGCCGCGCCGAGTCGATCCCGCACTCGGATGGCGTTGACCGAGGTGATCAGCACGACGACCAGGATCACGGGGAGCAGCAGCAGCAGGAGCGTCTTGGCGAGCAGACGCTGGTGAGTGCGCGCAGGTTGTTGGCTCATGGAGGCGGTCATCCTGGCGGATCATTCATCGGAGCGGCCGAGCGCGGGCCTGTCGGAGTCGATCCGGCCGGCGGACTCCAGGCGAAGCGGCGCTTCCGCGCCTTGGGCGGGCGACCGGTGCGATCGGGAGGGTCCTTCAAGGCCATCCTCGTCCGCTCCGTGCCGAGAGCATCGTCGAAGCGGGGAGGGAATGGAAGCCCCCTGAGCGGCCGGGGCGGCGGTCCGCCTTCGCGGGTTTCAGGTTCGGCCCCGGATCCTGTCGATGAACCGGGACCATGGCGCGCCGAGACGACGGACTGCTCCGACAGGCGGGGACGATTCCGTGGCGGCGCGATGCGGTCGGGGAGCTCGAGGTGCTGCTGGTGACGACGCGCCGACGCGGCCGGTGGACGCTCCCCAAGGGCGATGTTCCGAGGTCGCTTGATCCGCGTGACGCGGCGCTGCGCGAGGCCCGGGAGGAAGCGGGCGTGAGCGGCGTCGTCGGCGCCCTGCTCGGGAGCTTCGCCCGGCGCAAGGAGGGGCGGGGCTGCATCGTCGAGCTCTACCCGATGCGGGTCGTTGCCGTCCATCGCGCGTGGCCGGAGCAGGCCGAGCGCCGGCGCGAGTGGATGCCCGTCGGAGAGGCGGTTCGCCGGGTTTCCCCGGAAGCTGCGTGCGCGCTGATCGAACTGCTCGCCGCGCGGCTTGATCGCGCCATGGCGGCCTCGCGATGAGATGAGCCTGCGGGCGACGACCGACGGACGCGCTGCGGAAGTGCGCTGCGCCGGAATCGGGGAGCTTCTCGGGGCACCGGCTCCTCACGGCAGCGCCGCCGTGATCCACCCGCCGCCAAGGACCACCTCTCCCTCATAGAGGACGACGGCCTGCCCGGGTGCCACCGCATGGACGGGTCGGTCGAAGCAGACGTCGATCGAGCCGTCATCGCGCCGACGGACGCACGCCGGCACGGCCTCGCCATGCGCCCTGATCGCCGCCTCGCAGCGGCGCTCGGCGCCGAGCGCCGGGGGATCGACGAGCCAGTTGACATCCGTCGCGCGGCACCCCGCCGACGCGGTCGCCTCGCGCGGGCCGACGACGACGCGGTTGCTCGCGGCGTCGCGCTGGACCACGTAGAGCGGGGTCCCGACCGCGACACCGAGGCCGCGGCGCTGGCCGACGGTGAAGTGCTGATGGCCGGGATGCTCGCCGAGGACGCGGCCGGTTCCGTCGACGATCGCCCCCGGCTCGACGCGATCCGGCGTTCGACGACGGACCAGCCCCGCGTAGTCGTCGTCCGGCACGAAGCAGATCTCCTGCGAATCCGGCTTGTCGAAGACCGGCAGTCCGAGCTCCCGTGCGAGGGCCCGAACCTCGGCCTTGCGCATCCCGCCGACGGGAAGGAGCATCCGGCCCAGCCGCCCGCGGGGCACTCCGAAGAGGACGTAGCTCTGGTCCTTGTCGCGGTCGACGCCGCGCCGAAGCTGGAGGTCGCTCGCCGCCGCGCCGCCGGGGCCGCGGGCGATCTGCGCGTAGTGCCCGCTGGCGACGAAGTCGGCATCGACCTGCCGCGCGTACTCGTGCAGCTTCCCGAACTTGAGCCAGTCGTTGCAGCGCACGCAGGGGTTCGGCGTGCGTCCCGCGTTGTACTCGTCGACGAAGTGCTCGATGATCCGGTCGAAGTCGCGCCGGAAGTTGACGACGTAGAAGGGAGTGCCCAGCCGGGATGCGACCCGTCTCGCATCGGCGGCGTCGTTGATGGAACAGCAGCCCTGATGGTGGATGCGCAGCGGGAGCGCGCGCGGCGCCTTCGCAGGGGAGCGCGGCCGCGCCGCGGCCGACGCCGCCGCATCCTCAGGGGCGTCGCACGCCGGTCCGTCGAGCGCCTCTCCGACCGACCCCAGCCGCATGAAGCAGCCGAGCACCTCGTAGCCGTCGCGCAGCAGCAGCGCGGCGGCGACGGAGGAATCGACCCCGCCGCTCATCGCCAGCAGCACGCGAGGGCGATCGGATGATCTCGACGCCGCAGCCATGGAAGCGGATCGATCGTACGGAGCTATGCCGTGTCCGAGCGCTCGGCAGGGAGGAGCGCGGCGGCGGCGCGGTCGATGTACCACTCGAGCGTTCCGCGCTCGGGCCTCACGGCGACCGCCGGATGAACCCGGACGCTCGCATCGCCGGAGATGATGGCGGCGAGGGCCTCGGACTTGTCCGACCCGGCGACGAGAAAGAGCACATGCCGCGCCGCGTTGAGGACAGGGAAGGTCATCGTGACCCGTCGGACCGGCGGGGGCAGGGTTCCCGGAGCGGTGGCGACGACCCACGCGCTGCGCTCGTCGAGCGCCGGGTGGCCGGGGAAGAGCGACGCGGTGTGTCCATCGCTTCCGAGACCGAGGAGGATCAGGTCGAGCTTCGGCGGGCCGGGCTCGTCTCCTGCCAGCGCGGTGAGAAGGTCCGCGTAGGTGGCGGCGATCCGCGCTTCGTCGTCGAGCTCGACCGGAACGGGGAAGACGTGCGCAGCCGGGATCGGAATCCGCGAGAGCAGCGCTTCCTGGGCCATCCCGAAGTTGCTCTGGGGATCCCCGCGCGGCACCAGGCGTTCGTCGCCGACCACGACGTACACCTGCCGCCAGTCGATCTGCGCTCCGCGCCGAGCCAGCAGCTCATACGTCCGCTTCGGCGTCGACCCTCCGGCGAGGGCGATGATGAACCGGCCGCGCGCGGCGATCGCCTCCGCCGCGAGCAGCTCGATCCGCCGCGCCGCGCCCTCCGCGAGCGCCTCGGGATCGGCGTGAACGACGATCGTCCGGTTGTCGGGAGTCGAGCGCACGGAGCGCCACGGTAGCGCGGGCGCCGCGGCCGTGCGTCGCCGGCGCGCGGCGATCGGTCGACGGCGCCTCAGCCGCGACCGGCCGCGAGGAGCTCGCGCGGCGAGCGACGTGCGAGCAGCCAGGAGGCCGGCAGCGCGGCGAGAAGGGCGAGCAGGATGGCGACGAGCAGACCTGCGACCGCTGGACCGGCCGGGAAGATCAGCCGCATCGGCAGCCCCAGGAGGTCCCGGTGGAGGATCACCGAGACCCATGCCAGATGCATGCCGAGCGCCGTGCCCGTAAGAGAGCCGGCGATCGCCATGACCGCTGCCTCGCCGCAGACCAGCCGTGCCGGAAGCCACGAGCTTCCTCCGATGGCGCGAAGCACGCCGAACTCCTGCCGCCGCGCGTGGATCCCGGCGGCGATGACGTTCCCGACGCCGAAGCAGCCCAGGAGCAGCGCCATCAGCGCCACCGCGCTGGAGGCCGCGAGCATCCCGCGCCCGACGTCGTCGATCATCCGGCGGATGGCGCGCCCGCTCGAATAAAGGCTCCCCGGCGCGACCTCGCCGATCGCGGCGGCCACTTCGTCGTCGCTCGCGCTCGGATCGAGGGCGAGCTGCATGATCAGCGCATCCTCCGTGCCGAAGAGCCGTCGGACGGCGCCGATGTCCGCAAGCACGCAGGACATCGCATGCTCCATCCGGGCGTTGCGGATGCCGAACCACTGCGTGGCGATGTCGAGCCCCGCGGCGTCGACGACTCCGACGATGCGGAATTCGTGCTCGGTCCGGCCCCCGGCGAGCCGGATCGTGTCTCCGACGCCGATGCCGTGCGCGACGAGAAACTGCTCGGCGACGAGCAGGCCGTCGCCTTCCTCCATCAGCGGAATGGCCTCCTCCGGCGACCCCTGCTTCCACTCCAGGGTGGTCATCTCGATGAACGCGCGCGGGTCGAACCCCACGCAGACGACGTTCGGCGGCGCGAGCCCGCGGACGCCCAGGGCCGCGTCGCCGACGACGCGGAGCGGCAGATAGGTCATCGGCACGCTTCCGACGACGAAGGGGAGCTCCGCGATGCGCTGCTGCTCATCGGCGGAGATCCCCGTCAGCCGGAACACGAAGCCGTCGCCGAACCGGATCCTGCCGACCCAGTCCTCCAGAAGGGACCTGCCGTTGGACCATGTGCTCACGAGGATGGAGATGCCGACCATCAAGGCACCGGCGGTGAAGCCCGCCCGAAAGGGCGTCGCGAGGAGCGAGCCGACGAGCAGCCCGCGCGGAAGCGCCGCGATCCGCTCGATCGCCGGCCCGACCGCTCGCGTCGCAAGAACCAGCGCCGCGGGCGAGAGCAGGAACCAGCCGAGATGGGCCAGCGTGAGACCGCCGAAGACGTACGCCCAGAAGCGATGCTGGGCATCGGGCAGGAGCAGCAGCGCCGCCTGAAGGAGCAGGCAGGCGATCCCGGCCGCGGCGCAGGTGGCGAGGCCGCCGCCGGTCGGCTCCTGCGCCCCTGCCGAGAGCGCCGTCAGCGGCGAGGTCCGCGCAGCGCGCCAGGCCGGGTAGAGCGCGCCGCCGACGCCCGCCGCGAGCGAGCCCGCGAGGGCCAGCGCGATCCCGAAGGGCTCGACCGCGAGGCCGGTCGGGATGTACTCGCGGAGCGCCCGGACGACGATCCCCGCCAGCGCGATCCCGAGCGGGACTCCCGCGAGTCCTCCGAGGCCGCAGAGTGAAGCACCGACGAGAAGCTGCGCGAGAAAGAGGTGTCCCCGGGCTGCCCCGATGCACCGCGTGACCGCGAGCAGGCGCTGCTGCTCGACGACCGCGGTCGTCATGCCGGTGGCGACGATGAAGCTGCACGCGAGGAACGCGACGATCGACGCGATGAGAAAGCTCAGCCGCGACGAACGGAGCTGCCGGTCGAACCCCGTGGTGAAGAGTTCCGCCGGCTCGAGGACCAGCCCCCCTTCGAGGCGCGGCTGGTTCGCCTCGCACCACGCGGCGATGTCGGTCCCCTCGGCGAGGATCAGGGAGATCACCGAGGCCTCGCCGCGGCGTCCCGTCGCCTCGCCCAGCGCCCGGCGGCTCATCGCAGCTCCGGCGCGCTGGAGCACCCCGAGCGTCGGACGGTCGTAGCGGCCGACCACGACGAAGCGCATCGGCGCTCCGAAGCGCTGGAGCGTGAGCGTGTCGCCGAGCCGCGCATCGAGGGCGCTGAACGCCATCGGATCGAGGAGGATCTCCTCATCGGTCTCGGGAAGCCGACCCTCGACGAGATCGATCTGGCCGAATCGGTCGATGGTGCCGAGGTCGACGCCGCGCACCTGGAGGTTGGACCGGGGCCGCTCCGCGCCGCGGTCGACGGCGGAGCCGTTCAGGACCGTGATGCTCGCGAAGAGCCTGGCTCCCGCGGCCTCGACGCCCGGCCAGCCGGCGACCTCCTCGAGCAGGTCCGCGTCGAACCGATTGCCGTTCTCGTCGATGATCCGTGCGTCGACTGCGCCGATCAGGCGGTCGAGCCGCCACTCGACCGAGCGACGGAGGCTTCCGACGGCGCAGGCGACGGCCACGACCATGCAGGAGGCGAGCGCCACTGCGATCGCCAGCAGGACGCTTCTACCGCGTCGCCCCGACAGCGCGCTCCGCGCGATGTGCCAGCTCGCCTGCATCGGCTCCTTCGACTTCGAATGCGTCCGCGACGACGCCGTCGCGGAGAACGTGAACGCGCTCGCACCGCGCCGCCGCGGCCGGCTCGTGCGTGACCATGAGGACGGTGAGACGCTCCTGCGCGGCGATCTCGCCCAGCAGCGCCCAGAGCAGGTCGCTGCTCGCCGAATCGAGGTTGCCCGTCGGCTCATCCGCGAGGAGCAGGGAGGGCTCGAAGAAGAGCGCCCGCGCGATGGCGATGCGCTGCTGCTCGCCGCCGGAGAGCGCGTCTGGCCGGTGCCCTGCCCTCTCGGCGAGCCCGAGCCGCGCGAGCAGCTCGCGGGCGCGATCGAGCCGGTCGCGGCGGGGGATCCCGTCGAGCACGCCCGGGAGCATCACGTTCTCCTCGGCGGTGAGCGTCGGCAGCAGGTTGAACTGCTGGAAGATGACGCCGATCCGCCGGCGCCGGTAGCGGGTCAGGCCGCGCTCGTCGAGCGCGTCGATCCGCGCTCCTGAGACGGATATCGCCCCCGAGTCGGGACGGTCGAGCCCCGCGAGCAGGTGCAGCAGCGTGCTCTTCCCGCTGCCGGAGCGTCCCATGATCGCGTGGAGGCCCGGCGAGTCGATCCGCAGGTCGATCCCCCGAAGCGCCTCGACGCTGCGATTGCCAAGGCGGTACCGCTTCACGACCCCGACGACGTCGACGATCGGAAGGTCGTGCGGAGTGATCACGTGATTCGATTCGGCTGCGAGCCCGACGACGGGCGGGGGCCCGGCGGGCGGGGGTTCGGCCAGCATTGGGGAGCGGTTCGCAGGCTCAGCCGGTCGGATGCTTCTGGTCGTAGATCGACGCATCCATCAAGCCGGCGATCGGCGCGACATCCGATGAACGCAGTCTCACGAGCCAGCCGGCGCCGAAGGGATCGCTGTTGACCAGGGCAGGGTCCTTTGCGACCGCGGCGTTCGCCTCGACGATCTCCCCGCCGACGACGGAGTAGACGTCGCTGGTGGTCTTGACAGACTCGACCTCGCCGACCGACGAACCGACAGCGACCTTCGTCCCCGCCGGCTTCATGGCCACATAGGTGATGTCGGTCAGCTCGTCAGCGGCGAACTGGGTGATCCCGATCGTCACGAGATCGCCCTCGACCTTGAACCATTCGTGCGACGCGGAGTATCGGCGATCAGATGGGCTGGGCATGGGGCGTCGGGCGGAGGGTGGCCAGAGCCGTGATCGGATCTGGATCGAATCTGGATCGAATCTGGATCGGGTCTGGATCGGGTCTGGATCGGGTCTGGGTCGAGCTGGCTCGAGCTGGCTTGGTCTGGGGCTGGAACTGGGCCGGTGGGGCGCCGGCGTTCGGTCGCTTCGCGCTCGGGAGAACGCCGATCTCGTCGAAGCGGCCATGGTAGCTGGACCTCCTCCGCGCAGCGCACGCGCTCCCGCCGCTCCGCAGCCCCCGAGCCGCAGGAGCCCCCGGAGCCCCCGGAGCCCCCGGAGCCCCCCTTGGCAGAGTCGGCGTGCGGTTCATCGATCCAGCGCGGTTGTCGGTACCGCGGCGGAGTCGCACTGGGATCAGCGACGGCGGCGCTCCGGGGTCCCACCGGGGCTCTTCGGTCGGCCAGCGCACCCGCGCGGAGTGCGAGCGGTCGCTCGCCATCCCCTGATCTGGTCCGGCTTGATCTGGTGCGGCTTGATTTGGGTCGGCGGCCAGACGGAGGCCGGTAGGCCGTTGTCAATGAGCCGCGAGTCGCTGCTGCGAGGTGGCTCAGGGGCACGCTGATAGGTTTTTGTTTGGTATTCAGAGTCGTCAGCTTGTCCACCGGTTCTAGGGCCTTTGCAGGCCAGGACCGCCATCCCTTGGGGCAGAGCGCGAGAGTCCGATGTTCGCGGCGCTCAGATTTGGCGCCCGAAGCCCTTGCCAGACTCCGAATCTGAGTTAGGATTGGAGCGTCGCTGAAGTCTGCCTTCGGGCAGACAGATCAGGCCAGCGACGCTTCGGATCTTTCTCCCCTCCGGAAAACGTCGGCCTTTTCGGCCGGCGTTTTCTTCTCCCCGGCGCGCGGGCTCTCCGCGCGGTTTCTGCGCGCAGGCTCTCCGCGCGGCGAGCCGGGTGGAGCGCGGGTCGACATCGGTCGCCGAGCGATCCGTGAGCGACTTCCAGCGACCCCCCAGCGAACCCCGTGGCCGGTGGCGAGCGCGCGCGCGACGGAGCGGGCGACGATCCGAAACCTGACCGCGCAGGACGCTTCGGCGGTCCTTCGCGCCGCCGGCGCCCTCAGGGGTCGCGGGTCATGCTCTCGCGAGCGCGATGCGGTGCTTCGCTGGTCTTCCCGCCCTTCGGTCGCGCGCATCGCGACTGCATGCAGCGCGCGCTTGGCGGGTGGGCTGCGAGCACTCCGGCGCCGCTCGCTTCCGAGGCGACCGTCGCAGAGCGCGTTCCGCTTCGTCAGTCCCTACACTGGCCGCGATCCCGCTCCGTCCGCCCACGTGATGCTCCTGACGCTCGCCGCAAGCTCGCTCCGCCCGCTCCTGCCGGAGCACTCCGCGAACTGCGACGTCGAGTCGCCGATCGCAACGGTCAAGGACATTCCCCGCTTCGCGCGCGAGACCCTCGGCCTTCACGGCGTCAACGTTCCGGCGTGGATGCTCAAGGGGTGGAAGGCGTCAGACCTCGAGGAGCTCCGCGAGATCGCCGACAAGGCGGCATGTCCCTGCCTCCTGCTTGTCGACGACGAGATCCTCAATCTCGGCGCCGCGAGCGCGGCGACCCGCAGCGCCAGCGAGGACCGCTTCTCGCGCCTCGCCGCCGCGGCGCATCGGCTTGGTTGCAACGGGGTGGCGATCGGCTGCAAGGGGGGCAATGACGAGGCGTTCGAGCGGACGATCACCTCGATCAAGTCGGCGCTCACGACGATCGACCGTCACGAACTCAACGTCCTGCTCCGACCCACGCCCGGTCTCGGAGACGATCCGGCGCGGCTGACGGACCTGATCAAGCGCGTCGGCGGCTTCCGCATCGGCTCGCTCCCCGATTTCGGCCAGGCAGGTCGCTCGGGCGACCCGATCCAGACGCTCCGGAAGCTCGCGCCGTATGCAGGGGGCATCCACGCGACGATCGAGGGCTTCGCGGCGGACGGATCGCATCTCGGCCCCGACCTCGCCGAGTGCATCGAGGCGATCCGGAGTGTCGGCTACCAGAGCACCGTCGCGATCGAGTACGCCGGCAGCGGCGACTGCGTGAAGGACATCCTCCGGGCGCGCGACATCCTGGCGAACGCGATCAAGGGCGAGAGCGATCTCGATGACGCGCTTGTCGCCGAGCTGCTCGGCGCCGAGGAGGGAATCGACGACGCCGAAGGCAGCGAGGAGGCCGAGTCATGAGCGCCACCGCGAGCCGCGGAGCGGCGTCGAGCGACTGCCCCGGCGGGGAGGTCGCAGCGGACCCGTCGTCGACGAGGGACGCGCGGCGCCGGGTGATCATCACCATCGACGGGCCCGCAGGCACCGGCAAGTCGTCGGTGGCGGGCAAGCTTGCAGCGCGGCTGGGCCTGGAGTTCCTCGACACCGGCGCGATGTACCGCGCGGCATCGCTGCTGGCGATCGAGCGCGGGCTCCGTCCCGACGACGGCCCCGCGATCGCGGCGGCGGTCGGGCGCGAAGGCGTGCGCTTCCTCTGGGGCACGAGGCGACCTGCGGTTCTGCTCGGCGGGCGCGATGTGAGCGACCGCATCCGCGAACTCGATGTCAGCGCGATCGTGTCGATCGTCGCGGGGTGCACCGAGGTGCGCCAGGTCATGGTCGGCGAGCAGCGCCGGATCGCGGAGGAGCACCCCCGACTGGTCACGGAGGGCCGCGACCAGGGCTCGGTCGTCTTTCCCGACGCGCCGATCCGGTTCTTCCTCGACGCCGATCCCGAGGTCCGTGCCGCGCGCCGGACTCGGCAGCTCGAAGAGCAGGGCAAGCGCGTCGCTGCGGAGGCGATCCGCGCCGACATCGCCACCCGCGACCGCCTCGACGCATCGCGCGCCGAGGGGCCGCTCGTCCGGCCTGTCGGGGCGATCGAGCTCGACACGACCGATCTCTCCCTCGACGCGGTCGTCGACGCCCTCGAGGCGATCGTGCGCGACCGGCTGCCGGACGCGGGGCTGAGGCAGGACCCGAAAGTTGGGCAGCGCCCTTTGGCCGAGGCTCAGTCGCGGTCGACCCGCGCGGGCGCGTCGTCCGCCCCGGTGGCATCGCTCGGCGGGTGATCGAGCCGATGCGGACGCTGTGGCGCGCGATTCTCCGGCGGTTCGAGTTCCGCCGACGCGTGCCCGGACGGCCTTGGTACCAGATTCTCTGGTACGACTTCTGCGAGTCCGCCTGCCGCGCGTCCTTCAGGCTCTGGTACGGGCTCCGGATCGAAGGTGAGCGTCACGTCCCCGAGGAGGGGCCGGTGGTCTTCGTCTCGAACCACCAGTCGTTTCTCGATCCGATACTCAACGGCATGCCCGTCGTCGATCGCCAGCTCACCGCGATCGCCCGCGAGACGCTCTTCCGCAACCGCGCCTTCGCCTGGTTGCTGCGCTCTTATGGCGCCATCGCGATCCGGGACGAGCGCGGCGACGCGGGTGCGATGCGCGCCGCCCTCGCCGAGCTGGCCGCCGGGCGGTGCGTCCTGATCTACCCGGAGGGCTCGCGGAGCGACGATGGCTCGATCCAGGAGTTCAAGCGCGGTGTCGGGCTCCTGATCAAGCGGGCGAAGGTCCCGGTCTTGCCGATGGCGGTCGATGGGGCGTTCGATGTGTGGCCGCCAGACCGCGCGCGGCCGGCGCTGCGCGGACGCGTCGGCGTACGCGTCGGCGAGCCGATTCCCTGCGATGAGCTGCTCCGCGACGGCATCGAGGCGGGACTCGAGCGTCTTCGCCGCGAGGTCGAGTCGCTGCGTCTGGGGCTCCGCGGCGAAATGCGCCGGGCCAGCGGGGGCCGATGGCCGTTGCCGGGACCCACCGACGAGCCGTACTGGGCGCGGGTCGCGGCGCCTCAGAGCGCCGCTGAGGCCGCAGGGGCGCCGTCGCCGCGAGCGCCGGCGGACGCCAGCGATTGCGCCGGCGACCGCGCCTGACGCCGGCGGACCGCGCACCGACGAGCGCGGGCCCGCGGTGCGCTGCCTCGGGCGACCTTCTCGGAGCCCGCACCCACAGGCTGCTACCGTCATCTTCGACGTGCTCGGCGTCGCCCTTCGGACCATCGTCGGAAGCTCGGCATGCGCGTGGATCATTCCGCGCGTCGTCGCCATCGCGCTGCTCGGCGCCGCGGTCGCGTGGCTCTTCGTCGGCGGGAATGCGGTCGCCCGGCTCGGAGACGCTCCGGGCGCTGCCGTCGAGCGTGCGGAGCGCGAGCTCCGGCGACGCGACCCCGTCGCGGCGCAGCGACTCGCGGAGCTGGCGCGGGAGCGCGACCTCCGCGTCGTCGCCGCGGGGGTCGACGCGATCCGCTCCGAGGGCTCGGCCACAGCGCTCTCCCGTCTCGCAGAGAGCCTGCGCCACGGCGATGGCGTGCCGCCGGAGATCGCGCTGGCGCAGCTTGCCGTCGATGCTCGCCTGGTCGGCGATCACGATCGCCTTCGTCGGATGCTGGAAGCGCAGGGGGCCGCGATCGAGCTCCTGCGCCGCGGCGACGGGGGCCTCGCCACTGTGGCGAGCTACATCGACGTCCTCGAGATCGCCAGCCGCGACGGCGGCGCGTGGCCGGTCGTCGTCGACGATCCGCTGGCGCTCGCGGTTTGGAGCGCCGTCGGCGACGACCCGGCCCTCTGGGGCTTCTACGCCGAGAACCGCGAGCTGCTCTCAGAGCTCGTCGTCGGCCTCGTCGACCTCGATGGATCTGCGCCGCCAGCGGAGCTGCGGACCCTGCTCGCCGCCGATCTTGCCATCGCGCGCGCTCACTGGACGATCGTCGAGCCGGTGCTGCGCAACGAACGACTCGGTGCGCCCGCCTTTGCCGTCCTCCGTCGCTTTGGCGAGGTCGTTCGGGTGGCGGTCGACCGCCATGGCCTTCCGCTGGACGAGACGATCGAGGTGATCTTCGCCAACGCCGATCAGTTCGAGGCTGCGGCCGTCGGCGGCGCCGAGGGGGCCGCGCGCGGCGCCGTCGAGCGCGGCGCGGGTCGGCTTGCCGAGGTTCGACGCGATCGCCCGCAGCTCTGGGAGCTCGCCCGAAGGTACCCCCTCGCCCTGCGTCTCGACCGCCTGGCCCCGGCGCATGCGGCCGCGGTCCTCGAACGCTTCGGCGATCTCGACGTGGCGCCGATGCTGGTGGCGGAGTTCGACGAGCGCGAGATCCCCAAGCTCCTCGCAGCCCTCGATCGATTCGGCGATCTCGCGGTCTGGGCGATCGAGGCCTATTCCGACGATCCTCGCTTCCGCGCCGCTCTGCGGCGCGAGGATGTCGGTGCGGCGATCGTCCCCTATCTCGCCATGCATGGAGATGCAGGACTTGATCGCGTGGCGGAGTCGCCCGCGTGGATCGCCAAGTACTTCCTGCCCGACGGCACTCCGCGGCAGGAGAGCGCCTGGCACGCGGTTCCGCTGGTGGGGGCGCCGATCGCCGTCGTGCGCAACTGGCTCGACGGCGTGCCCAACGCCTGGAGCGAGTACGGCTGGGCGCTCTGGGATGTCGCCGACAGCGTCGTCCTCGTTGCGAGCTTCGGGGCCGGCAGCGCCGCCACCCAGGGGGTCCGACAGGGACTCCGCGCGGGCGCGCGCGGCGCGGGGCGCGGCGCAGCCCGCGCGGAGGCCGGAGCCGCCCTCCGCGTCGGCGCAGCGGGTGCGGAGCGGAGCACCTTCTTGGTTCGCGCCGGACGAAGCGCCGTCTCGGTGGCCCCGATTCGATGGTCGCTCCGCGCCTTCGGAAGCGTCGTCGCCGGCGGCGACGCGATCACAGCCGGCCTTCGCCAGGGGTGGCGCGGAATGCCGCCCGCGGCGCGCCGCTGGGCGCTTCGCGTCGTCGGCGGCGCCATGCTCTTCGTGACGCTCAACGAGCGGACGATTCCCCGCCTTCCCGAGGTCGCGGCCGCGGTCGGCGCCGCGGGCGGTCTCGCCGCGCGGCAGGCGCTCGAGTCGGTCGGAACGGCGATCGCCGCCGCGCTGGAAGCGGCCTTTGCCGGAAGCGGACCGCTCGGCGCCCTCGGTCGCAGCGCGATCTGGTGGGCCGTCCTCGCGATCCTTCTTTCGTGGCCGGCGTACCTGCTTGTGCGCAGGATGCGAGATCGCGCGTTGGCGCGCCCCGCGTAGCGAGCTCGGACCGAAGGCCGCGCGAGGAGTTCCCAAGAGGACGACCGGGGGCGCCCACCCCCAGGAGACGGCAGCCGGAAGGAACGCGGCGCGACCAGCGGCACGAGCGGCGTCGCAACTCGCTTCGCAAGTGGCATCGCGGTTGGCTTCGCAAGTGGCATCGAAGCTGGCACCGCAATGGGCGACATGCCGGCTGGCCCGGCACGCGACCCGATCGCTGGCCTCAGAAGCGGCCCATCGACATGGCTCCAGAGACGGCAGCACCATCCCCGACCGCACGCCCCGGCGCTCGCGTCGAGCCCGCGGACGCCGCGTCGGCGCGCGGCGGCACGCTGCCCCGGGCGGCGGCCGGCTCTGAGAGCGGCGGCGCTCGCGAGCGCGACGGGCGGACGCTCGAGGTCGTCGTCATCGGCGCCGAGGGCGTCGGCAAGACGTCCTTTCTCGGGGGTCTCGCCCTCATGGGGGATGCCGACCGCACGGGCGGGCTCATCGTCCGCGGCGACGATCCTGCGAGCCAGTCGTTCCTGCACGACCTGCGATCGGCGCTTCGCCGCGGGGAGTTCCCGCCTGCGACGACCGCGACCCGGTCGATCGCGGCGACCGTCGTGCACCGCGGCGCGATCCTGCGGCTGCGCCTGATCGACTTCGCCGGTGAACGCTTCCGCGCGGGTGCGAACGCGGGCGATCGGGAGTCGATCCCCCTGCTTGCGGAGCGCCTTCGCGATGCGGATGCGATTCTCCTCATGGTCGATCCCGTCGTGGACCTCGGGCTGGGCGCCGACGTCGGTGAGGCGGTCGGCGGGGAAGCCCGGATCGCCGGTGCGCATCCCCGGCGCGATGAGCGCAGCGCCACCCTCCGCGCGCTGGAGTCGACGTCCATCGGCGCCCATGACTCCGCCGCACGCGACGCGGCCGATCGCCTCGCGCTCGGCGCCCGCGAGAACGCGCTTCAGGATCGCGCGTCGGCGCTGGTGCTCGCCTTGATGGACGCGATCGATCAGGCGAGACGACAGGCTGCGACCGCGCGCCGCAGGGAGCCGGACGTGGCGATCGTCGTCACCAAGGCAGATCTCGTGCCCGAGCTGGTTCGTCGCACCGCGGCTCGACCGGCGGACGGGAGCGCTCGGAGCGCCTCGAAGGGGCAGTGCTCGTCGGGTGCCGGCGCAGCGCCGTCCGGGCGCGCGGAGGCGTCGGTCACCACGATCGATCAGGGGGCTGCGTTCCGACTCCTCGCCGAGCGCCGAGCGCCCTTCATCGAGCGCATCCGTCGCTGGGCGCGGGCGCCGCGCGTCTTCGCGCTCTCAGCGGTCGGCGCCGTCGAGCCGATCCGCGATGAGTCCGGGAGGCTCCTGATGCGCCCGAAGAGGGACCCCCAGCCGTGCGGCTACGAGGCGCTGCTCGACTGGCTGGTGGCGAGCCGCCGCGCCATCGACCGAGCGCCGATGGTCCGACGGGCTTCGTGGTTCGCCGCGCTGGCGGCGCTCTGCCTCGTGATCGCGGGATCGGCGGTGGTGGCGCTGCGCCTCGAGCGCGAGCGCGCGCTTCGCGATCCTCTCTCCGGAATCGAGGTGCTCGCGCGGATGCCCGCCGAGGGCCTTGCCGCACCCGGACGCGAGGCCCGTCTCGCGCGCCTCGACGCCGAGCTGGACGCGCTCGCGCGGACGCTCGAGCGCGGGCCGACGCTGACGGTGCTGCGCGAGTCGGTCGTTCCGGCGCTTTCGCTGCTCCTGGGAATGCGGCCGTCGCTCGATGCGGACCCCGAAGCGCGGCAGCGGAGCGAGCGGATCACGGCGCTGGACGCGGAGGCCCGAAGGCAGATGCACGACGCGTGGAGCGCCGAGCTGCTCGCACCGGACCCGAACCCCTCCGAGGCCTCGATCCGCGCCCACCTCGCCGCCGTCGCCCGCTTCCGCGAGGCGTTTCCGGGCAGCGATCGGTTTGCCGCGCTTCAGGCGAAGCACGCGGCGATGGCGCGGCTGGTCGATGCCGACCTGCGGCGCCGCGTCGCCGAGGTGCGCTGGGATCCGGCGCGGCCTGATCGGATGGGCGAGTTTCTCCTGAAGAGATCAGCGGCGCTGGAGGCGTACGCCGACCACCCGCTCGCCCTGCTCCAGCCCGAGGACCGCGCCGAGCGGCGCCGCGCGGCGGCCGCCGCGCGGCGCCTCGCCGAGACGCGCGATTGGCAGGTGACGGTCCTCTCCGCCGGTCCCTTCCCGGAGCCGCGGCAGCTCTATGTCCAGATCGATCGGTTCGAAGCCGCTCCGGAGGGAGCATCGCGCGCCGCGGAGGGCGCCGTGCGTCCGAAGCGGCTCTGGAGCTGGGAGAGCCGGGCCTCCGCGACCCGCCATCGCCCCGGAGCGCGCGATCGCGCGGAGCGCGTGCTCCAGCTCCGTCCCGGCGACCGGGTCGCGATCAACGTCGGCATCGGCGTGCGCGGGCCGTGGTTCGATGGGTGGTGGGGCGGCAGCGGCTATGCCCAGATTCCCGCGGCCACGCCGGAGGTTCATCCGCTCTCCCTGCGGCATCTCTCCGGATCGCATCGGCTGGTCGCGTTTCCCCATGACCGGCGCTGGGCGACCTCGTTCGGCGAGGCGACGATCGAGATCGAACTCCGCCCGCTCGGCGGCGAGCCCTTCACCGGCGAGACGTGGTCGCTCCTCGACCGGCACATCCTCGGGGACGGCCGATGAGTCGACTCCGCTTCCCCGTGGTCGTCTTCGCGCGGCGTCCGCTCGCCGAGGGCCTTCCGATGTCGTACCGCGCCGTCGAGACCGCGCGCGGCGATCCCCGCCGCGCCGCGCTCGCGCAGGTCGTTTCCGACGCGATCGCGCCCGCGTTTGCGTGGCGCCCGCATTCGAAGCACGGCGCCCGGCATCGTGCGGTCTTCGCGCTCCTCAGCGACGACGAGCTGGGGTGGATCATCGCCCGCATCCTCGACGGGGGAAGCGACGAGCTGGGACGTCCCCATCAGGTCCGGATCGAGGCGGCGCTGATCGGCCGCCCGGCGGCAGTCGACGCGCCCAGCGCCACGGCGGATGGGCCTGGACCGATGGAGCGGGAGCCGGGCGCGCAGGAGAGCGTCGACGGCGCCGGTCCGGCACCGGCTCGCATCGCCGCCCTCCTCGACCCTGCGGCATGGCCGATCGGCCCGATCGCGGACGGTGCCATCGAGGTCGACCTTCAGGCGCCGGAGGCCGCAGCAGGAGACAAGGGGCGCTGGAGTGCCAAGACCGACGGACCCCGCGCGGCCGCGCGGACGCTCGCCCGGCTCAGCGCGGCGATGGAGCGCGCCCCGGTTCGCCTTCTGCTCGCTTCTCCATCGAGCTGCACGTGGAACGCCGGA
Organism: uncultured Planctomycetia bacterium; assembly: GCA_937871505.1. GTDB lineage: Bacteria > Planctomycetota > Phycisphaerae > Phycisphaerales > SM1A02 > CALMPF01. Next base: position 21,978 of record CALMPF010000035.1, on the reverse strand, counting down.
CCGATCCTCGACCCTCACGGCGACGTCACCTCCGAAGACCGGATTCGCGGTGGTTCGACCGCGAGGGCGATGCGGCTCGGTTCGGGAGATGAGCGAGCTGGAACTCGCGCCGCCTGGACTTCCTCCCTTGGCTGGATCACGGCAGCGCTCGCCACGACGATCGCGGTCGCGGCGGTCGTGTGGTCGTCTTCGGCGCTCGCGGAGCGCGGGCGACGGATCGAGCGCCAGGGCGCCGAGATCGAGCGGCTCGAGACCGAGATCGCGATCGCCGCCGGCGAGCGCGTGCTCCTGCTCGATCTCGCCGCCGAGGGCCAGGCGAGCCGCCGCCGGATTGCCGCGGGCCTTGAGCAGGCGCTCGCGACGCTGCGCAGGGTCGAGGCGGCTTTGGCCGGCATGACAGCGGCGGTCGCTGCCGAGGGCGACCGCAGCAAGCGGCCAGCCATGACCGAGGGGCTTGAGGAGCTCGAGAAGCCGGGGAAGACCGGAACGAGCGGCGCGCGGAGGGGCGTCTGGGAGCTCAGCGAGCTCACCAAGCTCGAGATGCAGCTCCGCGATCTCATCATGGAAGTCAGCGCGGTGGAACCGCCGCGGGAGATCGAGTGACGCTGCCTGGGTCCGGGCGCCGGCCGGTCGATTCCGATCCATACCGGTCGGCGCACGGCGGAGCAGCGGCGCTCTCGTCAGGGATCGCCCTCGTCATCAACCGATTCCCGGCGCCGCGTCGGCGGCCGCCTCTTCGCCGAAGAGCGCCAGAAGCTCAGCCGCCCGCGCGCGATCCGCGCGCCGGGTCGCATCCGCGGCGGCCTGCGACGGGGCGCCGGACGTCCGGCCGGAGAGCACGCCCGCGGCGATCGAGGCGTCGGCGGCTCCGAGCAGAGCGGTGATCCGGGCGCGGTCATCGAACGCGCTGGGCGAGTCGCAGAGCGCGAGGCATGCCCCTGCAACGAGCACGCGGACGTCCTGCGGATCGACCCTCTGGCCGCGCGCCACCCTTCGGGCGACCTCTTCCGCTGCCCGACGCTGCGGCGCGGAGAGGCCGACGATGCTCCGGATGGTCGCGCCTCCGAGCGCGGTCAGCGGTGTGTCGAGCAGCGCGGTGACGACGATCGCCGCATCGCCGTCGAGCGCCCCGTCGTACTGCGGCGGGAAGGCAGCGCACCAGCGGTCCCGGATCGCCGCGGCGCGCTCGGCGTCCGAGTCCGCCGCCGGAGTCCCGGTCGGGGTCGCGGCGATGGCGGCGAGAGCGACCCGCAGCGTCGTCGGCGGGTACGAGGAGCGCTCGCAGGCACGTTCCGCCGTGATCTGCTCCTTCGGGGCGGCGAGAAACGCGCCGAGCGCCGAGGCGTACGCCGGCCCGAGCGCGGCGGCGGCGACGACATCCGCGAAGACCTCGACGCGCCACGCGTGCCAGAGCCGCCGCCGCGGGTCCGGCGCTCCTGCCGCGGCCAGCGCGCCGTCGACGGCGGCGTCGAGGACGGACTCGAGCCCGAGGTCGAACTCCGCGACGTGCGCCGCCTCGTGAGCGACCAGGGCGAGATCGCCGGGGAAGGCGAGCTGGTACCACGGGACGCCGATGAGCGGCACCGGAACCTTGTCGATGGCGCTGCGGAGCCGCGCATCGATCTTCGTGATGGCGTCGTCGTGCGGATCGCCGAACTCGGCAAGCTCGCGGGCGACGTTGAACTCGCGACCGAGCGCGAACGGGGTGTTGGCGAGGCTCCCGGCGATCGGCGTCGCGAGATAGACCAGCGGGGGTTCGCCGCGCCGCGCCCTGACGAACCGGTCATCGTCGCGCCGCGCCCCGAGGAGCGGTCCGACGATCGACCACGCCAGCGCGTCGGCGGTCCGGAGGAACGGCCGCGTATGTCCGACGAGGCGCAGGGCCAGCTTGTCCCTGAAGAACGCCCACACCCGGTGCAGCGCGAGGACCTTCGTCTCCAGATGCGGCGACCTGGAGAGGATCGTCCCATTCGTTTTCGCGTTCCGCAGCTCGTCACGGAGGCTCGCGAGCGCATCGTCGATCACCGCGCCGATCCGCCGCATCTGCGTGTGGTGCTTCTCGAGCGGTCCCTGCGCCTGCGCGAGCCCGCGCCATGCGTCGAGCTCGATCGCGACGCCATCGATCTTCGCCTGAAGCTCCCGGGTCTTGCGTTCATCGAACGAGGGCATGATCTCCGCTCCTGTGACGGGGGCGCCGGCTCATCCGACCTTCGGCCGTCCCACCGCCGGGCGCCACCGAGGGTCATGCGCGTACAGGACCACCTCGATGAACGCGGCGTCCTCGAACGGCGCAGCGGAGGACTGCCGCGCCGCGCCGCGCTCGATCACGGCACGGCGCATCGAGACGATCGCCTCGGCGAGCGGCTGACCGGCGCCCAGCGCGGCGGCGAGCGCCACGTCGACCGGGTCGCGTTCGCCTCGGCCGTCGGGCGCGAGCCCTCCGCGGGCGACGATCGCGGGTGCGTTCCCGAGGCGAAAGGTCTCGCCCGCGAAGGCGTTCCTCGCAAGGAGCTGCTCCGCCGCGTCGAGGGGACCCGCTGCGGGGAGCGCGTCGAGCACGAGCATCGGGCGCCGCCCGCGGGGCAGCACCGAGACGAGCATGTCGAGATCCGACGGCTCGCAGGCATCTCGGCCGGCGTCCTCACGGCTGCTCCGCCGTCGGCCGCTTCCCTGGTGCAGATCGAGCTCGAGCCTCCCGCTCGAGACGTCGCTCGAGAAGCCGCCCTCGAGAAGCACGATCTGCGGCGCCATCCCTGCCACGATCGAGGCGAGCTCCTTGGGATGCGTCGGCCGGACGTGCTCGACCGCGAGGCCCGCCGCGGCGTACGCCTCGGGCCGCCCCCGCTCCGCCGAGACGATGAGCACCTTCGCCGGGCCGAGCCGTTCGCGCAGCCGATCCAGGAGCGCCTTGGCGACGTCGGTCGTCGGATCCGCCTCCGGCTCCGCCGGCGCCCCCGGCGACTCATGGCGCTCGTCGCGGCGACGACTGCCACGAGCGCTGCGCGATGCCGAGGTTCGGTCGGCATCGCTCGCGCTCGCAGACGCCGATCCGCCCCGTGCGGCCTCGCGGCGCTCGACCATCGACTCGATCGCCCGGAGCGTGCTCGGGCCGACCACGCCGTCGACCATCAGCTTCTCGCCGAGGAGGTTGAGTGCGCTCTGGAGCCACGCGACGCTCTCGCGGTCCGCTGCGACGCGCTCGATTCCGCGGTAGCTCCCCAGCGCGAGGGCCCCGGTCTCCGAGGTCGCACCTGTCGAGAGGGTCCGCGGCGCGATCCTCGGCGCCAGCGCCCACTCCCACGGCAGGGGGAAGAGGACGGCGTCGTCGAGCTCGAGGCGCAGGCCGATGCGCGGGCGGGAGCTCCTCCGCGAGAGCGCGGGGTTGAACCTCGACGGAAGGAGCGCGGCTGCGAGGGCGGCACGGAAGCTCTCGCCCTCGCCAAGCAGGCGCTTGGCGACATCGCGGTCGATGACGCTCCGCTGCTCGCGCCACCTCGGGGAGAGCCATGCAGGGCGCTCCGCCAGCGACATCCATGACGCGAAGGTCTCGCCCTCGAAGCTGGCGACGACTGCGAGGCCGTCCGTCTCCGGTGGCGTTCCGGGGGGCTCCGCGCGGCTGGTCTTCAGCGTCCGCCCGACGGTGCGCGCTGCGAGCGGCCGCAGTCCGATCCGAGCGACGATCTGCACCGGAGCGTCGAGGTCGAGCGCCGATCGAAGCCGCGCGACCGCCGACGCGGCGCGGCCCGGCCCTCTGGCCTCGGGCTCCTTTGCCGCAGCGGAGGGAGGTGCCTGCCGGCCGGAGGCCATCCGGGTCGATGACCTCGAAGCGCCGCTGCGGCCGCGGCGCGGTGACGGGGGGAGCTCATCCGGAACCGCGTCGCTCCGGCGCGCCGCAACGACGCGTTCGATCCGGCGGCGCAGGAGCTCATCGCCATCGTGAGCCGCCATGGTGGCGACGCGCAGCGCCGGCTCCGCGTCACCTGCAATCTCCGCTTCGAGCAGGAGCCGCCTGCGCTCGAGCGCCGGCGCGCGCACGCGCCGACCATCGCCGTCGCCGGATTCGAACGCCAGGCGATCGAGCATCTGCGACGCGGTCCCGACGCGCCCGGATGCGGCCGCATACTCGCCGACTGCGATCTGCATCCGGCCGATCAACCCAAGGGTGCCCGGGAGCGGCTGCAATCGGCGCAGGTGGATCTCCAGTCGCTCTTCGACGGCCCCGATCGTCGGAAGCGCAGCAAGCTCAGGGGCGGAGTCGACCCGGCGCGCCGAAGCCCCGAGCGCTGGTGCGTTCGACCCCGCCCACCGGTCGCGCGACCGTTGGTCGAGGAGCAGGTTCGTCGCCGACTCGAGGACCCGCGCCATCGCCAGCGGGTGTTCGGCCGCTCCCTCCCACGCTCGGCCAAGCAGCATTGCGGCCGGATGCGGTCGGCCGACGACGCGCATCGCCTCCGCTGCGACGAGGTCGTAGCTGACGCGGTCGAGCGGGGCGCACTCGCCTTCGGGAAGCCGGATGCGATCCGGTCCGTCGAGCGGCAGGAGCGCCGCGAAGTCCGCACCGACCTCCTCGGGGACCTCGATCGGCCCGAGCATCGCGAGCCAGTCGAGCGCCGCCGCTCGCGCGGTCGGAGCGTCGATCCTCCGGAGCTCGTCGAGCATCCGCGAGAAGAGCCACTCGACGGAGCCGAACCACGCCGAGAGCCCCCGCAGGCCGCCGGCGCTGAGGAGGCTCGGCACGCCGGGATCCCGCGACGCCGGCGGCGACTCAGCGCTCTCCTGAGGTGAATCGCCGCCGGAGCGCACGGCGTGCCGACCCTTCCTCGTCTCTTCCCGCTCCGCGGCGACCTGCTCCTCGGCGATCGCCTGCGCGGCCATGGTCGCGACCAGCGCGAGCCTGGCCGCGCCCTGTGCGGGGCCGCGATTCAGGTGCAGGAGCTGAAGAGGACCGTCCAGCGAGTGGAGGCTGCGCGCCCCGTCGCCCTGTCGGATCTGCGCGAGGGCGTCGAGTCGGAGGCCGTCCACCCAGACGATCCACCGTCCCGCTGCGTCGTCGTCCGGCGCCGGGCTCGCGGGCGAGGGCAACGCACGCAGCGCGCGATCGACGCAGGCGGCCGCGGCGCGGATCGAGCCGTGCACGGTGAGCTCGTGCGCCGCGAGCGCGACGGTGGCCTGGCTCTCCAGCAGCGGCGACCCCGCCGACTTCGCTGCGGTGGCCGCGCTCTCGAGCATCGCCGCAGCCTCGGGCTCGGAGAGGAGCGCGCTGAGCGCTCGTCCGCGCTCGAAGAGCAGCTCCGCGTTCGCGCTGCGCCGAGAAGAGGCGCGCTCGACGTACGCCCCCTCGACCGCCTCGAGCGTCGCGAGGTGCTCCAGCGCGCTGCGAACGTCTCCTGCATCGACGGCCGATGCGATCGATGCGGCGAATCCGAGGATCGCCTCGTCGGCAGGAGCGGCGCTCTTGAGCTTCGAGCGCTGATCGGAGGCGCGAAGCGGGGCCTCGACGCGCCGTGAGGTCTGGAGTGCGGCTGCGGCGGTTGCGTGCAGGCCCGCGAGGGCGAGAGCGAGACGCGTTGTGAGGCGCGGTGCGATCGCGTCCCGTTGCAGCTTCCCGAAGCGCATCTGCGGAAGAAGGCGGTTCACGAACTCGCCCGAGCGGCCCAGCCAGTGGAGCCTCGGCGCCAGCCGATCGAGTCCCTGCCAGAGCGCCTCGGCATCGGGACCGGCAATCACCCGGCCATCCGCGCGCCGTTCGATCTCGCCGCGAAGGAGGAGCGCCTCGACGACGGCCTCATGGGCCGCGATCAACCGCTCCGTCGAGCGCGCCAGCGCGTCGGCGCCGACTTCGGCCTGCTCCTGCTTCCGGGAATGATCCCGTCCGGCGAGGCGTCGCTCGATCGCATCGATGCGGGCGATGATCTCGGCGCGGCGCTCGGCGTCGCTCGTTCCCTCGAGGGCGAGGTGGTAGTGCGTCAGCGCGTCGTCGTCGCGCTCGACAAGCCGCGCCGCCTCGCCGCGGACGAAGGCAAGACGCGGCGTCCACGCTGCGGGTTCCATGGAGCCGGTCCGGAGCGCGGCGGGATCCATCTCCCCGAGTGCGTCCAGCGCTCCGGCGGCATCTCGCAGGGAGCGGATCAGCCGCTCCGTCGGGCCGCTCTCCGCGATCAGGGCCGCCGCCGCCTCGGCCTCATCGAGCCGGACCTCGGCGAGCATCGCCGTCGGAAGCGGGACAGCGCCCTCCATCGGTGGACTGGCGAGCGCGCCCGCCAGCACCAGTCGCGCTTCCGTGTCGCCCGACCCCAACGCCTCGTCGCGCCACCGCCGCCACCGCTGGATCGCCGCCTCGGCGCCCTCGGAACCGCTCTCGACGAGGTGCTTCAGCGCGGCCGCGCGGAGCTCCGCGCGGCGATCGGGGAGCTCCTCGCCGCGGCGTTCGGCGAGCGCCGCGGCGCGCCGATGCAGCAGCCCGAAGACGCGGTGGCTTCGCAGGAGCCTGCGCATCGGATCGAGCACGCTCGAGTGGAACTCCAGCGCGTTCGGATCGCCCGCGACCGGCATGACCCACGAGCTCCCGGCGGCGAAGCGCCCGAGCTCGCCCCAGAGCCTGTCGACATCCGCCGCTGCGATCGTCAGTCCCGTCCGCGCGAAGAGATCGCGGCGCCGCATCGACGGGGGGAGCGCTTCGAGGTCGACCTCGGGATCGTCCCACTCGACGCTTCCGGCGACCGCCTCCGAGAGCGTCGGGAGCAGGACCTCCGAGAAGTACTCGCGGGTGAGCCGCTGGGGGATCGCCCCGTAGCGGATGATCCAGCGCAGCTCGACGAGATCGAGCCTGGAGAGCACGCGCTCGACGAGGTAGATCAGGTCGATGTCCGCGCGTCCGCGGATCTCCGCCGGCGTCAGCGGCGCCGACTGCGCGATGTCTGCAAAGAGCGCCAGCTTGAGCGGGTTGCCTCTGCACTTCTCGACGATCGCGTCGAGAATCTCCGAACCGACCTCGGCACCTTCCGTGCCGCTACTGCGGCGATCTCCCAGCCCGCGTCCCAGCAGGTACGCGCGGGCCTCATCGTCAGAGAAGGGCTCGACGCGGACCACGCTCCCCTCGCGCTCGAGCAGCTCGGCGAGGACCTCGGCGTCGCCGGGAATGACATCGCGACGGGCGAGCAGGTCGTAGCGACCGGCGAGCAGCACGCGAAGCTGCGGCACCGCGTCGTGCAGGCGCCGCAGCGCGTCGATCAGGGAAGGCAGATCGGTGCGCTGGGCGTGGGTCGCCTGCTCCATCGTGTCGACGACGATCACGACGTTCGACGGCGCGTCGGGCGCTGACCGGCCGAAGGCATCGGCCGCAGCGTCGCCTCGGGCATCGCTTCCGGTCGCCCCGGCGCTCGGTCGCGCGAGGGCCTCGCGCAGGCGCTCCGCGAGCGCATCCGGCACGTGTGCGTCGAGGGCCGCGCGCTCTCGACGGCCCGCCTCGGTCTCGCGCTCTCGCTGGAGGCGCTCCCGGGCGCCGAGACCGGCCCGGCGCGATGTGTCGACCGCGGCGGCGACCGGCTGGGCGAGGCGGCGAAGCGGGTCGCCGAAGCCGCGGAGAAAGCGATCGAGCGGCCGCCCGGGGAGCTGGCGATCGATCGCCTCCGCGACGCGAAGGAGCAGCTCCCACAGATCCGGGCGGATGGCGTAGGAGTCGAAGTCGATGGTCGCCACGGGAATGTCCGAGGGAGCGCAGCGCCGCGCCGCCAGCCAGCGAAGGAGCATCGTCTTGCCCGCTCCGCCCGGGGCGTGCAGGTGCAGGATCCAGCGCGCCGGTCCGACGCCGTCGCTTCCGACGTTCGCGGCGGCTCGGTCCTCCTCGCCCCGGCTTCGCTCGCTCCGGCTCCGGTTTCCCTGCGCTCCGCGCGCACGCTGCATGACCGGAGGAGGCTGCGCGAGCTCGTTCCGGCCGGCGCCGCCGCCGCGATCACCCAGCAGCGCCTCGATGGCGGCGTGAAGCGCCGGACGTTCGAAGTAGCGCATCGAGCGATACCACGCGTCCGAGGTGACGAGGCGCGCCTCGAGCCTGGCGCGCGCTCGGGCGAGCAGGCGTGCCTTCGTCTGCGACGGCAGCGACTGCGCGCCCGCCGCCTCGTCCTCGCCGAGTCCGCTGCTCGCCTCGAGGGCGGCGATCAGGTCGGCGCAGCGCGGCAGGTCGAAGGCGCCGTCGGCCTCGTCGAGCGCGCGGCGCCACCGAGCGACCGCCGCCTCCGGGGCGATGGCGAAGAGATGATGAAGCAGCCGATTGCGATGCCCGTCGCGGTCTCTGCGATCTCCCGCAGCGCACTCCGCCGCGTAGAGGGCGAAGATCGTCGCGAGGGCGATCCGCTCGTCGCGCGGGCGGCTCCATCCGCGATGGCGGTCGCGAGCGGCGGCGCGCACCCGGAACCACCCGGGCGGCGCGTCCATCGGCTCGATGTCACCGTCGCCGAAGAGCGGCGCGACGGCGTCGGTGCGGCGAGTCGCCATGGCCCGCGCGTCCTCCCAGAGGCGGGCGACGGGGCTCCGGCCGGCGATCGCCTCCGCGGGGTCCTGCTCAAGCGCATCGGCGATCGCGCCGATCGAGGCGCGGAGCCCAGGACGGTCCAGCCATCGCCCGAGGGCCCCCAGCGACGGTTCGGCCGCATGGCGGCCGGCGAGCTCCGGGAGCGCGTGGATCAGTTCCGCGAGCCCGCGGTCGAAGATCGCGGTGGCGGCGAGCTGCTCGAGCAGCGCCGCCGTGGCCGGCGCGCGGATCCCGGAAAGGAACGCGTCGAGTCCCGACTCCGACTCGAGCGCACTCTCCAGCGCGGCGAGAAGCTCTGCGCGCCGTGCGGCCTTCATGAGCCGGGCTCCTCCGAGAGCTCGATGATCTGTCGAAGCAGATTGAACGTCTCCGGCTTCCACGCGCGCCTGATCTTCTGATGCAGGTCGCCGTGCTCGCGGGCATGGCTCGAACCCCACCCCCGGAGAAGCCACTCGCGCACGATGCGTTCGGAGTGACGCGGATCGAACAGATCGACCTTGATCGTCTCGACGCTTCCGACGACGGTGGCCAGATCGAGCGGAGCGACCTCGCGCTCGTCGGCGACGATCACGAGTCGGCAGCGGCCCAGCGCCGCGGAGGCCGCCGCCGGGCCGACGAGCCGGGGCATGATCTCCGCCCGCCACTCATCATCGAGGAGGCCGGCGAGCTGATCGAGCACGAGCACGAGCGGCGTCGACTCGGCGAGCGCCCGCACCGCCGCCATGAAGAGTTCGAAGAGCTCGCCCCGCCCATCCTCGATGTGACCATGCGTCGGTCCGAGCGTCAGCGGCGCGGCGGACCCCGCGGCGTTCGCGGCGTCGAAGGCAGCCAGGCGAAGGTCGAACGCCCTGAAACTCTCGGCGATCCGCGCGCGGTCCAGGAGCGGCGCCTCCGCGAGCGCGGCGCGGAGCCTGGCGAGCACGCCCTTCCACCCGATCGATCGGTCCTCGCGCATCGAGACGTACGCGGTCGATATCCCCGACGCAAGGGTGAGCTGGAGCAGCACCTTGACGAGCTCCGTCTTGCCGGTCTTGTCCGCCCCCCTCAGGAGGATCACGCTGGGCGTTCCGGGGCGGAGCGCGCCGGCGGCCGAAGCGCCGTCGCCGGACGTCCGAAGGAGCGACGTGAGATGGCACACCGCCTTGCGGCGCTCCTCCCAGCGGCCCGCGAACTCGCGGCGATGGTGAACGTTCCTGCACCCGACGATCGCAGCGTGCCGGTCCGCGCCGCCATCGCGCCGCAGCGCGGCATCGGGATGGCACTGGAACGTGAGCGTCGGCATCAGCACGTGAACGCGCGCTCTCGAGTCGATCGTCCCCATGAGGTCGCTGCGCGCCGCCGCCAGCGCAGCGTCGATCGGAGCCAGGGGCAGCGCAGCGCCTCCCACGTCGGCGGAGCGCGGGATGAGGTGGGTGTAGAACCGCCGGACGAGCTCGCGCGTCGTCGCCGCGTCGACCGCGCCGTTCATCCCCAGGACGGCGTGGACGCCGAGATCGAGAAATGGCTCGATGACGCTCCAGCCACCGCCGGTTCCCGCCGTCGACGCGGAGTGGCACGCCGCGATCACGGCCAGGTGAGGGACCCAGTCGCGGAAGGCATCGCGGATGTCGGTGGCGCTCCACGGCTCGGGTCCGCCGCCCGGCCCGCCGTCGCTTTCGAGCAGGAGCGCGGCATCGTGGCCGCCACCGGCCGGTTCGCCGTGGCCGTAGAAGTGAAAGACGTGCGGCTCGAAGGCGCGGATCTCCCTGACGAGCGTCGCCTTGTCGATCCCCCGGAGCAGGTGCACGTCGACGCACGGTCCGACGCCCGCGACCAAGGCCTCCTCGAGCTTCTCGATCGCTTCGGCGTTGTTCGCTGAGGCATCGCTCTCGGCGCTGCCGACGGCGAGAAGCACCCGCAGCGGCCCGTGGATCGGCGCAGCCGGGACCGCGCCTCGAGGCAGCACGATCCTCGAGAGGATGCGCCTGCGGCTTGCGGCGACGAAGCCGTGGTCGCGTGCGAGCGTCTCCCATGGAAGGTCGCGGAGCGCCGCGGATCCGCAGTCGACGAGAAGCCGCGTCGGCGGCTGCTGCGCTGCGCCGGGGCCTCTCGGGTCGGTCGTTGCGTCCCTGAGGCGCTGCGCGATCGGGCCGTGCTCGAGCGCTCCTCGGAGGAAGTTGCCGATGCTCCGCAGGCCCCGTTCGTCCTCATCTCCCCGCAGCGGCGCGGGCACATCGCTCAGCCCGAGCGCCGTCGCGCCGCCGGCCGGCGCAAGCGGCGCGGGAGGCCAGGGCACCTCGGCCTCCGCGAAGGGCGCGGCGGGCGGCGCTGCCGGGTCGTTCCAGTCGATGAGCTTGACCGGAAGGATGCCCCGGCCGGGGTCCGGCGCGTGAAGCTGTGCGACGACGGTGTCCATCCGAAGCGTCGCGGCGCCGTGGAGCCGCAGCGGGCATGTTCGCGGCCCGAGGCGCGTTCGTCCAGTCCGGCACGGCGCCGCGACTTCGGTCCTTGCGGCTGAACGCCTCGGAGCGGTCGCGGCGATCGCGTGAACTCCGGGCGGAGCGCTCTCGGGCCGGCCCATTCGCAGCGCCCGCACCGACGCCTCAGAGACGACTCGAGCTCGACCGGAGCGATCGGTGTCGGGTCGCTGGCGGCGTCTGTACCATCACGCTCATGTCTGAACCGCGCAGAAACGACGGAGCCGGCGACCTCAACGACGAACTCGGGCGCAACCCGGAGCGCGCCGGCCGCACCGACCCGGGCTCGAGCGACGCGCTGCTGGCCGGCATCGCCTCGGCGAGCGACCTCAACGCGGTGCTCGCAGCGACGGTCGAGGCGCTCGATGCCGACAGCGGCACGATTCACCTGCTCGGCGAAGATGGCGATCTCCATCTCCAGGTGGCGGTGAACATCCCCGTGGAGGTCCAGGCGATCGTCCGCGTCGTCCCGATCGGCAAGGGGATGGCGGGACTCTGTGCCGAGCGCAATCGTCCGGTCGACGCATGCAACATCCAGACCGACGTCAGCGGGGACGTGCGCCCCGGAGCGAAGGCGACGAGGATGGAAGGCGCCATCGTCGTGCCGATCCGCAGGCAGGAGAGGGTCGTCGGCACGCTCGGCGTCGCGAACCGGCGCGAGCGGAGGTTCACGCCCGCGGAGATCGAGCTGCTCGAGCGGATCGGCGCGATCATCGCGGATCGCGCGGAGTAGGCGAGGTTCGCCGGGCGCGGCCGGGGGATGCGCGAAGCGGCGGCTTCGCGTGGCGCGGGGAGGCGCGGGGCGGGCGCCTGCGCGAGGCGAGCGCGGGCCGACGTCCGCGGCGGGGCTGGATCGAACCCGATCGACGAACCCGCTTCGCGATGGCTCGTAGTAGCTCCTGACGCTTCCGCCCCCGCCACTGCGGCGAGGCCCGAGTCCGCCGGCGATTGGATCCCGAAGAGCGGGTCAGTCCGGCAGCCGGGCGTTGCAGGCCGTGCTCCGAGCGTCGGAGTTCGGCGCCAGGGCGCCCGATCGTCGCGTACGAGCAGGTTTCGATGCCGGCCCGCGGAGGCGGTTGCCGTCAGCGCGGACCTGCTCTGATCGGGAGCGCATGCCGCGCGGATGTCGCGGCGGGCGGCGTCCCGTGATGGGAAGTCATCCGCTCCCCCTCCCCCGAAAGGGAACTCAAAGGGAAACCAGCCATGTCGATCGAGCTTCGTCAGGTCGTCAACGCACGTCGATCCGGTCCCGCCGCGTCCTGCTGCGCGCAGCGGCTCTCAGCCCGGCAGAAGGGGCTGCGCCGCAGCGCCGTGGCGGCCGCGGTCGCGCTGGGCGCCGCGTCGCTCATCGCGACGTCGTCGCTCGTCACCGGCTGGGCGGTCGCGGGCGACGGCCGTCACGCCGCGGCGCCGGTCGATCCTGCCGCGGCCGCCGCGATCGAGCACGCCAACGCGCTCTCCAGCGCCTTCAGGAACGCAACGCAGACGATCCGTCCGTCGGTGGTCTCGATCGAGGCGATTCGCCGTGCCGACGTGCGCCGCACGAGTCAGGGGGGCCCCGGTCGCTCGCCGCGGATGATCCCGATGCCGGCACCCGGACCCGGCGCCGATCCCGACGAGCTCTTCCGCCGCTTCTTCGGCGAAGGCGCCGCGCCCGAGGGGCGCCCGCTGCCGATGCCGATGCCCGAGATGCGCGGCCAGGGAAGCGGCGTCATCGTCGCCGAGGATGGCTACATCGTCACCAACAACCACGTGATCGCCGGCGCCTCCGAGCTCAGGGTGACGCTCGACGACGGGCGCCGATTCGATGCGATCGTGATCGGGACCGATCCGGAGACCGATCTCGCGGTCATCAAGATCGACGCTGCCGCATCGGGCAGCCTGATCGCCGCGAGGATCGGTCGCTCCGAGGATCTCGAGCAGGGCGACTGGGTCGTCGCGGTCGGAAGTCCATACGGACTCAGCCAGACCGTCACCGCGGGAATCGTCAGCGCGACGCAGCGCGGCAACGTCGGCGTCGCCCTCTTCGAGGACTTCATCCAGACCGACGCCGCGATCAACCCCGGGAACTCGGGCGGCCCGCTGGTGAACCTGCGCGGCGAGGTCGTCGGCATCAACACCGCGATCCGCAGCGGCGCCGGGGGCAGCGACGGCATCGGCTTCGCGATTCCCACGAGCACCGTGCGCACCGTCGTCGACGGACTGCGCAGCGGCGGCGTCGAGCGCGGGTATCTCGGCGTTCGCCCGCAGCCGCTCGACGAGGCGCTGGCGCGGAGCTTCGACTACGACGGTCGCGGCGTGCTCGTCGCCGACGCGGTCGAGGGCGAGCCTGGCGCGAAGGCCGGCCTCCGGGCAGGCGACATCATCGCCAAGGTCAACGGCCGATCCATCGAGTCGCCCGCCGAGCTCGTCAACGCGATCGGCTCGATGGCGCCCGGCGCATCCGCGCGGCTCGACGTCTTCCGCGATGGCCGGATGCGCACGATCGATGCCGTCCTCGGCCAGCGTCCCTCGATGAACCGCGTCGCTGCGGACTCCGGGCCGCAGGCGGAGCCTGCGCGTCCTGATCCGCTCGAGGAACTCGGAATGCGCGTGGCGCCGATCGACGACGCTGCGCGGCAGCGCTTCGCCATCGGCGACGACTCGGGCGTCGTGGTCTCCGCGATCGCGCCCAACTCGCCCGCGGCGCAGGCGGGCCTCCAGCCGGGCGACGTGATCCTCTCCGTGGGACGCGCGGAGATCGCGGATCTCGCAGGGCTCTCCGCGGCGCTCGACGAGCGCGACTCGGAGTCCCCGCTCCGGCTGCGCGTCCGCTCGAGCGGCGGACTCGTCCGCTTCGTGGTGATCCGCTGAGCGAGAATTTTCGCATCGGCGACGAACCCCGGCGGCTGACCCGCGTACTTCTCAGGTTCCGCCACTGTCCGAGCTCGCGAATCCCCGCGAGACCTCGAAGGAAGCCGTCGGACAGGTGGAACGACCGGCAGCGGGCCGAAGCCCGACAGTCCGTTCGAAGACCTCTCTTCAGTCTCTCCCTCCAGCAGCACGACGCCGCGGACCCCTCACTCCAGATCGCGGCATCAGACCTCTCCTGATCTCCTGACTCTCTCCCTCACCGGGTCCCCGCATCGGCGTGCCGATGCGGGGACCTGTTTTTGCGCTGCCCTGCGGACGGGAGGCCATCGGAGCGCGCCAGCGCCTCCCGTCTTCGTCGCGAGGTCGGTCGCGGCGCGTGCGTTCGGAGGAGGAGCGACGCGGGCGGGGCGCCGACGTCCCCGCCGGGGCTTTCCAGCCCCGGCACCGGGGGATGTGAAGGACGCGAGCGGCGAGCCATGTGCGTCCCTCGGACCCGCAACGCGGTCGCGGCAGCGTTCGCGGAGCCCCGGTGGTCCTTCCTGCCGGGCTGCCACGGGCCGCCACGGGCCGCAGGACGGCCTTCGCTCCTTCAGTCTCCCGTCGGCGCACTCCGGTGATCGCGCGCGTCTCGCCAGTCCATCACAATCCCGGCGCGAATCCCCGGCGCATGGTGTTCTCGCAGAGGGCGCGGGGCTCGACGAACTGGAGCAGGTAGTCGCTCCCGCCCGCCTTGCTGCCGACACCGCTCATCCCGAAGCCGCCGAAGGGCTGGCGTCCGACCAGCGCGCCGGTGATGCCGCGGTTCAGGTAGAGGTTGCCGACGCGGTACTCGCGCCGGGCCCGGCTGAGGTGCGACGGCTTCCGCGAGAAGACGCCGCCGGTGAGCTTGTAGGACGTTGCATTGGCGAGTTCGAGGGCCTCGTCGAAGCTCGATGCCCGCATCACCGCGAGCACCGGACCGAAGATCTCCTCGTTCGCCAGCCGGTGCTCGCGTTGAATGCCAGAGATGATCGTCGGGCCGACGTACGGCTTTCCGACCCGCTCGGACAGGCCCGCGGGGATCGGAAGCTCGAGCTCGACGCGGCCTTCCGAGCGACCGATCTCGATGAAGCGGCGGATGCGCTCCGCGGCCTCGGCGTCGATCACCGGGCCGACGTCGGTGCCGGGCTCGATGGGGTCGCCGATGACGAGCGAGCGGGTGCTTTCGACGAGCCTGTGCAGGAAGTGGTCGTGAGCGCTCTCGACGACGATCACGCGGCTGCACGCGGAGCACTTCTGGCCGCAGAATCCGAACGCCGAGTGGCGCACCCCGAGGACCGCCTCGTCGAGATCGGCGCTGGCATCGACGATGATGGCGTTCTTCCCGCCCATCTCGCAGATCACCTTCTTCACCTCCGACTGCCGGCGCGGATCGGTGCGGCCTGCCGCCTCGATGATGTCCAGACCGACCGCCATGCTGCCGGTGAAGGCGATCAGCGCCGTTCGCGGATGCCGCACCAGGGCGGCGCCGACCGTCTCGCCCGGCCCGGCGAGGAAGGCGATCGCGTCGCGCGGCGTGCCCGCCTCGAGCAGGATCTCGACGAAGCGCCGAGCGATCCCCGGTGTCTGCTCCGCGGGCTTCACCGCGACGGTGTTGCCGCAGACCAGCGCCGCGACGGTCATCCCCGCGCAGATCGCCAGCGGGAAGTTCCAGGGGGCGATCACCGCAGCGACCCCGCGGGGCTGATACCACTGCTCGTCGAGCTCGCCGACGAAGCGGCCGAGACGCTCCGGTTCGAAGAGCGGCACCGCCATGCGGGCGTAGTACTCGCAGAAGTCGATCGCCTCGCAGACGTCCGCATCCGCCTCGCGCCACGGCTTGCCGGACTCGCGGATGACCACGCCCGAGAGCTCGTCGCGGCGGTCGCGCATGATCGCCGCAGCGCGAACGAGGACCGCGGCCCGTTCCCGCGGGTCGGTGTCGCGCCACCTGGGGAAGAAGCGATGCAGCGACTCGATCGCCTGGTTCGCCGCGTCGGCGGTCCCGTCGTTGGCGACCACCGGCACGGACGCGCCGCGAACGGCCTCGGCGAAGCGCTTCCGCACCGCAGCGACGGAGAAGTCGCGCATCGGCTCGGTGAAGAAGGGCCGCCCGTCGCCCACGCCTGGCACGGCGGGCGAGAGGGCGTGGCGCTCCGGGGCGCGGGCGATCCGCTCGACCGCAGGATCGACCGCGTGGCGCCGGTGCGGCGAGGCAAGGAGCGCCTCCGGCGCGGCGTTGTCGAGGAACCCCGCCTTGAGCCAGCTCTCGTTGCTGGTGTTCTCCAAGAGCCGCCGCACGAGATACGCCATCCCCGGGATCATCTCGCCGACGGGGACGTACTCGCGCACGCGCAATCCGCGCTCCGCGGCGGCGGCCTTGAGCTGGTCGGCCATGCCGTGAAGCATCTGAAGCTCGATCGCCGCAGTCGGCAGGCCATGCCGGTCGAGCTCGGCGAGCGCGTGGGCGATCGACCGCGCGTTGTGCGATCCGAGCGCGAGCTTCACGCCGCCCTCGCCGGCGCGGCGGGGCATCGCCCCGATGAAGATCGAAGCCATGCGCTCGAAGCAGGCATCGGTGTCGCGCTTCCGTCCCCAGACCGGAACCGGCCAGCCCTGCTGCTCGGCGAGGATCGTCTCGTAGTCCCAATAGGCGCCCTTGACCAGGCGGACGGTGACGGCTCGCCCCGTCCGCTTCGCCCAGTCGACGACTCGCCGGGCGTCATCGTCGCCGCTGCGCAGGTACGCCTGCATCGCCAGCCCCGCCTCGAAGGGGATCGCCTCGCAGCAGCGCATGAAGAGCTCGAGTGTGAGGTCCTTCAGCGCGGACTGCTCCATGTCGAAGTTGACGAGCACCCCGCGCCGCTGCGCCGCCTCCAGAATCGGACGCAGTCCCTCCATCAGCCCGCGGATCGATCCCTCCGTGTCGATCGGATCGGTCCGGGCGTGGAGCGAGGAGATCTTGATCGAGACGTTGCAGCGCGGGATCGGCCCGATGTGATCCCGTTCGAGCCGCGGATTCGGGGACCACGTCGCCACTTCGGCGGGGAGGTTCTCGACCAGGTCGAGGTACTTCGCGCGGTAGGCGAGGGCCTCCTCGTCGCTGACGCACGCCTCCCCGAGCAGATCGACGGAGAACGCGAGCCCTTCCTTCCAGAGGGCGCGGAGCTTGGGGAGGGCGCTGCGCGCATCGGTGCCCGCGATGAACTTCTCCGCCATCCCCGTGATCTGCCCCGACATCGTCCGCGCAAGAAGCCCCTTGGCGAGGCCGCCGACGCGCAGGCCGAGATCCAGCCCCGGCGGCGGCGTCACGCCTGGCTGGGTGAGATAGTCGACGAGGTGCTCGTGGATCTGCTCCGGCGTTCGCAGCATCGGGAAGGCGTCGACGAAGCGGAAGAGCTGGACCTTGAAGGCTTCGTCCTTCATCGACCAGTCCATGAGCTTGTCCGACCAGAACTGCCTCGACATCATCCCCGAGCGGTTGGCGCGGGCGCTCTCGAGAAGCTCCGTGCCGACGAGGCTGATCCGCGCCTCGTGGGCGGGATCGACCGGAAGCGCCACGCCGAGGTCGGCGTGCTCGCTCCCGGTCGACGTCGATGGCGCCGGACGAGTGACGTCGGCGGCTGGCGCCGAGGCCTTGCCGCCGGAGCGGGACTTGAAGAAGAGGGCCATTGGAGAGAGGGAGGACCGATGGCTGCGCGGGGCGCGCAGGTCGCGTCAGGAACTGGCGGGTGCGGGCGGATGGGTGCCTTCGGCGTGCCGCGTCGCCGTCAGTGGGGCGGGACGCGCGGCGCGCGGTCGCGAAGGCCGCGAGTATACGAACGCGCTCTCTCGGTCCGACGCCGCCGACGTCCCGTGCCCACCACCCACCACCCACTCCCCGGTGTCCCGTGCTCGCATTCCCCTGTGCCCGCGGATTCAGTCTCCGGTCGGAGCCCCGCGGTCGCAGTCTGCCGGCTTCAGCCCCCGGGCTTCAACCCCCGGGCTTCAACCCCCGGGCTTCAGCCCCCGGCTTCAGTCCCCCGGCTTCAGTCCCCCGGCTTCAACCCCCGGGCTTCAGTCACCAGTTTCAGCCGGTGGTCTCGGTCGACGCTCTCGGTCCCAGCTTCGGCCCCCGAGCGCTCGGGCTTCGGCGAAGGGAGCACCGACCGTTCCGGCTCAGAGCGTGAGGCAATGCGACGCGACTGAGGAACTGGTCACGCTCGCAGCCACAGCCGCGACCGCGACGAGGACGACCGTCGCAAGGCCCGATCCGACGCTGGACTGACGAGTCCTCACGTCCACGCCCCGAGGAGCAGGCCCAGGTCTGCCCCATCCACATCTCCGTCGCCGTCGAGGTCGCCGAGCGTGGCCCCGGGGCCCCAGTTGCCGAGGAGCACGCCGAGGTCTGCACCGTTCACGGTGCCGTCGCCGTTGAGGTCGCCGACCACGCCGCGCCTCACCTGGATGATCCGGGCCGCGGAGGGGACGCCGTCGGCATCGAGGGCGAAGAGCATGTAGTGCCCCGGGGGCGCCGCGTTGGGCGAGGAGGGCGCCGCGACGGCGAAGGCGGTCCCGATGGGCGGCACCGTCGGCAGCTCTGCGAAGTCAAGTCTGAGGAGGCGCTGGTCGAAGTTCACCGAGTGGGTCGTCGTGCCAAGCCGCACCAGCGCCATCGTCGCGATGGGAAGGCCTCCCGGCGCGTGCACCGAGATCCCGAAGGTCTGCCCGTGAACGACGCTCGTCGGCGCCGTCACGATCTCCGGCCGGGCGCCGCGGAAGAGGTACGCGGGCGAGTAGAGCTCGCCGAAGTACGCGCTCGCGCCGCTGTCCTGCCCGGCCACGATCACGCGGCCGTCGGGCAGGAGCATCGCCGTCGAGTGGTACATCCGCGGATAGACGTGCGGCGGAAGGACGGTCCATGTGTTCGTCTCGGGGCGGTAGAGCTCGGGCACGAGAACCGGGCTTCCGTAGAGACCGTCGGTGCCTCCGCCCACGGCGAAGATCGTCCCGTCCGGGAGGATGACCGGATTGAGATGCGCCCGCGCGTGGTGCATCGAGGCGCGCGGCTGCCACTGCGGATTGCCCGCCGAGAGATCGATCCGCTCCGCCGTCTTGACGGCGGGTCCGCAGGAACCCCCGAAGACGAGGATCTCGTCGGTGGTGCCCGGCAGGAGCACGCTTCCTCCCGCATAGCGATAGCACGCCTGCGACTGCCATCCGTAGAACACCCACCCCTTGTCGAAGTCGAAGGTGCGCGCCCACGCCTCGGGGCCGACGTGCGCGACGCGGCCGTCGCCGAGGACGTGCAGCCGCGGATAGAGATCGAGCAGCTCTTCGCCGATCGGAACGACCGCGATTCCCTCGCCGGGCACGTAGCGCTCCATGATCTCGGTGAGGCCGCACCCTTGGTCGAGCCCGCTGACGACGATGACGCTGCCGTCGCCGAGCGTGACGTTGCTCGGGTACCAGCGCCGCGTCGCCATCGCGTCGCGCGGCGTCCACTGCTGGCTCGTGCCGTCGAACGTGAAGGTGACGTCGCGCCCCTGGAACTGGCAGGCGTAGTCGTTGCCGCCGGTCACATAGAGCGTGCCGTCCTCCAGATGCGAGAGCCCCGAGCAGAAGATGTCCGTCGAGACGTTGACCTGCGCGAAGGTGCCGGTGGAGGGGTTCCAGAGCCGCGCCCGCGATCCCGGCGTCGCATCCGGATAGGAGTAGTGAAGCACGCGCCCGTCCGGCATCACCGCGCCATGGATGGCGATCACCGGCCACGCGATCGGCGCTGACCACATTCCGAAGACGCCCGGATCGATCCCTCCCGCGACGCCGCCGTCACCGCGCCCGTTGCCGTCGTCGCGGTTGTCGCGCCCGTTGTCGTCGTCCTGCTTGCCGTCGTCCCCGTTGCCGTCGTCGTCACGACCGCCCAGCCCATTGGCCCGCAGGAAGACCTCGACCCACGCCGGATCGACTCCGGCCGCCCCCATCTCCCACGCCAGCGCCGCCAGCGCGTCGTGCTCCGCGCCCGAGATGAGATACTCCGGCATCGGCGGACAGGCGATCGCCGCAGCCATCCACGCCGCCGCACACGCATCGAGCATTCCCGTGGTGATCATCGAGGTTTCCTCCCGCGGGGAGGATCGCGGCGATGCGCCGTCGATGCAAGCAAATCTTCTCAGTCCTCTTCGGGTCGGAAAAGGTGTCAGGATGCGTTGTCCCGCGTCGGATCGCGGCAGGCGCTCTGCGGGCCGCGAGTGCGGGACGTGAAGGCCACGGCGCCGCCTGGCTTGATCGCGAGGCGGTCGGAAGTGGGTGCTCTGCGAGATCTGGCGCCGCAGAACGCCGCTTCCGGCCGTCGCCGCAGAGGCCGAGGTGGCGTTGTGGCTTCAAGCACCACCCGCTCTTCGGGCGCGGGAGGGCCCACCGGCGATCGCGCCCGTGGAAGAGGAGGGGGGGCAGGACGCCCGGCCGATGAATGAATCCTGACACCTTTTCCGTGCCCGGCAGTGAACTCGTCCCGAAGGGCCATGGCGGAAGACCCTACCTCATGATTCGACGCAATCGGCGAACCGAAGCGAAATGCAGCACGCCGCCATGAAGCCGCCGGGGACATCGCGATCCCTCGTCCCCCTCGGCTTCCCACGCGATCGTCGGCCGTTGTACGGCCTCCGACGCGCGTGATGTCTGATAACTCGGAGTCGCCCCGCCTCACGGGCGTGCTCCGCAAACGGGGCGACCGAACCCACCGGAGGGAAGGGCCGACGCGACGAGGCAAGGCCTGCCGACCGCGCATGTCGACATCACTCCAATGGCCCGACTGATGGGGCTTCCTCTCGGCTGGGTAGCCTTGACCACTCGCTCGCCAGCGGCAGCCAGGATCGCCTCCGCCAAGGGCGGCATGTGGGACTTCGACTGCATAATCCGACCACCGAGCCAAGTTATCCGGAAACGGGATAACATGCCCCGGTTGCCGGTTATACGGAATTCCGCACAATCACCTGTTAGGCCTTGTATGACACGCTCCTTCGGACTGGTAGAGGAAAAGCTGAGAGAGGCCGAGTATTTCTTCGATCTTCTTTCAAAGACCTCCCGCCACTCGCAGGAATCCGAGTACTGCTTCAGCGCGTTCGTCTCTGCGGCACGCAGTGTGACTTTTGCACTTCAAGCCTGCCTGCACGAAGTAGATGGGTTCAAGGACTGGTATATCACCGCCCAGGAAGCTCTTAAGCATGACGCGCTTGCTCCGCACTTTGTCGACTTCAGAAACAAGTCACAGAAGACCGGAGAGAACCCGATTGGCCAAGTGGGTCACGCACATCTCCGGCAGTACCTTGCTGCGCAATTCGACGGAACTGCGCCAACTCACGTTCTAGTTCATCCACGCTCCGAGCAGTTGATTGACGCGGTGGGCGCATGTGACTCATATCTCACCTCGGTGACTCAGGTCGTCTACGACTGCTACGTGAAGTTCCGCACAATCGTCGATCCCCAGTGGTACTTCACTCAAGAAGCGTTCCAGACTTCCGGAAAGACATTTGCTGATGCAGTTCAAGAAATGGGATATCCAGCCTCATGGGCCGGCGCAGCACCACTAGACGAAGATCCTTGGCCATTGCTCAGCAGCCTCAATCCGAGCTGCGCTATCAATGACCTGTTCCAAGCGCGGCTTGGGAAAACCGTCGCCGGGCCTTATGACCACAAGGCCTAACAATTCACTCAAGCCGAAGCCGCTTCGCGGCTCGGCTCAATTCAAGCGTTCGCAACACCACGAATGGACGCTAAAGAGGCGATCGCGAGCTGCGCAACGATCCCGGAGCAACTCCGGGATCTGGATCCCGTTCTCTTTGAGGCCGTGGTGGCGGAGCTTCTCGCGGGCTTCGGCTGGAAGGTCAGCGTTACTCCGCCTACCCGTGATGGCGGCTACGATATCCTCGGGCTAACCACCGACCCTTCTGGGCTTCGGACTTCCTGGCTCGTGGAATGCAAGCGATACCGCGCTGACCACAAGGTCGGCGTGGAAATCGCCCGGCAGATTGTGGGCGTCAAGACGCACATCGGAGTCCCGAACGCGGTCTTGGTTACAACATCCTGTGTCCGTTCCGCCAACCCCGTCTTCCATAGCCCAGGCGGCCCCGCGACACTCGG